>UQZL01000001.1 GCA_900545605.1 uncultured Collinsella sp.
TGGGCCGCGGCCTCGACGCCAGCGACGGCACCGGCCCGGTGGCGGCCGCGCTCATGCTGCTGCAGCAGCTGGGTGCCAGCGACGACGACTAACAAGTAGGGGCGTGGCGGGACGGAGCTATCAGCTGCTCTTTGCCCCGCCGCCTCGCAGGTTGATTCTGACCCCATCGAAAGGAAAGCATGTCCGGATACATCTATAAGAAAGATGTCGCCATTATCGCGGTTGTCCTGTGTCTTTGTCTGGGCGTGGGCAGTTTCTTCGATTATCAGATCTCGAGCGCGCTGTTCAACATCGGCAGCATGTACGGCCGCTTTATCGAGGCGGCCGGCGAGCTGCCTTTCGAGCTGACGGCGAGCATCGCGGGCGTTATGCTCGTGCGCTCGGCACGCCCCGATTCCAAGGCGAGCAAGTGGCTCGCTGCGCTGGGCGTTTTGATCAACGTGGGTCTGGTCGGCTACGAGATTATCGGATCGCTGCGCGTCGGCGGCAAGCTTATTGCGTTTCAGCTTGTACTGACGTTTGTGCTGGTCATCGCAGCCAACTTCATCGCCTACCGCCTCACGCGCACGACCGAGCCCGACGAGCTTACGCGCTGGGCGTTGATGGTGCTGGCCGTGTGGGTCGCTCAGGCCATCATCCTCAACGTCATTGTTAAGCCGTTATGGTCGCGCCCGCGCATGCGCGTGATCGAGGTCACGCCGGGGCTCAATTTTCAGCCGTGGTGGGTGATCGGCAACCCCGACAAGTGGGCCTATATCGCCGCCGGCGTGATTAAGGACGGGTTCAAGTCGTTTGCGAGCGGACACACGGCGCATGCGGCGATTGGCCTTATGCTCGCCGGGCTTCCCGCGGCAGCCTTTAAGGAAAAACCTTCGCGTCGCCGCGTGATCTTTTGGGCGGCGGCTGTGATCGCGGCGCTCGTCGCCTTTGGGCGCATCGTGATTGGAGCGCACTTTTTGAGTGACGTGAGCTGCGGTTTTGCCCTGGTACTGGCACTTGAGTGCCTTGCCGCACGCATTGCCTATCCCAACGGCGTACAATAGCTCCGTTTGAATCATCTGGCCGATACCCGGTAAGAGAGGATTGCCATGCTCGCGTTTAACAACGATTATTCCCACGGCGCACATCCGGCAGTGCTGCAGGCGCTCGTCGACACCAATATGGAGCCGCAGCCCGGCTACGGTACCGATGCGCACACCGAGCGTGCCAAGCAGCTTATCCGCGAGGCCTGTCAGGCCCCCGATGCCGACGTGTTTTTTCTGGTGGGCGGCACGCAGGCCAACGCGACGGTGATTGACATGCTGCTCGCGCCGTACGAGGGCGTCGTTGCTGCCGAGACCGGCCACGTCGCCTGCCACGAGGCGGGCGCCATCGAGTTTGGCGGTCACAAGGTGCTCACCATCCCCGGCTACGAGGGCAAGATGCACGCCGAGGATCTGGAGAACTATATCCAGGTGTTCTACGAAAACGAGAGCTACGAGCACACGGTGTTCCCGGGCGCCGTGTACGTGAGCCTATCGACCGAGTACGGCACGCTGTACTCCAAGGCCGAGCTCGCGGCGATTCACGCAGTGTGCCAGAAGCGCGAGATTCCGCTGTTTGTGGACGGTGCCCGCCTGGCCTATGCGCTGGCGGCCGATGAGTGCGACATTACCCTGCCCGAGCTGGCGCAGCTGTGCGACGTGTTCTACATCGGCGGCACCAAGTGCGGCGCTCTGTGCGGCGAGGCTGTGGTGTTTTGCGGCATGCACACCCCGGCGCATCCCATTCCGCGTATTAAGCAGCACGGCGCGCTGCTTGCCAAGGGCCGCCTGACGGGTGTGCAGTTCGAGGCCCTTTTTACCGATGGCCTGTATTTTGAGATTGGTCGCCAGGCGATTGAGACCGCTCAGGCGCTGCGTCGCGTGCTGCACGAGCGCGGCTACCAGTTCTTCTTGGAGACGCCGACCAACCAGCAGTTTGTGATTCTGCCCAACGAGGACATGGCCCGCATTCGCGAGCATGCCTCGATCGAGTACTGGGAAAAGTACGACGATACTCACACGGTGGTGCGCTTTTGCACCAGCTGGGCCACGACGCAGGAGGATATCGACGCGTTGGCGGCTGTCCTGTAGCCTGATGTAATGACAAGGGGCCGCCCTGCGCCTGAGCTTGGCGCAGGGCGGCCTTTGCTTTTGGGGAGAAGGGTTGTATGACCGAGATGTCCGAGCCGACGATTCGCCTGGCGACGCCCGATGATGCGCCGGCGTTGCTTGCCATCTATGAGCCGTATGTGCGCCAGACGGCGATTACCTGCGAATACGAGGTGCCGAGCGTTGAGGAGTTCGCTGGGCGCATCGAGCGTACGCTCAAGCGCTATCCATATTTGGTGATGGAGTTGGACGGGCGTCCGGTAGGCTATGCCTACGTGAGTTCGCTTAACAGCCGCGAGGCGTACGACTGGTCGGTCGAGACATCGATCTACCTGGCGCGCGATGTGCGCCACGGCGGGCTGGGCCGCAAGCTGCACGACGCGCTCAAGCAATGTCTGATCGCGATGGGCATCACCAACATGTGCGCGCTCATTGCCGTGCCGCACGACAAGGACGACGAGTACCTGACGCACAACAGCCAGGATTTCCATGCCCATATGGGATATCGCCTGGTGGGCGCCTTCGACCGCTGCGCCCAAAAGTTCGGCCGCTGGTACGACATGTGCTGGATGGAGCTGGTCCTGGCCGAGCGCGTCCCTAACCAACCTAAGCCAACCTGGTTCCCCGACCTCCTCGCCTAAAACCACCACAAAGGTGCCTGTCCCCTTTGTGGTGGTTTTGGTGTTGGTTAGCCGATGGGTTCGGTGTATTTGGCACGGTCGGTGCGTTGGATGCGCTTGGAGACATGGAGCGGGCGGCCGTCGGTGTCGTAGACGTAGTCGGTGATCAGGATTAGTGCCTGCCCGCGCTCGACGTTGAGCAAAAACGCCTCGTTTTGCGAGGCGTAGCACACCTCAAAGGTCTTATGCCCCTGTGCCGGCGCGCGATGGAATTCTTGGCGCAGCGTCGCGTAGAGCGAACCGTTGATATCGCGATCGATGAGCGTCTCGAAGCTTGGCGGCAGGTAGGTGGTCTCCAGGCACAGCGGCACGTCGTCCAGGTAGCGCAGACGGACAAGTTTGACGAGCTTGCTGCCCACGGCGGCGTCAAAGAACTTAGCTATGCTGCCGGCCGCCTTGGCAAAGCCCGAGTCCACGGTGCGCGTGGTGGGCTTCATGCCCTGACCTTCGACCTGCTTGGTATAGCTCGAAAACACTAGGTTGTTCTCGTGGAGCGCGGGCGTGTCGGCCACAAAGGCGCCACGCCCGCGCTCGGTGCGCACCAGGCCCTCATCAACGAGAACCTTAAGGGCGTGGCGCACGGTGCTGCGCGACAGCCCCGATTCGTCCATGAGTTCCATCTCGGACGGCAGCTTGTCTCCGCGTGCGTAGATGCCGGCGGCGATGCGGTCACGCAACATGCCCGCCAAGCGCTCGTATTGGTTCAGTTTCTTTTTAGACGAAGCGTTCATGTGATCAACCTGTATCTAACTTGTATGCCTATCTAAGCAAGCATGTATTCAATACAACAACAAAACCGCTGGTAGCCAGTTGTCGAAAACCGCATCAGCAAAATATCTAAGACAAATATAGCATACAACTAGTCGACATAACCAAAACATGTATGTAACTTGTATGCCATCGAGAGCATCAAACGAGAAGAAAGGCTGATGCACGATGACTACTCAGGAACAGGTTAAGGATGTCGTCTCCCAGGTTTTGGCTGACAAGGCAGACAAGGGCGGCATCAAGCGCGTCGTGTGGATTGGCGCTGGTGGATCCAACGGCGGCAACTATCCTGCCCAGTACTTTATGGAGCACGAGGCCACGCAGGTCGTGAGCTCCAGCTACACCAGCAACGAGTTCGTGCACGCAACCCCTGCCTACGTCAACGAGAACACCCTGGCCGTCGTCGTGTCCATGCGCGGCACCAAGGAGACCATCGTCGCCGCCCAGGTCGCCAAGGACCACGGCGCCAGCACCATCGCAATCTATGTTGACGAGTCCGGCCTCACCGAGGTCTGCGACTACAAGATCCAGTACGACAGCCTGGCCGTCGATGAGTCCTGCATGGGCCGTACCAACTCCGCCGTCGTGACCATGATCGCCATGGAGCTTACGCAGCAGACCGAGGGCTATGCCGAGTACGAAACCGCTATGGCCGCGTTCGACTTGGTCGACCCCATCTATCGCAAGGCCGTCGAGTACACCCGTCCGCTCGCAGCTAAGTGGGCCGAGCAGAACGTCGACAAGCCCTGCATTAATGTCATGGCTCAGGGTCCGCTTTTTGGTGCCGCTTACATCTTTAGCATCTGCAACGTGCAGGAGATGCTGCAGATCGACTCTTGCACCATCAACACCTGCGACTTCTTCCACGGCCCCTTCGAGATCCTGGACAAGCGCACCTCGCTGTTCCAGCTCATCAGCGTCGGCCGCAGCCGCTGCAACGACGAGCGCGGCATCCGCTTCGTCAACCAGTACGGTGGCGAGCGCGTCTATCAGCTCGACGCCAAGGAGCTCGGCCTCAACGACATCAAGGACAGCGTGAGCGAGTACTTCAACCACCTGATCTTTGCCCCGATCCTCAACAACGTCTACATGCGCGCACTCTCTGCCGTCACCCATAAGGACTACATGACGCGCCGCTACATGTGGAAGCTGGACTACTAGGGGATGGAGCAGCCTAACAGCTCGATGTCCTCATAAGTTGCGGTGGAATAGTTCCTGTTTGGGGGTCTGAAGCCTCTATTCAGGAACTATTTCACCGCAACTGAATTCATGGCAGCGCTTGGGGACGTTCCTTTTCTGCCGGCAGTTGGGGACAGTCCTAGTCGTTGGGGACGTTCTTAAATGACTAGTCATCCAAGAACGTCCCCAACGACTACTCATTTAAGTACGTCCCCAATGAGCACCCAATGAGTGTGTGGGCGATCGGATTTTCCCGCTCGCCGATTTGTGTCTTGAAAAATGTATATAACGACTATAACGTAGTGTGAAACATATTGGAAACAATACCGAGGAGGCTGCGTTGAAGAAAAGCAATCTGGGCTATGTGCTGGTGCTGGTCGCCGCGCTTATGTGGGGCAGCATCGGAATCTTTGTAAACGGCATCTCGGCCATGGGCGTTTCATCCCAGAGCATGGCTGCCTTTCGCTTGTTGGTCGGAGCGCTTATCTTGGCACCGGTCCTGATGTTTATGGGCTGCCGTCCGGGTGAGGGGTCTACCGTGGCTCAGGGTCCGCTGGCCCTGTTCAAGGCAAGCCCCAAAGAGCTCGTCCCCTGCGCGCTTGTCGGTATCGTCGGTCTGGCCGCCGCCAACACCTGCTATTACGAGTGCATGGGCGAGGTCGGCATGTCCACGGCCTCGGTGCTGCTCTACACCTCGCCGGTGTTTGGTGTCATGCTCGGCCGCGTACTTTATCGCGAGGACGTGACCCCCAACAAGCTCGTTGCCATTGTCTTTAACATCGTTGGGTGCGTGCTTGCAGTGACCAATGGCGACCTTTCCGGTTTCCATTTTTCGGTTTGGGGCGTCACGTCGGGCGTGATTGCAGGCCTTTGTGGTGCGTCGCTCGCGGTGTTTAGCCGGATAGCAACCAAGACGGTCCACCCGCTGGCTGTCACGTTTTGGGGCTTTGTTTTTGGCGGTGCGGTTATGGCGGCTATCGCGGCTCCGTGGCCGGATGTCGCCGCGGCAATGTCGCCACAGCTGCTGCTGCTGTTCCTTGGCTTTGGACTCATCCCCACAGCTGTGGCCTACATCTTATATATGCAGGGTCTGTCCATGGGGCTCGAGACATCGAAAGTTCCCGTCGTAATGTCATTCGAGACGGTCGTCACCGTACTGGTGGGCATTGGCATCTACGCCGAGCCCGCCGGCGCGATCAAGGTTCTGGGCATTGTGCTTGTGCTCGCATCCATCCTGATCATGAACACCGACTTCTCCAAGCTGCGCAACAGTGTGTTTGTCGGTCATGTCATTGAGAGCATGACCTTTAAGCCCAACGCGTGGTGGACGGAGAAATCGCAGGACATGGATCTGTTTAAGGAGCGAACCGGCATCGCGCTGGAGCCCACCGTGCAGGAAAGCCCCTGGTACTTTGTGCGATAGAGGATTGCGCGCAGGGTCTGACCTCGGGTTATCCAGCCAGCGCCGGCCTACCCTGCGCCAACGTTTCAAGTACGTTAAACCCGTCAACGGTCGATTTTCACCCGCGAACGGTCTTTATACTAATTAGCAATATAAGCAACGTATAAGACGTTATAATGACCATAATGAAAAGGAGGAGGCAAGATGAATCAGATCATTCTCGCATCTCATGGCGGCCTGGCCGCAGGCGCCAAAGACACGCTCGAGATGGTTCTCGGCGACGTGTCGAACGTCCACGTCGTGTCACTTGCTCGTGACGACAAGGAGCCCATCACCAATAAGGTGGACGCCATGATCGCCACGTTCAACGCGGACGACACCGTCTATGTGCTGACCGATATGCTCGGCAGCTCGGTCAACAACAACATGGTCGAGCTTTCCAAGAACGGCACGAAGTTCACGGTTGTCAGCGGTTTCAACATCCCGCTGGCGCTCACGCTCGCTATGAGCCCCGTCCCCGTCGAGGGCGCCGAGCTCGCGGCCCTCATCAACGAGGCCCGCAACGGTCTGACCAACCCCAACGCACCGGCCCAGCCCGCCGCGGCTCCCGCCAAGAAGGCCAAGGCGTCCCGTCACAGCTCCGGTCCCGCCAAGATCGTCCTCGCACGTCTTGACTACCGTCTGCTGCACGGCCAGGTCGTCTTTACCTGGACCACCAAGGTTCAGGCCGAGCGCATCATCGTCGTCGACAACGCTGCCGCCAACGATGACATCAAGAAGGGCGCTCTTAAGCTGGCCAAGCCCCAGGGCGTGCGCCTGAACGTCTTCACCGTCGAGCGTGCCCTCGCCAAGATGGACAAGCTCAACACCCTCGGCGAGCGCGTCATGTTCGTCTTTGGCAACACGGCCGAGATGCTGCAGTTCTGCCAGGGCTACAAGCTCGACGCCATCAACCTGGGCGCCACCGCCAACCACGACGGCGCCGATCAGGTCGGCGGCAAGGACAGCTCCGTCTTCCTCGACGCCACCCAGAAGGCCGACGTCAACCAGCTGCTCGACATGGGCATCAAGCTCTACGTCCAGCAGACCCCTACGTATCAGAGCGTCGACATCGACGCCAAGCTGTAATCAACCAGGCTTTTGCCTGACTGAAAGGAGAAGGGTATGAATACGTTCATCAGTGCGGTGCTCGTCGGCCTCGTCGGCGTGTTCTGCATGTGGGACTCCCGCCTGCTCGGTCGCCTTAACTTCGAGCAACCCCTCGTTGGCGCTACGCTCGTCGGTCTGCTGTTGGGCGATGTGCCCACCGGCCTTGCCGTCGGTGCCGCCGTCGAGCTCGTGTCCATGGGCTTGGTGCAGGTCGGCGCCGCCGTTCCGCCCGATATGGTCCTGGGCGGCATCGTGGCCGCTGCCTTTGCGTGCCTGACCGATGCTTCCGCCGAGACCGCCATGACGATCGCCATCCCGGTCGCCGTCCTGGGTCAGCTCCTCGGCATCGTGTTCCGTTCCATCATCGCCGCCCTCACCCATGTGGCAGATAACGCGATCGATAACGGAAAGTTCAAGACCGCCTACCGTATGCACATCTGCGCCGGCTCCGGTCTGTACGCCATCATGTACTTCCTGCCGATCTTCCTCGCCGTTTTTGTTGGCACCGACCTGGTTCAGGCCATCGTCAACATGGTTCCCGAGTGGCTGTCCACTGGTCTTAACGTTTCGACCAAGATCATGACCGCCTACGGCTTGGCCCTGCTGCTCACCATGATGATCAAGAAGGGTATGACTCCGTTCCTGTTCATCGGTTTCCTGCTCGCCGCTTACCTCAACCTGTCCGTCATCGCGGTCGCTCTGATCGGTGTGTGCCTGGCTGTCGTCTTCATGGGCTTCAAGTTCAACGGTTCCCATGCAGCCGCCGGTGTCGATTCCGACTACGATCCGCTCGAAGACGACGAAGACTAAGGAGGAACACACTATGGCAACCGCAACCAAGGACGTGTCCCTGAACAAGAAGGTCAGCCAGTTCTTCTGGCGCTCCTGGGCCATCCAGGCCTCTTGGAACTACGAGCGTCAGATGAACATGGGCTTCCTCTACGGTATGGTTCCCACGCTCGATCGCCTCTATCCGGACGAGTCCGACCCCAAGCAGCTTGCTGCTAAGAAAGAGGCTTACCACCGTCACATGGCGTTCTACAACTGCACCCCGCAGACGAGCGCTTTCATCCTGGGCCTCGCCGCCTCCATGGAGGAGGAGTACGCCAAGGATCCCGAGAACTTCAACCCCGATTCGATTAACGCGGTCAAGACCTCCCTTATGGGCCCGCTTTCCGGCATCGGTGACTCCTTCTTCCAGGGCACCATCCGCGTTATCGCCTTTGGCTTGGGCGTTCAGCTGGCTCAGCAGGGCTCCATCATGGGCCCGATCCTGGCCCTTCTCATCTCCATCGTCCCCTCCGTGCTGATTACTTGGTTCGCAGCCAAGATGGGCTATCAGGGCGGCCACGAGTACCTGAGCAAGCTTCAGGGCGGCGACCTCATGGAGAAGCTCATGTATGTCTGCGGCATCGTGGGTCTTATGTCCGTGGGCGGCATGATCGCCACGCTGATCGGCGCCACCACCCCGCTGCAGTTCGCTGAGGGCACCGTCGTTATCCAGGACATCCTGGACAGCATGATGCCCCAGATGATCTCCCTTGGCCTCACCGGCCTTATGTACTGGCTCATCAAGAAGAACGTCAACACCGGTTGGCTTCTCGTGATCGCCATCGTGGGCGGCATCGCCCTCTCCGCGGCCGGCATTCTGGCCTAGTCGCGACCAAGCGCCTAACCGCTTTCCCCCGGGGGCCTGCCTGGCATCCCATACCCCAGGCAGGCTTCC
Organism: uncultured Collinsella sp.; assembly: GCA_900545605.1. GTDB lineage: Bacteria > Actinomycetota > Coriobacteriia > Coriobacteriales > Coriobacteriaceae > Collinsella. Next base: position 9,037 of record UQZL01000001.1, read on the forward strand.
ATCCCTATACGTGACAAAGGGCAGTCCCTATGTCACATCCTCAACGGGCCGGCGACTCGGTCCAAACCACGGTAACCCTGCGAGCGCCCGGCAATGTGGCGCCGCAAAAATCGAAAGGAATGTGTCAGATGTACGAGATCGACCTTAACCTCCCTAAGCAGATCGTCGCTGACGTCCTGTCCAACCACGAGATCCACAGCGTCGCTTTCGTCGGCTGCGGTGCCTCCATGTCCGACCTGTACCCCGCCAAGTACTTCCTGGCCAACAACACGGACAAGCTGAACGTTCAGATCTTCACCGCTAACGAGTTCAACTACGACACGCCTTCTTGGGTCAACGAGCACACCTTCGTGATCACCTGCTCCCTCGGTGGCTCCACCCCCGAGACCGTCGAGGCCAACAAGACCGCCAAGAAGCACAACTGCCCGGTCGTCTCCCTCACCAACAAGGCTGGCTCCGCTCTGACCGTCGACGCCGACCACGTCATCGTCCACGGCTTCCATGCCAACTATGCCGCCAAGGCCGAGAAGCCCGCCTACGCCATCGCTCTTGCTCTCGAGATCCTTCAGCAGACCGAGGGCTATGATCACTACGAGGACATGATCACCGGCCTCAACAACATCTTCGAGCTGATCGAGAACGCTGCTCAGTCTGCCAAGGGCCTGGCCAAGCAGTTCGCTCAGGACTTCAAGGACGACAAGATGATCTACTTCATGGCCTCCGGTGCCTCCGAGAAGATGGCTTATTCTAACGCCGCCTTCCTGTTCACCGAGATGCAGTGGATCGACGCTGCTTCCTACAACACCGGCGAGTACTTCCACGGCCCGTTCGAGGTTTCCACCGAGGGTAAGCCCTACGTCTTCCTCATGTCCGACGGTGCTACCCGTCCGATGGACGCCCGCGCCCTCACCTTCCTTAAGCGCATGGGCGCCAAGGTCGCTCTGATCGACTCCAAGGACTACGGCCTGGCTGACGCCGTGCCCGCGAGCGTTGTCACCTACTTCAACCCGCTGCTGCACCTCGCCGTTATGCGTGAGTACGGCAACCAGATCGCCGAGGCCCGCCAGCACCCGCTGACCATGCGTCGCTACATGTGGAAGCTTTCCTACTAATCACAAGTAAGTAGACCTTACGGGTTGATTGAGAGGGGATGGGGTTTGTGCCCCGTCCCCTTTTTGCTTTGGGGGCGTGTCTGTCGCGCCGCAAAACCCCAGATAAAACCTACCAAAATAAACCTGTCCCTTTTTGGCAGGTGGGAGGAGATGCGTATGATCAAAGCGGTGCTGTTTGATATGGACGGCGTGCTGGTCGATACCGAGTGGTTCTACAACCGTCGTCGCGTGGCGTTTATGGAAGAGAAAGGGTTCCACTTTGACGAGATCCCCGATCTTTCGGGGTCTAACGAGCCTGCCATTTGGGAGGCGCTGGTGCCCGACGATGTTGAGCTGCGCGAGCGTCTGCGCGTGGAGTACAAGCAGGTCTACAGCCCGGACCATCCCGTTCCGTATGCCGAGCTGCTCAACGAGCAGACGGAGCCGGTGATGCGTGAGCTGCACGAGCGCGGCGTGATGTGCGCCATCGCGAGCTCGTCCTATCGCGAGCTGATCGACGAGCTGGTGGAGATCGCCGGTATCGCCGACGTGCTGGACTACACCATCAGCGGTCACGAGTGCAGTGCGTTTAAGCCCGACCCCGAGATCTACCTGCGTGCCATGGAGGCGCTTGGGGTGGAGCCTGCCGAGTGCCTGGTTATCGAGGACTCGCCTTTGGGCATCGAGGCCGGCAAGCGCTCCGGCGCCCGCGTCCTGGCGCTGCGCCCGCACGAGGGCGTCAACCTCGATCAGTCCGCCGCCGACGTTATCATCGACAATCTGACCGACATCCTACCTGCCATTTAGCAGCAAAACCACCACAAAGGGGACAGGCACCTTTGTGGTGGTCCATGCTACAATCGCGGGCATGCCCCACAACTACATCTGCCTTCGAAAGGAGCCTCCGTGGCGAACGCCATCGATCAGCTCACGGACCGCGTGCTCGTGCTCGGCCGCCTTACCATCGTCCGCCGCGCCATTACTGCCGTGGCGGTCACAATTTCTGCCGTCCTCCAAACATTCCTGATCCAGGCGTTCATTCAGCCCGCCGACCTGCTTCCGAGCGGTCTCACCGGCGTCGCGGTCCTGCTCGATCGCGTTACCTCGCTGGGCGGCGTTCACATCGACATCTCGCTCGGCATGCTTGCGCTCAACATCCCCGTGGCGCTCCTATGCTGGAGCGGCATTAGCAAGCGCTTCGTCATCTTCTCGATGATGCAGGTTGTGCTCTCATCGCTGTTCCTCAACATCTTTCACTTCGCTCCGTTTTTGGGCGACAAGATCATGCTCATCATTTTTGGCGGCGTGGTCTCGGGCCTGGGCGCTGCCATCGCGCTCAAGTCCGGCGCATCCACCGGCGGCACCGACTTTATCGCGCTGTGGGTCTCCAACCACACGGGCAAGACCATCTGGGGCGTCATCTTTGGTTTCAACTGCTTTATCCTGGCGATCTTTGGCTTTATGTTTGGCTGGGACAATGCGGCGTACTCCATCGTGTTCCAGTTTATTTCGACCAAGACCATCGACAGCTTCTATCGTCGCTACGACCGCGTGACGTTGCAGATCACGACGCGCAAGGCGGACGAGGTCATGACCGCCTATGTTGACCATTTTCAGCACGGCATTAGCTGCGCCGAGGTAGTCGGCGGATACAGCCGCGAAAAGATGTACCTGCTGCACGCCGTTGTCTCGACCTACGAGAGTCAGGACATTATCAAGCTGGTGTGCGACATTGACCCCGGCGCCGTGATTAATGTGTTCCACACGCTCAACTTTGTGGGCGGCTGGTGGGGCGGTCATGTCGACGAGCCCATGCCCACGGCCGTACCCGATCCCGACAAGCCCGCGCGTATGGCCAGCAGGCAGGCGCGCCTCAGCGAGCAGGACAGCCTGCAGCAGGACGACGGCAAGTAGGGTGTTGGTATTATGCCGGCCCGGCGTAATCCTTCCGTATGAGCCACTCGAAAGCCCCGTTGCTTTCGAGGTGCTTTCGTTTGCCCAGATAAAACCTACCAAATTAAACCTGTCCCTTTTTGGTAGGTGGGGTGTATCGTTTTATCAATATGAGGTAACATGACACTAGACGTTATATACGTATTAGTAATTAAACTATTTTGATAAGAGTGATCAGATATGCCTGCACCCAAAAATGCACCGCTTTACCAGCAGATTTATGACGAAATTAAGGATGCAATCGAGAAAGGTGCTTATGCACCCAAGGAGCGTATTCCGTCCGAGCTTGAGCTAGCCGAGCAGTACGATGTGAGCCGAATTACGGTGCGCCGCGCCGTCGAGGAGTTGTGCTCCGATGGCTACCTGGTTAAGCAGCAGGGCCGCGGCACCTTTGTTTCCACGCCGCACATCAATCGTCAGTTCCATGCCTCGACGCTGCAGACGTTTACCGCGCTGTGTGCCGGCAACGGCATGAAGGCCGGTGCGCACGTGGTCGATCGCCAGATTGTTCCGGCGCGCCAAAACGAGATGGAGTTCTTTGGCCTGCAGAAGGATGCGCTGCTACTGCATATCAAGCGCGTGCGTACGGCCGACGGCGAGCCCATCTTTGAGGAGAACATCTTTGTGCCGTTTGACGCCTACCGTGAGCTGTTGACGGCCGATCTTGAGGACAAGTCGATTTTTGCCGAGGTCGAGCGTGTTGGCGGAACACCGATTGTCTCGGTTGGCTACCGCACGGTCGAGGCCGTTCGAGCCAACGCTGAGCAGGCGGCCGAGCTGGGCATTGCTCCGCACGATCCGCTGCTCAACCTGCGTGCCGGCTTTACCGGCCCCAATGGCGAACCGGTCCTGATGGGTAAGCAGTACTACGTTGGATCGCGCTACGTCATGGTCATGTAGGGTTGGTTCCGCCGTTCTAACGAACGGCGGATCGGCCGACGCTGCAAGCCCGCCAGAGCGGCAATCTGCCTTTCAACTTCGGCGGCATGACCAGAAGGTCAATGCCGCCTCGTTTCAAGGCACCTTGCTCGCTCTGGCGGGCTTTCGCTGCCCGCGCCAAAACATCAGCGTTGCCGGAGTAGGGTAGTTTGGCACTTGGGGACGTTCCTTTTGTGCCGGCACTTTGGGACACTCCTTAGCCGTTGGGAACGTTCTTAAACGACTGGTCATTCAGGTGCGTCCCCAATGACTACCCGCAGAATGAGCGTGGATAATCTCTCGTTTTTGGCTTGGTGACGGGTTCAAAGTGGGAGATTATCCATACTCATCCGGAAAGTGTCCAAAAATCCACGCTCATTCGCCTTGGATTGCATCGCCCGTGGCCGGCAGCCGCGCGGCACCGGTCCGCGTGGCGGCGTATAATCGGCGGCAGATGACTTAGACGTTAGGAAACCATGACCGATAGCATGCAGCAGATGGCGCTCGACACGCTCGGCGCCTATTTTGGCTACACCTCGTTTCGCCCGGGACAGGACCGCATGGTCGATGCGATCCTTGCCGGTCGCGACGCGCTGGGCGTTATGCCCACGGGCGCCGGCAAGTCCATTTGCTACCAGGTGCCCGCGCTCATGCTGCCCGGCATCACCTTTGTGGTGAGTCCGCTGCTGTCGCTTATGGAGGATCAGACTCGTGCGTTGCTCGCGGCGGGTGCGCGACCCAGCTATCTCAACTCCAGCCTTACCCCGGCCCAGCAAAACACTGTGCTCAAGCGGGCACGCGAGGGCCGCTACCAGCTTATGTACGTGGCACCCGAGCGCTTGCTCGAGCCGCGTTTTTTGGCCTTTGCGCAGGAGGCCGCAGCGGACGGCGGCATTGGCGTGCCGCTCGTGGCCATTGACGAGGCGCACTGCGTAAGCCAATGGGGCCAGGATTTCCGCCCCGCTTACCTGCAGATTCGCGAGTTCATCGATTCGCTTCCGCAGCGCCCCATCGTGGCGGCCTTTACCGCTACGGCAACCGAGCGCGTGCGCGCGGACATTCAGCAGATGCTCGGCCTGCAAAGCCCCGCGACGGTGGTGACGGGCTTCGATCGCAAGAACCTCTACTTTGGCTGCGAGGAGATGGGCGACAAGGCCAAGGCCGCGTGGGTGCGCGACTATGTGATCGCGCATTCGGGCGAGAGCGGCATCGTGTATTGCTCGACCCGCAAGACGGTCGATGCGCTGGCAGGCGAGCTTGCCGAGGCACTGGGCCCCAGCGGCATTCGCGTTGGCCGCTACCATGCCGGCATGGACAACGACGCCCGCCGCCAAAGCCAGCGCGCCTTTATCGATGACGATATCCAGGTGATGGTTGCCACCAACGCCTTCGGCATGGGCATCGACAAGCCCAACGTGCGCTACGTGATTCACAACAACGTGCCCGAGAGCATCGAGGCTTACTACCAGGAGGCGGGCCGCGCCGGCCGCGATGGCGACCCGGCCAGCTGCCATTTGCTGTGGAACGGCAACGATTTTCGCATGCGTCGCTTTCTGATCGACCGCGGCGATGCTGCCGATGAAACACTTGACGACGAGCAGCGCGCGTGGGCGCTCCAGAATCGATATCGTCTGCTCAGCCAGATGGAGGGCTACTGCAATACCACCGGTTGCCTGCGCGAATATATGCTGCGCTACTTTGGCGACGAGGCCGCGGCCGAGCATACTGCCGCGGCCGGTGCGGGCGGCGCCGCTACGGACGAGGCCGAGGGCTGCGGCAACTGCAGCAACTGCCTCACGCAGTTCGAGGTCGAGGACGTCACCGATATGGCCCGCGCTGCCGTGCGCTATGTGGCCACGCGACCCATGCGCTTTGGCAAGTCGCTCATCGCCGACGTGCTTCACGGCGGCAACACCGAGCGCATTCGCCAGATGCATCTGGACGAGGACCACGGCTACGGTGAGCTGTCGAGCGAATCGGTCGGGCGCATCAAGGACATCATCGGCCAGCTGTGCGGCCGCGGTTATCTGGCTACCTCGCAGGGGCAGTACCCGGTCGTGGGGCTGGGCCCGCGTGCCGCCGAGGTCGAGGACGAGGCGTTCGCCTTTACCGTTAAGCGTCGCGCATCCAAGCGCAAGGCCTCGGCCCGCGCCCGCCGTGCGGTGGATCTGCTGCGCGAGGAGGCCGAGCTGGATCAGCGCCCGCGCGTGGGTGACGATGCCGAGCTGTTCGAACGCCTGCGCGCCCTGCGCAAGGAGATCTCGACCGAGCTGGAGATGGCACCGTACATGGTCTTTTCCGACAAGGCCCTGCGCGGTCTGTGCCGTCTACGCCCGCAGACGCGCGACGAGCTTATCCAGGTCAACGGTATCGGCGAGAAAAAGGCCGACGCCTTTGGCGAGCAGTTTATGGCGGCGATTGAAGAGTTTGAGTCCGAGCATGCACGGAATGGAGCATAACGATGGCATCCGACGATAAAACCGAGCGCACTGAGGTGTCCGCTGTGCCGCTGTACCAGCAGGTTATGGACGACCTAAAGGGCGAGATCGCGCGCGGCGTGTACGCATCCGGCTCGCGCATTCCTTCCGAGATGGAGCTCGCGAAGTACTACGGCGTGGGACGCATCACCGTGCGCCGCGCTATCGAGGAACTGTCGCGCGCGGGGTATCTCAGCCGCCAGCAGGGGAGGGGCACGTTTGTGTGCGCGCCCAAGCTCAAGCGCAAGATTGTCCAGAAGGGTGACGTCCAGAGCTTTTCCGAAGGTTGCGCTGCCAACGACATGGTGGCCGGAGCACGCCTGGTGTCGCGCACGGTGGTTGCGGCGACGCGCGAGGACGCGGCGTTTTTTGGGGTGGAACCCGGCTGCGAGCTCATCGTTGTCGAGCGCGTGCGCACGGCAGACGGCGTGCCCGTCATGCTCGAGAACAACGCCTTTGTGCTGGCCGACCATCCCTATCTGCAGACGCTTGCCGACAAGGACCTCACGGACAATTCCATCTTTGCGCTCGTTGCCGAGCATTCGGGCCGCGCGCCGCTCAAGTCCGACCCCTGTACTGTGGAGATTGCGCTTGCCGATGCTCAGTCGGCCTCGCTGCTGGAGGTGCCGGTCGGCGAGCCGCTCTTCTATATGGAGGCATACTTTACCGATGAGGACGGGCGGCCCTTGCTGCTCGGACGCCAAAAGATCGTGGGCTCGCGCTACGTGTTCGACATCTAACGTCCACAGATAGAACAATATAGAACAAGTTTGGTGAAATGACTTCACGGGTGTCGTCGTGCGTGCTATAAATAGGACAACATAGAACGACCGCAGGTACGAGCTGCCGTCGTTCAAAACCGCCACACAAGGAGGAGCATCATCATGAACGCACACGATCTAATTCAGGAAATCATCGAGCGCAAGGGCAAGATCGAGAATGTCTTTTGGATCGCTTGTGGCGGTTCGATGATCGACCTGATGCCGGCCAACGAGCTGCTCAAGCGCGAGGCAACCACGTTTACCTCGACGGTCTACACGGCGCGCGAGTTTTGCCTGATGGCTCCCAAGAGTCTTGGCGAGAAGTCGCTCGTCATTGCCTGCAGCCACAGCGGTAACACGCAGGAGGTCGTCGACGGCTGCGAGATGGCGCTGGCAGCCGGCGCCGAGGTCGTGGCCATGACCGACTGCGAGGGCTCCAAGATCGATAGCGGCAAGTGGACCACCTGGGTCTATCCGTGGGGCGAAGGCGTGCCGCAGGCCGAGGTACCGCAGGGTATCGGCGCTCTGATCGCCGCCGAACTGCTCGACCAGCAGGAGGGCTACGAGGCGCTTGCCGACATGTACGCCGGCCTTAAGCAGATGGATGCGCTGCTGCCCGCTGCCCGCGAGAAGGTCAACGCCGAGCTGGGCGATCGCTTTGCCGAGCTCTGCCAGCAGCACGAGTTCTTCTATATCCTGGGATCCGGCCCCAACTTTAGCCAGACCTACGCTATGGCCATCTGCTCGCTCATGGAGATGCAGTGGCAGCACTGCTGCTACATCCACTCCGGCGAGTACTTCCACGGCCCGTTCGAAGCCACCGAGCCCGGCGTGTTTTACTTTGTACAGCTCGGATCGGGCGAGTGCCGTCCCATGGAGGAGCGTGCGCTCGCGTTCCTCAACACGCACACCGATACGGTCATGGTGCTCGATGCGCTCGAGTACGGCGTGGGCGAGGTGCCCGCCAGCGTGCGTTCGTTCCTGGAGCCGATCTTCTTCTACGCGATGAGCTGCGAGCTGCGCGCCGCCCGCGGCAAGGTGTTTGACCACAGCCCTGAGATTCGTCGCTACATGGGCATCGAGCAGTACTAGGTAACGGGGAAAGCATTCACCTTCGATTCGCAAGCGTGTCGTGTGAGTCAAAAAAGCGGGCCGCGCCGGGGATTTCCGGCGCGGCCCGCTTGGTATCGCGCATAGATTCATAAGGTTGCGGCAGCCAGCGGCTTACTTGGCGTCGTAGGCCTCGGCGTCCCACCAGTCGAGCTGGGCGATGTTGTCGCGGATGTGCTGGCAGCTCTTGTGGAAGCCCTCGAGCTCGTACTCGGACAGGTCCAGCGTGTAGACTTCCTCGACGCCCTCGGCACCGATCACGCACGGCAGGGAGGTAAAGATGCCCTCCTCGCCATACTGGCCGGTCATGAGCGTGGATGCCGAAAGCACGGTGTGCTCATTGTGCAGCACGGCGGCGCAGACGCGCGCGGCGGAGTTGGCGACGGCGTACTCGGTGCACTGCTTGCCGGCGTAGGTCACATAGCCGCCCTTGCGTGCGAGCTCCTCGACCTCCATGTGGTCGAAGGCGTACTTGTCGGGGTTTTCGGCCTGAAGCTCGTTGAGGCTCTTGCCGGCGATGGTTGCTGCCTTAAAGGCGGCCAGCTGGCTAAAGCCGTGCTCGCCGATCATGTAGGCGTCGATGGACTTGGGGCTCACGCCGACCTTCTTGGAGATCTCGGTGCGCAGGCGGGCGGAGTCCAGGCCGCAGCCCGAGCCGATGATCTTCTTGGGATCGTAGCCGGTCAGGTGCCACAGCTCGGTACACACGACGTCGCAGGGGTTGGAGATGCTTACAAAGATGCCGTCAAAGCCGGCGTCGACGATGCGCTTGGCAAAGGTGCGGGCGGCGTCGGTGGTAAAGAATAGCTCACCGTCGCGGTTGCCGGCGGCCAGCGCAACCTTGCCGGCGGCGTTGACGATGACGTCGCAGCAGGCCAGCTCCTCGTAGTGGTCGTAGCAGTTGACGATCTTGGTGTTGTACGGGACAAACGAAAGGGAGTCGCGCAGGTCCTGGACCTCGGACGTCACCTTGGCCTCGTTGATATCGCACAGGTACAGCTCATCGGCAATGCCCTGCATGAGCAGGCTGTTGGCGACATGTGCTCCTACGTGGCCCTGGCCGACCACACCGATCTTACGCGTCTGGTACATATATGTATCCTTTCGGCCGAGTTTTTCGCGTCGAACCATTGTAGCGTCCTGCTGTCACTTTGCTAGACTAAAGCGCCGTAGATTTTTGGGACATGCCTTAATCTCTACTTTTGGCTGTTTTGAACCACTGGCGGTGTCTCGGGGCGATACGCTCGCGCGGATGGGGCCGGTCGTTGTACCATAACTGCAACTGACTCGTAAGGAGCATCCATGCCCATTCGTATCCCCGATGCCCTCCCTGCCGCCGCGCAGCTCGAGAGCGAGAACATCTTTGTCATGACCGAGTACCGCGCACTGCACCAGGACATCCGTCCGCTGCGCGTGCTCATCCTCAACCTCATGCCCACCAAGATTGCCACCGAGACGCAGATCATGCGCAAGCTCTCCAACACGCCGTTGCAGGTGGAGGTGGACCTGCTGCGCACCAAAACGCACGAGGCCACGCACGTGAGCGCCGGCCATCTGGAGACGTTTTACCGCACGTTCGACGACATCTGCGACATCCACTACGACGGCCTGATCATCACGGGCGCGCCGGTGGAACAGATGCCGTTCGAGGAGGTCGACTACTGGCCCGAGCTCTGCCAGATCATGGATTGGTCCACCACGCACGTGCACTCTACGCTGCACATTTGTTGGGGCGCGCAGGCCGGCCTGTACCATCATTACGGTATCCAGAAGTACGATCTGCCGGCAAAGGCGAGCGGCGTGTTCGAGCATTATCTAGTGAAGCCGAAAAGCCCGCTGGTCCGCGGCTTTGACGACCGCTTCTATGCCGTACATTCGCGCAACACCGACGTGCGCCGCGAGGACGTGGAGGCCGAGCCGCAGCTTGAGGTCGTGGCCGTGTCCGACGAGGTGGGCCTGTACATCGTCAAGTCGACCGACAGCCGTCGCTTCTTTGTCTTTGGCCATCCCGAGTACGACACCGATACGCTGCGCCTGGAGTACGAGCGCGATGTGAAGCGCGGGCTCAACCCGGAGGTGCCGGCGCACTACTTTCCGGGTGACGACCCCTCCGCCGAGCCGCGCAACGTCTGGCGCAGCCAAGCTCAGCTGTTCTACACCAACTGGCTCAACTACTACGTCTACCAGACCACGCCCTACGACCTGGCCCGCGCCGGCGAGGAGCACTAGGCTGCGATGGTACTGCTGTAGCCGTGGCTGATATGGCGGCGATTAGGCGCTGATGATGTGGGGTAGCGGCAGGTCGTGAGCGTCGGTGGGAACGCGGTCGACACGCTGCTCGTCAAAGGCGATGCCGATGATTTGGCATGCGGGCGAGAGCATGGGCAGGTAGCGGTCGTAGCAACCGCCGCCGTAGCCCAGGCGCGCTCCGGTTTGGTCGAAGGCCACGAGCGGCACGACGATCATGTCGAGAGCTTCGGCAGGCACGATAGGGAAGTGGTTGCTGTCGATGTCCGTGGCCGCAAAGGCCCGCGTAGGGTGGGCGATAAACGGAGCCGCGGACGCATCGTCGGCGGCAACTGCCCGCATACACATGCGCTGGCCACAAGCTGCGGCATCAATTGCCGAGAGCATGCACGGATAGGCTACGCGCCAGCCGCGCACGGCGGCCGCAGCGGCAAACGCGGCTGGGTTGACTTCGGAACCCATCGCGGCATAGACGGCAACGGTGTGCGGTGCCGCGGGATCCGAGCGACCCAGTCGCTCAACCAGCCGCGCACAGATAACGGCAGACTTCGCCGCCCGCACATCCAAATCAAGAGCGTCACGTCGGGCAATCACCGCCCGTCGCAACTCAGCCTTGTCCATCCCGGCCCTCTCTCCCAAACCTACCAAAAAGGGACAGGTTTATTTTGGCAGGTTTTATCTGGGCAAACGTCGAAGCCGCCACAAAGGCGCCCTGTGTGGCGGCTTCGACTCGACGTTGGCTTCACAGCGCCGCAGCGATTGCTTCAGTCACAAACTTATTGAGTGACTCACCCTTCTTTGCCGCTGCCAGCGCTGCTTGCTTGTGGAGCTCAGAGCCCGTTCTTACGTTGAACGAGCCCTTAAAAGCCCGCTCGGGTTCCTTGCCCTTCTCGGCGCAAAACTCAAGGTAATCGTCGACGGCGTCGTGGAAGCATTGCTCCACTTCTTCAGCCGTGGAGCCTTCAAATACAATTGCGTCCCTAATGCCGGCGACCATACCTGTCAGCACGTGCTGTTCGGCATCGAACTCGACCGGGGCGAAATAACCCTTGTAAGCCAAAACGTTACTCATGGCTGCCTCCGACATCTTGTAGAAATCGAACGATGTTTCGGATGGTTCCCGCCGTCAATTCGTCAGATGGATGGGGTGCGTGCATCACGAACATTCTGCCGTCCGATGGCCTGTAGAAGCGAATGCGCGATCCGGATGTCCTGCCTTTGTTGTCCATTTCAAAGCCATATGAAGCCATAACTTTAAGAAAGTCAGCAAATCTATACGTTGAAGGACGGCCAAGCAGCTGGGCGATGAGTTTGTCGATCCGAGTCATCCTGCCTCACATCCTGCAACTATATTATAGTTGCAATTTAAGTCCGATGCAAACACTCATAATATAGAACATGTGTACGTATAGAACAAGCGTTCGAATCACCACTGAGAAAGGGGACAGGCACCTTTGTGGTGGTCTGTGCTGTGATGGGCGTCTGCGGCGGTTTGTCTCGATCTGTAACAGTAACTCGGCAAAATTGGACTTAGATGTTACAGATTTAGACAAAGGGTCGGCGTCATCCGGAAACGTCTCGATTTGTAACATCTGGAGCCAATATTGCCGCCTTAGCGTTACAGATCGAGATAAATCGGCAGACTGCGGCAAAAGAAAAAGGTAGATTTTCGGTCATGTCCCAAAAATCTACCTTTGTGCGTTAGCCCAGCAGGTCGACTACGTTAAAGCCGGCGTTGCTCTTGGCGATGACGTCTCGGCCGCCAAAGACGCAGGTGGGCGACTCGGCTGCGATGCGCGTCACGTCGGCGCCGAGCGAGCGCAGCTCACCGGGCGTGGCGGCGAGCATCTGGGCGCGACGCTCCTCGCGTGCGTGCGGATCGAGCCCGGCCAGGTAGGTCGTGTTGCGGCGCTTGGTGAGCGCGTACGGCTTCACCGGCGCGTCCATGCCGCTCACGCAGCTCACGATAAAGCCCTCAAAGGCGGCCTCGTCGGGCCCAAAGCTGCCAAGCCATGCACCCGCGCGCTCCACGCGCTCAATCGAAGGATCGATCGCCGGGTCGCGGTAGGTGTAGAACGCCGTCTGACGCTCGCCGGCTGCGCGGAATCCGCAGCCGTACGCACCGCCCTTCACGCGAATCTCGTTCCACAGGTAGTCGTAGGAGAGCGCGTTGGCAGCCACGGCCCAAGCGCCTGTCACGTCAATGCCCAGGCGACGCGGATCGCACGCACGCGCGGCAAAGCAGATGTCGCTGGGGATGACAAAAGCCTCGTGGCGGTCGCACGGCGTCGGCACCACGAGCGCGTCGCGGCCGGCATCGGCGCCGTCGCCAGCTCCCAGTCCCAAGTCGCCCGCGGCGGCCCAGTACGCGTTAAAGTCCTCATCGCTGCCGGTAAAGCTCGCCAGGCAGCCGTCGGCCACAAAGATGCGGCCTGCCAGCTCGGCAAGCTTGGCACGCAGGCCGTCCAGGCGCTCGTCAAAGTGGTCGAGCAAATCGCGCAGGAACAGGTAGAAGTCTACGCCCGAGAGCTGCTCACGCACCACGGCCGAAGGCGAGCTGTAGCTCATCGCGCGACCGAGCGCCGCCGAGTGGCCGTTGTTGATAAAGCCCTGCTCAAGCCCAATACGAATCTGCGTGAGCACGTCGCGCACGCGGTCGGCATCGGCGTCCGCCAGCAATGTGCTCGACCACACCTCGCGCGGTAGGCTCGCCAGCGCGTCGATCTTTTCGGACAGGGCGCCGGCGCTCACCAGCAAGTAGGGGCGCACGCCGTCCACTTCGGGCTGCGTCATGACCTCGGTCGTAAAGCTCAAAAAGCCCAGTTTGCCGGCGAGTAAATTGTCGAGCTCCTCGGCCGAATGCTCGCGTGTGGGCAGCTGCTTGAGCAGGCGGCAGAGCAGCGTCACATAGGGCAGATCCTCAAACGCGACGCAGCTCAGGTCGAAATACTGCATGGCGTAGGCCAGACGGTTGGTGGGGATGCCGTGGCGCAGGCAGGGGATGGGCGCGGTCGTGTCCACGACTAGCGGCGGCTCGGGGCGCGCCTCGCCAATGTCGGACACGCGCAGACGCGGCAGTGTGGCCTTGGCCTCGGGTGTGTCTTCCGCCTCCTGTGCGGCACGCAGTGCTGCCGTGCGCTCGACCACGTCGGCCAGCTCGGCATCGGTCATGGCGTCCCGCTTGGCTGCCAGCTCGGCGGCCTCGGCACCCTCCGAACCCTCGGTGGCGTCCACCGGCACCAGCTCGACCAGTGCCATGTGATCGTTCTGCAGCACCAGTTCGCGCAGCAGGTCCTCAAAATAGCTGCCGTCCAGCTCGCCACGCAGCTCCTCGTACACCGGGCCGTACTTGAGCGCCAGCGTCGCGGCGTCGTCATCGTAGAGCCAGGTGCTCAGCGCGTCGCACGCAATGGCCACGCCGTCGGCGATACCGTAGTCGCGCTGGCGCAGGTCGTATTCGTTGCTGCTGATGATGGCTTCCAGGCGCTCGCGCGGAACGCCATGCTCGCATAGGTCGCGGCAGGCGTCCTGGAACACGCGGCGCAGCTCGCGCGCCACGCCGGGCTGCGCGTTTTGCAGCATGATGAGCTCGTAGGGCTGCAGGCTCTCGGCCGCGGTGTAGCTCGCCACGTTGCCGCCCAGGCCGGCGAACAGAATGGCCTTCTTAACCGGCGCTTCGTTGGAGCCCAGCAGCGCCTCGAACAGGATATCCGCTGCGATCGTGCGCTTGCGGTCGAGCGCGCTGCCCAGCACAAGGCCCAGGCCCACCAGGGCGTTCTCGGGCGTGGTAGCCATCTCGATGCGCTTGTACTCGCAGGTCACGGGCGCCTGCACGCCCAGCGGATTGGGCGCCAGCGTGGACGGGTCCTCGCCGGCGGCGACGGCAGCGTCCATGCGGCGGCTCGCGGCACTCGGCTGCGACAGATAGCGCTCGTCCAAAAAGGCCAGGGCGCGGTCCACGTCCAGGTCGCCGTAAAGCGTGATGTAGGAGTTGGAAGGATTGTAGTGGCGCGCGTGCGTGTCCAGGAACTGCTCGTAGGTGAGCGCGGGAATCGCGCGCGGGTCGCCACCGCTTTCGTGCGCATAGGCGGTGTCGGGATAGAGCGCGGCGTTGACGGCGTCGTCCAACACGCTCATGGGATCGGACAGCGCACCCTTCATCTCGTTGAACACCACGCCGTTATAACGCAGCGTGCCCTCGTGCAGGCTCGCGGCGCTGCTGTCGCCGTCGCCCTCCGGCAGGTCCAGTTCGTAGTGCCAGCCCTCCTGCTCAAAAATGGTGGGCTTGGTATAGATGGCCGGGTTGAACACCGCGTCCAGGTACACGTCCATCAGGTTGTACAGATCCTGCTCGTTGGTGGTGGCAACGGGGTAGATGGTTTTGTCGGGGTAGGTCATGGCGTTGAGGAACGTCTGCATGGAGCTCTTGATCAGATCGACAAACGGCTCCTTGACGGGGAATTTGGCCGATCCGCACAGCACCGAGTGCTCAAGAATATGGAACACGCCGGTGGAATCGGCCGGCGGCGTCTTAAAGCCAATGGCAAAGGCCTTGTTCTCGTCGTCGCACGCCAGGTACAGCAGGCGAGCGCCCGATGCGGTGTGGCGCAGCACGTAGGCGTCCGAATCGAGCTCGGGCACGGTCTCGCGGCGCTCGACGGCAAAGCCGTGGCAGGTGGTGCCGGGCACCAGCAGTGCGGCGGCAGCGGCGCGCGGGTCGGTTGAGGTGGTGGGCATATGCAGTCTCCTTTGACGCCCCAGCGGGGGCGAATCGAGTCGAATCCCCGAGAGTATACCCATATGGGGCCCTCGACCAATCTGCCGGATGAGCGTGGATTTTCGGACACACGAGCGTGGAAATTCGGACGCCCACCAAATGAGCGTGGATTTTCGGATGAAATCGGCTGCCAAAAGCCCAAAAACCGTCCAAATATCCACGCTCATTTTCTGACTGTCCAATAATCCACGCTCGTCCATCACTCACGTATCTCTCATCTCTCATTCGTCACTAATACGAGAGATAGCAGAAAGACGAGAGATAAATATGAGAGATAACTGAGCAGCAGAGAGACAAGCAATCATGGAATTATCTCAATACTGATTGTTTTACCAGTAAAAACATGTTTATATGAAACAGATGGCAGACATCTTATCTTTCATCTCTCGCTCATCTCTAATATGAGAGATAACAGAAAGATGAGAGATAATTACGAGAGATAACTGAGAGACGAAGGAAATCTATTCGCGGCATTCTTCGCAGAACCGAGCGAAAGGACGCGCAGATGAACGAAAACGAGCTGGCCGGTCTGCTTGAGTCTTTAAGGCGTATGGGCTCGGATGATCTTAACGTCGAAGTGAAGGAGAGCGCCACGACGCTTTCCCGCGACGTGTGGGAAACGGTGAGCGCATTCGCGAACACTGCCGGCGGAATCATCGTGCTCGGAGTGAGTGAGCGCGCAGGTTTTGTCCCGGTTGCAAACTTTGAGACCGAGAAAGTGCTCAACCAATTCGTGGCGGGCATGGGCGATGCCGGCGGTCGCGGAAAGCTGGCCAATCCGCCCAAATACACCATTGAACGCGTGGGGCTCCAGGGCACCGTGGTTCTGGTCATCACGATTGAGGAGCTCGACCCGTCGAGCAAGCCTTGCTATGTCATAGAGCGGGGCGCTCAAGGCGGCAGCTACAAACGCATCGATGACAAAGATGTCCCACTCTCGTCGACCGAGGTTTTGGCACTGTCGTCATATGAACGGACGAGTCCTAGCGATCGCGATGCGGTGCCCGGCACGAGTGTGGGCGATCTCGACGAGTCGCTGGTCGACCGCACGATAGAGCGTGCCTATTCGTTGACGCCTCGAGCGATGCGCGGTGCGGCGGACAAGAAGACAAAGATGGAGCGTCTGAATTTCCTCGACTTCCAGGGCAATGTTACCAAGGCCGGCCTCCTTGCCGCGGGCGTTTACCCTCAGCAGTTCTATCCCAAGCTCTTCATTGATGTGGCTGTCCACGTGGGAGCTCAAAAGGGAGCTGCGGGGTCGCTGAGGTTC
Source organism: uncultured Collinsella sp. (assembly GCA_900545605.1). Classification (GTDB taxonomy): domain Bacteria; phylum Actinomycetota; class Coriobacteriia; order Coriobacteriales; family Coriobacteriaceae; genus Collinsella. Next base: position 25,641 of record UQZL01000001.1, read on the forward strand.
ATGGACCGCACAATCTGTGAGGGAACGTTGGGCGAGATGATCTCGGATGCCGTCGCAGCCGTCGCCAAGAATTTGCGGCGAACCTCGACCGTCCAAGGCGTCTCGCGTGTCGACTCGCTTGAGATTCCCGAGGAGGTTCTGCGCGAGGCAATCGCTAACGCCGTAATCCATCGAGAATACGGGGATCGGTTCTGTGGACAATCGATTGCCGTCGACGTCTTTGACGATCGTGTCGAGGTGACGAATCCTGGCGGCCTTTACGGGGGAAAGACTCGCGAGAACTTGTTTGACGGCAGCTCCCGATGCCGTAACGCGACGCTCGTGAAACTCATGTCGATTGTCCCGCTGCCGGATGGCGCAGGTTCGCCGGCTGAGGGCAATGGCTCGGGCATCCCGATGATGATCGATGCCATGCGCGCGCATGGTCTGGCCGAGCCCCTGTTCTGCCCGGGGTTCGATCGGTTCAAGGTCGTACTTTACCGTTCAAAGATCGAGCCGGTCGATCATGGCGGGGGCTTAATTGTGACGGCACTCAAACACTACGGCGAGCTGGGGACGCGTGAGCTGGCAGAACGTACGGGGCTTACAATTTCCCAGGTAAGGTCGCGCGTCAACGCGCTCATTGCTCAAGGCGAGCTTGAGCCCACGGCGCCGGCGACGAGCCGCAACCGCAAGTATCGACTGTCAGAGCGCGTGGAATAAATGCGTTAGTGGACGAGGCGACCCAATAATCGACCCTCAATTGGCGCCCACTAAGGTAAAGCGGTTGTTACTCAGTCGACGGTGATGCTAAAGACTCGGCTTACGCCGGCATGGCCCCGAACCCGTCTATCAAGAACAGCCTAAGAACCAGCTTGATGACATTTCCCGGTTTGACTTCTGCCGTGCCAAAGACGCTGCGCTCGGCGAGCTCGCTGCAGTATGCATAGATGTCGCGGATAAGGTCCGCGCCCGAGAGCGTAAACATGTAGCCTGCGTCCGAAAGCGCATTGGGCGCGGCGGGCAACTTGGCCATGTGGCAGAACGTTTGCAGGTCGGGCTCCATAACATTCTGGTAGTCGAGGTGGCCGCTGGCATCCTGTGCGGCAAGCTCCAATTGGCGCACAAAATCTAGCGCCGCCGCTAACACAAAGCTCGGCGTAGGCGCATTGACGTCCTGAGTGGTCGCCACAAGCCTGCCCGCCGCCTGCGTGACAAGCCAAGCGACCTCGCGCTGGCAACGCACGGCCTTGCGCGTAACCGGCTTGATGGACGAAGAAGAAACGCTCCCCTTAGGCGGATTCGAAGCAGCCACAAGACCCTCCCATGAACAATCCGGCCCAACAAGCTCGGATGAAACACGTGCTACATCAGTATACAGGGGAGTGGGGTAGCGGGGTACAAGCGCGCCAACGGCAAACCGAGAGCATCAACGACGTGCCGATCGCGGAATGAGGTCTCGTAATAATTGACTCTCGGCCATATTATTGAGGGGCATGACTCGCGTTCGTATGGTTGTAGGTGCTGGCGATGAACGACATTGATCTTGCTGTTCCGTTGATGGATAGACCAAGCTATGACCGTGCCTGCAGTCTCGTGCCTTCCGAATACGTTGAGGCATGGGAGTGGTTTCTGGGTGAGGAACAGCGCGGCGGCGTTTGGACCAGCCTTCCGCACCACACCAAGGAAGATAGCCCTCAGTATCAGTATCGTTTGAGAATTGGCTCGGACTTCTTTCCCGTAACGCGGGATTCAGGGATCTTCTGGCCGGGCCAGGATCGGGTGAAGCAAGATCCCAATAAGATCTTTGCGCTTTCGGTCCATAACTCTAAAAAGAGCTTCTACACCGATGTGCCTCCGCTCTATTTGGACGATGGTACGTGGGTCATTAAGTACTCGGTTCAAGCGCCGGGTACCGTTGGTTTTCGAGACCAGAATTACAACCGTAAAATGCTCAACTGCATGGAATGTGGCGTTCCAGTCGGAGTCATATTTGCAACCGAGGTGGGCTACAAGGTGCTCGGCCTTGCGTTTGTTGAGCGGTTCGAGCCCGAAAACGGATGGTTTGTTCTGCACGGTCCTGTTCATAAAGGCGGACCGGACCCTCGTTTTGCACCCGACATGAGTTATCTGAAGCACATGCCCGTCGATATTGAGTTTACCGGACAGGGTACGACCGACGACGAAAAGGTCCGCTATGCGTTAAGGCGCGAGCGATTGGGGCAGCAATGGTTCCGCAAACAGCTCGTTGCCGCCTATGATGGCCGTTGCGCGGTGTCGGACTGCGGCGTCAGCGAAGCTCTGGAGGCTGCACATATCGAGAATTACTCGGGACCCAAATCGCAGGTTGCCAGCAACGGCATTCTGCTTCGGCGCGATCTTCATTCCCAATTTGATGCTCACCTGATTTCGTTTGAGCCTGTTTGCGGCGAATATCGGCTGTGCGGATCGTACCTGCTGGATAAGACCGACTACGTTTCCTTTGCGGGTGCGACGCTAAGGCAGCCGAATGAGCGTCAGTGGCGACCCAATACGGTGTTTCTTGAGGCCCATCGCATTGAGTTCGATCGCTCGGAAAAGAAGCGTGAAAAGGCGGGGCTTCTGCCGTATTAGCGTATTTTGCTTTGGCATTCTTTGACAATCGTGTTGTTTGATCGGATCGCGTGGCGATGCAATATCGCGCCCACCCGCCGGTGCATGCTCTTCCTGATTTGTATAGCGAGAGGGGAGCGTGTATGAGCTGGCGAGGCGATATTGCGATGGGGAAGTACGGAAAACTGCCGTGTGCCCTTATAGACAACAATATGTTTCCGAGCGTAGAGGTTGATTGCGGGTCGTTTGTCGTCACCTGCCCTTGCTGCGGCTCGCAAATACCGTGTCTCGACATTCGGTTCATCGATGCGCGCGACAGACTCAGCGACGAAGTGAGAAAACGGACAGGCGTTCATATGCCGGTGTATCCGGAGAAATGCCCTGTTTGTGGCCTCGATATCGTGTACGACGCCGGCGACGAGGGATAGGTGATGCGGAGGAGTTGGCTGTGAAGGCTTCTCCGTCCCTACAAATAAACCCCCTCACCGAGTTGCCTGTGGAACTCGGCGTGATGGTCGCGTGCCCAGGTAAAGAGTGCCTGGTCAAAATTGGTGCGCGCGGCTGGGATGCCAAAGACGCCGGCAACTTCGACGCGCACAAACTCCAGTGCCGGCAGCTTGTTGATGGCAGTGAGGGCAAACGGGGACGAGGGCTCCTCGAACAGATAGCGGCTGCCTTGCAGCGCGTCGCAACTGGTGCACGTGTTGCCGAGCGACGGGGCTTTGGAGGCTCGCGCGCCTACGGGCTTGTAGCCGCAGCGCTTATGAAGGTAGTCGCGGATCTCGCCCGGCACGCAGCCAAGAGCGGGCACGATGGCGAGTGCGTTAGCGTTGGCCGTGTTGATGGCAATGTGCCCGGCTTCGTTGGACGCGTGCGCGATGGCGATGCTCTCGTCGTTGTCGGCTCGATAGGGAATGCCGAAGGCCGCGACCGAGGTCTCTTTGTGACACTTCCAGCACTCGCGCTTGCCCAGTACTAGATATATATACGGCGCTGAGGGGTCGGATCGGTCAACACCGGGCAGCCACTCGGCAAAGGGCTCGGGGTTGACGCCGCTGGGTACATACCAGATCTTCTTGGTCCGGTCCCATTTGGCGCCCAGCGCCTCGGCTTCTTCTTTGTGCGAAAAGGGGACATCGAGCTCGGTGCGCATGGCGGCTCCTTGGTGCTGCAGGTGCAAGTGGCTCAAGGATACCGCAGGGCGCAGACATCGCGGCGTTTTGTCGAGAAGTTGCGGCTCGGATGGGTTCGAGACGCGTTGGTCTCGGCCTCGGTGGCTATTGACGCGGTTTTGTGCATGGGCAGGGTGGTTGCTTGGGCGGTTGGAGCTGCCAGCGGATTTGGCGACATAAAACAAAACAGCCCAGAGGACATAGCCTCTGAGCTGCGAACATTTGGTGGGCGTTAGAAGATTTGAACTTCTGACCTCTTCCGTGTCAGGGAAGCGCTCTCCCCCTGAGCTAAACGCCCGATCAAGGGTGCGCAAGCGCGCAAGGGATAATATAACGGAGCCTGAACTCGGTGGCAAGAACATTTTTAAAAATCGCTTACATTGTGGAATTCGGGGGCTTTGTCATATCCATTTCAAAAGAGCCTGCTGCCGCGATTTGGCTGTTGCATAATGCAAGCCCATTGTGGTATCGAGCTATGGAAAGACGTCTGCGGAATTGTCCTACCGATAAACGGACAAGCCTCCAGCTGGTGCCTTTGCCGTGGTAAGGTAAGCCGAATTGCTTCCAGACTGTTTCGGGGGAGTGGAATGAGCAAAGAGTGTGTCGAGCAGGTCGAAGGCGCAGGGGCTTCGGTGCCGATGACCGATATATCGAACATTGATGTGCCCGAGGGCACTGACGAGCTCAGCCGCAGTACCCGCCGTGCATGGCGCGACCGCCTGAACAGTGCGTCGACGCGCAAGATGATTACGGGCGTTCTGGCCACGCTGGTGGGTGGTTCGTTTTGGGGTTTTTCGGGTACCAGCGCGAGCTTCCTGTTCGATACCTATCACGTTGATACCCTGTGGCTTATGAGTGTGCGCCAGATTCTCGCCGGTCTGCTCTTTATGGCCGTGGTGGTCACGCGCGATCGCGAGCGTCTGGTTAAACTCTGGACCACGCCCGCCGACCGCAGACAACTGCTGCTTTTTACCGCTTTTGGCCTGCTGTTCAACCAGTTCTGCTATCTTTCGGCCGTGCGCCTGACCAATGCCGGAACCGCGACGGTGCTTCAGTGCCTGCAGCTGGTCATCATTATGGGATACACCTGCGTTATCGACCGCCGCAGGCCGCGCACGCGCGAGGTTATCGGCATTGGCTTGGCTCTGGGCGGTACGTTTTTGATCGCCACCGGCGGTGACCCCACCAGCCTGAGCATCTCGCCGCTCGGCCTGGTCGCGGGCCTTATGTGTGCGGTCAGCGCCACCTGCATGGCGGTGATCCCCGCCAAGATCCTGCCCGAATATGGCAGCCCCATCGTCACGGGTTCGGCTATGCTCACGGCGGGCATCGTTTCGTGTGCTTTCGTTCGCCCTTGGGCGCATATGCCGGCGCTCGATGTTGCCGGTATCGAGGCGCTCGCGGTGTTCGTGGTCATCGGTTCGTTTTTTGCCTACATGCTCTATATGCAGGGCGTTAAGGACATTGGCTCGGTCCGCGCAAGCCTCATCGGAACCGTGGAGCCGGTCTCGGCGACCATCACGAGTGCCGTTATGCTGGGCACGGTGTTTTTGCCGACCGACCTTATCGGCTTTGCCATGATCATCGTGATGATGTTCCTTACGGTTTAGCTAGCGCCGCCGCCAAGACAGAAAAGGTGTTGTGCCGCATTTTCGCCAATTGATGTCCGTGTCTGGAGTTTAGCTGTCGATGCTCAAAATGCCATAAACTAGCAACGTTATGGACTTTTTCATTGCGACTCAATTGCGAGGATTTCTTTATGGCTGGTAATCACTTTAAGGGCAGCGATAGCGGCCGCCCTGCAGTTCCGCCGCGTCCGAACGGGGCTGGTAAGGCCGGCACGCCGGGCGGCGCTGGACAGGGCGGTTCCGGTAAGCGCGTGTCCCCGGGCGAGACGGCGATGTTTACCGCTCTGTACGAGCAGTCTCAAAAGGCAAAAAAGACCGGCCGTGCAAGAGGGAATGTCTTTGCGGGCGGTGCAACCTCCGCGTCGCAGCCGAGCGGGGCTCCTTCGGTGCCTGCGAACAACGCAGGTGCTGCCAACGCCGCGAATGCTGCCGGCAACGTTAATGCCGGCAAGGCCGCCAACAATACTCCCTTTGCTGGTGGCGCGGGGCTTACGGGTAACCTTGGCACGATTTACACCGGCGCCTCCGAGACTGGCACGTTCGCCCGCCTGGATGATAGCGGTGCCGAGTTTGCGGGCTCGGGTTCCAAGGAAGATTATTACGATTTTGGCTTGAACTACGGTAGCGACGCTTCGTCGAGTTCGACCTCTGACGGTCTGGTCCGTCATCGCCATCGCAAGGGCGAGCGCAAAAAGCGTCACACCGGCGCCATTATTGCCGCTGTGGTCGCGGTGCTTCTCGTTGCGCTTGGCGCAAGCGGCTTGATGCTGCTTAACTCGGCAAAGACCGTAAAGAGTGAAGCGAAGGAGGCTGTCGAGATCGTCGGTGGCCTTAAGGACAAGGTCACGTCGGGCGATTTTTCGACGCTGCCTGACGACGCGAAGAAGATCGATGAGCTCTGCGACAGCATGAAGGCGGAGACCTCGAGCCCGCTGTGGACGGCGGCTTCGTTTATCCCGGTGTATGGCAGCGATATCAATGCGGCCCGCACCATGATTGACGCCCTGTCCGATGTCTCGAGCAATGCGCTGGTTCCCATGGCCGAAAACCTCTCGCAGGCTACGCCCGGCAAGCTGTTCCAGGACGGCATGATTAACGTGTCCGCGCTGCAGGCGGTCGCCGATTCGCTTTCCAGCAGCTCGAAGGTGTTCAAGAGCGCCAACGAGAAGGTCCAGGGCATTGGCGATACTCATATTTCCCAGGTGACCGAGCTGGTCGATAAGGCCAAGGACGGCTTTGCCACCCTCAACGGCGCGGTTGACGCGGCGGAGAAGGTCGCCCCCGTCCTTCCCCAGATGCTCGGCGCCAACGGCCAGACGCGCAACTACCTTGTGTACGCCATGAACAACGTCGAGATTCGTGCTTGCGGCGGCTTTGGCGGTTCGCAGGGCCTGATTTCGGTCACTGACGGCCAGATGTTGATTGGCGAGTTTGTTCCCCGCATTGGACTCAGTGAGGATGAGGCAGTCGAGAGCGTCGACGAAGAGGATGAGGCGCTGTTCGGCAACCACAGTAACCTGTACAACTCGGGCAATACCTATTCGCCTGATTGGCCCCGCAACTCGCAGCGTGTCGCCGCGCTGTGGAAGTCCCAGTATGGACAGGACGTTGATGGCGTCATCGGTATCGACCCGGTGTTCCTGCAGTATCTGCTGGGCCTGGTCGGTAATGTCTCGCTGCCCGACGGAACGGTTGTCGACGGCACCAACGCCGCAAAGGTCCTCATGCACGATGTGTACTGGAACTATCCGGTCGAGGAGTCGGACGGCATCTTTGCATCCGTCGCCAGCGCTGCCTTCGACAAGATCCTTGGCGGTATCGGCGATGTCGATGTTACGAAGCTTGTCAGTGCCGTTGAGCGCGGTGCCGAAGAGGGCCGCCTGATTGCTTGGATGAGAAACGATGATGAGCAGAATGCCATCAAAGAGACGGGCATTGACGCTTCGCTGCCCGATCCGGATGACCCGAGTGCCGATCCTGTTGCCGGCGTTTACTTTAACAACCTGAGCTTCTCCAAGCTCGACTGGTACCTGAACGCCGATACGCAGATTGGCCAGGGCATCAAGAACGGTGACGGCACGTGCTCCTATCGCATCACCGTTACCCTGACGAACATCATGACGCAGGAGGAGGCTGGCAAGCTGCCCGACTACGTTGCGGCGAGCGCACCCGATGCCGCGCGTGACGACGAACGCCTGAATGTCTCACTGTTTGCCCCGACGGGTGGCAACATCAATGACCTTACGGTTGAGGGTACCCAGTTTGGTCTTGGTGCCGCTACGTGGCATGGAATCCCCTTCTATTCGGGCACCGTTGACCTGCATGCTGGCGAGACGACGACGATCACGTATACGCTGACCACGTCGGCCGAGGCGGGGGACAAGCCGCTTACGCTGCGTCAGACCCCTACATGCAAGGCGGCTCGCGACAGCGCGTCGGCGTAGGGTTTTTCTGGTAGCGCAGATAATCGAGTACCATTTTGGGGCGGACAGGCAATCTGTCCGCCCCTATTTTGTAAGGAGAGCGCATGAAGTACTTTGGCACCGACGGCTTTCGCGGTGAGGCCAACGTTGGGCTGACGGTAGAGCACGCTTATAAGATTGGCCGTTTTGTGGGCTGGTATTACGGCGCCAACCGCAGTGCTAAGGCGCGCGTCATCGTGGGCAAGGACACACGTCGCTCGAGTTATATGTTCGAGGCGGCGCTGGTGAGCGGTCTGGTCGCGAGCGGTGCGGACGCCTATATGCTGCACGTGATCCCGACGCCGGGCGTGGCGCATCAGACCGTGGAAGGCTGCTTCGATTGCGGCATCATGATCAGCGCGAGCCACAACCCGTTTTGCGATAACGGCATTAAGCTCGTCAATAGCGACGGTTTTAAGATGGACGAGGACGTACTGGAGCTCATCGAGGACTACATCGATGGCAAGAGCGAGGTGCCGCTGGCCACGGGCAACCACATCGGCGCCACGGTGGACTACATGCAGGGCCGCAACCGCTACATTGCTTCGCTCATCGCCAGCGCGAACTTTTCGCTGCAGGGCGTCAAGATCGGTATCGACTGCGCCAACGGCTCGGCTTCCTCGGTGGCCAAGCCGGTGTTCGACGCGCTGGGCGCCGACGTGCGCGTGATCAACGCCGCGCCCGACGGCTTTAACATCAATGTCGACTGCGGCTCCACGCATATGGAGCGCCTGCAGCGCCACGTGGTGGAACAGGGTCTGGATGTGGGCTTTGCCTACGACGGCGATGCCGACCGCTGCCTGGCCGTGGACGAGCGCGGCCGCGTGGTCGACGGCGACCAGATCCTGTACGTGTGCGGCGTGTACCTGAACAAGCACGGGCGTCTCTCGGGCGGTACCGTGGTACCGACGATCGCCAGCAACTTTGGTCTGGTCAAGTCGCTGGAGCTTGCCGGACTGAGCGCCGTGACCAGCGGCGTGGGCGACCGTCACGTGTATGCCAAGATGCGCGAGGGCGGCTACAGCCTGGGCGGCGAGCAGACGGGCCATACGATCTTTGGCGATATCGAGCGCACGGGCGACGGCATTATGACCTCGCTGCGCGTGATGGAAGTGATTCGTGCCGAGCGCGAGACACTCTCGCAACTCACGGCTCCGTGCAAGCTGCTGCCACAGGCGCAGGTGGCCGTGCACGTGGCGGACAAGGACGCCGCGCTCGAGAACATGGGCGTGCAGAACGCCATCGCCGAGGCCGAGGCTGCGCTGGCAGGCGAGGGCCGCGTGCTCGTGCGCAAGAGCGGAACCGAGTCGGTTATCCGCGTGCTGGCCGAGGCGCCCGACCAAGCATCCGCCGATGCCGCCATGAAGCGCATCGCCAACGCGCTCGAGGCTCTGTAAGGTAGTCATTGGGGACGTTCTTAAACGACTAGGTGGAAAGGGGGCGCCGCGGATTGGTTCCGCGGCGTCCCCTTTGCGTTGGCGTGTCGGTTATGCCTTACAGCTCGTAGAGCGTGGTGAACTTGTCCTGCAGGTAGCTGCAGTAGTAGCGGGCATCGAACGACATGCCGCACGCGCCCTTTATGAGCTCCGGCGCGTCCTTGGCGCGGCCCCACTGCCAAATGTGCTCGCCCAGCCAGGCGCGGACGGGTGTCAGGTCGCCGCTCGCACAGGCGCCGTTGAGATCGACACCGTCGCGGCACATGGCCGGCACAAACATGGCGTCGTAAGCGCTACCCAGCGCATACGTGGGGAAGTAGCCAAACGAGCCGCCGCTCCAGTGCGTATCCTGTAGGCAGCCGTGCGTGTCGTCGGGAACGGGAATGCCCAGGTACTCATCCATGAAGCGATTCCAAAGCGCGGGGATATCCTTGGCTGTGGCCTCGCCGGCAAACAGCATGCGCTCGATCTCGTAGCGCACCATAACGTGCAGCGGATAGGTGAGCTCGTCGGCCTCGGTGCGGATCAGCGAAGGCTGCGCGATGTTCACGGCGTGGTAGAGCGTGTCCTCGTCGACGTCGCCGTAGACCTCGGGTGCGTGGCGGCGCAGCACCTCGAGCAGCGGTCCCATAAAGGCGCGGCTGCGACCCACGGTGTTCTCGAAAAAGCGGCTCTGGCTCTCGTGGATGCCCATGGAGGTGCCGCCCTCAAGACAGGTACGCGCATAGGCGGGATTGACGCCCAGCTCGTACATGGCGTGTCCCGCCTCGTGGATGATGCTGTAGACGTTGGAGATGCAATCGTCCTCGTAGATGTGTGTCGCGATGCGCGCGTCACCCACGGCAAAGCCCTCGCTAAACGGGTGCTCGGTAAAGGCAAGCGTGGTGTCGTTCAGGTTCAGGCCGACGAGCTTCATAAGGTCGAAGCTCATGGCGCGCTGGGCGGCCTCGGGCACGCGGGCGTGCAAAAAGTCGGCAGCGGGCTGCTGGCCGCGCTCGCCGATGGCGTGTACGAGTGGCACGACCGTGGCCTTGACCTCGTCGCAAAACGCATCAAAACTCTTGGTGGAAAGGCCGCGCTCGTACTGGTCGAGCCACACGTCGTACGGGTCGCGCTTGGAGTCCATGAGCTCGGCCTGATGCTTAAGTTGGGCGACGATTCTATCCACGTAGGGCTCAAAACTCGCCCAGTCATTGGCCGTCTTGGCCTTGTGCCACACGGCGTCGGCCTCGCAGGTGAGCCTGGTCCAGGCCTCGGCCTCCTCGGTGGGGATAGCGCTGGCCTCGCGCTGGTCGCGGCCGAGCACGCGGATCTCGTCGAGCAGCTGCGGGTCGTCGATCTTGCCGCCGGCGACGGTCTCGCGTGCCAACGAGCGCACAAGTTCAACGGACTTCTCGCTGGTCAAGAGTTTGTGATGCTCGCCGGCAAGGGTGCTCATGGCGTCGGCGCGCGCTGCGGCGCCGTTGGCGGGGGCAATGGTCGCGCCGTCAAACTCGGCAATCTTGAGCAGGTACTCGCGAGTCCACAGCTTGCCCTCGAGTTTGCGGAACTTTTTGACGGCCTTGTCGACTTTAGCGGCCTTGACGCCCTTGGCGGCCTTTGCCACGGCTGCCTTGGCCTTCTTATCGAGTTTCTTTCCCATACCGTATCCTTAATCTCGCAGGCCGAGCGTCGCAAGCGGGTGCGCGGCCAGTTTGCACAGCTACCTGCCTTGTACCCAGCGCGAACAAAACGGAACGCGGCGATGCGCTCGCGAAATGTGTTATCCTATAGCCCAATGCGTTGACGGAGAGGGTTTTGCCCGCCGCGTCGCCGGCAAGAGAGGGAAGGTCATGGGCTGCAAGCCTTCCTGCGGTGGCAAGGGCCAAGCGTTCACTCCCGAGCAGCGACCTCAACGGGCACGCGGCCGGCGGCAGCGAGGCCCCAGTAGGGAAGCCGTGAGCCTCGCGATAAGGGGCGCAGAGTGGGCGCGGCGGGCCAGACATCCGCCGGGTCAAACAAGGTGGTACCGCGGAATTTAACCGTCCTTGGGCAATGCACATGCCCGAGGGCGGTTTTTTGTTACCGAACCGGGCCGCGCATCCGCAGCATCGGGCGGCGTCAGCCGTCCCGGAGCGCGGATGCGCGAGAGACGAAAGGGAAGACATGAGTCTGATTGATGATCTGGTCAAACTCGAGGAAGAGGCCAAGGAGCTCGTCGCAGGCGCCGACGACGCCGAGAAGCTCGAGGCCGCGCGCGTCGCGCTGCTCGGCCGCAAGGGCCGCATCACCGGCCTGATGCGCATGATGGGCAAGCTCGCCCCCGAGGATCGTCCCGTTATGGGCAAGCGCGCCAACGAGATGCGCCAGCTGATCGAGGGCATGCTCGACGAGCGCACGACCGAGATGAAGGCCGCCGCCCTTAAGCACGCACTCGAGCACGATGCCGTCGACATCACGCTGCCGGGCATCCGTCCGCAGATCGGTCACCAGCACCTGATCAAGCAGATCATCGAGGAGGCCGAGGACATCTTCTGCGGCATCGGCTACACTGTCGAGTCCGGCCCCATGGTCGACACCTCCTACTACAACTTCACGGCGCTCAACGCCCCCATGGATCACCCGAGCCGTTCGGCCCGCGACACGTTTTACGTGGTCGACAACAACCCCGGCAGCGTTGCGCACCCCGAGGCGCACGCCCACGGCGAGTCCGACGTGCTGCTGCGCACCCAGACCTCGGGCGTGCAGATCCACACCATGGAGTCGCAGAAGCCGCCCATCTACATGATCTGCCCGGGCACCGTCTACCGTCCCGATACGGCCGATGCCTGCCACCTGCCGCAGTTTAACCAGATCGAGGGCCTGGTCGTGGACGAGGGCATTACTTTCGGCGACCTCAAGGGTACGCTCGACTATTTTGTTAAGTGCATGTTTGGCGAGGACCGCAAAACGCGCTACCGCCCGCACTTCTTCCCCTTCACCGAGCCTAGCTGCGAGGTGGACGTGAGCTGCCACGTGTGCGGCGGCAAGGGCTGCAACTTCTGCAAGCACAGCGGCTGGATCGAGATTCTGGGCTGCGGTATGGTCGATCCCAACGTCCTTATCAACTGCGGCATCGACCCCGAGAAGTACACCGGCTTCGCCTTTGGCATTGGCGCCGAGCGCGTCGCGGCTCTGCGCTACGACCTGCCCGACCTCAGAACGCTCATGACGGGCGATATGCGTTTCCTGAATCAGTTCTAGGCTGCGGCCTGCCCAAGCACGGCACCTCGGCGCTCATTCGTCGCTTGCGTACCAAAGTACGCGGCGCTCCTCTTTCGGGCCGATCTGCCGCACTTGGACAACCCTCGCTTTGTAAGGAATGTTCACAAAGTTGAAGTTTCCACCTGCATCTCTTCGCAGGCTTTCAGTATGAAAGGAGAGCTAGATGCGTGTTTCTTACGACTGGCTCAAGACCATGATCGATATTCCGGAGGATCCCAAGACCCTTTCGGACGAATATATCCGTACCGGCACCGAGGTCGAGGCGATCGACACCGTGGGCGAGTCCTTCGACCACGTGGTGACCGCCAAGGTGCTCACCAAGACCCCGCACCCCGATAGCGACCACATGTATGTGTGCTCGGTCGACGTGGGCGACAAGAACCTCGACGCCGATGGCAACCCCGCCCCGCTGCAGATCGTCTGCGGCGCGCAGAACTTCGAGGCCGGCGACCACATCGTCACGGCCATGATCGGCGCCGTGCTTCCCGGCGATGTCAAGATCAAGAAGAGCAAGCTTCGCGGCGTCGTGTCCATGGGCATGAACTGCTCCGCGCGCGAGCTCGGCCTGGGCGGCGACCACTCCGGCATCATGATCCTGCCCGAGGATACGCCCTGCGGCATGCCGTTTGCCGAGTATGTGGGCTCGAGCGACACCGTGCTCGACTGCGAGATCACGCCCAACCGTCCCGACTGCCTGTCCATGATCGGCATGGCCCGCGAGACCGGTGCCATCTTCGACCGCGATTTCCACGTTGAGCTGCCTGCCATTAAGGCCGAGACCGGCCGCGCGACCGACGATGAGCTTTCCGTCGAGATCGCCGACGAGGGCCTGTGCGACCGCTATGTTGCCCGCATCGTGCGCAACGTGAAGGTCGGCCCGTCGCCCGATTGGATGGTCAAGCGCCTCAACACCCTGGGCGTGCGCCCGCACAATAACATCGTCGACATCACCAACTACGTGATGATGCTCACCGGTCAGCCGCTGCACGCCTTTGACCTCGACACCTTTGCCGAGCGTGATGGCCGTCGCCACGTGGTGGTTCGCGCTGCCCAGCAGGACGAGAAGTTCACGACCCTCGACGGCGAGGAGCGCACGCTCGACGCCGGCATGGGCCTGATCACCGACGGCGAGCGTCCCGTGGCGCTGGCCGGCGTCATGGGCGGCATGGATTCCGAGATCGAGGACGACACCGTCGACGTGATGGTCGAGAGTGCCTGCTTCAACGCCGGTCGCACCTCGCACACCAGCCGCGACCTGTCCCTGATCTCCGACGCCTCCATTCGCTTTGAGCGCCAGGTTGACGAGACTGGCTGCGTGGGTGTCGCCAACGTTGCCTGCGCTCTCATCGAGGAGATCGCCGGCGGCGAGGTCGCTCCCGGCTATGTCGACGTTTTCCCCGCGCCCAAGACCATCGACAGCATTAAGCTGCGCCTGGCCCGCGTGCATGCCATCTGCGGTGCCGACATCGAGCCCGACTTTATCGAGCGTTCGCTCACCCGTCTGGGCTGCACCGTCGAGCGCGACGGCGAGGACTTTATGGTCACCCCGCCGAGCTTCCGTCCCGACCTGCCGCGCGAGATCGATCTGATCGAGGAGATCTTGCGCCTGTGGGGCATGGGCCGCGTGACGGCGACCATCCCGGCTGCCAAGAACCATATCGGCGGCCTGACCCGCGAGCAAAAGCTCACCCGCAAGGTCGGCGAGATCCTGCGCGCCTGCGGCCTCAACGAGACCACGACCTTTGGTTTTGCCGCCCCGGGCGACCTGGAGAAAATCGGCATGTCCACCGAGGGTCGCGGCTGCCCCGTGGTGCTCATGAACCCGCTGGTTGCCGAGCAGACCGAGATGCGCCGCTCGCTGCTGCCGGGCCTTTTGCAGTCGGTTGCCTACAACGAGGCCCACGGCACGCCCAACGTGCACCTGTACGAGGTGGGCAGCCTGTTCCACGGTCGCGAGAACGCCAGCCTGCCCAAGGAGACCAAGTCCGTGGCGGGCGTGCTCTCTGGTCAGTGGAGCGAGCAGTCCTGGAACATGAAGTACCGCAAGCTGCGCTTCTTCTTTGGCAAGGGTATCGTGGAGGAGCTGCTTGCCCAGCTGCGTATCGAGAAGGTTCGCTTCCGTCCCGTCGAGGGCGAGGGCTATGCCTTCTTGCAGCCGGGTCGCGCGGCCGAGGTTCTGTCCGGCGGCACCGTGCTGGGCTGGGTCGGCGAGATTCACCCCGAGGCGCGCGAGGCCTGTGGCATCGACGAGGTCGTCGTTGCCTTTGAGCTCGATCTGGACAAGCTGATCAAGGGTGCCCGCAACCAGGAGAACTACCGCGAGTTCTCGCAGTACCCGGCCGTCGAGCACGACCTGGCTATCGTGGTCGACAATACCGTGACCTGCGAGGATCTTGAGCGTCGCATCACCAGCGCCGGCGGCAAGCTGCTCGAGGGCGTGCGCCTGTTCGACGTGTACCGCGACCCGGTGCGCGTGGGCGTGGGCAAAAAGTCCATGGCCTTCGCGCTTACGTATCGCTCCGACGACCATACGCTCACCAGCGAAGAGGTCGAGAAGGCGCACCAGAAGATCGTCACCAAGGTGTGCAAGGGCGTAAACGGCGAGGTCCGCTCGTAATCTTTGCTGTTCGGAACCCGCCCCCTGCGGGGTTTTCACGGCAACGTCCTCGCCGCTTCGCGGCTGCGGGATGTTGCCTTAGAAAACCCCTCTCGGGGGCGGGTTCCTGCGTTAACCTTGTTGCGAGCGGACCGCACCTTCTTCCGGGTGACCGGAAAGTTGGGAGTGCATGGGCCCTTTATTGGGCGGTGCGTGGACCTGGGTTAATAACGTACGTATTGCAAGGACGTGCTGCGTTGTGGGCGGTGCGCCTTTTTGTTAGTATGCTGAGTCGGTGTTACGGATTGTTGGAAACGTAACACGCAACGTTCTGATTGAGAGGGCTCATGCATATTCCCGATAACTATCTGTCCCCGCAGACTGATGCCGTCATGGCGGTGGCGATGGTCCCCGTGTGGGTTCATTGCATTAAGAAGGTGCGCGCCACGCTCGACCGCGAGCACATGGCCTTCCTGGGTATTTGCGCCGCCTTCTCCTTTTTGCTCATGATGTTCAACGTGCCGCTGCCTGGCGGCACCACGGGCCACGCCGTCGGCGGCGCGCTCATCGCACTGCTGCTGGGCCCCGAGGCTGCGGCTATCGCTGTCTCGGTCGCGTTGGCGCTTCAGGCGCTGCTGTTTGGCGACGGCGGCATCCTGTCCTTTGGCGCCAACTGCTTTAACATGGCCTTCGTGCTGCCGTTTGTTGCCGCCATGGTATTTCGCGCGCTCAACAGCCGCCTGCACGACAAGAGCTGGGGCACCTCGGTTTCTGCCATCGTGAGCGGCTGGGTCGGCCTGTGCGTGGCGGCCCTGTGCGCGGCCATCGAGTTTGGTATTCAGCCCATGCTCTTCACCAACGCGTCCGGCGCCCCGCTCTATTGCCCCTTCCCGCTGTCGATTGCCATTCCCGCCATGTTGATCCCGCATATGCTGGTGGCCGGTGTGGTCGAGGGTGTGGCGACTGCTGCGATCTACGCATTCATTAAGAAGACTGCGCCGAGCATCATCGTCGGGCCCGAGGCCGTTGACGGCCAGCTTGCTGCCAATAGCGCTGCCGCCAAAAAGATCTCGCTGATCCCCACGCTTATCCTGGTTGCCGTACTTGTCGTTGCCACGCCGCTGGGCTTGCTCGCTACTGGTGACGCCTGGGGCGAGTGGGACGGCGAGGGCGCCGCGACCGCTGTTCAGGAGGCTGGCGACGACAGCTTGCAGGCTTCGGTCGGCCTGGATGCCCCGACCTTTGCCGATTCGTTGCCCACGGGCGATTACCTGCAGGCCTATTCCGAGGAGCAGGGTTTTGGCTTTGCCGGCCAGGCTGCCATGTATATCCTCTCCGGCGTGATTGGCGTGGCGGTGCTCACCATCGTATTCCGTCTTATTTCGCTGACGGCCAAGGAAAGCGGGTCCCATGCAAACGGTCGAGCTGCCTAGCTGGCTCGCGGCTCAAGAGCGATACGAGCCCACGGGCGCTCGGCATCGCGTCATGCAAAAGAACGTCCTGCACCTGGCGAGCCTGCTCGAGCGGGTTCGCCTGGGCGGCGGCGCACACGAGGGCGGGTCGATTATCGACCGCGCCCTTTCTTCCGTTTCGGCGCCGGTGCGTTTGCTCGGCATGTTTGTCTGCGTCCTGTGCGTGTGTCTGTCGCAGGGCCCGCTGTACCTCATGTTGATGGCGGCGATTGCGTTGGTGACGGTTGCCGTGCGCCCCGTACGCGGGCTGCGCGCGACCTTTGTGCCGGCGCTCGGCGCCGCGGGGTTTGCCGTGGTTCTGGCGCTGCCCGCCTTGCTGCTGGACGCTTCTGCCGCGGGCGCCATGCTCAAGATTGCGCTCAAGACCTTCATCAACGTGACGCTGGTGCTGGGCGTTTCGTGGACGCTCACGTGGAGCCGCATGTCGGCGGCGCTCAAGATGCTGCATCTACCCGACGAAGTTATCTTTACGTTCGATATGGCGCTCAAGCACATCGAGGTGCTGGGTCGCACGGCGCACAATCTGTGCGAATCGGTCATGCTGCGCAGCGTTGGCCGTGCGCCTGAGGGATTTTCGCGTACCGATTCGATCGCGGGTATCATGGGCATGACCTTTATCAAGGCGATGGAATGCAGCCGCGCGATGGACGAGGCCATGCTCTGCCGCGGCTTTGCCGGTGCGTATCCGGCGCCCGCGCGCGCCGGGTTTGGCTGGCGCGATGCGGTCTATGCGGCCGGTGTGGCGCTGCTCGCAGTGTTGTGCGCCGTGCTGTAGGCGCTGCTGGTTCCGGCTGGGGATGCAAATAGGGAAGGGCGACGTTTTGACGATCGATATGAATAGTGCGGCGGGCACGAACGGTGCGGGCGGCGCCGAGGTTGCGCCGCTCATCGAGCTGCGCAACGTAGTGTTCTCCTATGCGGGCCATACGGTTGTCGATGGTGTGTCGCTGCAGGTCGATCGTGGTGAACTCGTTGCCCTGCTCGGTCCCAACGGCTGCGGCAAGACAACGATTATGCGCCTTATTAACGGCCTTGAACTCGCGGACGCAGGGGCATACCTGTTTGACGGGCACGTGATCGATTCGGCGTTTCTAAAGGATTCCGCGGCTGCTCAGCGTTTTCATCAGCGCGTGGGCTTTGTGTTCCAGAATGCCGATGCCCAGCTCTTTTGCGCTACGGTGGGCGAGGAAGTTGCTTTTGGTCCCGCGCAGATGGGGCTGCCGGCAGACGAGCTCGAGCGCCGCGTGCGCGATGCCATGGGGCTGTTCCAGGTTGCCGACCTTGCCGATGCCTCTCCCTATCAGCTCTCGGGCGGGCAAAAGAAGCGCGTTGCGCTGGCTGCCGTCGTGTCGATGAACCCCGATATCCTGGTTCTCGACGAGCCTACCAATGGGCTCGACGAGGATTCATGCGACATCGTGGTCAACTTCTTGCTGGCCTATGTCGCGGCGGGTAAGACGGTCTTGATGAGCACACATCACCAGGATTTGGTGCGACGCCTGGGTGCCCGTGCAATCTATATCGATCGATATCACCATGTGGTTGAGGCGCCTTCGCCGTCGTATGGAACCGAAAGCGGTGCTACGGACTAGTTGCTGCGTAGAGCGTGCGTAGCCGCCCGCGCGGCTTTGCCGTGATGGTATAGTTATCCAGGTTTTTATGGGGGTGGCTATGCCAAGCTGGAACATTCATATCGCTCAGACGGAGCGTTTGCTGGAGCGCACCGGTGCGCTTGCCAAGAGCGTGCGCGACCGCAATGCCTTTTTGTTTGGCTGCGTGGTTCCGGATATCTTCGTGGGCTATATGGTCCCTGGCATCGCCGATCCCATCCCGTACCGCATTACGCACTTTGCAAAGCCCGAGCCTATCCCTAAGCCTCGCGAGCATGAGTTCTGGGATACCTATGTGGCACCGTTGCTTAAAAGTTCGCCCACCGGTGCGCCGGCCGCGGCGACCTCGATTATCGAGGAACGCGAGCGGCTGAACCGCGTGCACTATCCCCAGCGCTACAAGGATGCCGAGCCGGTTGCCGGTCCCGGCGCCTGTGAGTTCTCGCTTGCGTCCGAAGATGTGGCGCAGTCGTTGCTCGATTTGACGCTGGGTGTCTGGTCGCATCTGGTGGCCGATACCGTATGGAATACGCGCGTGAATCAGTACCTGGAGGCGCACGGCGGCAAGCCGTGTGAGGAGTTCCGCATAAAAAAGCAGGGCGATTTTGACTGGTTTGGCAAGACGCTCGGCATTGTTTCCATCCCGCGTGCGACCGATCGCCTGTATACCGCGGCGACGCGTTTTGGGCAGTATCCCATTCATAAAGAATATGTGCTCAAGACCATCGGCGTCATGCACGAGATTGTACGCGAAAACCCCGGCGAGCCCGATCATCCGCCGTATCGCTTGCTAACCGAGGAGTTTTTCGATGCAACGTTTACCGAGGTCATCGAGCTAACCGAGGCGGGATTTGCGGCTCGCGTCGCCGCTCCTGACGCGCCCGCAGCCCCCCTGATCGCTAGCTGCTAACCGGCCGGCTTAACGGTGAACAGTTCATCCCAATTGACCAACAGCTCCCGTCGCAGGGCATTTTCAGCGGTACGTTCCTGATCGGTCTTTGCGATGTAGGGGAGCCCCGCCTTTTTATGAATGAGCTCGGCGATGTTGTTAAAGCTCTTCTTGTCCTTGATTTGGTCGTAGGTAATTTGTATGACATCGTAGCCCATGCTGCCGAGCGCGGTGGTGCGCTCGGCATCGGAGAGGCTTGCGGTTTCGCTGTCATGGGCGGAACGGCCTTGGCATTCCAAAATGACGCCCATGCTGTCGGTGCTGCTCTCTATGAGGATATCGGCGTAGCAGCAGGTTTTGTCATACAGTGAGCGCGCGGCGTCGCTGAGTGGGATGCGCACGTTGTTTGTGATGTTGATGCCCATGCCGCCCTCGTCACGGGGGAGCGAGACAAGCATGGAGGTCTGTACTTCGAAGGGCGAGGCGGTCTGCCCCGTCATGTGCTCGGCCGCCCAGCGGAGCTGCTTAACGCCGCGCAGGCCTGCGGCCTGCTTGGCGAACGCGGCGATATCCGCTGCGCTGAGGAGCGGTGGGTGCTTCCACAAATTGGTGCCATTGCCCTTGGTGTCGACAACGCGTTTCCAACCACAGTCGGGCGGAATGAGCATAAGCGAAATAGCTTCATCGAGTTGTTGTTGCGTTCGCTCGCAGGGTTTAAACACTGCAAAGGAGCCACACATCTCGTAGCAAGCCATGAGTAACTGGTTGCGTGAGACCTGCGTAGCAAGGTTGAGCAGCGTAAACTCGGGCGACGTGACGTCAAATCCATGCTCAGTCTGCCTAAACGACCCAGGAGGCGGCTCTTGGGTCAGGAGGTGCGATTTAAACAGGCTTCGCGACCCGGATTGTGCCCGAGTGAATACAAGCCTGTGAAGCGGTGTGTGAAGCAGGTCTTTTACAACTGCATGACTTCCGAGGCCGCAACATCTGCGATCCATATTGCCAAGGCTAATGGCGGGGTAAAGGCCTAATACCTGCGGCGGGATACGGTGATAGTAAAAAGCGGATTGACCGCATATCGTCAGGTCCATGACGCCCTCCTGGTCGAAATATGCTTTTGGACCGTGCGATGCCAGTGTCAATTCGGAAGTATGCGGCAAAATCTAAACCCTGTGAGCAGACCTGGCTTTTGAGGCTAGTTTATCAGGCATTTTGTTGCGAAAAAACAGGGCGTGCTCGGAGGTTTCAGAATTTGCCGCATACTTCCGAAAACGCGGTCGATTTGGAGCATGCTAAAACGATTTAGCAGTGTCGGTTAAGGTGTGGGTTTGCCACCGGGCGAACACTTTTAGCGCTTGGGGCTTTATTTTTTGGGCCTCGGAGGGCAGAATTCGCGCTTTTGGTAAAGAAATAGGTGCGTGTCATGCCGTGCGGTAGGCATCGGCGCACAGAAAAAGGGCCCGGAAGGCTTTGCCTTCCGGGCCCTTTGCAATGCAAACTAGCTTGCAAGTGCGATTTAGCGTACCTGAGCGACGTAAGCGACGTTGGTCGAGGAGACCTTGTCCTCGAGCTGGACGCTCATACGGGGATCGCCGGCAGTAGCGACAGTCAGGTCGCCAGTCTCGACGTAGCCGAGCTCCTTAGCGGTCTCAATCGCCTTGACGATCGTGCCGTTGACGGTGCCCTGGGTAATCTCGGCCTGGTGCGGGATGACGCCCCAGTACATGATCATCTGCTGGACGGCCCACTCGTGGCGGGAGAACGCGCAGATCGGCATGTTGGGACGGAAGTGAGAGATCAGGCGAGCGGTACGGCCGGTGGTCGTCGGCACGGTGATGCACTTGGCGCCAACGGTGGTAGCCATGTTCACAGCGGACATACCCACAACGTTGTTGACGACGCGGGTGCCGTGAGCGTCAGCCGGAACCTCGAGCGGAGCGTGAGCCGGGAGGTACTTCTCGGTCTCGAGAGCGATGCTGGCCTGCATCTTGACGGCCTCGACCGGGTACTTACCGGCAGCGGACTCGCCAGAGAGCATAACGGCGTCGGTGCCGTCGTAGATGGCGTTAGCAACGTCGGCAACCTCGGCGCGCGTCGGGCGCGGGTTCTGCTGCATGGAGTCGAGCATCTGCGTAGCGGTGATGACGGGCTTGTAAGCCGCGTTGCACTTGGCGATGATCTCCTTCTGGATGTGGGGAACGAGCTCGGGCTTAATCTCGATGCCCAGGTCGCCACGGGCGACCATGATGCCGTCAGAAGCCTCGAGGATCTCGTCGAAGTTCTCGACGCCCAGGGCGCACTCGATCTTCGGGAAGATCGTCACGTGCTCGCCGCCGTTCTCGCGGCAAAGCTCGCGGATGCCGCGGACGGACTCGCCGTCACGGATGAAGGAAGCGGCGATGTAGTCGATGTTCTCGGTCAGGCCAAAGAGGATGTCCTGACGATCGCGCTCGGTGATGGCGGGCAGCGAGATGTTGACGTTGGGCATGTTGACGCCCTTGCGCTCGCCAATCAGGCCGTCGTTCTTGACGACGCAGGTCATGTCCTGGCCGTCGACGGACTCGACCTCGAGGGCAACCAGACCGTCATCGATCAGGATGAGGGAGCCCTTCTCGACCTCGGAGGGCAGAGCCAGGTAGTCGAGGGAGATGTGCTCAGCGGTGCCGTGGAAATCCTCGGACGTGGGCTGAGCGGTGACGACGATCTTGTCGCCGGTCTTGACGGCAACCTTCTTGCCGTCGACCAAAAGGCCGGTACGGACCTCGGGGCCCTTGGTGTCGAGCAGGATGCCGACGGGCATGCCGAGCTCCTTGGAAATACGACGGACGCGCTCGATGCGACCGTGGTGCTCGTCGTAGGATCCGTGCGAGAAGTTAAAACGGGCGACGTTCATGCCCGCCTTGATCATCTCGCGGATGGTCTCGTCGCTATCGCAGGCGGGACCCATGGTGCATACAATCTTGGTGCGCTTGTACATTCAGACCTCCATCTGACATCGTCTTGCGCTGATAGATAAACCATAAGAAATAAAACTGAGATGATTATAACGAAATGCCGACCGAATACCCCAAAAAATCGACCGTATGCCGAATTAGAAGTTCATTTTTTGCGGAAAAACGGTATATGCAAAAACTATACCAACCGTTCTAACCGCTGCTATCTGGGCGATATTTTAGTTCGATGATGCGCCGAAGAAAAAACGTTTTATCAATCTTGAGCATCACACTGTCTGCACCGTTGCGCCTGTGCCGTGTTTCCAGATGGAATGTTTTGGCTAGACGCGTCGCTTTGGGGTACCATAGCTCCACTATCAACTGCCGCTCAGCACGGCAGCCTTGATGAGCCCTTGCCCTTCTCCTGGGAATTATGATCGGGCATCAATCTGCTGAGTGGCCCGAATCCCAGGAGGGGACTCTATATGCAAAAGGAATACCTGTCCGCCGCGGCGGAGGTACTCAGCGACCAGGGTGTCGATGAGAACCTCGGCCTGAGCAACGACGAGGCGTCGTCGCGCCTCGCCAAGACAGGCCCTAACAAGCTTGAGGAAGCCGAGAAGACGCCGCTGTGGAAGCGCTTCTTTGAGCAGATGGCAGACCCCATGGTCATCATGCTGATCGTTGCCGCCGTTATCAGCGCACTTACGGGCATGGTCAAGGGCGAGCCCGATTTTGCCGACGTCGCCATCATCATGTTCGTCGTTATCGTCAACTCGGTGCTGGGCGTGGTTCAGGAGGCCAAGAGCGAGGAGGCTCTCGAGGCCCTGCAGGAGATGAGCGCGGCGCAGTCCAAGGTGCTGCGCGACGGCAAGCTCGTGCACCTGCCGAGCGCCGAGCTCGTGCCCGGTGACGTGATCATGCTCGAGGCGGGCGACTCCGTCCCGGCCGACTGCCGCGTGCTCGAGAGCGCCACGATGAAGATCGAGGAGGCCGCCCTTACCGGCGAGTCCGTGCCCGTCGAGAAGCATGCCAACGTGATCGAGCTCGCCGCCGGCACCGACGACGTGCCGCTCGGCGACCGCAAGAACATGTGCTACATGGGTTCCACCGTGGTATACGGCCGCGGCCGCGCCGTCGTGGTCGGCACCGGCATGAACACCGAGATGGGCAAGATTGCCGGCGCTCTTGCCGAGGCCAAGGAAGAGCTCACACCGTTGCAGGTGAAGCTCGCCGAGCTCAGCCGCATCCTTACCATTATGGTTATCGTCATCTGCGTCGTGATCTTTGGTGTCGACATCATCCGTCACGGCGTGGGTAACGTCCTTACCGACCCGACTGCCCTGCTCGACACCTTTATGGTCGCCGTCTCGCTCGCCGTCGCCGCCATCCCCGAGGGCCTGGTCGCCGTCGTGACCATCGTCCTTTCGCTCGGCGTAACCAAGATGGCCAAGCGCCAGGCGATTATCCGCAAGCTTTCTGCTGTCGAGACGCTCGGCTGCACGCAGACCATCTGCTCGGACAAGACCGGCACGCTTACCCAGAACAAGATGACCGTCGTCAAGCACGAGCTCGCTGCGCCCAAGGAAAAGTTCTTGGCCGGCATGGCGCTGTGCTCCGATGCCCAGTGGGACGAGGAGCTGGGCGAGGCCGTGGGCGAGCCGACTGAGTGCGCTCTTGTCAACGACGCCGGCAAGGCGGGCCTCACTGGCTTGACTGCCGAGCATCCGCGCGTGGGCGAGGCTCCGTTTGACTCGGGCCGCAAGATGATGTCCGTGGTCGTCGAGACCCTGGACGGCGAGTACGAGCAGTACACCAAGGGCGCGCCCGACGTGGTGATTGGCCTGTGCACCCATATCTACGAGGGCGATAAGGTTGTGCCCCTGACCGAGGAGCGTCGTGCCGAGCTCGTGGCAGCCAACAAGGCCATGGCCGACGAGGCCCTGCGCGTGCTGGCGCTGGCGAGCCGCACCTACACCGAGGTTCCCGCCGACTGCAGCCCCGCTGCGCTTGAGCATGACCTGGTCTTCTGCGGCCTGTCCGGCATGATCGACCCGGTTCGCCCCGAGGTTGCCGACGCTATTCGCGAGGCGCACGACGCCGGTATTCGCACCGTCATGATCACGGGCGACCACATCGACACCGCCGTGGCCATCGCCAAGCAGCTGGGCATCGTCGCCGACCGCAGCCAGGCCATTACCGGTGCCGACCTCGACCGCATGAGCGACGAGGAGCTCGACGCGCACATCGAGGACTACGGCGTGTACGCCCGCGTCCAGCCCGAGCACAAGACCCGCATCGTCGAGGCTTGGAAGTCGCGCGACCAGATCGTCGCCATGACGGGCGACGGCGTCAACGATGCCCCGTCCATCAAGCGCGCCGACATCGGTGTGGGCATGGGCATCACCGGTACCGATGTCACCAAAAACGTCGCTGACATGGTGCTTGCCGACGACAACTTCGCCACCATCATCGGTGCCTGCGAAGAGGGCCGTCGCATCTACGACAACATCCGCAAGGTCATCCAGTTCCTGCTTTCGGCCAACCTTGCCGAGGTCTTCTCGGTGTTTATCGCCACGCTCATCGGCTTTACCATCTTCCAGCCGGTGCAGCTGCTATGGGTGAACCTGGTCACCGACTGCTTCCCCGCGCTCGCGCTGGGCATGGAGGATGCCGAGGGCGACATCATGAAGCGCAAGCCGCGCAACGCCAAGGACGGTGTCTTTGCCGGACATATGGGTCTGGACTGCGTGGTCCAGGGCCTAATCATCACCGTGCTGGTGCTGGCGAGCTTCTTTGTGGGCGTGTACTTTGACATGGGCTACATCCACATCGCCGATATGATCGCCGGTAATGCCGACGAGGAAGGCGTGATGATGGCCTTCATCACGCTCAACATGGTCGAGATCTTCCACTGCTTCAATATGCGCAGCCGTCGTGCGTCGCTGTTCACCATGAAGAAGCAGAACAAGTGGCTGTGGGCTTCCGCCGCGCTGGCACTGGTGCTGACGGTGATCGTGACCGTGCAGCCGACGCTTGCCGAGATGTTCTTTGGCCCTGTGACGCTTGAGCTCAAGGGCGTTCTTGCCGCTTTGGGCCTGGCCTTCCTGATCATCCCGCTGATGGAGATCTACAAGGCGATCATGCGCGCGGTCGAGAAGGAGTAGGTCGAAAGGCCATCCTTCCCATCGGCCCGACCGCCTGCGGGGTTTCTTCTTCGCTGGTCCTCGCGCTTCGCGCTGCGGGATCGCTCAGAAGAAACCCCTCCCGGCGGGCGGACCTTCGGATAACCTCTCGGGACCATGAGCTGAGGGAAAGTATGTGAGTCGGTCGAGCGTTTGCTCGACCGACTCTTTTTTGTGGGTAAAATACCTGCTCAGTTGTGATTTTTGGTGCTGGGAGGCGTTTGTGGCTAAGGCTAAGGCTAAGGCGAAGAAAAAGACGACGGGGGCGCGGGCTAAGCGTGACCGTCGTCGGAAACTCGCGACCGAAGCGCCCGTGTCTGCCGAGGAGTTGTTGGCGAGCGTACCGGGGCTCGATGCGCTGCAGGATGTTCCGGCGTTTGATGACCTGCCGGTCGATGAAGCCCAGCAGACTGCCTTTGATGATTTCTGCGCACATGCCGAGGAGCCCGAGCAGATGCAGCTGGGTGCCGTTATTCGCCTGGATCGCGGGTTTCCGCTGGTGGCCACTGCCGACGACACCTTTCGCGCCGAGCATGCCGTGGGGTTTGCCAAGTCGCGCGGCGAGGACGAGGTCCTGCTGCCTGCCGTGGGCGACCGTGTGGCGGTGCGCCGCGCTCCCGGGCACGATATGGGCGTGATTGAGTGCGTGCTGCCGCGCCGTACGAGCTTTGAGCGTTGGCGCGGCCGTGCCCGTGGAGAGCGCCAGGTGCTCTGCTCCAACGTGGATAGCGTGCTAATCGTGCAGGCGCTCGGTGCCGGTGAGGTGCTGCTCGACCGCGTGGCGCGCTCGCTGGTGTTGGCGCTCGACTGCGATGCCGAGCCGGTGGTGGTGCTTACCAAAGCTGACCGCTGCGATGCCGAGGAGCTCGAGCGCGATCTGGACCGCGTGCGCCGCCTGGTGGGTCCGGACGTGCGCGTGATCGTGACGTCCTCTGCCGAGGGCCGCGGCCTGGACGAGGTCCGTGCCTGCGTGCCCGCCGGGAGCTGCGCCATGATTCTGGGCGAGTCGGGTGCCGGTAAGTCGACGCTGCTCAATGCACTGCTGGGCCACGATACGTTGGCGACCGGCGGTGTGCGCGAACGCGACGACCAGGGCCGTCACACTACCGTCGCGCGCGTGATGGTGGCGCTGCCGGGCGACGCCGGCGTGATCGCCGATGCCCCGGGCCTGCGCAGCCTACCGCTCGTGGGTCACGAGCGGGGTCTGGCGCGCGCCTTCCCCGAGATTGTCGAGGCATCGCGCGCGTGCCGGTTTGGCGATTGCACACATACCCATGAGCCGGGTTGCGCCGTTCGCGAGGCCGAGGACGCCGGGCAGATTGACAGCCTGCGTCTGGAAACGTTCCAAAACCTGGCGTCATCCATGCGCGTGAGCGCTCAAATGCTCGATCCCGATGTCCATCTGTAATTGATTTTTCCTATGACAGCCGTCTCCCAACTGTTCGGGAGACGGCTTTTTTGCTGCGGAAAAGCCTCGAAACATGCAGCTTGCTGACGTGCTGACCAAAACCTTGCCATGAGCTTGACGGGCTGGTCAGCTTTTGGTCAGCGATTGGTTTGACATCGAAAACCAAGATCGCGATTGCGCCGCTTTGCACTCTGACCGCCCAGACAATGGTGGTACGGGCATTCGCCCGGCACTGCCATGAGAGGAGCGGCCGTGAACAAGAGCAAGCGCATCGCCATCAGTCTGGTCGCGGGCGTGCTCGCTGTTCTGCTCTGCATGGTTTACGGCTCGTCGATCCGCTCGCAAGCCGAACGGGTCCAGGCTGAGACCTTGGCTAAGTACGGTGGCGATCGCGTCGAGGTATGCGTCGCGGCGCGCGATATCGATGTGGGCGAGACCCTCGATGAGACCAATGTCATAACCCAGGAATGGCTGACGAGTCTGCTGCCGCGTGACGCGGCGACCGAGCTGCGCCAGGTGCGCGGCGACGTGACGACTTCGCGTGTTCCCAAAAACGCCGTGATCTGCAATGTCTACACCAAGGCCGAGAGCCACAAGCTCGAGGTGCCTAAGGGCAAGGTCGCCGTTTCGGTGGCGGTCGATGCCGAGCACTCGGTCGGCGGCGCCACGGGCGTGGGCAGCTACGTGGATGTGTATGTGCAAAAAGACGGCGTAACCGATCGGCTGTGCGGCGCGTACGTGATCGATACCAGTGAGGATTCCGGTGCCACGCGCGAGGGCAAGATCGAATGGGTGACGCTGGCGGCTGACCCCGAAGACGTCAAGGAACTGCTGGGAGCCTCGGGCAAGGGAACGGTCAGCTTGACGATTCCTGCCACGGCGCGCGGCAAAAAGAGCGGAGGCGACGAGTGATGAAGGCGATCTGGCTTGCGTGCTGCGCGTGCGGCGATTACGGGCTGTTGCAGCGGGAAGTCGAGGGCCGTGATGCGGGTGCACAGGTGCTTCGCGTGGGTGACCTGGACGGGCTGATTTCCATGGCTCGGGCGTTTCCGTCGCGCCGCGGGGCTGCCATCATCGCGGCGTCTCTGTTTGATACCGAAGATGTGCGCAAGACTGTTGCGCGCCTGACGGCCGAAGGCCGCGTGAGTCGCGTGGTCGTGTTGATAGAAGCGCTCGATCCGTCGGATATCGAGGGGCTGTTTCGCGCGGGGGCGACCGAGGTCATCGCTGCGCACAGTATATGCGGCAACGGGCGCGCGGGCGAGGGAGCGGTTGATTCCGATCGGCACATGACGATTGAGCCCGATGCTTTTGTTGATAGGGAACCCGGGGCGCCTCGCGCTACAAGAGGCCCGCGTGTTGATGATTATGGAAAAGCGGAAGCCGAGCATGGTCGGCGCCCCCGGAACCCCCTTGTATACGATGACGCTGGAGGGCCGGCGCAGCATGCTGGCGACTCCCCGGCTGTAGATATGGGATACGTGCACGGCGTGAATCTGGCGGATGAACTCGACGAAGTTGAGGGCTTTGCCGGGTGCGGCGAGTTATCGCTGATGCAGCATGAGCAGATTGCGCAGAACGAACCTGCCTCGCAGACCGAACAAGCTGCCATGCCGGCTTGGACGCAGCGTGTGGTTGCGGCGGGGGAAACGGGGACGCTGCCACCGACGCCCGCTCCGCCTCCTCCGATGCCGCCGGCAGACGCTGCCGCTCCGCAGCATCGAGCTCCGGTCATCTGTGCCATTTCGGGTTCGGGCGGTTGCGGCAAGTCGACGATCGTTGCCACCATGGCACACACATCGTCGCTGTTGGGCTTGCGTGCCGCCGTGCTCGACCTGGACTTGATGTTTGGAAACCTTTACGACTTGTTAGGCGTCGATGCTCCGCGCGATATGGCGGCACTTATCGAGCCGTCGGCGGCGGGCGCGCTCACCGAACCGGATATCGTAGCCACATCGATACGCGTGGCGCCGGGCGTTACGCTCTGGGGTCCCGTCGCGGCGCCCGAGCAAGCCGAGCTCATGGCACGTCCGGTGGAGTTACTGCTTGATGTCCTGCGTCGCGAATCCGACGTGGTCTTTATCGATACCTCGGTCTTTTGGGGCGACGCCGTGGCGGCTGCGGTGGCGGCGAGCGACCGTTGCCTGGTCGTTGGCGATGCGGCGGTGTCGTCCGCGACATCGGCGTCGCGCGTCATTGAACTGGCAAGTCGAGTGGGTGTGCCGCGCACGCGCATGAGCGCCGTATTCAACCGGTTCGGTGCGCGCGGGGCAGACGAAGACGTCGCCATGCGCTTTGAGATTGCCTGTGCGTTGAGCTCCAAGATTCGTATCGCCGATGGCGGGCAGGATCTCGCCGCGCTCATGGCGTTTGGGCGCGCTGACGAGGCAGTGGGGCAGACCAGCGCTTTTGCGACCAGCGTGCGCGAGGCCACGCGCGAGATGCTCGTGGAACTGGGGTGCGCCGTCGGCCCTTGGAGCGATATGGTCGCCGACCGTGCAACGCGCACCGAACGCCCGCGTATCCGCCTTCCCTGGTCGCGCGAGGGTGATCAGCGATGAGCCTGCAAACGAGGATTAAGGCTGCCGGCGCTGCAGCGGCGGCAGCGCCTGTAGATGCGGGGCGTCGCCGCGCGGTGAAACGACGCACCAAGCGCGCCGTGATGGACCGCATGGGTTACGACGAAGTGGCACGTATCAGTGCCTATATCGACCCGGCACTTGCCCGCTCGGAATTGCGTCCCGCGGTGGAGGCGGCGCTCAATGTTGAGGAGCCGACCGATCTCGCGACGCCCGAGCGCGAGACCATCATCGACGAGATTTTGGATGACGTGGTGGGCCTGGGGCCGTTGCAGCCGCTCATCGAGGACGACACCGTTACCGAGATCATGATCAACGGCTGCCGCTCGGCTTTCTTTGAACGCGGCGGCGTCTTGCACCCCATCGAGCATGCGTTTGAGGATGATGAGCAGATCCGTGTGCTTATCGACCGCATCATCTCGCCACTTGGCCGCCGTATCGACGAGCGCAGCCCCATCGTCAACGCCCGCCTCAAAACGGGCTATCGCGTCAACGCGGTGATTCCGCCTGTGGCGATTGACGGACCGATTCTCACCATCCGAAAGTTCTCGGACCGCATCTGCTCGCTGGACGAGCTTGTGGGGCTGGGGTCGCTGCCGCTTTGGTATGCGCAGCTGTTGTCGTGCGCGGTGTCGCTGCGACAGGACCTGGCGGTTGCGGGAGGCACGGGATCTGGCAAGACCACCCTGCTCAACGCGTTATCATGCGAGATTTCCACTGGCGAGCGCATCGTGACGATCGAGGACTCTGCCGAGCTCAAGTTTGCGCATCATCCGCACGTGGTGCGCCTGGAGGCGCGCGAGGCTTCAATTGAGGGCGAGGGCGCGGTGACGATCCGCGACCTGGTGACCAATGCCCTGCGCATGCGCCCCGACCGCATCGTGGTGGGCGAGGTGCGCGGTGCCGAGTGCTGCGACATGTTGCAGGCCATGAACACGGGCCACGACGGGTCGCTCACCACACTTCATGCGGGTTCAGAACAGGAGACCGTGGTGCGTCTGACGTTGCTTGCACGTTATGGCATCGATCTGCCGAGCGAGCTCATCGAGGAGCAGATTGCCATGGCGCTCGACGGCATCGTGATGTCCGAGCGTCATGCGGACGGCAGGCGCTTTGTGTCCTCGTATTCGGGGGTGCGGCGCGGCACGTCGGGTGGCGTGGAGCTCGAGCGCTACGTGACCTTCGACGCCGCCGAGCGCACCTGGACGCTCGACCGCGAGCCGCCGTTTATTGCAGAAGGCTTGCGGTCGGGAACGCTCACACAAGAGGAGGTGGACGAATGGAGGTCGTTGTGCCCCTCGTCGTAGGGGGTTTGGCTGGGCTTTCGGTCGCGGTGGCGTGCGGTGCGGAGCCTCATGCGCCGCGGATGCCACCGGCGGAGTTGGCACGTCGGGTGCTTGAATCGGTAGCGGAGAAATTACCGCGCGAGCTAGTGGAAAACGATCCGCTTAAAAAGATCGCCCGCTCGTGGGCATCGTTGGTTCCAGTGCATCGTCTTGGCTTAGTTATTGAGGATGATGCGGCGCGCCTGACGTTTCTGTTGCTGTCGAGCGGTGCCTGCTGCATTGCCCTAACCATGGTGTCGTTGTCGCCCATCGGCTTTGTTCTGGGGCTGGTGGCGCCGCCTGGCGTGGGCGCTGCACGTGACACCTTCGACCATCGTCGTGAGCAAC
Organism: uncultured Collinsella sp.; assembly: GCA_900545605.1. Classification (GTDB taxonomy): domain Bacteria; phylum Actinomycetota; class Coriobacteriia; order Coriobacteriales; family Coriobacteriaceae; genus Collinsella. Next base: position 56,498 of record UQZL01000001.1, read on the forward strand.
ACGATGTGGAAGAGGCCATGCCCGAGGCCTTTACGGCGCTTTCCATGTCGCTTGCCTCGGGGCACTCTCTTGCCCAGGGCATGCGGTTTGTGGGCGCCCATGCGCAAGAACCGGTGCATACCGAGTTTTTGCGGGTAGCGGCGGCGATTGATTGCGGTATCTCGGCGACCGATGCGCTCGATGACCTGCTTGTTCGCATTGATGCCCCTGGTCTTTCGCTCGTGACGCTGGCGCTCAAGGTGTCGCAGCGCACCGGCGCTCCGCTTGCCGATTTATTGTCCGAGGCATCGAGCATGGTGGGGGAGCGCATTGAGCTCAAGCGTCGCCTGGACGTCAAGACGTCGCAGGCGCGTATGTCGGCGCATATGGTCGCGGCGATGCCGGCGGGCATGTGCGCAGTGCTTGCCCTGCTTTCGGCCGACTTTCGCCGTGGTCTTGCAACGCCGGCGGGCGCCGGCGCCGTTGTGCTGGGGCTTGCCCTCAACGCCGTTGCCCTGGTGGTTATTCGGCGCATTATGCGGGTGGAGTTATGAGTGCCCTGGTCGGCGCTGCGGCTTGTTTGTGTGCGCTCAGCGTGTTCGTTGCGACGGGTTTGGACCGGGCGGATGCGCTCAAGCTCGCCGAAGCGTGCAGGTGCGAGGCGGTGCTGGTCGCTGCCGCGGGTCGCTCGGTGGTCGATGCTCTGACCGCGCGAGTGAAGGGCGCGGTTGGAGCGGGCGGCCCGGCGCGAGTGTCGCTCGGCGAAGTGTCCGAGATGATCGATGTTGTGCGCTTGGGTCTTTCGGCCGGTCTTTCGTTTGATGCGGCGCTTGAGATTTTCTGCGCCAACCGCCGGTCAGTGCTGGCTCTTCGCCTTGAGCGCGCCTGCATGGCGTGGCAGGTGGGCGTGGGCACGCGTGAGGACGAGTTGTTGGCCGCCGCGCGCGACCTGGACGTGCGAGCGCTCGAGACCTTTGCCATCACGGTGGGGCAGGCGCTCGCCCTGGGTGCCCCACTTGCCGAGACGCTGGCCGCTCAAAGTCGCGAGATCCGTGCGGCTCATCGCGCCGCGGTCGAGCGCGAGATCGAGCGTGCGCCCGTCAAGCTGCTGATTCCCATCGGCACGCTCATCTTGCCGGCGTTGCTTCTGTCCATATTGGGCCCGCTGCTGGGAGCAGGCGGGATGATGTAGGGAGGAATACATGAACACGATGACTGACGCTGCTGGCAAGGTCCAGGGCTGGGCGTCTTGCCGGGCGGCACATGTTCGTCAGCGCGCCAAGGAACTATTGCAGGAGGAGAGTGCACAGGGTACCACCGAGTATGCCATCTTGGTCGGCGTGCTCGTGGTGATCGCGATTATCGCCATCGTCGCATTTAAGGGCAAGGTCCAAGATCTATGGAACGCTATCAGCGAGGGCATCAACAACCTGTAGAGGGCGAGCGCCCCATCGGGGTGCTGCTGGTGTTTGCTTGCCTGACCGTGGCGATAGCGGCGGTGCTTTGGGGGCTTAACGCCGCGCGGCAGCAGCGTCCTGGGACCGCCTCCGATTTGGGCTCAGATTCGGCGGTGGCGTCTCAAAAAGATGAGATGCGAGATGCGGACGATTCGGATGTCGCTGTCACGGCGCAAACCTTTCTGCGGACGCTCGACAAGCGGTCTGGCACTGCGACGGATTTGCCTGAGGACAACGCGATTGCGGTCCGGCTTGCATGGTCCGAGGACCGGCCGATGACCGAGGCAGCGGCAGACCTGTTGCGCGCCTACCGCGAGGTGCCCACGGCCCAGCTCGCCCTGAGCGGCTATCTCGATATTAAGGGCAACGTATGGGGCGCCATCGTGCGCGATGGGCGAGGCTGGGTCGATATGGTGACGGTTGCTGCGGATGCCGGCGATGTCTCGTGCCGCCTGCGTGCCGTGCGTCTGGTTCCGCAAACAACGGAGTCAAAGGAGGGGTCGTGAAATGCATGATGTCCTGCGTGAGGAATCTGCTCAGTCGACCGTCGAATACGCCATCGTCACCGTGGCGCTGTTATCGATTGTGCTGGCGATTGCGGGGCTTTGGCGCGCTGGCGCCGATGGGCGCTTGGCGGCACTGGTCGAGCGGGCGGCGTCTCATGGCGTCGCCCCATCGTCGGTTATCGATGCCGCGACGGGTGCCAAGGACATCGCTCTGTATTGATATCGCGTGCGAGGATCGGGCGCAATCTACGGTCGAGGCCGCCTTTTTGCTGCCGACGTTTTTGACACTTATCTTGCTCGCGTTGCAGCCGGTGTGCCTGCTCTATACGCGTGCGGTCATGGAGTCTGCCGCCGCCGAGACCGCGCGGCTTATGACCACGACGACGGTTGAGGACGACGATAACCTTAAGGAGTTCACTCGCCGCAGACTTGCCGCGGTGCCCAACGTCTCGATTTTTCATGCCGGCGGGCCGCTGTCGTGGGATATCGAGTTGGGGCGGGCCGGTGCCGGTGGCGTTTCGTCCGTGTCTGTTGCCGGCGAGGTTAAGCCGCTGCCCGTGATCGGTGCATTTGTGCAGGCCATGGGCAGTGCGGGTGAGGGCGGCTATGTCGAGCTCAAGGTCGACGTCTCGTATCGATCGCGTCCCGAATGGCTGGAGGGAGATTATGATTCATGGATTGCTGCATGGGATTAGGCGCTGCCTGTTGCGGGCGACGCAAGGGTTTGCGGCCCGCCGTCGACCAGGCGCTCGCCGCAAGCGGGGCGGCTTTATGGGCCGTGCCGGTATCGACTTGTTTATCGAAGACGGGGCCTATACCACGCTCTCCTCTGCGGTTGTCATTCTGGTGGTGCTTACGCTGCTGTTTTCGTCGACCGCGGCGATATGGAGCATGTCACGCGCCGGAGACACCCAGGTGGCGGCCGATAGCGGTGCGCTGGCGGGCGCCAACGTGGTGTCGTCCTATCACACAGCCGCCACGGTGGTGGATGCGAGCATTTTGAGTTTGGGCCTGGCGGGGTTTGCCACGATCGGCACCGGCTTGGTTGCCATTCTCATTCCGGGCGCCGAGGTTGTCGGCAGCGATATCATCGATACGGGAACCCAGATCATTAAAACACGTAACAAGTTTGCCAAAAGCGCGGCAAAGGGCCTGCAAAAGATCGAGACCGCCTTGCCGTACCTGGTTGCCGCACGTGCCATGCAGGCAGTATCGGCGCAGGATACCGACGGCGTGACCTATACCGGTACGGCGCTTGCCGTGCCCAGGACATCCGAGTCGGATTTTGTTGCGCTCGAAGGGTCCGAGATTTCGACCGATGCCATTAAAGATGCATCGGAAGATTTGGAACGCGCGGCCGAGGAGCTGCAAAAAGCATCGGAGGAGACGGCGAAGGCCAAAGAGCGCGCCTGGCTAGCGGATTGCGGTGGGTCGGATAAAGGTTCGGTTGGCAGCTGTTCGTGTATGTGGGAGCGCGCAAAAAGCCTAACGGATCTCTCCGGTGTTCAAAATCCGCATTACTCATCGAGCGTTACGTGGGAGCCCCAAGTGGCGCTCAATCGCTCGAAGGACTACTACCATCGGCGTCTGGCAAGCGAGAAGCCCCAAGGCTCGAGTGTCGAGATGAAGGCAGAGTCTGCGGCGCGTAAGGCGTTTTATACCTATGCGAGTGCGGAGGTCGATCGGGCATATATTACTGAGAACGGAGACAGGGTTTCCTCCTATATTCCGCTGCTGCCGCGCAACTCTGATGAGGTTCGGGCGACGGAACTCTATACCGATGCGGTGTGGCCGACGAGCGTGAACGATGGCAAGGCGTATCTGCATTACGGGACGACCTGCCCTAACTATAAGAAAGGAACGCCGAGCGGATTTGCTTCGGTTGCCGATTGCGATGGGCAGGATAAATGCAGCAAATGCCATTTTGGCGTTTCGTCGCTTGGTGCTGTTGCGGCGCCTTCAACCTCTATCGAAAACGGCTTCGAGTATCACTTTGACAAGTTTAAAGACGCCCTGGAGGACTACGTCGACTGTCGCAACAAGGAGCTTGAGCTCGAGCGTCAGACCGAGGACGAAGCCGACCGTGCGGGCAATGCGTTCGATACCGCCATCAAAGAACTATCCGGTGAGCGTCCGCGTATCGCCCCGCCCGGTCGCAACGGCGTGGTCGCCTTTGCGGTCTCGGGCGCCATCTCCAGTCCCGACGAGCTCAACTCTTCGTTTAACACGGCAGTTGAGCTTGGCAATCGTGGTGCAATTTCTGCTGCAGTGCTCGCGCCCGATGATGCGACGGCACAAAATAACGTTCTCTCGCGGTTTTTCTCGACGCTGGAGGAGCGTTCGGGCGGCGTTGCCGGCTTGCTCGACGGTGTTATGGATGTTTGGGGCCGCCTGCTTGTGGGGTACGGAGACATCCAGGGTGCGGCCGACGAGCTTATGGGAGAGCTGATCGGTGGCTTGGGAGGGGGTGGCGGCGCGTTGGGTTCCATCGCGTCCTGGCTCGGTGACACCGTCTCGTCCTCCGTGGCGGCGCTGGGACTCGAACCATGCGATTTACGTCTGCGAAAACCGGTGCTGACCGATACCGCCAATGTCATCAAAAGTCCGGGGTCCGATATCGCGGGCATCTCCAAAACTCAAAATACCCTGCGAAAAATCCCCTTGGGCGTGACTGACCCCAAGGCACTTTGCGAGGCCTTGGAATATCACGTCGAGCGCACCATCAGCAGCGCGGTGTTCACACTTGCGGAGATCCCGCTGCCCGGCGGCCGCTCCATCCCGCTCACTGTCGATGTTGCCACGCTGGTGGGAGCTTTTGGCGGTGGGTCGTAATGGGCGTTCACACGGGCTTGCGCGAGGAGCGTGCCCAGGCGACGGTCGAGATGGCCGTGGTCACGCCTGTCCTGCTCGTGCTGGCTCTCATCGCGTACAACGTCATGATCTTTGCCGGCGCGGTCGCGCGCTTCGACCGCGTAGTGCCCGACATCGTGCTGGCGCACGCTGTGGCGCCGGGCGGGGAGGGTGACGAGAGCTCCATTGACGCTTCCACGACCGTTCAAGCTCAGATTCAGGATGCCATGGAGGGATATGACTTGCAGGTCGAGGTCTCGAGCGAGCAAGGTACAGCGTCATCGGATGGTGGCCTGCTCTCTCTTTCTGGCACGTTTAGGACCTATACCTGCACCATGCACTACGAGCCGTGGCCGAGTTCGCTGAGCATCGCCGGCGTTTCCCTGGGGGCGCCGGCCGTGCTCACGCATGAACGCGCGGTGACGGTCGATCCATGGCGTCCGGGGGTGGTCATGTGACTGCGGTCTCGTCCTATATCGCCTACGCGAGGGCGCTCAACAGGTTGGGCTGGACGCCGGCCGAGTTTGTGGTGGCGGAGTCGTTTACCGTGCGTTTGCGCGGCATGCTGGGACGGCGGCCGATTGCCGCCAGCGGACTGCCGCTTGTCATGGCGTTTCCGCGCTGTTCCTCGGTTCACACCTGCTTTATGGCCTATCCCATCGACATCGCCTTTATCGATCGCAATGGCAATGTTCTTACTTGCTGCGAAAACGTTCGCCCTTGGCGTATGTGTTCCTGCCCCGGCGCCTGGGCAGTACTGGAGCGGCCTTCCATACTCGCTATACCTCCCGCCCTCCAACAAGTGCCGGCGTAAGAATTGGCGACAGCGGACTTTCGTCATACGAAATTGGGTAAGATGGAGGAGAAGATGCATGGATGTTGAGATCCATCCCAACGCCAAAAAACACCTGACGGAAAAGCAGGTGCTTGGTGCCTGGCGCGCGGTTACCGAGTGTATTCGCCGCGAGTCGGAGGACGAGCCGCCGAGATGGCTTGCCATTGGATGGCTTCCAGACGGCCGAAGTGTGGAACTTGTTGCAGTCGAACTAATTCGTGGATGGCTCATTATTCATGCCATGTCTCCGGTTCAGAAGAAATTCTGGCAAGAGATTGAGCGAGCACGTCAAAGGGGTCGATGATGGGCAAGACATATACGACCGCTAATGGTCAGGTTGTAACGAATGAAATGATTGACGCGTGGTGTGAGTCGTACGAGCGCGGAGAGTTTCCGGATGGCGAACACACCGTTGATGGGATCGTGCATGGACGGCCCCCGCTCTCAGGTGAGGGGACGGCAACGCTATCGGTCAAGATTCCTCTGGGAATGAAGGAAGCTATTCGTCGGCGGGCGGCTGCCGAGGGGATGACGCCAAGTGAGTTTGCCCGTGCGGCCCTGAGTGAAAAACTTCTTGCTGCCGGTTGATGCTTCTGACGTGCCGTTCTATAGGATTGAGATCGTGGCCGATGTCGCGCTCAAAAACTTTTTTAAAATTCTCGGTTGACCGGAGCGCGTCCTTGGTTATACTAATCAAGCCTTGAAACAAGGCACACCTCAAATGGCTGGGTAGCTCAGTTGGTAGAGCAGAGGACTGAAAATCCTCGTGTCAGGGGTTCGATTCCCTTCCCCGCCACCTTGAATTGACTAGGACCTCTGCAAAGGGGTCCTTTTCTTTTATGTAGGGTTCTGCGGAAAATGCGCCCCATTATTGAGCGATAGAACGGGACATGCTTTCCGGTGCCTGCCTCCGGCGCGCGTACACACCTCGTCGCACCATTCCGAGCCCGCTCGCCCCAGACATTCCTCCCACTTTCGCGTCACTTTACAGACCGTTCGGTCGCCTGTCCGCACACGCGGGTATACTCAAAACGATACTTATCCTATGCAATACGATGCGGGTTCGACCTGCATGATCCGAAGGGGGCAGTAATGGAGAGGATACTCGGCGTTAATCTCTCTGGCTGGTTTATTCCCGAGCCTTGGGTGACCCCGTCGCTGTACGCGGCGACCGGTGCATCCAACGCGGCTGAGCTACAGGAGGCCATGGGTACCGCCGCCTATAACGAGCGCATGCGCCGCCATTACGAGACGTTTGTGAGCGAGGACGATTTTCGCCGCATGGCGCAGATCGGTCTCAATGCCGTGCGTCTGCCGGTGCCCTGGTATGCCTTTGGCTCACAGGAGTCCGATGCCTCCTACATATCGGTTGTCGATTACATCGACCGCGCAATTGAGTGGGCTGCCAAGTACGACATCCGCGTGCTGCTCGATCTGGCAACCGTGCCCGGTGGCCAGGGCGATTCCAACGATTCGCCCACCACGCCGGAGGCTGTTGCCGAGTGGCATTCGTCCACCAACGGCCGTCATGTCGCGCTCGACGTGCTCGAGCGCTTGGCCGATCGCTATGGCGAGGCCGAGAGCCTGCTGGGCATTGAGCTGCTGGACACGCCGCAGATGAGCGTTCGCAAGAGCCTCTTCACCATGACGGATGGCATTCCGGCCCACTACCTGCGCAATTTCTATCGCGATGCCTACGAGCTCGTTCGTTCGTATATGCCCGAGGATAAGATCGTCGTCTTCTCGTCTTCGGGGCATCCCAGCGAGTGGAAGCATTTTATGCGCGGCGCCAAGTACAAGAACGTCTACATGGACCTTCACCTGTACCATTACCGCGACGAGTACGCGCTCGACATCACGAGCCCCCGCGGGCTGACGACGGCGATTTCGCGTAACAAGCGCGAGCTTAAAGAAGCGATTTCAACTGGGTTCCCCGTGCTGGTGGGCGAATGGTCGGGCGCGGCGATCTTTGCCAACTCGTCGGTTACGCCCGAGGGCCGCAATGCCTACGAGCGCGTATTTATCGCCAATCAGCTGGCTTCGTTTGCGCCGGCTGCCGGTTGGTTCTTCCAAACGTGGAAGACCGAGAAGCGCATTGCAGCATGGGACGCCCGCGCGGCGCTCGGTACGCTCGAGCGCGGCATGATTGAATAGGTTGATATGACGCAAAACAGCGCCCATACGGGCAAACTCTATGTGGTCGGCACGCCCATCGGCAACCTGGGCGACCTGTCCCCGCGCGTTGGCGAGGCCTTTGCCGCTGCCGATGCCATTTGCTGCGAAGACACGCGTGTGACGTCAAAGTTGCTGATGCACCTGGGCATTTCCAAGCCGCTTGTCCGTTGCGACGAGAATGTGATCGCCAGCCGCGCCGCCGGCCTGGTCGATCGTCTGCTGGCGGGGGAGACCCTCGCTTTTGCCTCGGACGCCGGCATGCCGAGCGTGTCCGATCCCGGCCAGGCGCTGGTCGAGGCGGCGCGTGAGGCCGATGTGCCCGTCGAAGTTATTCCCGGGCCCTCTGCTTGCGTCACGGCGCTCGTTTCGTCCGGTATTCCCTGCGAGCATTTTTTCTTCGAGGGCTTTTTGGGCCGAAAGCACGGCGACCGCGTGCGCCGTTTGCAGCGCCTTGCCGTGGTGCCCGGCGCACTCATCTTCTACGAGTCTCCACATCGCATCGTGGAGACGCTCGAGGCCGTGGCGGAGGTCTTTCCCCAGCGTGAGGTTGCCGTCTGCCGCGAACTCACCAAGCTGCACGAGGAGGTCTTGCGCGGGCCCGCTGCCCAGCTTGCCGAGGAGCTGCGTGCTCGCGGCGAGGTAAAGGGCGAGATTGCGCTGGTCATCGCGCCGCCGAGCGAGGATGAGGAGGCCGGTATCGTGCCGGTTGGCGCCGCGGCAGCGGATCCCGACGAGGCCCTGCGCGAGGATATCCGCGCCGCGCTCGAGGAGGGGGAGCCCGCGTCTGCGGTGGCCAAGCGCCTGTCTCAGAAGTATTCGCGCCGCAAGCGCGATGTCTATGTCATGGTGCTCGATATGCAATAGATGGAGGATATCCAGCCCTTGCGCTAGAATCATCCTCTGTATGCAACGTTTTTCTGGAGGACAAACCCCATGGATCAAAGCAAGCCTTCGTTCTTTATCACGACGCCCATCTACTACGTCAATGCCGATCCGCACCTGGGCACGGCTTATTCCACCATCATCGCCGACGTTCAGGCTCGCTATCGCCGTTCCGCCGGCTATAACGTCAAATTCCTGACCGGCATGGACGAGCACGGCGAGAAGGTCGCCGAGGCCGCAGCCAAGCACAACATGACGCCGCAGGAGTGGACCGATAGCCAGGCTCCGCACTTCAAGGAGCTTTGGAGCAAGCTCGAGATTTCCAATGATGACTTCATCCGCACCACCGAGCCGCGCCAGCACCATGCCGTGCAGTACCTGTGGGAGCGCATGAAGGAGTCCGGCTACCTGTATAAGGGCAGCTACGACGGCTGGTATTGCGTGCCTGACGAGACCTACTTTACCGATACGCAGGTCCAGAAGGGCGACGAGGAGTACGGCAGCGTCGGCCAGCACCTGTGCCCCGACTGCCACCGTCCGCTTGAGCGCGTGCAGGAGGAGTCCTACTTCTTTAAGCTTTCCGCCTTCCAGGACAAGCTGCTTAAGCTCTATGACGAGCATCCCGACTTTGTCGAGCCTGCGTTCCGCATGAACGAGGTTCGCAGCTTTGTCGAGGGCGGCCTCAACGACCTTTCCGTGAGCCGTACGAGCTTTGACTGGGGCATTCAGGTCCCGTTTGACGAGGGTCACGTGACCTACGTGTGGTTCGATGCTCTGCTCAACTATATGACGGCCGTCGGCTACGGTGTCGACACCGACGAGGCGCGTGCCGAGCTGGCCTATCGCTGGCCCGCGCAGTTCCACATCGTGGGTAAGGACATCATCCGTTTCCACTGCGTCATTTGGCCCGCCATGCTCATGGCCATCGGCGAGGCCCTGCCCGAGCACGTCTTTGCCCACGGCTTCCTGACCGTGCGCAATGCCGAGACCGGCAAGGCCGAGAAGATGTCCAAGAGCCGCGGCAACGCCATTGCTCCGCAGGACGTTATCGACATGCTGGGCGTCGAGGGCTATCGCTACTACTTTATGACCGACGTCGTCCCCGGCACCGACGGTGCCATCAGCTTCGACCGCATGGAGCAGGTCTACAACGCCGACCTGGCCAACAGCTGGGGCAACCTCATTTCGCGTTCGCTCAACATGAGCGGCAAGTATTTTGACGGTTGCGCGCCCGCCAAGCCCGCATCGTTCGATGCGTTCGATAACCCGCTGGCAAAGATCGCCGATGGCCTGGTCGACCGCTACATGGCCAAGATGGACGTGCTCGATTACGGTGGAGCCAAGGACGAGGTCATGGAGCTCATCCACGCTGCCAACCACTACATCGAGGACTCCGAGCCCTGGGCACTTGCCAAGGACGAGGCCAAGGCTGACGAGCTGGCATTTGTGATCTACAACCTGCTCGAGGCCATCCGCATTGCCGCTCACCTGCTGATGCCGCTCATGCCCCAGACTTCTGCCGAGGCCCTGCGCCGTCTGTCCTGTGAGGGCGAGGCCGCGAGCGACGACCTCAAGGGCATTTGCACTTGGGGCCTGCTTGCCGGCGGTCAGCCCGTCGAGAAGGGCGATCCGCTGTTCCCGCGTCTGGCGTAGAGACCGCGCGAGCGCCATATCGGCAATTTGCTGTTTAGCTGTAAGGGCATGGCCACCACGGTCCATGCCCTTTTGTTTCAAGACGCCGCCATCATGCTAAGGAGGCAACCATGACAACTTCGCCTTTGGCAAACCCCACGGCCACCAGGGAGCTGCTAGAGGAGTTTGGCCTTGCGACCAAGCATCGCCTGGGCCAGAACTTTCTAATCGACAATCATGTGATCGAGCGTATCTGCGAGCTTGCCGAGCTTGCAGGTGACGAGCGCGTACTCGAGGTGGGTCCGGGTTGCGGTACGTTGACACTTGCGTTGCTGCAGGAGGCGGCGTGCGTTACGTCCATTGAGGCCGATCCTGAGCTCGAACCGGTGCTCGACGCCCACGCCGCCGACTATGCCAACTTCCGCTTTATCATGGGCGACGCGCTTAAGGTGGGCCCGGAGCAGATTGAGCAGGCTGCCGGCGGCGAGCCCACGGTATTTGTCGCGAACTTGCCCTATAACGTGGCAGCGACGATCATTTTGCAATTTTTCCAGACGATGCCGGCGCTCAAGCGTGCCGTCGTCATGGTGCAAAAGGAGGTTGCCGATCGCATTGCCGCAACGCCCGGTAACAAGACCTATGGCGGCTACACGGCAAAACTCGGCCTGTACGCGCAGGTGACGGGTCGCTTTGAGGTGCCGCCGCGTTGCTTTATGCCGGCGCCGCACGTGGACTCGGCCGTCGTGCGTATCGACCGTGTTGACGGCGTGGTGCCCGAGGGGCTCGATCGCGAATTTGTGGCCCGCGTGATTGATGCTGCATTTGCTCAGCGTCGCAAGACCATCCGCAATTCCATGAGCGCCAACGGCTTTGCCAAGGACGTGCTCGATGCTGCCTTTGAGGCTTGCGGTATTGCACCCACCACGCGCGCCGAGACGCTTGATGTTGCTGACTTTGTCCGTCTGGCCCAGGAGCTAATCCATGACGCTTAATGCCGAACGCGTGACGTTTACCAAGAAAAAGAAGACGGTTGCTTGTCCCGTGCCCTTGGCGCCGCTTGCCGACACGCATGCACATCTGCTTTCGTTCTGGGGCAAGGATGTGCCCGAGACGCTCCTGCGTGCCAAAGCCGCGGGCGTCGACCTGTTGGTGACGATGCTCGACCCCATCGCCGACAAGCGCAGCGTGACGGACTATAGCGACTGGCTGACGCGCGAGATTCTGCCGATGCAGGATATCCCGCAGATCAAGTATCTTGCCGGCGTGCATCCGTATGGCGCGCCGGACTATGCCGACGACGTTCACGCACAGGTCGTTGCCGCACTCGATGATCCCTTATGCGCCGGTATTGGCGAAATCGGTCTGGACTACCACATGGACTATGACGACGATATCGCGCCGGCACCCCATAACGTGCAGATTGACTGCATGGCGCGCCAGCTCGAGCTTGCCGTGTGCCGTAACGTGCCGGTGGAGCTGCATCTGCGTCACGAGGACACGGACCAGGAGCGCACCTCGCACGTGGACGCCTACAACGTGCTTCGAGAGGTGGGCGTGCCCCAGGCCGGTTGTGTGCTGCACTGCTTTGGCGAGGACCGCGCCACGATGGAGCGCTTTGTGGAGCTGGGTTGCTATATCGCCTATGGTGGCGCGGCCACCTTTAAGCGCAACGACGACGTGTGCGAGGCATTTGCGGCAACCCCACTCGATCGAATTTTGTTCGAGACGGATTGCCCGTATATGGCTCCGGAGCCCATCCGCGGTCTTGAATGCGAGCCCGCAATGATCTCCATTACGGCAAACGCGCTGGTTAACGACCGTGTCGATCGCACTGGTGAGGATGCTGAGGCAATCGCGCGAGCAGCTTGGGAAAATGCCTGCAAACTTTTTCAAAAATAGTTCTTGCGTTCGCGATGGCGCTCCGTTATTCTAATTCCTGCACGCGGGCGTGGCGGAATTGGCAGACGCGTACGGTTCAGGTCCGTATGGGGGCAACCCCATGAAGGTTCAAGTCCTTTCGCCCGCACCATTGAATGAAAGAGCTCCCAGCAATGGGAGCTTTTTTGTTATGGGCCGTTTTTGGCAGATTTGACATATCGATTTCGCGCGGTAGATGCCCCTGTGGTCAAAAAGTGGCAAATATGAGTACTGACATGAAAATAGAGACATTTCATGAAGCCATTTTTGCTCATTTTACGCAACAGATGTACGCTAATTTGGCTCAACCTTGAGACAAAATGAAGTAATTTCGATAGACCTCGGGTTCAACGAGGCGATTTTGACCCAAATACGCTGTTACTAAACTGGTGACAGTACTCATATTTGGCCTTTTTTGACCACGGGTCCTCTTGTTGGTGTCACATAGCTGCTTCGTGCGGGTATCCTAATGCCAACGTGTGCCTATCAGAGGAGAGACCATGCTGTTGTCCGGTATCATCGCCGCCCTTACCAGCCTTTTGATTCCCATCATCATTCTGTTGCTGCTGCTTCCCAACGCCTGCTATGTCGTTGAACAACAGCATGCCGTGATCATCGAACGTCTGGGCAAGTTTAACCGCATCGTCAACGCGGGCTTCCACATGAAGGTGCCCGTGATCGACCGCAAGGCCGCTACGGTGAGTCTGCGCACCATGAAAAACGGTTTTGGCATCGACGTTAAGACCCAGGACAACGTGACCATCGGCCTTGAGGTCTCTGCTCAGTACCACGTGAGCTATGACATGGGCGCCGGCCCGGCAGATTCGGGCATCTACAAGAGCTACTATATGCTGCAGGAGCCCGTCGACCAGATGCGTGACTTCATCACCGACGCTCTGCGCTCTTCGATTCCCGTCTACACACTCGATGAGGTCTTTGCCAAGAAGGATGACATCGCCAAGGACGTTAATGCCACCGTGTCCGAGCAGATGGCTGCCTACGGCTTCACCCTCGTGTCGACACTCATCACCAAAATCGCGCTGCCGACCGAGGTCGAGAACTCCATGAACGACATCAATGCCGCCCAGCGAAAGCGCGCTGCCGCGCAGGAGCTCGCCGAGGCCGACCGCATCAAGCGCGTCACCGAGGCGACCGCCGAGGCTGAGGCGATGGAAAAGGCGGGCGAGGGCATCGCCAACCAGCGCAAGGCCATCGCGCTGGGTATCAAAGATTCGCTCGAGATCATCCAGGAGACGGGTGTCGGCAATGACGAGGCCAACCAACTGTTCATGTTTACGCAGTGGTCCGAGATGATGACGGAGTTCGCTCGCACGGGTAAAACCTCGACGGTCGTGCTGCCGAGCGACTTTTCGCAGTCGGCCTCGATGTTCGAGCAGATGCTGAGCGCCAGCAAAGTTCAAAACGATTCGAAGGAGTAGACGCGCGTGAAATACACCGTCGTTTGCGTCGGTAAGCTCAAGGAGCGCTTTTGGAAGGACGCGTGCGCTGAGTACACCAAGCGCCTAGGTGCCTATGCCAAGGTTGATATCCGCGAGGTGGCCGATATCGACCCGGCTAAGGCGGGCGGCGTGGATGCCGCGCGCGACAAGGAGGGGGCGGCAATTCTTGCTGCATTGCCGTCTCGGGCGCATGTGATCCTGCTGGCTATCGAGGGCAAGGAGCGTTCGAGTGAGGAGCTCTCGGCGCGGCTCGACGATCTTATGCTGCGAGGCAGCAGCGACATTGCCTTTGTAATCGGCGGTTCGGACGGCGTGAGTGATGAGGTACGCGCCCGCGCCGACGAGATGCTCAGTTTTGGACGCATTACCTTGCCGCATAACCTGGCGCGTGTGGTGCTGCTAGAGCAGATTTACCGTGCCTGCAAGATCAGCCGTGGCGAGCCGTATCACAAATAGGTCGGCAATACGAAACAATGGCGTGGGACAATACCTTTCGTTTTGAGGAATGTGTCTGAAAGGACTATGAGATATGAAGATTGGATTTGTCGGTTTTGGCAATATGGCGAGCGCTATGGCCGATGGCTGGATCGCTGCCGGTGTAGCTGCGAGCGACATGTGCGCCTGCGCGGGTCGCTACGACGCACTGGTTGAGCGCTGCGAGGCGCGCGGTATGGTCGCCTGCCACGATGCCGCCGAGGTTGTCGCCGCATCCGATATCGTGGTCGCTGCGGTCAAACCGTACATGATCGAGAAGGTATTCGCCCCGCTCAAGGATGCTCTTGCCAAAAAGGTCGTTCTGTCGGTTGCCTGGACCTGGGACAGTGCCAAGTGGGAGCAGGTCCTGCCGGGCGTCGCGCATATCTCGACGGTGCCCAACACACCGGTTTCGGTGGGCGAGGGCGTCATCGCTTGCGAGAAGGCTTCCACGCTTAGTGATGAGCAGAGCGCAGTGGTGCTTGATCTGCTTGGCAAGCTCGGTGCGGTGGTCGAACTCGATACGAGCCTGCTGTTTGTGGGCGGCACGGTGGGTGGTTGCGCTCCGGCATTTGTCGCCATGGCAATCGAGGCCTTGGGCGATGCGGCGGTCAAGCACGGTATCCCGCGTGCGGATGCTTATCGCATTGTGAGCCAGATGGTGCTGGGTACGGCAAGGCTGCAGCTTGCAACTGGCCAGCATCCTGCGGCGATGAAGGATGCCGTATGCTCGCCCGGCGGTGCCACCATCAAGGGCGTCATCGCGCTCGAGGATGCCGGCATGCGCAGCGCCCTGGTCAAGGCCATCGACGCCACCCTTCAGTAAAACCTTCCATTTAGGGACAGGTTTATTTTGGCGGGTTTTCCTGCGGTTTTATCTCTATAGCAAAAAGCGCCCCGCAACTGGCTCAATTCCAGTTGCGGGGCGCTTGCGTTTGCCCAGATAAAACCGACCAAAATAAACCCGTCCCTTTTTGGCAGGTTAGTCCCAGAAGCTGTCTTCCTCATCCTCGGACTTGGGTCCGCGGTCGACGTACATCTTATGGGTACGCTTCTCCATTACAAAGGCAAGAATCGCAAATAACAGGATGCCGCCGGCGAAAAGGATGGCAAAACCGGTGCGGGTGCCAAACAAAAAGGAAAAAACTGCGTCCATTGGGTGCCTTCTTGCGTAGTTGAGTTGGGTCGTAAACGCTCATAAGTATATACTTGCCCATACATGTACAAGGTTGCAACCTAAATGGAATGTATATCGCCGGAGGATCTAATGCTTGATATCAAGTTTGTTCGCGAGAACCCCGATGCCATCGATGTCGCCATGGCTAACCGCCAGACGTCTTGGGATCGCGAGAAGTTCTTTGAGCTCGACGACGAGCGTCGTGCCGTCATCACCGAGGTCGAGGAGCTCCAGGCTACGCGCAACGCCGAGTCCAAGAAGATCGGCGCCCTGATGAAGGAGGGCAAGAAGGACGAGGCCGAGGCCGCCAAGGAGGCCGTGCGCGCCGTCAACGAGAAGATTGACGGCCTGGCCGAGCGCCGCACTGCTCTCGAGCAGGAGCAGTACGACTTCATGGCTCACCTGCCCAACATTCCTTGCGAGGCCACGCCGTACGGCAAGGACGAGGACGAGAACATTGAGCGCCGTCGTTGGGGCACCCCGCGCGAGTTCGACTTCGACTTTAAGCCGCACTGGGATCTGGGCACCGATCTGGACATCCTCGACTTCGAGCGTGGCAACAAGCTCTCCGGCAGCCGCTTTACCGTTCTCGGTGGCGCCGGCGCCCGCCTGGAGCGCGCCCTCATCAACTTCTTCCTCGATACGCACACCAGCCGTGGTTTTAAGGAGTGGTGGCCGCCCATCGTCGTCAAGCGTCAGACCATGTTTGGCACGGGTCAGCTGCCCAAGTTCGAGGACGACGCCTATCACGTCTCGGGCGACAACTTCCTGATCCCCACCGCCGAGGTCGTGCTTACCAACCTGCACGCCGGCGAGGTCCTCGATGCCGACACTCTGCCGCGTCGCTACACCGCCTTCACCCCCTGCTTCCGCGAGGAGGCCGGTTCCGCCGGTCGCGACACCCGCGGCATCATCCGTCAGCACGAGTTCGACAAGGTCGAGATGGTCAAGTTCGCTAAGCCGGAGGAGTCCGACGATGAGCTCGAGAGCATGACCGCCGAGGCCGAGTACCTGCTGCAGCAGCTGGGCCTTCCGTATCGCGTGATTAGCCTGTGCACCGGCGACTTGGGCTTCTCTGCCCGTCAGACCTACGACGTTGAGGTCTGGCTGCCGAGCTACAACGCCTACAAGGAGATTAGCTCCTGCTCCAACTGCGGTGACTTCCAGGCTCGCCGCGCCAACATCAAGTATCGCGACCCCGAGAACTTCAAGGGTTCGCGCTACCTGCACACGCTCAACGGTTCCGGCCTGCCGGCCGGCCGCACCATGGCTGCCATTCTGGAGAACTACCAGAACGCCGACGGCACCATCACGATCCCCGAGGTTCTGCGTCCTTACATGGGCGGTCTCGAGAAGATCGAGCCGGTCGCGTAACTTGGCTGCATAGGGGATATGCAAGGGCGCTCCTTCGGGGGCGCCCTATTTCGTGCGCAGGTCCATATCATGCCGTGCGGACAGCTCAATAGAAAACACACGAACAACTGTTCTGTATACAGCCATCTACCTGCTATGCTTTTGCTAAATAAGAGCGAGAGAAAGGGGACGCGATGGAGCTGTTTGATGATCGGGTGGTTTTGTTTGAGAGCGACGAGGGCGGGGAGTACCTGCTTGTAACGTGTGAGCCGTCTGGCATGGGCGGCCTGGTGGTTCGGCAGACGAGTGAGGGTCCGTTGACACAATGGTGCTTTGAGGAGTCGCCGCATGTGGTCGAGACCTTTGTGATGCACGAGGGACTTGTGGCGCTGGAGCACTTCTATGGAGTTGGGACTTCCAACCAGGTCGCGCGCATGCTGAGCATCTCGTTTGCCGATTATGATTGTGCCCAGCGGGTGAGATCGCTCCTGAGGGAACTTGATGCCAAATTTGACGTGATCGAAAAGCCAATCGATCGTACGGGGAACAGCGGTATATGCGGAGCAGCATGACAAAACTGCGTTTCACAAAAAAGTTTGAGATTGAGCTTGACTCCAATAAGCTAAAGTGGTTTTATATGTCTTGCGCTGCGGCGTTACCTCAGCTGGATAGAGGGTCTGACTACGAATCAGAACGTCATAGGTTCGAATCCTATACGCCGCACCAATTGAAATTGAAAGCCTCCGGCGACGGGGGCTTTTCTTTTATGCCGCCACCGCATGGATTCGAACCTCGGTCGAGGCGCGGGCGTAAAGAAAACGCGGAGCGTTTTTAGCCCGCGGGCGAGCGCGCCGGCAGGCGGGCGAAGCCGGTGCGGATCCGCGCAGCGGATGCGCGGAATCCTATACGCCGCACCATTTGAGATTAAAGCTCCCGGCAACGGGGGCTTTTCTTTTACGCCAGCTTGAGTGCTTTCGTCCAAAGGGACGATTTCCTGTCGACTCGTGTAAGATTCCGAGTAGGTGTCGCGGCCCATCCGCGACCACTCCTTCTCTCAACGACCGATCAGGGTGATATTTCGTGGCAGAGCGTCCGACATACAGGCTCAGGTTTCTCGATCCCAAAAAGCGCTTTCCGGCGATGCCCGAGCAGCCTGCGGGGCGCTCATATGGCGTGGTCTGGAAACTCTTTGGCGAGGACCAGCATGAATCTTGTTATGTCGTCGAATTCGTTGGCAAAAGTCATGTGTCGCTTTTGGGCTACGTAAGCGTTTCGGGTGAGGTGTACAAGGTGGACCGCCCCGTCTGCGAGGCTCCGCTGCCCAACGATCCCGACATGGAACTGGTCCTTGACGAGTCGGATTCCAGTATTGGTGAGATTATGGTAAGGGAAGCCAACGGTGCAATGCGCGCGTGTGCGCAAACTGCCGGCTCTCCCGAAGGCCCCATGCGCGAGCAGTCCGACCACGAGACATGGAATTCGACCCGCGCCCTTCCTTACGGCGAGTTCATGGCCTCGATGTTCTTGCGCTACGTGATATTTGCCAACTCCGAAAGCGCTATTGTGAACACGGCGGACGCCGGCGGACTCGACGAGGGTATGCAAAACGTAGTCGACAAGATCAAGCTCGTAAA
The DNA here is from genome assembly GCA_900545605.1 of uncultured Collinsella sp. Lineage (GTDB taxonomy): Bacteria > Actinomycetota > Coriobacteriia > Coriobacteriales > Coriobacteriaceae > Collinsella. Next base: position 74,829 of record UQZL01000001.1, read on the forward strand.
GTTGCCCGAGCCGGTCGAGGTGTTTTTGGGCTTTAACACGGCACCGCTCCCCGATGCTATCGAGACGCTGCTTTACCGCGTTGACCATGCCGAGAATCCGAGCGGTATCGAGCGCTATGCCGCCGCCCTTATGAGCGAAATTGACTTGCCCCGCCTGCGCACCATCGCTGCCAAGTCCGAGATGAGCCTGGCTCGCATTGATCGCTCAAAGATTTTCTATCTCAATTTTGATCGTAGCCTGCTGGACCAGGACGAGATTGACATGCTGCTTGCCGTCGAGTGCCGTCTCAACCGCCTCTCCGGCATCCTTGAGCGCATCGGGGCCGGATTGGTCCCTGCGGCATCCTCGCCGAGCCTTGAGGGCTGCGCGCTCTTTGATTCGTGGCATATCGCCAAGACGACCAACGATGTTCCCCGACTGCTCGATACGGCCTCGAGCGATAACCCGTGGGGCAAACCGGGTACGGTGGCTTGCCAGCCGGGCGGCGAGTGGGACGTGCGCACCCGTTTTGCGCGAATCGTTGAGGCGCTCAACGTGGTCACGCGGCTCGACTATACCTATCGGGCAAACGTTGCCGAGGGGATTATGCTCGTTCGGTTTGGGCAGTCTGTCGTTGATGCCATGCCGCAACGTGAATACGACGCTCAGGATGACGCCTGGCGCGAGCTGGACGAGGACACGCGGGCGATCTGGGCCGCGGAGCACGATGCGCGCGTGGCACTCACGCTTGCGGCAGCGTGTTTTGCCGCGGGCACCTGCATCACGCGCTGCTATGTGCAGATTGCTGCTACCGACAGTGAGCAGGGCGAGCGCGTTGTCGCAACGTATTTCTTTGGGCGTGCGGCCTATCTGGCCGATTGCGTGCCTGTCGCCAAGGATCTTGAGAGCATGGACATGGACGATATGCCGTGCAAGCGTGTGCTTGAGGCGTATGAGTCAACCGCTCCGGAGACGATTGAGCCTGCGGAGGTTCATGCTCGTCCGCGTGATGACCATCGCACGCTGCCGCCGGCGCTGCGCAATCTGCTGCTTGCCGATACGGCTGACGAGTTGGAGGTCATGGAAGAGGACGACGACCCATACGTGGCCCGTGTTGTTGAATTGCGCGAGCAGGCAAAAGTCGACCGTACAGGTGCTTTTGAAGGCTTTTCCCGTCTTGTCGAGGAGTTGGAGGCTAAGTGCGCCGTCGCCGAGCTTTTAGCGACAGGTCCGGTTCAAACGCAGTTTTGCGATAACCAGCTGGTGCGCATGGTGCTACCGGTGTTGGAAGAAGACGACTCTGTGCGAATCCTTCGTGCGCCCGATGCGCTGTACTTTGCCCAGCACGAGATCTGCAGCTTTTACGCCGAGCAAGAGGACTTTGAACGAGCACTGCCCGAGGTGCGCCATCTTTACGATCTGGCGCGCTCGTCCATGCAATCGCACTTTGCACTCATCAACGTGCTTGCGCGTCTGGAGCGCTTTGACGAGATTATCGAGGTGGCGCGCCACGGCCTACGTATTGCCAGCGATCGTTCTGCAATTGGCTACCTGTTCTATCGCTTGGCGTTTGCCTATTGGAATTGCGATCAGCTCGACCTGGCGCTGGCTTGTTACCGTCTAGTGCCGCGCGGCGAGGAGTCGGGCAGCAGCGCGCTGGAAGAAATGCAGGGCCTTATGAACGAGATGGGCGTCAGCGAGTCTCCGACGTTCGAGGAAGCGGTCGAGACTATCCGCAAGGCTGGACTTGAGTTGCCGCCAGTGTCCGCCGTGACGAATCAGCTTGCAGATGCCGCTGTTCAACTGGTCGACAACGGCTTCTTTTTCCTGGCACGCGGTTGCATCTTCCAAATGTGGCGCACCATGGGTAACGACGAGCTCGGCTCCCTCAACCGCTCGCTGGGGTAGGGGCGATATAGAGGGGCCGCACCGCGCTATTTGTATCGGCGCGGGCGGGAGGACCCGGTAGGATCGGTAAGGCATAAAGCCGCCGAGCCTGCTAAAACTGTTAAACTCTGCTAAAGTTGCTAAACTTTGTTAAAGTTGTTAAAACTAGTAGAGGAGGGCAGAATGACGAAAACTGTTAACCCCTTTAAGCCAACGGCGGGCATGAATCCACCTGAGCTTATCGGACGCGACGCTGTTTTGGATGACTTTGCCGAAGCTCTTGAGAATGGCCCTGGTGCCCCCGATCGACTCATGCGCATCTCGGGTGTCCGAGGCACGGGTAAAACGGTGCTCCTCAACGCATTGGGCGATCTTGCGCGCAAAAAAGGATTCGAGGTTGTCGACGTCGCCTCAAATGCCGGTTTTTGCGACAGAATTCTCGAGGCTCTGCAGCGAAATGTTCGTCTTGCATCAATGTCGATTTCCCCATCGATTTTAGGAGTCAGCCTTGGCTCCGTAGAGCTGTCGAAGTCAGCCTCTCATCTGGGGGAGGCGATGTACGATGCCGCGAAGCGAGGTGGTTTGCTCATCACACTCGATGAGATTCAGGACGCCTCAACTGAGGAAATGCGCGAGCTGGGTAATGAAATGCAGCTCTTGATTCGCCAAGGGGCGAATGTCGCCTTTGCATTCGCTGGTTTGCCAACCTCGGTGGATGGCGTGGTGGTGGATGATACGTTGACGTTCCTTCAGAGGGCGAAGCATATCGAGCTCACGCGGCTTTCAGATTTTGAAGTCGGCGGATCGTTTGAGGATACGATGAGGCGTGCGGGCAAGGAACTCGACGAAGGCGTTGCTGAGCTTTTAACAAAGGCTTCGGCAGGCTATCCCTTTATGGTCCAGTTGGTCGGATATTACGCTTGGCAGGTTGCTGCGCGCAGCGGGTCGGAGAGCGTGAGTGAAGAGGCGGCTCGCAAGGGTGTCCAGGCGGCTCTTGATAGTTTCAATGCCATGGTGATTGCCCCCGCGCTGCGCAGGGTGTCGGAGCGGCAGTTTCAATATCTCGCGGCGATGGCGCAATGCGAAGGCGGCGAGATTACGAACGGTGATATTGCCAAAAAGATGGGATTGCCGGCGAATAAAGTCGGGTCGTATCGCAAACGTCTGATCGATACGGGACTGATTGAGCCTGCCGGCTACGGCTGTGTTTCGTTTGCAATTCCGTACATGCGCGATTATCTGTTGGAGACCATTCGAGCGGACTAATAAAGACTGGAGGCATCGACGCCGCCGCTGTGGTTGCCCCCGCATCTTTGTCTCAATCTGTAACATCTAGAGGGGATTACGGCATGCAGGTGTTTCAGATTGAGACATTTGCGGATGGCGCTGACTGTTTGTCTAAATCTGTAACATCTGGACGAAGATTCGGCCTGTAACTGTTACAAATTGAGATGATTGGCTGAGACGTCTACTGGCAAATCGGAATCGCTCCAAAATTCCCCCTTGCCCATCCTTGGCTGTTTGGTTACTATAGAACGGCTGTTACGGAGAGCTGACCGAGAGGCCGAAGGTGCTCGCCTGCTAAGCGAGTATGCCCCAAAAGGGCATCTGGGGTTCGAATCCCCAGCTCTCCGCCAGTAAGACTTTAAAGAAGGGTTCCGAAAGGGGCCCTTTTTTAGTTGAACCACGTTAGCTGGGGATTCGAACCCGAGAGGGCACGGGCGTTAAGCAAACGCGAAAGCGTTTGTAGCCCGTGGGAGAAAAGCTGCCAGGCTTTGAAGCCGGAGGGCATGCGCAGCGTGCCCGGACATCCCCAGCTCTCCGCCAGTACGAATTTGAAGAAGGGTCCCATTTGGGGTCCTTTTTTATTATCAAGAATGGCGGCTGGGGATTCGAACCCTCAAAAAAGGAGGCATCCTTTCGGACGCCTCCTTTCAGTGGGCTGATTATTCTTGCACTCTACATCTCAGGAGCCTTGGCGACGGTCTCGCTCTCTGCCGCAAGTGGGCGGTTGTCGATGCGGCGGCCCAGGCGGTCGAGCTTCACAAGGAGCCACTCAATGGGATTCGGCCCTGCGCCTTCCTCGTCGGCAACCAGGTCCATGACGGCGATCTTGGTGCCGTCCTGCTTGAGCGTAACGCTGCCCACCTTGTCGCCCACATGCACCGTGCCCGAAAGATCGTCGTGGCTAACCTTTTCGGTCACCTCGCCGGCAAGGGAAAACACGGTCGCTTGCGCCGTAGGATCGGCGAGTGTGGCGTCGATCGTCTTATCCGTCCAGTCGGTTTGGCCAATGCGCGCCATAAGCGGGTTGCCGTTGGCGGTCTTTTCCTGCGTGTTGGCGATCGCGACCGTCACCTTGTGACCGTAGTACCAATTGGCAAGGGCGGCGGTATCGGTAAAGCGCTGGTCGGTGGTGGTGGAGTTCAAAACGACGGTGTAGATCTCGTCGCCGTCGCGGTTGTAGGCGCTCGTAAAGCAATAGCCCGCGTCGTCGGTGGTGCCGGTCTTGCCGCCGATGTTGCCATCTTGGCCCAGCAAATAGTTATGCGTGTCCATGGAATGCGAATGGTCGGTGCCGTCGGCGCCCGTGACCTCGATCCAGGAATCCTCGCTCGCTACGACCTCGCGGATCGTGTCGTTTTTCATGGCCTCCTGCATCATCAGCGCTACGTCGTGTGCGGTTGAGTGCATATCGCCAGCCCACTCATCAAAGTCCAGACCATGCGGGTTTTCAAAAAGCGTACCGGTGCAGCCGAGCTTCTTAGCGCGCTCGTTCATGGCCTTCACAAATGTGGCCTCGGCGTCTTTGGTCTTAGGGTCGATCTTCTTGCCCACATATTCGGCGAGCACGATGGCGGCGTCGTTGCCCGAGGGAATCATCAGGCCGCGCAGCGCCTGCTCCACGGTAAGCTTGTCGCCTTCGAGCAAGCCGGCGGTCGAATTGCCCACGGTGGCTGCGGCGTTGCTCACCGTGACCTTCTCGTCCATCTTGCAATTCTCGACGGTTAGGATTGCGGTCATGACCTTGGTGATCGAGGCAATCTTGACCTGCTCATCGGCGTCGCGGGCATAGTAGACGGTGCCGTCTTTGCCCATGACGAGGGCATTGGTCGCATCGATATCGGGCAGGTTTTCGGCCGTGATACCGCGCACATCGGCGGTTTTGCCGCAAACATTGTCGGTCGTGAGCACTTGGGCGCCGGCGACGGTGGGCACGCCAGCGGCAAGGGCGATAGCGCAGACAAAGCCGGCGGCAAGCTGGGCTGAGCGCTTTGCAAAAGGGGTGAGGGACTTCACGGATTTCGCTTTCGACGGGATGGTCTCTTCTGGAACTAGAGTATATCGTTTGCCGGCGTCGGCGATCATCGCGTGCGTGCGTGGCCCACATCCGCACCCGAACGGGCACAAGGGTGCTTAAGGCCGACTTAATCACCCACGCTTGTTGTGTGTGGCGTGCGTCGCCTCGGGCATAATGGAGCGCGAGAGGAGCACGCATGAACGAGCGCATACTGGTAGTTGATGACGAGAAGGCCATTGCCGACCTAGTGGGCATCTACCTTACAAAAGAGGGCTTTGATGTCCAGATTGCCTATAGCGGGGCCGATGCTGCCAAGGCAATCTTGGAGCAGGAGTTCGATCTGGCGCTGCTGGATGTCATGCTGCCCGATATCGATGGATTTGAGCTGCTGCGTACGATCCGTTCCAGCCATACCTATCCTGTGATCATGCTGACGGCGCGCGATGCCCAGCAAGACAAGATCGGGGGCCTTTCGCTTGGTGCGGACGATTACGTGGTTAAGCCGTTTCGCCCGCTGGAGCTCATCGCGCGTGTGCACGCTCAGCTTCGCCGCTACACCAGCTACGGTAGCCGTGCACAGGCGGCCGAGTCGCCGACCATTCAGCTCGACGGCTTGGAGATCAACCGCGATGCTCGTTCCGTGACAGTGGACGGTTCACCGGTTCGCCTCACGCCCACCGAGTATTCAATCTTGCTGTATCTGGTCGAGCATCGCGGCAGCGTGGTGGCCGTAGAGGACCTGTTCCGCGCGGTGTGGAACGAGGACTTTATGCCCGGCTCCAACAATACGGTGATGGTGCATATTCGCCACTTGCGCGAAAAGATCGGCGACGACGCACAAAAGCCACGCTTTATCAAAAACGTCTGGGGCGTCGGCTACATCATCGAATAACGCTTTTCGCTTGTGAGGATCTTGATATGACAAAAGACGATAGGCAAGCGTTCGAGGTGCCCGATCGGCTCTTTGAATACGTGAGGTCGGTCGTCGACAACCGCGCGCTTGCAACGGTGCTGCTCTTTTTGCTGAGCCTGCTGCTGATTGGCATCGACAACATCGTCGGAATCTTGGCGGTGCTGCTTGTCGGCTTTTTGCTGATCGATCGATTTGAGATCGTGTGCCGCTGCGTGGTGATTGGCGGCGCCGCGTGGGCCATGACGTTGGCGATTGGCGCCATGGCGCTCGGCGGCATCGAAGGGCCGGTGTTGTTCGATGCCGGCTTTGTATTCAACATGCTTGGCTTTGTGCTGGCGCTTGCCGCGTGCGTGCTGTTCTTGTGCGGCCGCGCCCTGTACTACCAGGGCTACGAGCAGGGCGAGCAGCATGCCGATTGTGTGCTGGCTGCTCGTATTCAAGATCGCCTGATCGATCACCCCGACACCTGGGACAACATCGACGGCGACTTCTTGGAGGTCGAGGGCGCCCTTAACCGCGTGCGTGACCGTGAGCGCAAGGTGCAACAGGCCTTGCGTGACGAATCTCATCGCAAGGACGATCTGGTCACGTACTTGGCACATGACCTACGCACCCCGCTTGCCAGTGTGGTGGGCTATCTTTCGCTGCTGCAAGAGGCTCCCGAGCTGCCGGTTGAGCAACGTGCGCACTTTACGGGCGTGGCTCTCGACAAGGCGCACCGGCTCGATGCGCTCATCGAAGAGTTCTTCGATATCACGCGCTTTGACTTCCACGATATCGTGCTCACGCGCGGCTATGTTGATCTGGGGTTGCTGCTGGCTCAGGTGGCTGACGAGTTCTATCCCATCCTCAACGAGCAGCATAAGGAAGCCCAAGTTGATATTCGCGAGGACCTGACGGTGCTCGTGGATGGCGACAAGATGGCCCGCGTGTTCAACAACATCATGAAAAACGCCGTCGCCTATAGCTATGAGGGCTCGACTATCACGATTGAGGCCAGGCGCCAAGACGACGGCGGCGTGCGCGTGCGCTTTATTAATCAGGGCGATCCCATCCCTGCGGCTAAGCTCAAGGTGATCTTTGAGAAGTTCTATCGCCTGGATGCGGCGCGTGCGACCAATCGCGGTGGTGCCGGTCTGGGCCTTGCTATTGCCAAGGAGATCATCACGGCACACGGCGGTACCGTTGCATGTGAATCGACGCCCGAACACACGATATTCACCATCGAGCTGCCCGCCGCATAGCCAGCGTGCCCTTACAAACACTTGACAATGTGCTCACGTGCGTATGAGCCACGATTCCTACTATCGATACTGCTGAATTGATATCGATATGGAGGTATGCGGTATGACGGCTGCTGCGGCGATGGAGCCTACAGAGCTTGAGGAGCTCATGGAGGCGCAGGCTGAGGCCGCGCACGAGCGCGAGGTTGGGGATGCGACTCGCCCCACGGCAGAGGATCTTGCCGCCTCGCCGACGCGCATCGACGTCGAGGGCCTCGACCTGTTCTATGGCGACCATCATGCGCTCAAGGACGTGAATATCAAGATCCGCGACAAGCAGATCACCTCGTTTATCGGGCCTTCGGGCTGCGGAAAGTCCACGTTGCTGCGCTGCTTTAACCGCATGAACGATAGCATCAAGGATTGCCGCATCGAGGGCAAGATTGCGCTCGATGGTCAAGATATCCTGGGCGATTACGACATCTGCCGTTTGCGCCAGCGCGTGGGCATGGTGTTCCAGCGCCCCAACCCGTTTCCCATGAGCATCTATGACAACGTCGCCTACGGTCCGCGCGGTATGGGTGTGCGCGATCGCGCCGTGCTCGATGAGCTGGTCGAGGACTCCCTTCGTCGCGCTGCGCTATGGGATGAGGTCAAGGACAAGCTCAACGAGTCGGGCCTGGGTCTTTCGGGTGGACAGCAGCAGCGCCTGTGCATCGCCCGCGCACTTGCCGTGCAGCCCGACATTCTGCTGATGGACGAGCCGACCTCGGCACTCGACCCTGTGTCGACGCTGGTGGTGGAGCAGCTGGCCTGCGAGCTCAAAGAGACCTGTACGCTCGTGGTCGTTACGCACAATATGCAGCAGGCGGCGCGTATCTCCGACTCGGTCGCGTTTTTCTTGCTGGGTGAGTTGGTGGAACACGCGCCCACCGCGCAACTCTTCAAGAATCCGACCGATCCGCGCACGGCGGATTATTTGACGGGACGTTTTGGCTGATACCATCTAGTAAAGGTACCTTTAGGGTTAAGATGCGGTCATGCCGGCCGCAAAGGGGTTCAACATGATCTATTACGTCGAGGACGATGACAACATCAGGGATTTGACGGTCTATGCACTGCGCAAGCAGGGGATCGAGGCCGAGGGCTTTTCGTGCGACGGCGAGTTTAAGGCCGCCGTGGCGCGACGGGTACCCGATGCTGTGCTGCTCGACATCATGCTGCCCGATACCGATGGTTTGGCGATTATGCGCCGCCTGCGCGCCGACCGCCTGACGGCGACGGTGCCCATTATGATGCTTACCGCCAAGGACACCGAGCTCGACAAGGTGATGGCGCTCGATGGCGGTGCCGACGATTACCTGACTAAACCCTTCTCGCTCATGGAGCTCGCCAGCCGCTGCCGCGCACTGCTGCGTCGCGGCGGCATGGTCAAGCAGGCGAGCGATGTGCTCAGCGTGGGCGACATCGTGCTCTCGCCCAGCCATCGCGAGGTGACCGTTGCCGGCGAGCCGCTTAAGCTCACCCTGCGCGAGTTCGACCTGCTCGAGTACCTCATGCGCAAGCCCGGCGTGGTCTTTACCCGCGAGTCGTTGCTGCAGAGCGTGTGGGGCTGGGACTTCGACGGCGGTTCGCGCACCGTTGACGTGCACGTGCAGACGCTTCGCCAAAAACTGGGCGAGCATGCCAGCGCCATCGAGACCGTGCGTGGCGTGGGCTACCGCTTGGCCGAGCCTTCTGCCGGTGATGGTGCCGAAGGTGACGACACCGCGGCCACCGCATCGGAGGAGTAACCCGTGGTCTTCGCCCCCCAGGGAAAACATACGCTGTCGCACCGCGTTTTTGTGACGATCTTTGTCTGCGCCATGGCGGTTATCGTGGCGTTTACGGTGCTGGGTGCGTTCTTTGTGCAAAACACCTTGGCGGATGCCACGAGTGCCAATCTGGCGCAGGAAACCGAGCTCATTGCTGCCGCCCTCGACGAGCAGCAGGAGCCCATCCCGTTCTTGCGTAGCCTCGATCGCGAGGACTTGCGCATCACGCTGATTAACAAGGATGGATCGGTTGCCTACGACAACGAGGCGTCGCCTTCCACACTGCCCAACCATGGCGATCGCCCCGAGGTCATCGAGGCCTTTGAGAGTGGTTTGGGTTCCGCGGAGCGCGCAAGCTCTACGCTCGACGAGATTATGCTGTATCGCGCCGTCGCCCTTGATAACGGCCAGGTTGTCCGCTTGGCGCAGGCCCAGCCTGGCGTTGCGGCGATTTTGCTGTCGATGGTGGCGCCGATGCTGCTTATCGCAGCAGCGGGTGCGGTACTCTCGTTTTTTATGGCGCGCCGCGAGTCCCGTGCCATCATCGCGCCGTTGCAAGAGGTGGATTTGGACCACCCACGCCGTAGCTATGAGCACGCCTATGCCGAGATGGTCCCCATGCTTGAGCGTATCGAGTCGCAGCGCCAGGAACTCAAGCGCCAAATGGCGGTGCTAGCGGACAACGACCGTATGCGCCGCGAGTTCACGGCGAATATCACCCATGAGCTCAAGACGCCGCTTACGGCGATTTCGGGCTATGCCGAGCTCATCGCAAACGGCATGGTCGAGGGCGAGGGCGACCTGCGCAACTTTGGCGGTCGCATCTATCGCGAGGCGGGCCGCTTGGCAGCGCTTGTCAACGATATCCTTACGCTGTCTAACTTGGACGAGGCCGAGCGTGCAACTGAGGGCGAGGCGGTGCCCATTGGTTCCACGGAGCCTATTGAGCTCTCGCGTGCCATCTACGCGGTTGAGCAGCGTCTTGAACAGGTCGCCCGTCAGGCGAATGTGACGATAAGTCATGAGACCAAGCCTGTGGTCATCGAGGGCGTGTCGCGCTTGATTGACGAGCTCATCTATAATCTGGCAAGTAACGCCATCCGCTACAATCGACCCGGCGGTACGGTTACGCTGCAGTGCGGCACCAACGACGAAGGCCATCCGTTCCTCGCGGTCGCCGACACGGGAATCGGTATCGCGCCTGAAGAACAGGGCAAGGTATTTGAGCGGTTCTATCGCGTGGACAAGAGTAGGTCCAAGGCACGCGGCGGAACCGGTCTGGGGCTTGCCATTGTCAAGCATGCGGCCCTGTATCATCACGCCACGCTCGATCTGTCGAGCGAGTTGGGTGTGGGAACCACCATTACGGTGACGTTTCCCATACAGCAGGACGAGCCATTCGCATAGCGATACAACATAGGTATTGATGTAGACGCCGCATTTGACTTTCGGGTGCGGCGTTGTTGTGCAATTTTACGATTGCTTCCGACATTTTTACAGGAGAGCCTGTTTCTTATGTATAGAGTTTGGTCTCGGTAAAAAGATGCGATAACATACGGACAGTTTTGTCAATCCGAACTGGGGAAATGAAAGGCAAGCTGCATGACCCTTCTCGAACTGTTCCAGCTGCTCAAAAAGCACCTCAAGCTGGTCATCACCCTTCCGGTGGTCTGCGCGATCGCCATGGGCATCGTGTCCTTCGTTGCGATGGACAACACCTATACCGCGACGACGAGCATGTACATTCTCGCCAAGACCGACGATAGCGGTCAGATGAGCTACAACGATCTCTCGGCGAGCCAGATGCTTTCCAACGATATCGCCACGCTGCTGGATAGCGATAGCGTTAAGAGCGGCGCAGCCAATGAACTGGGCCTCACCGATCTGGATGACTACAAGGTGTCTGTTTCCTCCGAGACCACCACGCGTGTCATTACGCTTTCGGTTACCGGCACCGATGCCAAGGAGACGGCTAAGGTCGCAAAGGCCATAGCTAGCTCGGTGAGTACGGTCGCTCAGAACGTCGGCGCTGCCCAGAGCATCAACGTTATCGACGAGGCTAAGACCCCCGAAGCCCCCAGCGGTCCCAAGCGTATGCTGTACGTTGCTGTCGCGTTCCTCGCGGGCGTCTTTATCGCAGTTGCCTATGTCGTTTTGGCAGACATGCTCAATACCCGCATCCGCGGTGCCGAAGAGGCAGAAGAGCTCCTGGGCATTCCCGTTGTTGGCCGAATTCCGGCTATGAAAGGTGGTAAATAGGCATGGCTAAGGCAAAGAACACCGATAAGCTCGTTGTACAGAATGCCGCCAAGACCCTTCTGGCCAACATCCGCTTTGCGAGCGTGGACGACCCCATTCGCACCATCACCGTTACCTCCTCGATTCCCAACGAGGGCAAGTCTACGGTTTCCATTAACCTTGCCCAAGCTATCGCCACCAGCGGCAAGAGCGTCCTGCTGGTCGAGGCTGATATGCGTCGCAGGTCCCTTTCCGATATGCTCGGCGTTCGTTCGCGCGGCGGACTCTATGCGGTCCTTTCCGAGCAGATCTCCATTGACCAGGCAATTGTCGAGACGGGTCAGAAGAACTTCTACTTCCTCGATGCCGAGCCGCATATTCCCAATCCTGCCGACATCATCGTCTCTCACCGCTTTGCCAAGCTGGTAAAGGCACTGTCCGCCAAGTTCCAGTACGTCATCTTTGATGCTCCCCCGGCCGGCACCTTCATCGATGCTGCCGAGATTGCCAGCCTGACCGACGGTACGCTGTTCGTGGTGCGCGAGGACTTCACCAAGCGCGAGGAGGCGCTCAACGCCATCGGTCAGCTTAAGAAGTCCGAGAAGGTCAAGCTCATCGGTACCGTTATGAATTACTGCGAGACCGAGACCAGTGAGTACTACTATTCTTACTACACCAAGGACGGTAAGAAGGTTAAGAAGGGCTCCGACGATCAGGGCACTTCCAAAAAGGGCATCTTCACCAACCGAGCAAACGTTTAGTTGATTAAGGCTGACCTATGCGTGACATTCATTGCCATATCTTGCCGGGTGTAGACGACGGCGCCGCCGATCTCGATGAGAGCTTGGCGATGCTCGAGGCTGCCAAGCGGGCCGGGGTAACCAGAATCGTTTGCACTCCTCACTGTCGTGATCCCTATTTTGATTACGACAAGATGTGGGATGCCTTTGAGCTGCTGCGTGATAACGCTGACGGTTTTCCGCTCCAGATGGGCTTCGAGGTCAACCATCGAAAGCTCGTTGAGCTTGGTATCGATGCCGCGGAGCACTTGCATTTCGATGGGACCAACGAGTTTCTGCTCGAGCTTTCGACGCATGCCGATGCGTATGCGTTTAGAGAGTACGAGAACACGATTTACGATTTGCAGTGCCGTGGCTACCAGGTGATCATCGCTCATCCTGAGCGCTATCGTGCGGTTCAAAAGGATGTAAGCGTGGCGGAGCGCCTGGTCGATATGGGCTGCAAGCTGCAGGCTTCGGCGGACTTTATTGCCGGCGGTCGCTTTGGTCGCGAGAAAAAGCCGGCACAGCGCCTGTTCGATCAGAACCTGTACAGCTTCATCGCGAGCGATGCCCATAACGTGGGTCATTACGACTGCCTGGCGAAGGCTCGCGCGAAGTTTAGCGTGCGCGGAGCTCATTTTCGCTAAAATCTGTCCCTAACGTTCGCATTGAATGAAAGGGCAGCATGGATATCCAACTTAAGACGGGATGCTTTGATGACGCGGCGTTGGTGCGCCGCGTCGTTTTTATGGACGAGCAGGGCTACGAGAATGAGTTCGACGCTATCGACGAGGATCCGAACTGCATTCACGTGACGCTCTATGTAGGCGGCGAGCTTGCCGGTTGCTCGCGCGTGTTTCCCGAAGAGCTTGAGCGCGCGGCTGACGCAGAGGCTCCGGTGTCGCCGGCGTGCGACTTGGACGAAGGTGTCGCGGCGGGGGAGACCTACATTATGGGGCGCGTGGCCGTGCTGCCGAGCATGCGCCGTCGCGGTCTGGCGAGCAAGATTGTCGAGGCCAGTGATACGTGCGCGCGTGATGCCGGTGCCAAGCTCATTAAGCTGCATGCTCAGGAATACGTGCTACCGCTCTATGTCAAGGCGGGCTACACGCAGATTGCCCCGGTGGACTATGAGGATGAAGGCCAGCCCCATGCCTGGATGGCCAAGCGCGTAGATGGCAGATAGGGACGTTCCTTTTCTGCCGGCAGTTGGGGACACTCCTTGGCAATTGGCGCATCGGAGCGCTTAGACATACAGTTTTTCGATTCCGTATGTATATGTGCGCGCTAATGGGTTATAAAATCTAAGTCTGAACATAGCAGGTCTGCGATGCGGCTCGGGCAACCGGGCCGTTTTTGCGGACGGGGGTAGCGCGAAAGGACTGCACATGCGTCAATTTAAGACCGAGAGCAAAAAACTGCTCGACCTCATGATCAACTCCATCTACACCAATAAGGAAATCTTCCTGCGCGAGCTTATCTCTAACGCGAGCGACGCCGTCGACAAGCTCAACTTTAGGAGCCTGCAGGACCCGAGCGTCAAGATCGACCAGGGCGACTTGGCCATTCGCGTCTCCTTTGATAAAGACGCCCGCACCATTACCATCTCGGATAACGGCATTGGCATGACCGCCGAGGAGCTCGAGCGCAATCTGGGCACCATCGCCCATTCCGGCTCCGAGGAGTTTAAGACCGAGAACGCCGAGCAGCAGGGTTCGGATGTCGACATCATCGGCCAGTTTGGCGTGGGCTTCTACTCGGCTTTTATGGTCGCCAGCCATGTGAAGGTCGTCAGCCGCGCCTATGGCGAGGATGTCGCCCATGTGTGGGAATCCGACGGTCTTGAGGGCTACACCATCGAGGACGGCGAGCGCGCCGAGCACGGTACCGATGTCATTCTGACGCTGCGTGAGAACGAGAAGCTCGACGCCGACGGCGAGGCCGAGACCTACGATCGCTTCCTGACCGAGTGGGGCCTCAAGAGCCTGATTCAGCAGTACAGCAACTATGTGCGCTACCCGATTCAGATGATGGTGTCCAAGAGCCGCCAGAAACCCAAGCCCGAGGACGCCGGCGACGATTACAAGCCCGAGTACGAGGACTACCAGGAGCTCGAGACCGTCAACTCCATGACGCCGATCTGGAAAAAGCGCAGCTCCGATGTCGAGCAGAAGGACTACGACGAGTTCTACAAGTCCACGTTCCACGACTTTGACGATCCTGCGCGCACTATCAGCTTCCATGCCGAGGGTACGCTCGAGTACGACGCCCTGTTGTTTGTGCCGGGCCGCGCGCCGTTCGATCTGTACAGCAAGGACTACGAGAAGGGCCTGGCGCTCTATAGCTCCAACGTGCTGATTATGGAGAAGTGCGACGACCTGCTGCCCGACTACTACAACTTTGTCCGCGGCGTCGTGGATTCCGCTGACGTGTCGCTCAACATCTCGCGTGAGACGCTGCAGCAGAACCGTCAGCTCAAGGCCATCGCCAAGCGCGTGGAGAAGAAGATTACCGCCGATCTTGAGGATATGCGCGACAATGACCGCGAGGCCTACGAGAAGTTCTTTGAGAACTTTGGCCGCGGTCTTAAGTACGGCATCTACTCGAGCTATGGCATGAAGGCCGATGAGCTCGCCGATCTGCTGCTGTTCTGGTCTGCCAAGGAGCAGAAGATGATTACCCTGGCCGAGTATGCCAAGGGCATGCCCGAGGATCAGAAGGCCATCTACTACGCCGCCGGCGACTCGCGTGAGCGCTTGGCCAAGATGCCCGTGGTAAAGGGCGTGCTCGACCGCGGCTATGACGTGCTGCTGCTGACGCAGGATGTGGATGAGTTCACGTTCCAGGCCATGCGTGAGTACGTTGCCGCCGATATGCCCAAGATCTACGAGGACGATGCTGCCCGCGAGGCTGCCGAGAAGGCTGTGGCCGACGGTGCCGAGCCCGAGGTCGAGGATCGTCATCTGGAGCTCAAGAACGTCGCGACCGGCGATCTTGACCTGGCGACCGAGGACGAGAAGAAGGAGGCCGAGGACGCCACCAAGGAAAACGAGGACCTCTTTAGCGCTATGAAGGAGGCGCTCGGTGACAAGGTCGAGAAAGTTGCCGTCTCCGCGCGCCTGACCGATGCCCCCGCTTGCATCACCACCGAGGGTCCGCTTTCGCTTGAGATGGAGAAGGTGCTCCAGAAGGGACCCGAGGGCGCGCCCGACGGCATGCCCAAGAGCCAACGCGTGCTCGAGCTCAACGCCAAGCACCCGGTCTTTTCCAAGCTCGTCGCCGCTCAGAAGGCGGGCGACGCCGACAAGATCAAGCAGTACTCCGGTTTGCTCTATGACCAGGCCCTGCTGGTCGAGGGCATCCTCCCCGAGGATCCCGTAGCCTTCGCGGCGGCTGTTTGCAACTTGATGTAGTTCGGGGATACGGCACCGTAACTAGATTAGAACGAGAGTGGATAATCTCCCACTTTTGGCTCGAATGCGGGCTTGAAGTGAGAGATTTTCCACTCTCGTTTCCTTTTGAATGATCCCTCCGTCCCCAAGGGATCATTTATTTGTGCGGGTTGTGGTTTTGTGACCTGCTGAAATTTAGGATACTGTACATCTGTACGTTAACTCATCTTCGTAGTATATTGCTACCCGCAAAACTCAACACCATTGTGCTTTGAGACGTTAAAGCGCCTACTACAATGGTTGTCGATAGTACGATTCGATTTAACGACAGGATGGATGGTCCAAGCGTGAGTCTCGGCAGCAAACTATCCAATGCAAAGGTGTCCTTTGCGATATTTAAGCGCGACATTAAGCGACTGCTTGTGAACCCCGTCGCCCTGGTGGTTACCCTAGGCGTGTGCGTTATTCCCTCGCTGTATGCCTGGTATAACATCGTGGCAAACTGGGATCCGTATGGAAACACCCAAGGCATCAAGATTGCTATCGCCAACAACGATCGAGGCACCCAAAACGACTTGGTGGGTGAGCTCAACGCTGGCGACAAAGTGGTCGACCAGCTCAAGGAGAATCATCAGTTGGGCTGGACGTTCGTCGACTCGACGGCCGATGCCAAGGAGGGCGTCGAGAGCGGCGAGTACTATGCCGCTATCGTGATTCCCAAGAACTTCTCGGATAACCTGGTTTCGATGCTCGACGGCAACTACCATCAGCCCAAGCTCACGTACTACGTCAATGAGAAGAAGAGCGCCATTGCGCCCAAGGTTACCGATACCGGTGCAAACACCATCGAGGAGCAGATCAACTCGGAATTTGTCTCTACGGTAGGCAAGACTGTTGCCGGTATCGCCAAGGATGCCGGTGTCGATTTAAAGGACAAGGCAACCCAGACTCAGGACTCGCTGGCAAGTTCGGTGTCCGAGGCGTCCGACACCTTGGGCGAGGTGCGCGATTCGATTGGCGATATGAATGCCGCCATCGATAAGACGAGTGGCGCTATCGCCTCGGCTGATGCGGCACTTGCCGGCTTGCAAGACCAGGCACCGTCGCTGACGCAGGCGATCTCCCAGGGCAACGACCTGCTGAGCGAAGCTCGCACCACGGCGGGCAACTCCATCACCTCGCTCTCCAAGGCGCTCTCGGAAGGCAGCCTTGCGCTCACCAAGACGTCGGCCTCTGCGAACGCTGCCATCGGCAAGCTGACGGGCGCGGTCACATCTACGACCACCCGTATCGACAACTCGCTCGAGTCTCTTCAAGCGACGATCGACCACAATAAGGCCGTTATCGGGCACTTGGAGATTCTCGCCAATGACACGTCGACAGGTTCCGAGGAAATTGACGCGCGCATTGTATCGACCATCGATTTGCTTCGAGAGCAGAATGAAAAGCTTCAGAGCATCAAGGACGGTCTGTCCGCGCAGTCGAGCGCCATGGCGAATGACGCAGCGGCTGTTTCGGGTGCCAGTGACGCTATCAATAACGCAATTCATACCGGTGCGACCAACCTTGGCCAAGCCCAGACGGACTTGGGCCAAAACGCGCTGCCGAAGGCCTCGAGCGCGCTCGACTCTTTTGCTGCCGTTTCGGGCGACCTGACCGGTATCGTCTCGGGTATGACACCTACACTTGCAAATGCGCGCGGCACGTTGGCGCAGCTTAGCGCTACGCTCGGCCAGGCCAAGACCACGCTGTCCCAGACCGATTCCTCGCTTGCCAAGGTCCAGGACAAGCTTGCAACCGCCGCCAATGACATCGCGGCGCTGCAGACCTCCGAGTCCATGGGCGAGCTGGCCGATCTGATGGGCGTCGATGTCAATGACGTGGCAGATTTCATGGCGTCTCCGGTTGAGTTGACGTCCAAGCCAATCTATCCGGTCAAGAGCTTTGGCTCGGGCATCGCTCCCTTCTACACCAATCTGGCGCTTTGGGTGGGCGGCTATGTGCTCATCGCCATTTACAAGCTCGAGGTCGACCGTGAAGGTGTTGGCAGCTTTACGGCGCGCCAAGGCTACTTTGGCCGCTGGTTGCTCATGGTGATCCTGGGCGCGTTGCAGGCCATCATCGTTACGGTAGGCGATCTGGTGATTGGCGTGCAGTGCGTCAGCCCGCTGCTGTTCGTGCTGGGCGGCATCGCCATTTCGTTCACCTACGTCAATATCATCTATGCGCTGTCCACCACGTTTAAGCATATCGGCAAGGCTATCGGCGTCATTCTCGTCATCGTGCAGATCCCGGGTTCGTCGGGCATGTACCCCATCGAGATGATGCCCGGCTTCTTCCAGTGGCTGCACCCGCTGCTGCCCTTTACCTACGGCATCAATCTGCTGCGCGAGACGGTCGGCGGCATGTATTCGTTCAACTACCTGTTTAACCTGTGCATTCTGGGCGTGTTCTTGATCGTGGCGCTCTTTATCGGCCTGCAGCTGCGTCCGCTGCTGCTCAACCTTAACCTGCTCTTTGATAAACAGCTCTCCACGACCGGTATGATGATTTGCGAGTCCAACGACCTGCCGCGCCAGCGCTACTCGCTGCGCACGGCCATGCGCGTCATGCTCGATTCCGATTCGTACCGTCGCGAACTGCTCGATCATGCGGTCGCCTTTGAACATCGCTACCCGTACTACATCAAGGGCGGTTTTGCCGCCGTGGTGGGCGTTCAGGTCCTGCTCTTTGTCCTGTCGACGGTTCTCGATATCGACAATAACGGCAAGATCATCCTGCTTGTCATTTGGATCATCTCGGTTATTGCCATCTGCGGCTGGCTTATCAATATCGAATATATCCGAGCGAGCCTCAATACCCAGATGCGCATCTCGGCGCTTTCGGATGAGGACCTGCGTCGCGAGATGCGCGAACACACGGCCGCCATTCCTGCCGCCCGCCACATGTTTGGCCTCAACGCCAGCGAGCGTGGTGCCAAGGGCGGCGATCAGTCCACGGGCCGCTTGCCGCATATCGGCTCGCACCATAAATCTCAGGGCAGCGACAGCACAGCCACAAATGATGGAGATACCACCGCGCTTGGCAAGCACTCCAAAGGAGGTGAGGCATAAATGAAGAACATCCTGCATCTGTTTAAGCGCGATGTCCAAAACGTGTCTCGCTCCGTGATCGGCTTGGTTGTCGTGATGGGCCTCATTATCGTACCGTGTCTGTACGCGTGGTTTAACATCGCCGGCAGCTGGGATCCGTACGGCAACACCGGCAATCTTAAGATCGCCGTGGTCAACACCGATGAGGGTTACGAGAGCGATTTGATCCCCGTCGAGGTTAACGTGGGCGAAAACGTGACCGCCACCCTACGCGGCAACGAGAGCTTCGATTGGGTTGTGCTCAACAATCGCGAAAAGGCTATCGAGGGCGTTAAGTCGGGCGCGTACTATGCTGCCGTCGTTATCCCCAAAACGTTTAGCGCTGACATGATGACGCTTTTCTCGACCGACGTGAAGCATGCCGATATCGAGTTCTACGAGAATCAGAAGGCCAACGCCATTGCGCAGATCGTGACCGAGAAGGGTTCGAGCGCCGTCCAGAGCCAGGTTAACAAAACTTTTACCGAGACCATTACGACGATCGGTCTTAAGACGGTGTCCAGCCTGCTCGATTACATGAGCACCGACCAGGTGGGTAACTTTATCGCCAACCTGTCCTCGACGCTCGGCGATTCGATTGAGGACCTGCGAGACGTTCGGGCAAATGCTTCGTCGCTGGCGGGCATTTTGAGCTCCACGTCCGATTCGCTGACGTCGGCGAGCGGCATGCTCAAGCAGACGGGCACGGTCGATGAGTCGACCAAGCAGTTGATGGAGCATGCCAAGAGCGGCATGAGCGATTCCAAGGAAGCGCTGAAGGACGCCAACGACGCCATCAATGCCGCGATTGACGGAAGCGCGGGCTCGTTTGACAACGTGTCCGCCGAGCTTGCGAAGGCATTTGATGCCGCGAATCAACATGTCGACCTTACAGTGTCCCAGCTCAACGATGCCGCGGCGGCGCTCAACACGCGTGCCGACGATATCGACGCCACGGCCGACCAGCTCCGCAGCTTTGCCGATCAGGTGACTGACGAAAAACTCCAGGACAGCCTCAAGTCTGTGGCAACATCGCTGAGCAGGATTGCTGTGGAGTATCGCAACAACGCCAAGGACTTGACGGCCACCGCGAAGTCTCTCTCTGACAGCATGGCAGAGGTTAATAAGTCGCGTGCCGAGGTCGATCAGGCAATCGCGGATGCCAAGGCTGGTATCTCGGGCGCCAAGACTGACTACGACTCTACGTTTTCGGCCAAGGCAAAGGAGCTCAAGAAGACCATCTCGGGCGTTTTGGATTCGCTGAACGGTATTTCGAACGATCTGGATAGTGCTGTTGCTGGCCTGACCGACGCATCCGGTTCGCTGGCAAAGGGCCTCTCCAAAGCTGCAAAGCTGGTCAACAAGGCTTCTGATCAGCTGGGCGAGGCGTCGGACAAGATCAGTGCGTTTAAGGACGAGCTCGACGGCGCCTTGATGTCGGATGACCTCGCTACGATCAAGACGATGATCGGCAATGATCCCGAGGGTCTGGCCGTGTCGCTTTCCGGCCCCGTCGCGCTCGATCGCAAGCCGGTCTATCCGATCCGCAACTACGGTTCGGCCATGGCACCGTTCTACACGATTCTGTCGCTCTGGGTGGGCTCGATTGTGCTGGCGGCCATGATGAAGGTCTCGGTTGACGATGAGCTTATCAACGAGCTCATCCCCGTGCGCCTGCACGAGATCTACCTGGGCCGCTACCTGTTCTTTGGCGGTCTGGCCCTGCTGCAGGCAACGCTCGTGTGTGCGGGCGACATCCTGTTCTTTGGCATCCAGTGCGACGACCCGCTGCAGTTTGTGCTGGCGGGCTGGGTCGCGAGTCTCGTGTTCTCCAATATCGTCTACACGCTTACGGTTTCGTTTGGCGATATCGGCAAGGCGCTCGCCGTCGTGCTGCTGGTCATGCAGGTCGGCGGTTCGGGCGGCACGTTCCCCATCGAGATGACCGGCCCCGTGTTCCAGGCGATCTATCCGTTCCTGCCGTTCACCCACGGCATCAACGCCATGCATGCCGCCATGGCCGGTGCCTACCATATGGAGTACTGGGTTGAGCTGGGTATTCTGGCGAGCTATCTGATTCCGTCGCTGGCCCTGGGCGTCGTCTTCCGCCGCCCGGTTATCAAAGCTAACGACTGGATCATCGAAAAGCTGGAATCAACAAAGCTTATTTAGTTACGCGGTTTTACCAAACCGCGTAACGGCTCGACGCTGCAAACGTCCCTAAGCGGCAATCTGACGTTCAATTTCAAGGGCGCGACCAGAAGGTCAGCGCCCTTTCATTTCACGTCACCTTGCTCGCTTAGGGGCGTTTTCGCTGACGTTGCCGGAACATCGAGGTTTTCTGTACCGACGCTTTAGCGTAGTGAATTGCGTGGGTTGCGTGGTTGTTGCTACAGTAGCGGGGCGTGCCGGGGGTCCGGCGCGTCCCGTTTTTATTTGACCATGAGGCGGCACGCAGCCATACGCGTGCGGACACCACGCCCAGATTGAGTGTGAGGATGTTCCATGGCCCAATACGCTGCCAACGAAATCGAGAATATGCCCGATAGCCCTGTAGCCCGCGAAGACCTAGGTGCCGGCGGTGCCTCTCGCGGTGCCGGTGCGCGCTCGCCGCTGTTCTGGAAGGTCTTGCTGCTTTCGGTGGCGGTCATCTGGGGCTATTCCTTCACCACCATGAAGGATGCGCTCGATACCATTCCGGTGTTCGAGCTGCTCTACATTCGTTTTCTTCCGGCGTCGTTGGTCATGCTTGCCATCTTCCACGAGCGCATTGTTGCCCATTTCAACGCTCGAAACCTGATTGTTGGACTTGGCATGGGCGCGCTCATGTGGGGTGCCTACGGTTTGCAGACGATCGGCCTGGCACAGACCACGGCAGGCAAGAGTGCATTTTTGACGGGCACGTACTGCATCTTGGTTCCGTTTGCGTGCTACGTTCTAAGCGGCGAAAAGCTCACTCGCTACAACTTGGGTGCCGCATTGCTTTGTCTGGCGGGCATTGGCCTGGTGGCGCTCGATAGCGTCGAGTTCAACATCGGTGATGCCATCACGCTGGGCGGTGCGGTCTTTTTCGCCATCCAGATGGCGGTGACCGCCAAGTACGGTCGCAAAATGGACATCAACGTCATTACGTTTTGGATGTTTGTGGGCAATGGCGTCTTGAGCCTTATCTCGTCGCTGCTATTCGAGACCCAGGCGCCTCTGTCCGTGTGGACGCCGAGCTTTATCGGCGTGATGGCCTTTCTCTCGGTGGGCTGCACGTGCGTGGCGCTGCTCATCCAAAACGTCGGCTTGGCGCACGTCCCGGCCTCGACGGGCTCGCTGCTGCTCTCGATGGAATCGCCCTCGGGTGTGCTGTTCTCGGTGCTGTTAATGGGTGAGGCGCTCACCTCGCGCCTGCTCGCCGGCTTTGCACTCATCTTCCTGTCGATTATCTTGAGCGAGACACATTTCGATTTTTTGCGCCGAAATAATTGCGCGCAATTGTAAACAACTTGTTGCGCCGTCCTCCTGGGGCGGCGTTTTTTATGTAACGCCCTTACAGTTATGCCTTGCACTTTAGACCATCAAAGTGTTTTCTGCACAAATAATACTGGAGGGCATCTATGGCACCAGCTCTGTCCGATTTTCAACCGCAACCAGCGCCCAAAGCCACCCCGGCCGCGCAAGCCGCTATCGGTGACGGTCTTGTTGCCGAGGCTCAAGCTTTTGCAGACAAGCTTGCTGCGTGGCGCCACGATCTGCATCAGACGCCCGAGTTGGGTAATCGCCTTCCGCAAACCTCTGCGTATATCCAGGCACGTCTGACCGAGATGGGCATCCCGTTTGCCACGCTCGTCGACGGCTCCTGTGTTGTGGGCTTAATCGGTGCCGGTGCGGCCGTGGCGGCCCAGGGCAACGGTACGTGCACGGACGATCAGGCCGGCACGGTCATCATGCTGCGCGGTGACATGGATGCCCTTCCCGTCGCGGAAGAGTCGGACGAACCTTTCGCCTCTGTCAACGGCTGCATGCATGCTTGCGGCCACGATATGCATGCGACGGCCTTGCTTGGTGCCGCCCGCCTGCTCAAGGCTCGCGAGGCCGAGCTTGTCGATGCCAATGCCACGGTTAAGCTGCTGTTTCAGCCGGGCGAGGAAACCTTTGAGGGCGCTCGCGCTGCCATTGCCGATGGCCTTCTGCAGAACCCGCGTCCCCAGGCGGCTTTCGCCATGCACGTTAACAGCCAATCGCCGCTCGGCCTGGTGCTCTATGGGAGCCCGGCGCTTTCGGGCGTGTACGGTTTCCGCATTACACTGCAGGGCAAGGGCGGCCATGGCTCGAGCCCCGAGATCTGCATCGACCCCATCACGGCCGGCGTCCATGTGCACCTGGCACTCCAGGAGCTCATCTCCCGCGAGGTGCCGGCGGCCAAGGAGGTCGCACTCACCGTGGGTAAGTTTGCCGGCGGACAGGCGGCAAACGTCATTCCCGACACCTGCGTGCTCGAAGGAACGCTGCGCGGCTTTGACGTCGAGCTCATGGCGCATCTTAAGACCCGCATCGCCGAGGTCGTCAATGGCGTAGCGGCAACGTATCGTACGCCGGCGACCATCGAGACGCTCTCGGATGTTCCGCCGCTCGTACTCGATGACGATATGACCCAGGCATCGCTGGGCTATGTGGGTGCGACATTGCCCAAGGCAGCTTTTCTGCCGCTGTTCCACGCCATGGCGAGCGAGGACTTTGCGCTTATCTCGAGCGAGATCCCGAGCGCGTACTTTACCGTGGGCGCCGCTGTAACCGATACGGATGAGCATTTTGCCCAGCACCATCCCAAGGCGCGCTTTAGCGATGCCGAGCTGCCGCTCGGTGCCGCGGCATATGCCGCCGTCGCCCTTGGTTTTGTAGCGGACCACAAGGAGTAATCAATGTCCCAGCAACGTAAGTTCTTCCCCGGCTGGCTCGTGGTGGCCTCCGGCTTTGTGATCATGGCCACGTGCTACACGATTTTCGTCAACTGCATGAGCCTGTTCCAGCCGCTGATCGTCAGCGACCTGGGCATTTCCCTTGCGCAGTACAACATCTCCAATGCCATCTCCACCGTGGTGAGCGTTGTGGGTTCGCTTGTGATCGGCCATGTTGCCGATAAAGTAAGCGGCCGCGTTCTGGGCTCCCTCACCGTTATCGCCACCTCTGCCGTGCTTGTCGGCATGAGCTTTGTGGGCGAGCTTTGGCAGGTCTACGTGCTCTTTGCCGTCTCGGGCTGCTTCGCCGTGGCCTCGACCCGCCTGCTCATTAGCCTCGTCACTGCCAACTGGTTTACAGCCAAACGCGGTCTTGCTATCTCCATTGCGCTTTCGGGCTCGGGCTTTGGCGGCGCCATTCTCTCGCCGATCGTGAGCTCGCTAATCGTGAGCGTGGGCTGGCGTTCCGCCTTCTTGGTGCTTGCCGCCGTCTGCATTGTGGCGGCGCTGCCCATCACGGCGTATTCCTTCCGCACCAAACCTTCCGAGATTGGCCTGAAGCCGCTCGGCGAGAACCCGGGCGATCCGTCTGTTTCCACCGCGGGCGATAAGGACGAGCATACGGCCCCCGACGTCAGTGTTGGTTGGTCGCGCATTAAGAAGAGCCCGGCATTCTGGCTGCTCGTCGTGGCATTCCTTTTTATGGGCCTTGTCAATGGCGCCATCCTGCCCAACCAGGTTACGAATATGACGAGCGTCACCGTCAACGGCGCCAAGATCGTCACGGGCGGTCACGACCCTATGTGGGCAGGCACCGTGCTTTCGGCCTATATGGTTACCGTCGTTATCGCCAAGATTTCCCTTGGCGCCATCTATGATCGATTTGGCCTGCGTTTTGGCAATGTGTTGGGGTCCGTTGCGTGCATCGTTGCCTGCGTCACCCTGTGCTTCCCCGCAACCGACCTCGGCCCCATCGTGGCTGCCATTAGCTTTGGTATCGGAACGTGCATGGGCACCATTACGCCCACGATCGCTGCGTCTAAGCAGTTTGGCATGGCCGACCTGGGTAAGGTCACGGGCACCATTACCTCGCTCGAGATGGTCGGTGGCACCGTGGGCGCCATCGTCTCGGGTGTGCTGTTCGACGCTACGGGCTCCTTTGCGAGCACCTGGATCGTGTGCCTGGTGTGCTCCGTGGCTATGCTCGTGTTTCTGTTGGCGTCCGAGCCCATCGCTGCCAAGCTGCGCGCGAGCGTGGCGGGGGAGTAGGTAGGCCAAAGCGCATCGCCGCTTGTCTGCTTCGTCCGTGACTGCCGCGGCGGCGCGTCCGGCCGAACGAGTTCCCATACCCTCGTTCGGTCAGACGCGCCGCCGCGTTGCTGCTTTGTGCCGTATAATGTCCACTACCTATGACGCGATACAAAAGAAAGGTGTTTGCCCATGCAGGCACAGAAGGCGGAGGGAACCCGCGACCTTATCGGCGCCGAGATGCGCGCCTGGCAAAAGATGCAGCAGATTGCGGCCAGCGTATTCGAGCCGTTTGGCTTTAAGCCCATCGAGACGCCCGCGATCGAGCAGGTGGACGTGTTTGTCCACGGTATCGGCCAGTCGACCGACGTCGTGCGCAAGGAGATGTTCCGCGTGTTTAGCGGCGCCAACCTGGAGCGCGTCTTTGCTGAGGGCACCGACACCAAGCTCAAGCCCAAGCAGCGCCTGGCCCTTCGTCCCGAGGGCACGGCCGGTGTGGTGCGCGCCGTCGTGGAGAACAACCTGGTGTCCCAGGGCTCCACGCCGTTTAAGGCTTACTACGCCGAGGCCATGTTCCGTGGCGAGCGTCCCCAGAAGGGTCGCCTGCGCCAGTTCCACCAGGTAGGCATCGAGTGGCTCGGCGCTCCCGATCCGGCTGCCGACGCCGAGTGCATCATCATGCTCATGGAGTTCTACAAGCGTCTTGGTTTCGATCTTTCCAAGCTCCGTCTGCTCATTAACTCGATGGGCGATGCCCAATGCCGTCCGGCCTATCGCGAGCAGGTCAAGCAGTTTATCCTCGATCACGCCGACGAGATGTGCGACGAGTGCCGCGAGCGCGCCGAGCTCAACCCGCTGCGCGCCTTCGACTGCAAGAACGACCACTGCCGCGAGATCATGGCCGACGCCCCGCTGATGGGCGACAACCTGTGCGACGAGTGCCGCGAGCACTACGAGCAAGTCAAGCGCTATCTGGATGCGGCGGGTATCGAGTATGTCGAGGACCCCACCTTGGTGCGTGGCCTGGACTACTACACCCGTACCGTCTTTGAAGTCGAGGCTCCCGGTGCCGGTGTCGGCTCCATCGGTGGCGGCGGTCGCTACGACGGCTTGGTCGAGCTCGAGGGTGGCAAGCCCACGGCAGGCGTCGGCTTCGCTGTCGGTTTTGAGCGTGCGCTGCTGGCCCTTCAGGCCTTTGGTAACGACTTGGGTGCCGAGGAGGCCCCGTGCGTCTACGTTGCCAATGCCGGCAAGGAGCTGCGCCAGAACGTCTTTGCCATCACGCAGGAGCTTCGCGCCGCTGGCATCGTGACCGAGGCCGACTACCAGGGTCGTTCGCTCAAAGCTCAGTTTAAGCAGGCCGACAAGGTGGGCGCCAAGCTCATTTTGGTCCTGGGTGGCGACGAGCTTGCCGCCGGCAAGGTCAAGGTGCGCGACATGGAGAGCCATGACGAGGTACTCGTCGATCTGGCCAACGTTGTCGAGGCGGTTCGCGAGCGCCTGTAGCGCATCTTTTTGAGCTGCGGGCCTGCTATCGTGCCCTGCTCATGAAGAGCGATTGTTACGGGGGTGTTTCGCTTTTATGCGGAATGCCCCCGTTTGCGTATGCCGCCCACCGAGAAATACGACCATTTAGGGCAAAAACCCTTGCAATGCAGAAAATACTTTTGTGTGGTAAAGCGCAATCAGCGCCGAAAGTTTTTGCCGAGTGCCTATAATGAATATCGCATGTTACGTGCATAGAAGGAGGAATGGGAGGAAACGTGGCTGAGAACCTAAGCAACCAGTCTGTACCCGAAGCCGCGGCGCGCGTCGCTGCCGTGGTCAACCGCCTCGTTAACCGAATCGGCTCGAATGCCGAGTCCAGGGAGCGTCTCGCCGAGATCGAGATCCCCGAGGAGCTGCGCGATAATCTGGCGCTGTTCCTGCGCCTGGAGCGCCGTGTGCTTAGCGAGTATGATCCCGAGATCGCGGACCTGTTCGACAAGATTCTGTCGGCCGAAATCGTGGCCAATGCCGGCAACCCCGGTAGCCGTGCCGCTGACGAGGCCGTCGACGAGCAGGGCGTGCCCACCGCCGACGAGCCCACCGCCGTGGCGTTTCGCGAGGTCGTCGATCTGATCGATAGTCTGCCGCTCGATAAGCAGCAGGTTATCGTCCGCGCCTTTACGAGCTTCTTCCACCTGGCAAACCTGTCGGAGGAGAACTACCGTGTGGCGCAGCTGCGCGAGCGCGAGGCCGGTGCGTCGACTGATACCGAGGTCGATCCCGCCAACGAGCTTACCGTCGCCTATCACCAGCTGGTAGACGAGATGGGTGTCGAGGGCGCCAACGAGCTGCTCGACAAGCTCGAGTTCCACCCTGTCTTTACCGCACATCCCACCGAGGCCCGTCGTAAGGCCGTCGAGGGCAAGATTCGCCGTATCTCCAACCTGCTGGAGGAGCGTCCGCGTCTGGGCGGCTCCGACCTGGTGGAGAACGAGCGCCATATGCTGCAGGAGATCGACGCCTTGGTGCGTACGAGCCCCATTGCGCTCAAGAAGCCCACGCCGGTCGAGGAAGCCGATACCATCATCGACATCTTCGATAACACGCTGTTCGACGTTATCCCCGTCATCTATCGTCGCTTTGACGACTGGGTGCTGGGTGATAAGGCCGGTACCGTGCCGCCGCTGTGCCCGGCATTCTTCCATCCCGGCAGCTGGATCGGTTCCGACCGCGACGGTAACCCCAACGTCACCGCCAAGGTGAGCCGTGAGGTCGCCGCCAAGTACTTCACCCACATGGTGCTCAAACTCGAGGACAAGTGCCGCCGCATCGGCCGCAACCTCACGCTCGAGGCCACCTACAGCAAGCCGTCGGCCGAGCTCATCAACCTGTGGAACCATCAGGTCGAGATGAGCACCCAGTACACGGCCCGCGCCGAGCTGATCTCCGAGCACGAGCCGCATCGCGCCGTCATGCTCGTCATGGCCGACCGTCTGAACGCCACCGTGCGCCGTATCACCGACACCATGTACCACAGCGCCGATGAGTTCCTGGATGACCTGCGCGTCGTCCAGCGCTCGCTGGCCGCCTGCGGTGCCGTCCGTGCTGCCTATGGCCCGGTCCAGACCATCATCTGGCAGGTCGAGTCCTTCGGCTTCCATATGGTCGAGATGGAGTTCCGTCAGCACTCCGTGGTGCACGCCCGTGCCCTCAAGGATATCCACGAGAACGGTATCCACGGCGACCTGCAGCCCATGACGCGCGAGGTCATCGATACCTTCCGTGCCATCGGTTCCATCCAAAAGCGTTACGGCAAGAAGATGGCGCACCGCTACATCATCTCGTTCACCAAGAGCGCCCAGCATGTGGCCGACGTCTTTGAGCTCGCCCACCTGTCCTTTGCACACGAGGAGGACGTGCCCGAGCTCGACGTGATCCCGCTGTTCGAGCAGCTTGAGGACCTCGAGGGCTGCGTTGACGTACTCGACCAGATGCTTACGCTGCCCGTGGTGCAAAAGCGCCTTGCCCAGACCAACCGACGCATGGAGGTCATGCTGGGCTATTCCGATTCCTCCAAGGATGCCGGTCCTACCACGGCCATGCTCGCGCTGCACTCCGCGCAGGAGCGCATTGCCAAGTGGGCCGAGAAGAACGATATCGACCTGGTGCTCATGCACGGTCGCGGCGGTGCCGTGGGCCGTGGCGGTGGCCCGGCCAACAAGGCCGTGCTGGCGCAGCCCAAGGGTTCGGTCAACTGCTTCTTTAAGCTCACCGAGCAGGGCGAGGTCATCTTTGCCCGTTACGGCAACCGCACGCTGGCTCAGCGCCATGTTGAGTCCGTTGCCGCCGCAACGCTTTTGCAGTCGGCTCCGAGTGTCGAGAAGACCAACACCGAGACCACGCAGAAGTTCTGGGATATGGCCGAGAAGCTCAACGCCGTAAGCCACGAGCGCTATCTGGACCTGCTGAACACCGAGGACTTTACACCGTGGTTCTCGACCGTGACGCCGCTGACCGAGGTCGGACTGCTGCCGATCGGCTCGCGTCCCGCCAAGCGCGGCTTAGGCGCCAAGTCGCTCGACGACCTGCGTACCATTCCGTGGATCTTCAGCTGGAGCCAGGCGCGCATTAACCTGGCCGCTTGGTACGGCCTGGGCACCGCCTGCGAGCAGCTGGGCGACCTTGAGCAGCTTAAGGCTGCCTACCAGGAGTGGCCGTTCTTCCGCACGTTCATCGACAACATCGAGATGTCGATCGCCAAGACCGACCAGCGCATCGCCAAGATGTATCTGCATCTGGGCGATCGCCGGGATCTGTCCGAGAAGGTCTTTACCGAGATGCAGCTCACCCGTAAGTGGGTCCTTGCCATCGTCGGTGACGAATGGCCGCTGCAGCGCCGTCGCGTGCTCGGCTGCGCTGTCCGCGTGCGTAACCCCTACGTCGACGCCCTGTCCATCGCCCAGGTTCGCGCCCTTCGCGAGGTGCGTATGAACCAGGACGAGATGGCCGAGGAGAAGAAGGCCGAGTACATGAGCCTGATTCTTTCGACTGTGACCGGCGTCTCGGCAGGACTGCAGAACACGGGGTAATCGATAGCCCTGTAGTCGTCCGGGTCCGCCATTAGTTTACTTTTAGGCACGTCCTCGGACATGCAAGAAGCCCTCGCTGCGCACTTCGTGCGGCGAGGGCTTCTTGCGTCCTGCGGAGTGTGCCTAAAAGTAAACTAATGGCGGACCCTGCGATGTCCGGTCTTCGGCGGATTACTGGCTGGGGGAATAATGGCGCGCTTCGCGCGTTTGGAAAGGGCTTCGTGCTGCGGAATGCATTCAGAGGGAAACCCGTCGGGTCCCTTTGTCCTCGGTCTTCGGCGGATTACGGGCTGAAGGGAAGAAAGGCGCGCTTCGCGCGTTTTGGATGGGGTTTGTCCTGGCGGCGCGTTTGGCGCCTCGCGCCTCGCGTCTTATCGATCGGGATTGAGATGCATGTGGTGCTTCTCGCCTTACGACTGTAGCGGCCGCGGTCCCGTTTGGGATCGCGGCCGTTTTGATGTGGGTCAAATATGAACGTTGTGTTAACGAGTCGGTGGACGGTGGTGTTTTTCGGTGAGCGGCGTATCCTTCCAACGGTTTATCTAGTGTGTCAGTTGAAAGGAAGAGGGCGCTCGTCATTGTTTGAATGCGAACTACCGTTTGACCACAAGACGTTGCATCTAGAGCTTGAGGATAAGAACTTCGCTGGTGTGATGGAGGGTCATCAAAACGAGTTTAAGACCACGAAATCGCAGGAAGAGCTGGTAGAGGAGTCGCTTGCCAACCCTTATGGCTCGCCGTCGCTCGAGGAGCTTTGTGCTGGCAAGAAGGATATTGTCATCATTAGCTCCGATCATACGCGTCCCGTTCCCTCGCGTGTGACGATGCCTATTCTGCTGCATCACATCCATTCTGCTGCGCCTGAGGCTCGCGTGCGTATTTTGGTTGCTACGGGAATGCACCGTCCGTCGACGCACGAGGAGCTCGTCAACAAGTATGGCGAGGAGATTGTTGCCAACGAGGAAATCGTCATGCACGTCGCGACCGACGACAGCATGATGAAAAAGATCGGTACCTTGCCTTCTGGTGGCGAGTGCATCATCAACAAGATTGCTGCCGATTGCGATCTGCTGCTTGCCGAGGGCTTTATTGAGCCGCACTTCTTTGCCGGTTTCTCTGGTAGCCGCAAGTCCGTCCTGCCTGGCATCGCCAGCTACAAGACCATCATGTACAACCACAACGGTCAGTTTGTGAACGATCCCCATTCGCGTGCCGGCAACCTGTGCCACAACCACGTGAGCGAGGACATGTTTGCCGCCGCTGAGATGGCTCACCTTGCCTTTGTGCTTAACGTGGTGCTCAACGGCAAGCACGAGGTCATCGGCTCCTTTGCCGGCGACATCCACAAGGCGCACGAGGCCGGCTGTGAGTTCGTGAAGAGCCTTGCCGGCGTTGAGCCCGTTGAGTGCGAGATTGCCATCACCACCAACGGCGGCTACCCGCTCGACCAGAACATCTATCAGGCCGTGAAGGGCATGTGCTCTGCCGAGGCTACGCTTCCCGAGGGCGGTGTAATTATCGACGTCGCCGGCTGTGCCGACGGTCACGGTGGCGAGGGCTTCTATCACAACATCGCCGACAATGATCCGGCAGAGTTTGAGCGCGCCTGCATCGACCGTCCTAAGGACGAGACCCTGCCCGACCAGTGGACGAGCCAGATCTTTGCCCGCATCCTGGCGCATCACCCTGTGATCATGGTTACCGACCTGTGCGATCACCAGATGATCAAGGATATGCACATGACGCCGGTCAACACTCTCGATGAGGCGCTCAAGCTCGCCTTTGAGATGAAGGGTGCCGATGCCAAGGTGGCCGTCATTCCCGATGGCCTGGGCGTTGTCGTCGCTCAGCACTAGTACGCGGCCTAAACGAATCGTTTATAACCGACAAGAAAGATAAGGTTTTATGCTTACCAAACTCCTCTGCGAATTCGGCGCAACGGCCCTCATGATCATCTTTGGCGTGGGCGTGCACTGCGATACCGTGCTCAAGGGCACCAAGTATCAGGGCTCCGGCCACATGTTTGCCATCACCACCTGGTCTTTTGGCATCTCGGTCTGCCTGTTTGTCTTTGGCGGTGCCGTGTGCATGAACCCCGCCATGGTGCTTGCCCAGTGCATCGTAGGCCTGGTGCCGTGGAGCAGCTGCATTCCCTTCATGATTGCCGATATGCTCGGCGGCTTTGTGGGCGCCGTAATCGCTTGGCTTATGTATGCCGATGAGTTCAAGGCTTCCGAGGGCGTCGTCGACCCTATTGCCCAGCGCAACATCTTCTCGACCAACCCTACTACCGAGGGCACGAACTATGCCCGCAACTTCTTCTGCGAGGCTATCTGCACCTTTGTGTTCATCAGCGCCATCCTTGCTGCCGCTAGCCGCGCCGGCGAGAACGTTTTGATGCTCGCTATCTGCGTCGGTCTGATCGTTTGGGCTGTTGGCATGGGCATGGGCGGCATCACCGGCTTCGCCATGAACCAGGCCCGTGACCTTGGTCCTCGCATGGCTTATCAGGTGCTGCCGATTAAGAATAAGGCCGACAACAACTGGAAGTACGGCCTGCTCGTTCCTGGCATCGCTCCGTTTGTCGGTGCCGCTCTGGCTGCGCTGTTTGTGCACGGTTTCTTGGGCATGTTCTAGTCCAAGGCTACATAGTTGTCCGCCGGCCGCATGGGGTAACTTCCCAGCGCGTCCTCGGACATGCAAAAAGGCTCGCTGCGCACTTTGTGCGGCGAGCCTTTTTGCGTCCTGCGGAATGCGCTGGGAAGTTACCCCATGCGGCCGGCTGCGGGATCTTTGTTGCGTTCGTACAAGCAACCCAACATATATATCTGAATTTGGATGGGAGGGGCTTGTTGCTGGTAGGGGCGTTGGGCTGCTGTCGACACTTTGGGATGCGTGGCGGCTTGGGTTGGGACGATGCTTTGGGATGAGCTTCTTACTTAGTTGAAGAGGGGCTTTATGGCTGAGAGGTAGTCTTTGGCTACGTCGGCTTTGGCTGCTTGGAAGTTGTGCCAGGCCCACCATTGGACCATTCCTACGAAGCTTGAGGCTATGTGGTGCAGTAGGAAACTGCGGTCCATGGTGGCGGCGGGGCCGTTTGGGTTGGTAGGGACGGTTTCGGCTGCTCGTGACATGATGGTCTTGCGTAGGCAGTCGGCGAAGACGCGTGAGCCGGCACCGGCTACGAGGGCTCGAACGCCCTGGCGGCGCTCCCAGAGGTTGTTGAGGATATGCTCGACCTGCACGAATGGGTCGTCGAGCGGTGTGCCATCGTCGTCGAGGGCGTGGGTGCAGATGTCGCTCACGAGCTCGGACAGTAGGTCGTCTTTGCTCTTAAAGAGGCCGTAGAACGTGGCTCGACCAACATGGGCACGAGCGATGATGTCGCCGACGGTGATCTTGCCGTAGTCCTCTTCGCGTAGCAGCTCGGAGAACGCCGCAACGATGGCAGCGCGGCTTTTTTCTTTGCGGGCATCCATGGCTATGCGTCCGCGTGAACGAGCAGGCAGCGGAGCGTGCCGGAGCAACCCTCGTAGGGGCGCTTACCGGCGCCGTAGCCGACGGCTTCGATGCGGTAGCGTGAGGGCAGTTGGTCGGACGTGCGCAGCGCGGTGACGATGGCGGCGCCCGTGGGCGTCACGAGCTCGCCGGCGACCGGTGCAGGCGTGAGGGCGATATTGCCCGCCTGGCACAGGTTGACGACAGCGGGGACGGGGATAGGCATGAGGCCGTGGGCACAACGGATGGTTCCGTGGCCCTCGGAGAGCGACTCGACCACGATGTCCTCAATACCCAGGTCGTCGAGGCAGATGGCGACAGAACAGACGTCGACGATGGAGTCGACGGCGCCCACCTCGTGAAACATGACGGTCTCGGGCGTTTTGCCGTGAGCCTTGGCCTCGGCAGCAGCGAGTGCGGTAAAGATGGCGAGGGCGCGACGCTTGGCGCCATCGCTTAGCTGCGAGCCGTCGATGATGTCGGTGACGTCCGTCAAAGAACGGTGGTGATGGTGGTGGGCGTGATGGTGACCCTCGTGGTCGTGGTCGTGCGCGTGCTCATGGCAGTGCTCGTGCTCGCCATGGTCATGATGGTGGTGCTCGTGCTCGTGCTCGTGCTCGTGCTCGTGCTCGGCAGCTGCTTCGTTGCCGTAGAGCCAGGCCATATCGTGATCGTGGTTCTCGAGCTCCTCTGCAAGCTGGACGTCAAAATCACAGGCGTCGATGCCATGCTTGTTTACGCGCGTCACGGCGATCGTAAAGCCATCGACCGGCAGCGTGGCGAGCTGCTCGCGCAGATGCTCCTCGCTGGCGCCCAGGTCGAGCAGGGCCGCGACGGTCATGTCGCCGCTGATGCCCGAGGTGCCGTCGATGATAAGCGTGTGCTGATGATTGGACATGGAATGCTCCTTAACGGGCGCGGGGTGTGCCGGCGCTCAGATGATTGATAAGACTTGCCTGGTAGGCGGCACCAAAGCCGTTGTCGATATTGACGACCGAAACGCCGCTGGCGCAGGAGTTGAGCATGGCGAGCAGTGCGGCCACGCCGCCAAAGCTCGCGCCATAGCCCACGCTGGTGGGAACGGCGATGACCGGACAGCTCACCAGACCGCCGACAACGCTCGCCAGTGCGCCCTCCATGCCGGCGATGGCGATGACCACCTGTGCCTGGGCAAGTTCCTCGGCATGCGCGAGCAGACGGTGCAGGCCGGCGACACCCACGTCGTAGAGGCGGTCGACCTCGTTGCCGTAGAACTCGGCCGTCAATGCGGCTTCCTCGGCGACGGGCAGGTCGCTCGTACCGGCGCAGGCGACAACGATGCGTCCGTTGCCGGTGGGGGAGGGCTTGCCGCCCACGAGGGCGAGCTGTGCGTCCGGGACATATCCCAGGTCGATGCCGTTGTCGAGGAGCTCCGAGGTGCGGTCTGCCTTTTCGGCATCCAGGCGCGTGACCAGGATGCGCTCCTGGCCGGCATCGCGCAGTGCTTCGATAATGGCGGCAATCTGCTCGGCGGTTTTACCGGCACCGTAGACAACCTCGCCGGCTCCCTGGCGCACCCCGCGCGAAAGATCGAGCTGCGCAAAGCCCAAATCGGCGGTCGGAGCCGTCTGGATGCGCGTGAGGGCGTCGGCAGGGGTGACTGCTCCGCCGGCAACATCGCTCAGCAATTGCTCAAGATCTTGCTTATCCATATATGTTCCCTTCGACGGCGCAAAGTCTAGCACTCAAAGGGTATGTTTCCGAACACTAAGACAAAATTGTTCGGAAACTATAGGACAGACTGATTCAATTGTTAGACGGATCGACTAGTCGCGCAGGATGATGTCCATGGCGAGCATCAGGTTGCGCTCGTCGATGGCAAACGGGGCGGCTTCGCGCGTCTTGGGCTTGGCGCAAAACGCGATGCCCGTGCCCGCGGCCTGAATCATGGGGATATCGTTGGCGCCGTCGCCGATCGCCACGGTGTGGGCCATATCGACACCGCACTCAACCGCCCAATCCAGCAGCCGGATGAGCTTGGACTCCTTGGTCACGATGTCTGCCGCCAGCTTACCGGTGAGCTTGCCGTCCACGACCTCCAGGCGGTTAGCCAGGCAAAAGTCGATGCCCGCGGCGGCCACGATCTTGTCGGCGACCTCGTGGAAGCCGCCGCTCACCACGCCGACCTTCCAGCCCTTGCTGTGTGCCGAGCGCACAAGCTCCAGCGCGCCGGGGGTAAACGTCACGCGCTCAAAGGTGCGCTCGAACACGCTGTCGTCCAAGCCGGCGAGCAGCCCCACGCGCTCCACGAGCGCTTGCTTAAAGTCCAGCTCGCCGCGCATGGCGCGTTCGGTGATCTGTGCCACCTGTTCGCCTACGCCGGCCTCTTCGCCCAACAGGTCGATGACCTCCTGGTTGATGAGCGTGGAGTCGATATCCATAACGATGAGGCGTGCAGTCATGACGGGCCTTTCCAAGTGCTGTTTTATTGGGGCATATTGTCGCACGTGACGAGCGCGGGCGGGTGCCACGGTGCGGCAATTGTTTCGTCTCCGTCAAGTCTTTGGGCAGGAGCTACTTTTCCGCGGCACATCGACACAGGTGCGATAAGATAGAACGCCATGTCTGGCTGCGCGGTTTACGCAGGCTGGGCAAATCTGTACGACGCCGCCCGGAACGACACGGGGCGGCACAGATCCATAAAGGAGGATCACTGGTATGAGCCAGACCCGTCCCATCGACGAGCATTCCATGCACACCCGTACCTGCGGCGAGCTTCGCCGCGAGAACGTGGGCGAAGAGGTCACCCTCACCGGTTGGGTGAGCCGTCGCCGCGATCACGGCGGCCTTATTTTCTGCGACCTTCGCGACCGCGAGGGCATCACGCAGCTCACCTTCGACCCCGAGCACTCCGACGGCGACGCCTTTAAGATTGCCGAGACCATGCGTCCCGAGTGGCCTATCAAGATCCACGGCGTCGTGCGCTCCCGTGGCGAGGAGACCACCAACGCCAAGCTCGCGACCGGCGAGATCGAGGTCCTGACCGACCACGCCGAGGTGCTCAACACTTCCGTCACCCCGCCGTTCCAGATCGAGGACGGCATCGAGACCAGCGAGGACACCCGTCTGCGCTATCGCTATCTGGACCTCCGCCGTCCCGAGATGATGGCAAACCTCAAGCTGCGCTCCGACTTTACCTTTGCCATTCGCGAGGCGCTGCACAACCGTGAGTTCATGGAGGTCGAGACGCCCTCCCTGTTTAAGTCCACGCCCGAGGGCGCCCGCGACTTCATCGTCCCCAGCCGTATCCAGCCGGGCAACTTCTACGCCCTGCCGCAGTCCCCGCAGCTTCTGAAGCAGCTGCTCATGGTCGGTGGCGTCGAGCGCTACTACCAGGTTGCCAAGTGCTTCCGCGACGAGGACCTGCGTGCCGACCGTCAGCCCGAGTTCACCCAGGTCGATATCGAGATGTCCTTCGTGGACCAGAACGATGTCATGAGCGCGCTCGAAGAGGTTCTTGCCGATGCCTTCGGCCGCATGGGTGTCGAGATGCCCACGCCGCTGCGTCGCATGAACTACTGGGATGCCATGGACACCTATGGCTCCGACAAGCCCGATACCCGCTATGGCATGCACCTGGTCGACCTGACCGACATCTTTGCCAACTCCAAGTTCAAGGTCTTCGCGACCGCCGCAAATGAGGAGGGCTCTGTCGTCAAGGCCATCAACGCCAAGGGCGCCGGTGCCTGGGCACGTGCCAAGATCGATAAGCTCGCCGGGGTGGCTTCCACGTTTGGCGCCAAGGGCCTGGCCTGGATCGCCTTCCGCGAGGACGGCTCCATCAACAGCCCCATCGTCAAGTTCTTCTCGGACGAGGAGATGGCCGCTCTGCGCGAGCGCATGGACGTCGAGCCCGGCGACCTTGTGATGTTCGCCGCCGGCCCGCGCCTGCTCTCCGACGAGATTCTGGGCGGCATGCGTTCGCACATGGCCAATGCGCTTGAGATCAAGCGCGAGGGTCACGACTTCCTGTGGGTCGTCAACTTCCCGCTGTTCCATTGGGACGAGGATCGCAAGGCCTATGCTGCCGAGCACCAGCCCTTTACCCTGCCGACCGAGACCGACATCGCCAAGATTGAGGCCGACCCGTTGGCAGCCGGTTCTTGCACCTACGACTTTGTCATGGACGGCTTTGAGGCCGGCGGCGGCGGTATGCGTATCCACAACGCCGAGATGCAGATGTCCATGCTCAAACTCCTGGGCTTTACCGAGGAGCGTGCCGAGTCTCAGTTTGGCTTCCTCATGGAGGCCCTCAAGTTTGGTGCACCCCCGATGGGCGGTTTCGCTCTGGGTCTGGACCGCGTGTGCATGCTGCTCACCGGCTCCGATTCCATCCGCGACGTCATGGCGTTCCCCAAGACGGCCAGCGGCTCCGACCTCATGTCGGGCGCCCCGAGTGCTGTTTCCGGCGCCCAGCTCAAGGACGTCAGCCTGCGCCTGATGTAGGCGAGCGGCTACCTATTGCCAGCAACGAGGGAAGGACGTGTGCCTTCCCTCGTTTTTTGTGAGACGGGGGTGCGCCGGTAACGTACAATAACTACCACGTGGCTGGGTTTGCCGGCCGAATGTGCGATGTCGTGGGAGGGGACATGGTCGAGTTTACGAAGACGATTAAAGATCCGTTGGGACTGCATGCCCGCCCGGTTGCGCTGCTCTATGACATTATCGCCAAGCATCGTAGCGACGTGTCGGTTTCGATTGGCAATCGTCATGTCGATGGCCGCGACGTTATAGGGCTCATGGCACTCTGCGGCGAATGTGGCGAGGACGTCGTGTTCCGTGTTTCGGGCGTGGATGAGGCTTCCTGCGTCACGTCGATCAGAAACCTCTCGCTCTAACCTCAACAATGTGACAAGGGGACAGTCCCCTTTGTTGCATAAATTGGTATGACAAGGCACCGCAAAGAGATGGTCTTTGTGGTGCCTCTTTTGTTTCATATAGGAAACTTTTTCGAAATCTGAATGGGGACCCTTTCCAAAAAGTTAACCACGTGCTAGTTTACTAAAGCGAACATAGACGTGGTTAACTTTTATCGCGTCGATGTTGAGGACGAACTGACGTTAGGAGCCACTCATGTCTTGCGGACCGCAGATGCCGGCCATGCCGCTTTCGATGGTAAAAGCGGGCGAAACCGTGCGCGTGTCTCGTGTAAAGGGCAATGAGGACATGAAGCACCACCTCAAGGACCTCGGCTTTGTCGAGGGCAACGAAATCCACGTGGTGAGCTCGAGTGGCGCCAATATCATCGTCACGGTGCTGGGCGCACGCTTTGGCATCGATTCCAAAGTTGCCATGCACATCATGACCGTCGGTTAGTCGACGGAATTTCTGTACGCACTGAAAGGGGGACAAGTAAATGAAGACGTTGGGTGACGTTAAGGTGGGCGAGAGCTCCACAATCGTCAAGCTTCACGGTGAGGGTGCGCTTCGCCGCCACCTTATGGACCTGGGGCTTATCAAGGGCACTTCGTTCAAGGTCGTGAAGGTTGCACCGCTCGGTGATCCGGTCGAGATCAACGTGCGCGGCTACGAGCTTTCCATCCGCAAGGAGGAGGCGGCCGTCGTCGAGGTTCAGTAAGGACTCGCGGCGCATATTTCTGCAGATAAAGTTAGGTTTTTCTAACTTAATGCAGCATCTTTGAAGCACATTATCCAGCCTGCGCGGAGAAAGCAGCGCAGGCACACAAGGAAGAAGGATTGAATGGCGGATTCTCAGATCCATGTCGCGCTGGCGGGTAACCCCAACTGCGGCAAGACCACGCTTTTCAACCTGATCACCGGCGCCAACGGCTACGTTGGCAACTGGCCCGGCGTCACGGTTGAGAAAAAGGAGGCCAAGCTCCTAAGCGACAAGAACGTTACCATCACGGACCTCCCTGGCATCTACTCGCTTTCCCCCTACAGCCCCGAGGAGCAATGCTCGCGCGATTACCTCATGAGCGGCGAGCCCGATGTGGTCGTCCAGGTTGTCGATGCCACCAACCTCGAGCGCAACCTGTACCTGGCGCTTCAGGTTATCGAGACCGGCCTGCCCGTAGTCGTCGCCCTCAACATGGCCGACTTGGTCGAGAAGAACGGCGATAAGATCGACACGGACAAGCTCTCCAAGAAGCTCGGCTGCCCGGTCATGATGATCTCGGCCCTTAAGAATAAGGGTATCAAGGAGCTCTTCGAGCAGGTCAAGAAGTCCGCTGCTTCCAAGGGCCAGGTGCCGGAGCACAAGTTCGATTCCTCCATCGAGGACGTTCTGGGCCACATCGAAAACAACCTGCCGGCGAGCGTTCCCGCCAACAAGCGTCGCTACTACGCTGTCAAGCTGTTTGAGCGTGATGCGGACGCCTGCAAGCTCATCAACCTCACCAAGGAGAAGGCCGCTCGCGTTGAGCAACTGGTCGCCCAGTGCGAGGAGGATTGCGACGACGACGCCGAGTCCATCATCACCGGTGAGCGCTATGGCGTCATCGCGCACATCATTGACGAGTGCCTCACCAAGGCTCCGGCCAAGATGAGCACCTCCGAGAAGATCGACCGCGTGGTTACCAACCGTATCCTGGGTCTGCCGATCTTTGTGGTCATCATGTTCTGCGTGTACTACATCGCCGTTTCCACCCTGGGCGGCACGGTGACCGACTTCACCAACGACCAGCTCTTCGGTACTGATGGCTGGTACGTGCTCGGTCAGGGCCGCGATGCCTACGATGAGGCCGTTGAGGCCGCGGGCGACGACGCCGATTCGGTTGACCCGGCGCAGTATGGCCCCTATGTCCCCGGCATTACCACCATGGTGCACGATGCCCTCGTGGCGGGAGGCACCGAGGACGGCGGCCTGGTCGATTCGCTCGTCTGTGACGGCATCGTCGCTGGCCTGGGTGCCATCTTCGGCTTCGTGCCGCAGATGTTCCTGCTCTTTGTGATGCTGTCCTTCCTGGAGGACTGCGGCTATATGGCTCGCGTCGCTTTCATCATGGACCGCGTGTTCCGCCGCTTCGGTCTGTCCGGTAAGTCCTTCATCCCCATGCTCGTGTCCTCGGGCTGCGGCGTCCCCGGCGTCATGGCCACCAAGACGATCGAGAACGAGAAAGACCGCCGCATGACGGTCATGACCACCACGTTCATCCCCTGCGGCGCCAAGCTGCCCATCATCGCCCTGCTCATGGGCTCGATCATCGGTCATACCCCCGATACCGCTGCTTGGATCTCGCCGCTCTTCTACTTCCTGGGCGTCTTCGCCGTCATCGGCTCGGGCCTGATGCTCAAGAAGACCAAGCTCTTCGCCGGTCGTCCGACCCCGTTTGTCATGGAGCTGCCTGCCTACCACTTCCCGGCGGTCCGCTCTTGGGCGCTGCATGTGTGGGAGCGCTGCTTCGCCTTCATCAAGAAGGCCGGCACGGTCATCTTCGCCTCCACCGTAGTGGTGTGGTTCCTGTCCAACTTCGGCAGCTACAATGGTACCTTCGGCTTCCTGCCTGCGATGGAGGGTATCCCCGAGGAGTTCATGGACTACTCCGTGCTCGCTATGCTCGGCAACCTTGTCGCCTGGATCTTTGCGCCGCTCGGCTTTAGCACCTGGCAGGCCACCGCGCTGACCGTCTCGGGCCTTGTCGCCAAGGAG
The DNA here is from genome assembly GCA_900545605.1 of uncultured Collinsella sp. Classification (GTDB taxonomy): domain Bacteria; phylum Actinomycetota; class Coriobacteriia; order Coriobacteriales; family Coriobacteriaceae; genus Collinsella. The sequence continues at coordinate 115,410 of UQZL01000001.1, forward strand.
AACGTCGTCGCTACCGCCGGCTCGCTGTTGTCTGTTGCCGACGCCGCCGAGACCGACCCGAGTCTGTGGACCGCGTTTGCCGGCATGTTCCCGACCATGGGCGCCTGCGTCGCCTTTGGTGCCTTCAACCTGCTGTGCGCTCCGTGCTTTGCCGCCATTGGCACCATCCGCAACCAGATGGACTCTGGCAAGTGGACCGCGATTGCCATCGGCTACGAGTGCGCCTTCGCTTGGGTGATCGGCCTGTTCATCAACCAGTTCTACAACCTGCTTGTCCTTGGGCAGTTTGGTATCTGGACGGTTGTGGCCATTGTGCTGCTGGTTGCGATGCTCTTCCAGATTTTCCGACCCATGCCCAAGCATGCATGGACCGATGAGGACGAGACCAACACCGCCTCCGCCGCAGTTTCCGCTTAAGTCCGAATAAGGATTAACCCCTTTCCACGAGCCCGGGTGTCCCAGCGACACTCGGGCTTTTTGGTGGGAGAGATGTGGCGTTTCCGCAGATAAAACCGACCAAAACAAACCTGTCCCTTTTTGGTAGGTGGAGAATGGGGTAAAGTAAGTGGTGGTTAACTAGAGGAGGCTTGCTATGGCACCTATCGATATTGTTGTACTGGCTGTTATTGGTATTGCGTTTGTCGCGGTATGCGTGCGCATCTACCGCAAGGGCACCTGCGCCGACTGCGCTCAGGGTGGCGTTTGCACGGGGCATTGCTCCAACAAAAAGACGTGCGCCGCACTTAAGGGCGTGGACAAAATCGCCGAAGACTTGGGCCATGGTATCAAGTAAGGCCCAGACATCCAAGTGCCCCGCGGACATCCGTTCGCGGGGCACTTTGTGCATTTGGATGTAAGCGCGGCGAGTTAAAGAGTATTTTTTGGGTATCGTTGAATCAGTTGCGGTGAAATACGGACTGTTTTGGCTGTCAAAGGCCTTATCTACTCCGTATTCCACCACAACTTTTTGTGGGGTGGGCTAGAGACGCTGCATGCGGTACCCGACACCCATGTGCGTCTGAATCATCTTGGGGTGAGAGGGGTCTGCCTCGATCTTCTTGCGCAGGGTGCGCATGAACACGCGCAGACTCGCCAGATCGCTGTCCCAGCTCGTGCCCCATATCTCGCGGGTGATGAAGGTGTGGGTGAGCACCTTGTCGACGTTTTTCGCCAGAAGGACGAGCAATTTGTACTCGGTTGGGGTGAGCGAGAGCTCGCGTCCGTCTTTCGTAGCGTATCCCGCGGCGTAGTCGATATGCAGCGGACCGTTGTCGAACGTGCTCGCTTCTGTCGACTCGCTCGACGCCATCGAGGAGCGCCTCAAATTCGCACGGACGCGCGCGAGCAACTCATCCACAGAAAAGGGCTTGGTGAGGTAGTCGTCTGCCCCTGCGTCAAGTGCTGCAATCTTGTCGGAATCTTCGGCGCGCGCCGAAATGACGATAATGGGGACTGCCGACCAGCTTCGGATCTTCGTGATGACCTCGATACCGTCAATGTCGGGAAGGCCGAGGTCGAGCATGATGAGGCTGGGGCCGTGCGACACCGCATCCATGATGGCGGCCTGGCCGTTGCAAACCTTGCTCACGACATAGCCGTGGAGGTCAAGCGCGGTCGAAACGAGGTTTTGAACGGTCAGGTCATCTTCGACCAGGAGGATGCGTGGCTTAGCGGCATTATTCATGAATCTCGATCTCCTCGGCGGGCAGGGTAAAACGGAAGACGGCCCCATGGGGGTGGTTGTCGCGAACTTCGATGACGCCGCCATGCGCCTCCACGATGGAGCGGCAGAGCGACAGCCCAAGGCCGATGCTTCGACGCGAATCCACGGGCCGCGTATTGCTTGAGGTGAAGAAGCGCTCAAAGATATGAGGCTTGTCGCAGTCTGCCACACCCGGCCCATCGTCTGCGACGTCCACCACGATGAACTCACCCTCGCGACGTGCGCTAATGGTGACAGTCGAGTCCTCGGGCGTGTATTTGAAGGCGTTCATGATGAGATTCGTAAGCACCTGCATGATGAGATGGACGTCGATGCGTACCAGCAGGATGTCGTCAGTGTGCTCGATGGTGACGGCACGTCCATGCGATGCTTGGGCGACATGGCTGAGGGCGGCCTCGATGACCTCGTCGATGAGCTCGGATGTTAAGTTGAGGCGAATGGTGCCGTCCTCGACGCGTGTGATGGCGAGGAGGTTTTCCACGGTATCGATAAGCCAGAGGGAGTCGTCGTAGATGGCATCGGCAAGATCGCAGCGTTGTTCGAGGCTGAGCTTCTCGTCGCTCTTCCGAAGGATTGCCGCAGATCCGGATATAGCCGTGAGGGGTGTCCTCAAATCGTGGCCGATGGAGCGCAAAAGGTTGGCGCGCAGCTGCTCGTTTTTCGCCAAAACCGCAGCCTCTTCGCGCTCTTGCGCCGCCCGGTCGCTTTCGAGCGCCAAGGCGCATTCGCCTACGATAGATAGGACGATCGAATGCTCGAAGGCTTCGATCTCGCGCCCCTCCAGGGCGATGCCGATGACACCGAATACCTTGTCGCCGGTGCGAACCGCGAGGTAGAGACAGCGCGCCTCAGGCAGGGTCCGCGTGCTTGCGCCCGCGCGCTTGTTGTTGGTGTAGGTCCAGGTTGCAACGGCGCGCTCGTAGTCGGTGAGCAGCGACGCGGATCGGTTTTCGGTGCCAGCGGACTCATAGAGCGCCTTGCCGAGCGTGCCGTGTTCGGCGGGGTAGAAGACCACGTCGAGTTTTAGCAGTTTGACGAGTTGGTTCATGGCGACGCGGGCGCACTCCTCCGCGCTATGGGCTTGCTGCAAGAGCTGGTTCGTTTCGAGGAGTACGCGCGTTTTGAATGCGTTCTCGGCGGAGGTACGGGCGTTGTCGGCGATGCGCGCAGTTAACTCGCCGGCGACCATAGCGGTAGCGAACATGATGCCGAACGTGACCAGATAGCTTCGGTCGTAGCTGGCGAGCGAAAACAGAGGCGTGACGAAGCAGAAGTTGTAAAGCACTACAGAGAGCACGCTCGATACGATCGTGCAGATACGCCCCGTCGTGGTGACGGCGGTCAGCAGGGCCGTGAGGATATAGAGGGATATGATGCTGGAATCGGCAAATCCCAGATGGCGGAAAGCCGTGCCGATCGCCGTTGCGACAAGAGAGAGGGCCAGCGTGCGAAGCACGTTTCGGCTGCTGGGCGGCTGCAGGGCGAGCACACGGCGGCGTCCTTTGGGCCGGGAGGGCGGAGTCGACTGGTCTGGAATGATGTAAATGTCGAGGTTCGGGGCGAATGTTATGAGCTGTTCTACGAGAGATTTGCGGCCAAAGAGGGCCTGACGGACGCTGCTGCGCTCGCCCGTGCGCCCCATGACGATCTTCGAAATACCCGACAGGCGCGCGAACTCGGAGATCTGAAACGCGACGTCGTCGCCATAGACGGTTTCCATATGTGCTCCGAGCTGCTCGGCTAGGGCGATATTGGCTGCAAGCTTGGCGCGCTCATCATCGCTCATGGCTTGCGTGCGCGGGCTCTCTACGAACAGGGCGACGAGCTCGCTGCGAAACGCTTTCGCCATGCGTGCGGCGGCACGGACGATGCGGGGATTGGTCGGCGCCGGGGAGACACAGACTAAGATACGCTCCTTGGTGTAGTAGTCACGGTTTCCCAGCACGCGTGCGGCGTCTGTGAGGTGGCCGGTGCGATCGGCGCAGCGGCGCAGTGCGATTTCTCGGAGTGCGGTGAGGTTCTCGACGGTAAAAAAATGCTGTTGCGCTCGGTCGGCTTGTGCGGGACGGTAGACGAGGCCGGCGCGAAGGCGCTCAAGTAGGTCTTCGGGCTCTATGTCGACGAGCTCGACCTGGTCGGCATCATCGAAGATACGGTCGGGGATTCGTTCGCTCACGACAACGCCGGTGATGGATGCAACCATGTCGTTTAGGCTCTCGATATGCTGAACGTTCACGGTCGTATAGACGTCGATGCCCGCATGTAGAAGTTCCTCGACGTCTTGATAGCGTTTGTCGTGGCGAGACCCCGGCGCATTCGTATGGGCGAGCTCATCGACAAGGATGAGCTGAGGGGCGCGTTCGATAGCCGCATCTAGATCGAACTCGCTGAGCGCAATGCCGTTGTGCTCGATGAGTTTACAGGGCACGTTCTCAAGCCCTTGTGCAAGATGGGCAGTTGCCGGACGTTCGTGCGGCTCGATGTATCCCGCGACGACGTCGACACCTCGCCGCTTGGCGGCGTGGGCGGCTTGAAGCATCGCATAGGTTTTGCCTGCGCCAGCAGCGTAGCCAAAGAAAATCTTGAGGTGTCCCCGGCTGGTTCGAGCGTCATCGGCGACCTCGTCTTTCTCAATTGCCTTGAGGATGAGGTCTGGATTGACGCGAGTGTCCGATGCGTTGCGCTGCATAGCGTAGCCTTTCTGAAGCGTTGTCCATGCGTGCATACGCGGTGAGGACGCCACTGTATGCTCGCGAGGTCGAGTATAGGCGCACTGCAGTCGCAATAGTGCTTTCTACCTGCATCTTTACGGCATCTTAAGGACGTGAGCCCCGGCCCTCACGCCTCTTTAATCCCTAGAAGCGTTTACTGTCCCCAGGCGCTTGCGAGAGCAGGCGTCCGAGACATCGGACCGCGTGTGAAAGGGGCGGTAAATGGACATCCTCATTCCCATCATCGGAGTCGTCTGCATTGGACTTCTTATCTATTACATCTACATTCTGATGAGGAGTGATTCGTAAACTATGGACGCTGCGATTCAGTACATCTTGTACTTTGCCGTACTCGTCGTCCTGGCCGTTCCGCTCGGTCGGTTCATGGCCCATATCATGGATGGTGAGCATACGTTCCTGTCGCCTGTGATTGCTCCTGTGGAGCGTGGCGTCTATCGTCTGCTTCGCATCGACGCGGCAGAACAGATGGGGTGTAGGCGCTATCTGGCGAGCGTGCTGGTCTTTTCGGGGATCGGCCTCGTGACTCTTGTGGCACTCCAGGCGCTTCAGTCCTTCTTGCCAGGCAATCCCCAGCACCTGCCGGGTGTGTCATGGGACCTGTCGTTCAATACGGCTGCTTCCTTCATAACCAACACCAACTGGCAGTCCTACTCCGGTGAGACCACCCTGTCCTACCTTGTGCAGTTCATGGGTCTCACTGTGCAGAACTTCGTTTCCGCTGGCACCGGTATCGCGGTCATGTTCGCGCTGATCCGCGGCTTCCGTCAGGTCAAGGAGCAGGGTCTGGGTTCCTTCTGGGTCGACCTCACCCGCACCGTCCTGTATGTGCTCATCCCGCTGAACCTCGTGTTCGGCATCTGCCTGGCTGCCGGTGGCGTCATCTCCAACTTCCAGCCGGCTCAGAAGGCTGAGCTCGTAGAACCCGTCGCTGTTCAGCCTAATGCAGACGGCGGCTGGAGCGTCATCGACGGCGCCCAGATTGAGGGCGACACGGTCAAGGTCGACGGCAAGGTTGTCGAGGGCGCGCGCGTGGTCACCGAGCAGTTCCTGCCCCAGGGTCCCGCGGCTCCTCAGGTCGCCATCAAGCAGTCCGGCACCAACGGCGGCGGCTTCTTCGGCGTGAACTCCGCCCATCCGTATGAGAACCCCAGTGCCTTCACCAACATCATCGAGATGACCAGCCTGCTGCTGATCCCGGCCGCCTGTTGCTTCGCCTTCGGTATCGGCGTCAAGAACACCAAGCAGGGCAAGGCCATCTTTGCCGCCATGTTCATCCTGCTGGTGATCTTCACCGGCATCATCGCCGTCAACGAGCATGCGGGCACCCCGCAGCTGGCCGATGGCGGAGCGGTCAATATCGAGATGACCGACGGCCAGGCCGGCGGCAACATGGAGGGCAAGGAGAGCCGTTTCGGTATCGCCTCCTCTTCTACCTGGTCCGCTTTCACGACGGCTGCTTCCAACGGCTCGGTTAACTCCATGCACGACTCCTACACCCCGCTGGGCGGTTTTGTCCAGATGCTCCAGATTGCTCTGGGCGAGGTCGTCTTCGGCGGCGTGGGCTGCGGCCTGTACGGCATGATCGGCTTCGCCATCCTCACAGTGTTCATCGCCGGCCTCATGGTCGGACGCACGCCTGAGTTCCTGGGCAAGAAGATCGAGCCGGGCGAGATGCGCTGGGCGGTGGTTCTGTGTCTCGCCACCCCGTTCGCCATTCTGGTGAGCTCCACTATCGCCTGCATGGTGCCCGGTCTTGTCGACCAACTCAACAACGGCGGGGCGCATGGCTTCTCCGAGGTCCTGTACACCCTTACTTCGGCTGGCGGCAACAACGGCTCCTCATTCGCCGGCATGAACTGCAACATCCCGTGGATCAACGTGCTGCTGGGTATCGAGATGCTGTTCGCGCGGTTCCTGCCGATTGTGGGCACGCTCGCCATCGCGGGCTCGCTGGCCGGGAAGGGCAAGGTCGCCGAGAGCGCCGGCACGCTTTCCACCACCAATGCCATGTTCGTGTTCCTGCTGGTATTCGTCGTTCTGCTGATTGGCGCCCTGAGTTTCTTCCCGGCGTTGGCGCTTGGTCCCGTTGCCGAATTCTTCCAGATGGTTGCGTAAAGGAGTCGCAGATTTATGGCTATGCAAAAAGACATGATGAGCCGCGCGGTGCGCGATTCATTTGCCAAGCTTGACCCCCGTGTCCAGGTCCAAAACCCGGTCATGTTCCTGGTGTGGCTGTCGGCCGCCATGACCTCCATTCTGGCCATCGCCTCTATTTTTGGGGTACAGGACGCCGACGTCCCCACGTACTATGTGATCGCCATTGCCGTCATTCTCTGGCTGACCGACCTCTTTTCAAATTTTGCCGAGGCACTTGCCGAGGGCCGCGGTAAGGCGCAGGCAGACTCCCTGCGCGCGGCGAAAAAGGACGTCGAGGCCCATCGCATCGAGTCCGTTGAGGATAAGGACCGCTTCACGGTCGTTCCCGGTACCGAGCTCTCACGCGGGGATCTGGTGGTCGTGCGCGCCGGCGAGCAGATTCCGGGAGACGGCGATGTCATCGAGGGTGCCGCCTCGGTTGATGAGTCGGCCATCACCGGCGAGTCTGCACCTGTGGTTCGCGAGGCTGGCGGTGACCGTTCTGCCGTCACTGGTGGCACTACCGTGCTTTCCGATTGGATTGTGGTGAAAATTACCAGCGAGCCTGGCCAGAGCTTCCTGGATAAGATGATCGCCATGGTCGAGGGCGCCGCCCGCAAGAAGACCCCCAACGAGGTCGCGCTCGAGATCTTTCTGGTTGCTCTGTCCGTCATCTTCATCCTCGTGACGCTCGCACTGTACTGCTACTCGAGTTTCTCTGCAGGGCTCAACGGTATGGCGAACCCCACGGCCGTGACCACGCTCGTGGCGCTGCTCGTGTGCCTGGCTCCCACAACCATCGGTGCCCTTCTGTCCGCCATTGGCATCGCCGGCATGAGCCGACTGAACGAGGCCAACGTGCTGGCCATGTCCGGTCGCGCCATCGAGGCCGCCGGCGACGTCGACATCCTCATGCTCGACAAGACCGGCACCATTACCCTGGGTAACCGCCAAGCCGCCGAGTTCATCCCGGTCGACGGCGTCGATCCCGCGGAGCTGGCCGATGCCGCGCAGCTGTCCTCTCTGGCGGATGAGACCCCCGAGGGCCGCTCTATCGTCGTGCTCGCCAAGGAGCAGTTTGGGCTGCGCGGCCGCACACTCGAGGATAAGGGCATGGAGTTCATCCCCTTCACCGCGGCGACCCGCATGTCCGGTGTGAACTACGCCGACAGCGAGATTCGCAAGGGTGCGGCCGATTCCGTTCGCGCTTATGTGGAGGCTGCCGGAGGAGTGTTCTCGAAGGAGTGCGACGAGGCCGTCGAACGCATTGCGAAGGTGGGTGGCACCCCGTTGGTCGTGGCAAAGGACCGACGTGTGCTGGGTGTCGTCTACCTTAAGGACATCATCAAGTCCGGCGTGAAGGAAAAGTTCGCCGACCTGCGCCGCATGGGTATCAAGACCATAATGGTGACGGGTGATAATCCGCTGACGGCCGCGGCAATCGCCGCCGAGGCCGGTGTGGATGACTTCCTGGCCGAAGCGACGCCCGAGGGCAAGCTCGATAAGATCCGCGCGTTCCAGCATGAGGGCCATCTGGTCGCGATGACCGGCGACGGCACCAACGACGCGCCGGCACTGGCGCAGGCGGATGTCGCCGTGGCCATGAACACGGGAACCCAGGCTGCCAAGGAGGCCGGCAACATGGTCGACCTCGACTCCAGCCCCACCAAACTCATCGATATCGTGCGTATCGGCAAGCAACTGCTCATGACCCGCGGCTCGCTCACGACCTTCTCGGTCGCCAACGACGTCGCCAAGTATTTCGCCATCATCCCGGCGCTATTCTCGCCGATCTACCCCGGGTTGGACGCCCTCAACATCCTGGGGCTCACCAGCCCGTTGACTGCCGTGCTGTCCGCCATTATCTACAACGCGCTGGTCATCGTCGCGCTGATTCCTGCCGCCCTGAAAGGCGTGAAGTACCGCGAGCTTTCGTCCGGCCAGCTGCTGACCCACAACCTGCTGGTGTGGGGCCTGGGCGGTATTGTGGCGCCGTTCGTATTCATCAAGATTATCGACATGCTGCTGGCCTTGTTCGGCATTGGCATGATGTAGACGGAGGTATGTATGTTCAAAGGTACCGCATCGCGCGCACTTGGCGTGTTCGCGCTGTTTACCGTTGTCTGCGGTCTGGGCTATACGCTCGTCGTGACCGGCATCGCCCAGGTTGCGTTCCCGTATCAGGCGAACGGTTCGCTCATTACGGTCGACGGCAAGGTTGTGGGTTCCGAGCTCATCGGCCAGAACTTCGAGGATGAGGACCACATGTGGGGCCGCATCCAGAACGTGTCAATTTTCGAAGGCGAAGATGGCGAGCTCATGGCGTATGGTGCCCCATCCAACCTGTCCCCGGCGAGTGAGGAGTATCGGCAGCTTGTGGATGCGCGCGTGAAGAAGATCCGCGCCGCCAACCCCGATGCCGATATGGATGCTGTGCCCGTCGACCTGGTGACGTGTTCTGGCTCAGGGCTCGACCCCGAGATCTCCCCCGATGCCGCCGAGTACCAGGTACCGCGCCTGGCGAAGGCCACGGGCAAGAGCGAAGGCGAGGTTCGCGAGATCATCGCCCAGTGCACCAAGGGCCGATTCCTGGGCGTCTTCGGCGAGCCTACGGTCAACGTGCTCAAGGTGAACCTTATGCTGGACGGCGCGCTGTAGGTGAGGGAGTGGCGGATGAGGGCATGACTGACTATCTGAGCCCTTAATTCCACCCCGCCCATCAGTTGCAGTGGAATACGGACTGTTTTGGCTGTCAAAGGCCTTATCTACTCCGTATTCCACCGCAACTTTTTTGTGAGGGTCGGGATTGAAGGTGGAGAGTGCGAGCGAGTGCGAATGCGGCGGTTGCTGATACGATAGGTGTGTTAGCAACTGCCGCCGAGCGGCTTAAACGAAAGGAACCCAGTATGGAGTCTTCCGCCTATCCGATGCTCTTTAGCCCCATCAAGGTCGGTACGACCGAGGTCAAGAACCGTGTCTTTATGCCGCCGGTGTCCACCAACCTGGCCGATCACGGATATGTGACCGACGACTTGGTCGATCATTACCGTGCCCGTGCCAAGGGCGGCGTTGGCCTGATCATCACCGAGGTCGTGACGGTCGAGCCTACCTATACCTATCTGCCGGGTGACATGTGCTGCTACGACGACACGTTTATCCCCGGCTGGGAAAAGCTCGCCGCGGCCGTCCACGAGTATGGCTGCAAGATCATGCCGCAGCTCTTCCACCCCGCCTACATGGCCTTTAACATTCCGGGCACGCCGCGCCTGATCGCTCCGTCCTTCGTGGGCCCGTCCTACGCCCGCGAGGCGCCGCGTCCTATCACGGTCGACGAGATCCACGAGCTCACACACCAGTTTGGCGACGCCGCCGTGCGCATGCAAAAGGCTGGCGTCGATGGCGTCGAGGTCCATGCGGCGCACGCCCACGGCATGCTCGGCGGCTTTTTGACCCCGCTCTACAACAAGCGTACCGACGAGTACGGCGGCTCGCTCGACGCTCGCATGCGCTTCCTGCTCGAGGTCATCGCCGAGATTCGCGAGCGCTGCGGTAAGGACTTTATCATCGACATCCGCATCTCGGGCGATGAGTACACCGATGGCGGCCTGACCCTCAACGACATGATCTACGTCTCGCGTCGCCTGGAGAAGGCCGGCGTCGACATGATTCATGTGTCAGGCGGCACCACCATTAAGCGCGGCTCCGCGATTCCCGCCGCCGGTACCCAGCAGGCCTCGCACGCTGCCTGCTCGCGCGAGATCAAAAAGCACGTGAACATTCCTGTTGCCACGGTCGGCCGCATTAACGAGGCATGGATTGCCGAGGAGCTGATCGAGGACGGCGCCGCCGACATCTGCATGATGGGCCGCGCCAATCTGTGCGATGCCGAGTTCTGCAACAAGGCCGCTGCCGGCAACGCCGATGACATCCGCCCCTGCATTGGCTGTCTGCGCTGCCTGAACGGCATTATGTTTGGCAAGCGCATCTCCTGCACCGTCAATCCGGACGTGGAGCGCGACGAGGCCGGCTACGAGCCTGCCGCTACGCCCAAGAACGTGCTGGTCGTGGGCGCTGGTCCCGCAGGTATGGAGGCGGCCTACATTGCTGCCAAGCGCGGGCACCACGTGGTGCTTGTGGACAAGCAGGACGAACCGGGCGGCGAGATGCGCATCGCGGCTGTTCCGCCGGCAAAGCAGGAGCTTACGCGCGTGATCAAGTATCAGTATCGCCGCCTGGCCGAAGCGGGCGTAACGTGCGTCTTTGGTACCGAGCTATCTGCTGAGGATATTCAGCGCGACTATGCCGGCTACGAGGTCGTTTTGGCCTACGGTGCCGAGCCTATCGCTCCGGCCTTTATGCAGGGCTTTAAGCAGGTCATGACGGCTGACGACCTGCTGGGCGGCAACGCCTTCCCGGGCAAGAAGATCGTCATCGTCGGCGGCGGTACCGTCGGCTGCGAGACTGCCGACTATCTGGCTCCGCTGGTCAACGACCTGTCGCCGGCCAATCGCGATGTCACCGTCATCGAGATGACCAAGACGCTCGCTGCCAACGAGGGCGGCGCCGGCCGCGCGGTGCTCATCACGCGCATGCTTTCCAAGGGCGTTCACGTGCTGACCGAGGCCAAGGTAACCGAGATTACCGAGGACACCATCAGCTACGAAAAAGATGGCGAGATCCACACTATCGCCGATGCCGATACGCTGGTGCTTGCCATGGGCTATCGTCCCAACACCAAGCTGGCCGACGACCTGGCCGCTGCCGGTGTTGCCACCCACGTGCTGGGCGACGCCCAGAAGTGCGGCAACATCCGCGATGCCATCGGCGATGGCTACAAGGTTGCCTGCGAGCTCTAGTCAACCCCTTGTTGCGTGGGGGCAGGTTACTTTGCACCAACTTGGCGCATGTAAACCTGGCCCCATTGACGAGGTTTCCGCCATCCCAGGGCGGCTACATGGAGTAGCGCCCGTGCGCATCGATTCCCTCTCATAGATGTGCGGCACAAAGAACCCCGAGCTCACACGAGCTCGGGGCCTTTTTCGTCTGGATTGGGGACGCATAGCCGGACGAAAGCGTGTTGCGTTTGGCGTAAAACCATACGAAAGTGCAATTTGCGTCTTATTTCCGAACGTAAAACAGACGAAAACCGTTTACGTCTGCTTTAAATCCGTACGAAAACGGTTTTCGTCTTGCAGGGCAGTTGCCGTTTCTACAGTTCAACTTCCAGTTCGGCTTTGTGTTCGCAGAGGTAGTCGCGCATGTAGGGGATGGCAAATGAGACCTTGCCGTACGAAGGAGCCTCGATAATCGATTCTCTTAACAGGCGGCTGCGGACGGAGCTCACCTGTTGAGGCGTTTTGTTTAGGGCATCGGCAACCATGCTGGTCGAGCTCGTCTGCCCCAAAGACGCCATGCTCAGCAGATAAGCGATGCACGTGGGCGGAATGCGCTGCAGCGCGGGCTCAATCACCATGGCGCAGAAGCGTTCGCGTGCCGTTGCAATGCCACGCTCGGCTTCTTCTTCTCCAATAATCGCTGTATGTGCGCGTCTTGCCAACTGCCATGCGTAGTATCCAACGAGTTGGATCATGAAAGGATAGCCTTGCGTTGCCTCGGCAAGTTGGCCGGCAATACCTGGCTGCAACTCCATGCCAGACGCTTCAATGGTTTCCTCGAGGGAGTACGACACTTCGGTTACTGCCACAGCCTTCAGATCAAAGGGGAGGGCACGGCGCAAAAACGTAAGTGTCTTTCCGTTGATGATGCTTTCAATCATCGAAGGCAGCCCAGCAAAAACAAAGGCGATATCAAGGTCTTCGCCGATAACCTGCTGAATCGCAATGGAGAGCGTTCGGACCTCATCGAGCTCTGCGTCTTGAACCTCGTCGAGAGTGATGAGCAGGCCATTTCCATTCTTGGATATTGTCTGTCTCATGGCGTCGCGTAGCGATGGGCCGATTCGCTCAATATCTATGCTGCCGATGGATATGCCAGCTACGGTGGGCTCAAATCTGGCGTGTTTGGCCTGGAATTTGGGCTGCAGCTGTTCGAGAATGCGCTGGCAAAGTCCCTCGGTTGCGACCTCTTTTATGACCGTCCAGCCATGGCTTTGCGCCAAACGTGAGCACTCGTCAAGGAGGACCGTCTTGCCCGTTCCACGGACGCCGGCTATGCGCATTAGGCGCCCCGGGGCACCAGGCCCGTTGACGAGGCCCTCATTGAATTCTTCGAGCACATCTTCGCGGCCGATAATCGTGGGAGGTGTTTTACCTGCTGTGGGCTTAAAAGGGTTTGTTTGCATGTGAGCCACCTTTGCTCAAGATATAGCAAGATATAGCAAAGTATAGCAAGATATAGCAAAGTATAGTGAGATATAGCAAAGTAAGCGCTACTTGCGGGTTTTGCGGTGGTGCTATTTTCCAAATGCCGCGCGGATAAAGCGCTGGGCGAACAGCTTGTTGGCAACTCACGAGGGCTCGGGGTGCCAATTTGGGATGGAGTAGTGCTGTGCCACGAATAGGGCCTATCTACTACGTTTAAGCCGCAGGGGTCAACCATAGTCGGCTTTTTCGAAAATCGACAAGCTGTCTACCTGCGGTTTTGTTTTCACGGTTTTCGGTATGGTCGAGGCTATCCGTGTTAACGTAGTAGATAGGCCACTTTTGTGGCAAGGGGGCCGATCTGCGGGTCAGGGTAGCCAAAAGAACCCCGTCCCAAAAAGACTGATTGGGAGCTGGGGCGTGTCGATGCGATAGTATTACGTGGTGATATTCGACAAACCGTGAGCTTCATCCGAGGGCTTTATGGAACAACACCAGCATTATCAGAGCTTGCAAGATCAGGCGTACAACGCATTGCGCTCCAAGATTATCTATGCCGAGCTCAAGCCCGGCACGCGCCTTTCGGCGATTGGTCTGGAAAAGGAGACGGGAATCGGGCGCACGCCCATTCGCGAATCCTTTGTGCGCCTGCGTGAGCAGGAGCTGGTGGAAACGCGTCCCAAAAGCGGCACCTACGTCTCTAAGATCAGCATGGAACGCGCCGAAAACGCCTGCTTTTTGCGCGAGAAGCTCGAGAGAAGCGTGCTTATTAAATGCTGTTCGGCCGCCTCGCCCGAGCAAAAGCAGCGGCTTGAGCAGATTCTTACCGAGTCCGAGTCGCTCGACCATGGCGAAACGCGCCGTTTCTTTGACCTGGATAACCTGTTCCATGAGACATGTTTTGAAATTGCCGGTCGTCACATGTTGTGGGATTGGATGAAGAGCATCAACACGCATTTTGAGCGATACAACTGGTTGCGTATGGTGTCGCAGGATCTGGATTGGGAGCCGATTCGTCGGCAGCATCGCCGGATTCTCGAGGCCATTAAGAGGGGCGATACCGATGCGGCGAGTTATCTGGCAGAGACGCACTTGCACCTGATGCCCGAGGAGCAGGGCCCGGTTATCGCCTTGCATCCCGACTATTTTGAGCTGCCTAAAGACTCGTCTATCTAGCCCATCATCGCATCTGCTCGAGACGCAAAAAACGACGCTGCTCACCTACAGCGTTTTGCAAGCGAGATTTTTAAAAAAATGCCTAAAATGGCTCAGGCTGCCGACAATGGGGAAACGGGGTGCGCCATGGCGCAGATGAGAATCAAGGACATTGCCGCCGAGGCGGGCGTGAGCCCGGCCACGGTCTCGCGCTATCTCAACAACCGCCCCGGGCAGATGACCGAGGAAACCCGCGCTCGCATCGCGGCGGTTATCGAGCGCACCGGCTATCGCCCACGTGCTGCCGCGCGCAATCTGCGCAGCTCGCGCACCAACCTCATCGGTGTGATCCTGGCCGACATCGCCAACCCGTTCTCGAGCGCCATGCTCGAGGGCCTTTCCGCCAGTGCCGCCGCGCGCGGCTGCTCGCTCATGACGGCCATTAGCGGCAACGATCCCGCCAAGGAGGCCGAGTCGCTCACCAGACTTATCGATGCCGGCGTGGACGGCCTGGTCGTCAACACCTGCGGAGGCAACGACAAGGCGATCGCCGCGGCCGCGGGGCGCCTGCCCGTTGTGCTGCTCGACCGCGACGTTGCCGACGGCGGTGTCGATCTGGTGACATCTAACAACCGTGAGCTGGTCGCCGGCCTGGTAGACGCCTTGACCGCCGCTGGCAGCGAGCGCCTGTGCCTGCTCACCGAGGCGAGCGACGACAGCCCCGTGCGTCGCGAGCGCGCCGAGGCCTTTACCGACGAGCTGTCGCGACGCGGCCTTGCCGGCGAGGTTGTCACCTTGGCCGATGGCGGTGCCACGGGCGTTGGTCGCTTGGACGAGACCATCCGCGGCTATGCAGGCAAAAAGCTCGGCCTCATTGCCGTCAACGGCCTAGTTTTCCTGCGTCTGACCGAGGCGCTGGCGCAGCTTGGTCCCTCGCTGCCGGCGGGGCTCAAGATCGCGACGTTTGACGACTACCCTTGGAACCATGTGCTCTTTAGCGGCGTCACCACGGCCGCGCAGGATACCCTCACCATTGCCGAGCGCGTGGTCGAGCGCCTGTCCGAGCGCATCGACGTCGTTACCACCACCGTGGGCGAGGCCGCAAAGCTGGCGCCCAAACGCATCGAGATCCCCGGCCACATCGAACACCGCGCCTCGACCTCGCGCTAGTCTGTGTGATAATATATAGACAATGTCATACAGGAGGTATCCATGGCTGCGTCTGTGCTGAGTGTGCGAGTGGACTCGTCAATTAAAGACTCATTTGCCGAGCTGTGCGAAGAACTTGGCATGACTTCGTCTGTTGCGGTCAATATGTTTATGAGACAGATGCTGCGCGAGCGTTCGCTGCCGTTTGTTCCTTCACTTGGTAAAAGCTCTGCGAGCGAAAGCGCCGCGGCGGGCATTTTGGATACTGCCCAGATTGAGTCCGCCGTCTGCGAGGCGGCCAGCTCGATTCCCGCCATCAAAACCGTGATTCTTTTTGGTTCGTATGCCCGGGGCGAGGCGCATGTCGATAGTGATATTGACTTGCGTCTCGAAGTCGATCGCGAGCAGGGCTTTGGTCTTTTCGCGCTGTCGGCATTTGGCGAGGCGGTGCGCAAAGAAACCGGGAGGCAGGTTGATCTCGTCTCGAGCGACCATCTTGATGACGATCTTGCCGCGGTAATCGAGCGCGAAGGAGTGATCCTTTATGATCGCGCGTAAGTCAGACGGTCTCCGCGCCCAAGAGGTTTTGGAGGCCATCTCCGAAACGAACGAGCGCATCAAGGCTTTTGATATCACCGAGGACCAGTTTCTGCATGCGAATGACGTACGGACGAGGGCGTTGGCGGACTCCCTTTTGATGTGTGCGCTTAGGGTGACGGAAGAAGCGGGCAAATTGTCGGAACGCTCGCAGCGGCTTCATCCCGAAATCGAATGGCGTGGAATTGTCGGCATGAGAAATTATCTTGCGCATGATTACGGCAATGTCGACCGCTCGGTTGTTTGGGATGCGGTGACGATGGAGTTCCCCACGCTGGAACGAGCCTGTAGACAAATTGTCTCCGAATCTGAACGCTAGCCGCTCGTTCGCAACTGCCTGTTCGCGCACGTTTTTTGAGCGCCGGACACGCTTTAACCCTGCGGAAACATTTTTCTGCGATAGTATCTGCGATATAGAACAGTCGAAACCCGCCCGAAAGAAAGGGGAGCGACATGAACCAGCAGAACATCGATTACGTACTCCGCTCTGTAGAGCAGCGTGACATCCGCTTTGTGCGTCTGTGGTTTGTCGACATTCTCGGTCGCCTCAAGAACTTTGCCATCAGCCCCGAGGACCTCGAGGTCGCTTTTGAGGAGGGCATTGGCTTTGACGGCTCAGCCATCGAGGGCTTTGCCACGCCCGAGGAAGCCGACATGCTCGCGTTCCCCGATGCCTCGACCTTCCAGATTCTGCCGTGGCGCCCGAGCCATAACGGTGTCGCCCGCGTGTTCTGCGACGTGTGCACTCCCGATCGCAAGCCCTTCGCCGGCGACCCGCGCGATGCCCTGCGCCGCATGTTCCACAAGGCCGAGAAGGCCGGCTACCTGCTCAACGTGGGCGCCGAGCTGGAGTATTACTATTTCCCCGACGAGCGCACGCCCGAGCCGCTCGACAACGTTGGCTACTTTGACCTTTCGGTGAGCGACGCCGCGCGCGACCTGCGCCGCAACACGGTCCTTACGCTCGAGAAGATGTCCGTGCCCGTGGAGTACACCTTCCACGCCGCCGGCCGCTCGCAGCACGGCATGAGCCTGCGCCATGCCGAGGCCCTGAGCATGTCCGACGCCATCACCACGGCCAAGCTCATCATTAAGCAGCAGGCCTACGAGAGCGGCTGCCACGCCTCCTTTATGCCCAAGCCGCTGGCGGGCGAGGACGGCAGCGCCATGTTCCTGCACCAGTCGCTGTTCGACCATGACGGCAACAACGTCTTTTGGGGCGAGGACGACGATAAGTACCATCTCTCCGACGTCGCCAAGCACTACATGGCCGGCATCCTGGCGCACGCGCGCGAGATCAGCGCCATCACCAACCCCACCGTCAACTCGTACAAGCGCATCACCACCGGTGGCGACTCCGTGCCGCAGTACGCCACGTGGGGCCTGCGCAACCGCGCGAGCATGGTCCGCATCCCGGTCTACAAGCCCGGCAAGCAGCTGTCCACGCGCATCGAGCTGCGCAGTCCCGACCCCATGGCCAACCCGTACCTGGTTAACACCGTTACGCTGGCGGCTGGTCTCGACGGCATCGAGCGCAAGCTGGAGCTTCCGCCCGAGGCCACGGCCGAGACGCTCAAGCTCACCGACCGTCAGATGCTCGAGGCCGGCTACGCGCCGCTGCCGCGCTCGCTCAAAGAGGCGCTCGACGTATTTGAGGACTCGCAGTTTATGAAGGATGCCCTCGGCGAGCACATCCACAGCTTCTTTCTCAAAAAGAAGCGCGACGAGTGGCATAAGTTCGAGTCCACGATCACCGAGTGGGAAATCAAGCACTACCTGGCGAACTCCTAATCGCGCTGGCTTGTCCCAGTACGATTGAGCTCATTTCTTTGGAGGCCGATATGTCCGAAAAGAGTGCCCTGTTCATGGCGCGCACGACGCGCTTCCACGAGTTTGCCCGCAGCTTGACGACCACCCTGGGTGTCGAGGTGAGCCTGGCAACCCCCGATTCGCCGACTGCGGCGCACGACTTTGACCTGCTGATCCTCGACTCCGACGGCATCCGCAGCGACCGCATCGATCAGATTGCCAAGTGGCTTGACGATCGTGGCGGCGTCCCTATGTTGGTGATCGTCGACGACGAGGCGCTCGGCACCTTGCGCCTGCCGAACCACGCGCATGCCGACTTTGTGTGCCCCACGGCGACGCCAAACGAGCTCAAGGCTCGCGCGCAGCGCCTGATGGGCGAGGAGGAGACCGTCACCGCCGACGATGTGCTCAATATCGATAACCTCGAGATCAACCTGGCTACCTACCAGGTGACGCTCGATGACGAGCCCATCGACCTGACGCTGATGGAGTACTCGCTGCTGAGCTTTTTGGCGACGCACCCCAACCGCGCCTACAGCCGCGAGGTGCTGCTGCACCGCGTGTGGGGCTTTGAGTACTGCGGCGGCACGCGCACCGTCGACGTGCACATTCGACGCATCCGCTCCAAGGTGGGCCCGCAGATCGCGGCACACATCACCACCGTCCGCGGCGTGGGCTATCTGTTTAAGGACTAGATTTCCACTACAAAGGGGACAGGCACCTTTGTAGT
Organism: uncultured Collinsella sp.; assembly: GCA_900545605.1. Taxonomy (GTDB): domain Bacteria; phylum Actinomycetota; class Coriobacteriia; order Coriobacteriales; family Coriobacteriaceae; genus Collinsella. The sequence continues at coordinate 133,761 of UQZL01000001.1, forward strand.
GGCTTTGACGCAGGTGCGGGTTCCTCTCGAATCTGCAACAGAACTTAAGCCTTCCTAAAAGATTGCGTTCTCATACACGTGCACCCGCATATTGGGGTACAACTCATCGTGAACAATGATGGCCCGCCACATGTTTGGCGGGCCTTTGGTTATTTGACGAAAGGATCGCAGCTATGAGCGAGTACGATTCCCAGCGTCCCCAGGATGCGGGCAACGCCGGCGAGACCCAACAGCAGCCGCGTGTGCAGGTGGAATCGACGCCTGCCGATGGCAACAACATTCCTTACGTGCAGGCCTACGACACACAGACTGGCCAACCGCTGGGCAGCCAGCAGGTTGTAAACAAGCACACAGTGGTCAAGACCAAGACCAAAAAGCTGCCGATCTTTATTACAGCGCTTGCCGGCTGCGCCTGCGGCGCCCTACTGGTCATCGCGCTCATTATGAGTGGCACACTCAACATTGGCGGCGGCAAGAATGCCGTGACGGCGGGCGCTTCGGGTTCGTCGACGCAAAAGATTACGATTGATTCCGAGGACACCACGCTGGCCGAGGCCGTTTCTGCCAAGGCCCTGCCCTCCGTGGTTTCCATTACCGCCACTTCGAGCGGCGGCCAGAATGGCTCGCTTTCGCAGTCTGCCGACGAGTCGGACAACTCGGGCAGCGTCGGCTCGGGCGTGGTGCTCGATACCGAGGGCCACATCCTCACCAACAACCACGTGGTCGATGGTTACGACCAGTACGTGGTGACCATGGACGACGGCACCACCTACGAGGCCGAGTTCGTGGGCAACGATGCCTCGAGTGACCTGGCCGTTATCAAGCTCAAGGACGCCGACGCCTCCAAGCTCACGCCGATTGAGATCGGTGATTCCTCCAAGCTCAACGTGGGCGAGTGGGTCATGGCGATTGGCTCGCCGTTCGGCAACGAGCAGTCTGTCTCCACGGGTATCGTGTCGGCGCTGTATCGCTCCACGGCCATGAGCTCTACCAGCGGCAACACCATCTATGCCAACATGATCCAGACCGATGCCGCCATCAACCCGGGTAACTCCGGCGGCGCGCTCGTCAACGACAATGGTGAGCTGGTGGGCATTAATTCGCTTATCGAGAGCTATTCGGGCTCCAGCTCGGGCGTGGGCTTTGCCATTCCGGTTAACTACGCCAAGAACATTGCCGACCAGATCATCGACGGCAAGACGCCGGTGCATCCGTACATGGGCGCCACGCTTTCGAGTGTCAACGCGCTTAACGCCCGCACCAACAAGCTGAGCACAGACAGCGGCGCGTATGTGGCGAGCGTCGTTGAGGACGGTCCTGCCGCTAAGGCCGGCATTCAGGAGGGCGACGTCATCACTAAGCTGGGCGACGACGAGATCACGAGCGCCGATGGCCTGATCATCGCGCTTCGCAGCCATGAGGTGGGCGAGAAGGTCGAGATTACGCTCGTGCGCGGCAAGGAAGAGAAGAAGGTCACGGTCGAGCTGGGTTCTGATGAGGAGCTGCAGAGCCAGCAGCAGGACGACAGCGCGACCGACACCGGCAACGGCGGTATTACCGACGAGCAGCTGCGCCAGTATCTGGAGGAGCTGTTGGGCCAGCAGGGCCAGGGCCAGGGCTACGGCCAGGGTTACTAACGAGCCGTATCGCACATACCGATGCCAGAGGGGCTGTCCCATCAACGCGGGACAGCCCCTCTCTACTTATTGATCCGTTGGGGACGGAGGAAAACGGATCATTTAGAGCTGATAAGAGCATGGTTTGATCGCGCGATCCACCCCGGTCTGGTGGCTGCCGATTCGGTGCGGTTCGAAAGGGTTATTCGGCCCCATCGTGACCGGTGGTACTCTAGTATCCGTTTGAAATCGAGCGAAGGAGTGCCGCTATGGAGCAATCGAGCCTGTTTGGTGACGGCGTGGACATCGATACCGAAACGACCGCGAGCACGGATACCGCTGCACCGACCGACGCCCATGCCCAGGCGGCAGCGCGCGCGGCCGAGTTGCGCCACGAGCTCGATTACCACGCCTATCGCTACTACATGCTCGATGCGCCCGAGATCACGGACGCCGCCTTCGACAAAATGCTCGTTGAGCTGCAGGAAATCGAGGCGACCTACCCCGACCTGGTGACGCCCGACAGCTATACCCAGCGCGTGGGCGGCTACGTGAGCGAGCAGTTTACGCCGGTCACGCACATGGCACGCATGTATTCCATGGACGATGCCATGGATCTGGACGAGCTCGACGCGTGGCTCCAACGCACCGAGGATGCGCTCGGCGCCGGTAGCGTCACCTATACCTGCGAGCTCAAGATTGACGGCTTGGGCGTCGCGCTTACTTACCAAAACGGCACCTTCGTACGCGCAGCCACACGCGGCGATGGCACCACGGGCGAGGACGTATCGCTCAACGTGCGCACTATCAAAGACGTGCCCATGCACCTGTCCGAACCGGCGCTCGCCCACATGGGCGCCGACCGCGAGCGCACCATCGAGGTGCGCGGCGAGGTCTATATGCCCAAGGGCAGCTTTGTTCGTCTGAATGAAGAGGCCGATGCCGAGGGGCGCGATCCCTTTGCCAACCCGCGCAACGCCGCCGCCGGCAGCCTGCGCCAAAAGGACCCCAAGGTCACGGCGCGCCGCGATCTTGCCACCTTTATCTATGCCATCGCCGATACCGATCCGCTGCACGTCCACAGCCAGCGCGAGTTCCTCGATTGGCTGCGTAGCACTGGCTTTAGCGTCAACCCCAACGTGGCTCGCTGTGCTACACCCGCCGAGGTCCACGAGTTCTGCGCCCAGGCGCTCGAGCATCGCGGCGACCTGGACTACGACATCGACGGCGTGGTCGTAAAGGTCGATAGCTTTCAGCAGCAGCTCGACCTGGGCTTTACCGCCCGCGCGCCGCGCTGGGCCATTGCCTTTAAGTTCCCGCCCGAGGAAAAGCAGACCGTCCTGCGCGAAATTCGCATCCAGGTGGGCCGCACCGGCGTGCTCACGCCGGTCGCCGAGTTCGACCCGGTGACGGTCGCCGGCTCCACCATCGCGCGCGCTACGCTGCACAACATCGACGAGATCCGCCGAAAAAACGTGCGCGAGGGCGACACTATCATCGTGCACAAGGCAGGCGACGTAATCCCCGAGGTCGTGGGCCCGGTGCTCGACAAGCGTCCGGCCGATTCGGTCGACTGGCACATGCCCGAGGTCTGCCCCGTGTGCGGTAGTCCCGTGGTCCACGAGGACGGCGAGGTGGCCTACCGCTGCGTCTCCATCGACTGCCCGGCGCAGCTCAAGGAGCGCCTGCTCCACTGGGTGAGTCGCGGCTGCATGGACGTCGACGGCCTAGGCGACGAGATTGTCGACAAGATGATCGCCGCCGGGCTGATCCACGATGTCGCGGACTTCTACCAGCTCACGGTCGACGACATCGCCGGCTTGGACACGGGGCGCACCTATGCCAGCTCCAACAGCAAAAAGGGCGTCAAGAAGGGCGACCCCATTCCGGTAGGCCTCAAGACGGCCGAGAAAATCATCGCCGAGCTCAACAAGTCCAAGAGCCAGCCGCTCGGTCGCGTGCTGTTTGCCCTGGGCATCCGCCACGTGGGCAAGAGTGTGGGCGAGGTCATCGCCGAGCGATTCCTGTCGATTGACAAGCTCATTTTGGCGAGCGAAGAGGACATCGCCGAGTGCGAGGGCATCGGTCCCAAGATTGCGGCGAGCGTCAAGCAGTTCCTGGCCGTGCCCGAGAACCTTGCCGTGCTGGAGCGCCTGCGCCAGGCGGGCCTGTCGCTCGAGGTCGACTTGGGTGCCGCTCATGCGCAAGCCGCAGCCGACGCTGGCGTGGCGGGCGAGCTCGCCGACGCACAGCCACTCGCGGGTCTGACCTTCGTGCTCACCGGCACGCTCGTCAACCGCACGCGCGACGAGGCGGGCGCGGCACTCAAGGTGCTTGGCGCCAAGGTTTCGGGCAGCGTGTCAAAGAAGACGAGCTATCTGGTCGCCGGCCCCAAAGCGGGCTCAAAGCTCACCAAGGCCGAGCAGCTGGGTGTGCCCGTGTTGGATGAGGCGGCACTTGAACAGATTTTGGCGACGGGTAGGGTCCCGGAGGCATAATGATTTGTTGAGGAACTGCGCAGAGGCTCAGTTCCTCAACATCTCCTTATAGTGTTTGCCTGTTCAATTTCGATATCGTTTCCCTCGTATGATCCAGATGCGTCTACCGACTCAAAGCGTGAGTAGGAAACTCTTGTCCCAACTTTGATTTGGGAAAGCTTGTCTTTGATTCGGCCAGATGAGGGGAATGTAATCCGGGTTTGCTTTCCAGCGTCGGTGTAGCGGGGACTGTTGTCTGTTTGGATTACGAGTTCCGTTCCCTCAATAGAATGAACGCTGCCGGCTCCAAAGACAAGGTAATCATCTCCTCCGCTATAGCGGGCTCTATCTGTGCATGAAGAAACGGATGCAAACATAGCGAAAATCACCAATATCGTAACCAGGGCAAAGGCCGTGGTGCCATAGCATTTTGATGGTGCCATCCGGTCTACCAAAAGACTGTTCCGTTCAATTTGACCATATTGGGCGTTGCATAGTTAATCGCTCGGGGATAAGTGTTCCATCCGTCGAATACTTCGAGCCACTGCAGTTCGATGCCAGAGCTTCCATTATGCCCAGTAAAATAGCCAGTTACCGTGACTGTATGACCTGATAGCTCGACGGATCCTTCACTGTTTCGGCTGTTGATCCACATATGATACAAGCCGATAATCCCTTGATCGATAGTTGCTCTGTACTGAGCGAATTGAGGCTGATAACCGAAAAATTGAGTATTAAGTGCTCTACCCTTTTGAGCGGCAAGACTTTTAAACGGAACAATTCCATCTGGGATGATCGTGCTTCCGTACTCGACGCCCTGATCATTGGTCTTATACGTTGTTGTGCCAGTGACGTTCCATATTTCTTTATAATAATCGGGATTAAATTGATTAGCGTTTGAACTGGTGAGACCGTAATGCATTGATACAGCGTACAAGGCAGAAACGACGCATGCATACTTATTAGTGCGGGCTTCAACTAATGATTCCGAGACTCCTCGGAACGGTATTCCGTTTAAATCGTCTATTTGGAAATGCAACATCAAGTCATCTTCATTGATAATGACTGCATCCCATGAAGTTGGGTTATTGCTTTGAGGTGCTATACCCTTTTCGGTGACAATTGGGACAGACCGTATATTGTTATAGTTGGTTACACAGTCTCTAGTTCCTGGCACCAAAGTTCCATATTCAATATCGTTGTACGAAATTAGTACGGTTGGGTTTGTGGCCTGTTGGCCGGAATAAGTTGAAATGGCGTTTGATAGAGAAGCTGAAATCGGGAGAATGGTATCGCCGAGGGTTATCTCCTTCAGAAGCCCAGGATATGATGCGTCAAGTATTAAATAACCGTAAGGGCTTCCTTCCCTTGTGACACTGATTTCATAGCCACAGATAAGGCCGATTTGTTGGCATACGGGAACGATTTGCTCGATCTCTAAGTTCGCGGATCCGTCGACGATGGGCAACAGGGAAAGCGCGTAGTCTTGTGCTAGGTCTGATGTAAAAGCGACGGATGAGTTTGAGTCGGCAGCGAATACTCTTGTTGGGCGTGACGCGGATAAGCCGATGATCGAGGCTAGGCCGAGAAGAAACGAGCGACGTGATTGAACTCTGGGCATAATGTCTCCTGCCTATGGGGGGCAATATGCTGTCATTTTATTTGCTACATAATACAATCTAATTCGGATTAAGGTAAATGGATGGAATTGCTCGATAAATGGTAGTGATTAGCGGACCGGTATCGCGATCCTCGTCACATACGCCCCCGGGTCGTCGCTGATGATGTCGTCGATCAGGGCGATCTCGCGCGAGGGACCGGCGGGTGTCAGGTTGCGCTCGCGCATATAGCTGAGCAGCTGCTCATAGCGTGGGGTTGCTTGCCCGTGCGTGCCGCGAAAGCTAATGGTCAGGCAGCGCGCGGCGGGTCGCGTCTCGAGGTCGCCCACGTAATCATCGGTGTCATCGAGCAGCAAAAAGACCTCGTCGTAGCCATCAAAGTCGCCGGCGGCGAGGCGCTCGGCGCTAATCCCAACGCCCAAGTTGCCCAGAAAGACAAAGGTCTCGTGCTGGCCCTTCTGCAGCTGACGAATCTGCCACTCCAGCGCATAGGCGTCGGTAGGCTTGACGCGTTCGCGCAATACGGCGCAGCGAAGCTCGGGCGCATCGATTGCGCAAATGGTATCGAGCTCGGTGTTCAGGGCATTGTGAAGCAGGGCAAGCCGGTTGTCGATCTTGCGCGACACGCGCTCCAGCTCGCGGCGCTTGCGCTCGATGAGCTCCTGCTGCTGAGCCAGCTGCCGCTGCATAAGGTTCACGTCGCGCGTGGTCACAAACTCACGGATTAGCGCGAGCGGCAAGTCGAGAACACGCAGGTGGCTGATGGTGTTGAGAGTGGAGAGCTGCCGCGATCCGTAGTAGCGGTACCCACTCGCCGGATCGATGTGTGCCGGGTCCAGCAAGCCCATCTGCTCGTAATGGCGCAACGTGCCCACGCTTAGGTTAAACAAGCGCGCTACCTCGCCAATGCGGAGCAGACCCTCGGTATGTTCAGTTGGCGAGTCGGTCATGGCGCCGCTCCTTTCAATGGACGGGGAAGGGGCGCCGAGGTCGTACGACGCAAACGTTCCTCTACGCCATCAGCTTGTCAAAAGCCCCGCGGCGGTTGAGTACGGTAAATGCCATCACGCAAATGACTGCCGACAGAATTGACCCGCACGGCGAGGCGATGCCCATGGGAAACAACGTATCGGAATAGGCGTTCGACAGCAGCCACGCGCCCGGCACGCGAATGAGCGCCACGGCCAGCACGTTGTGCGCAAAGCCGATGTAGCTCTTGCCGTATGCAGCGAAAAAGCCGCTAAAGCAAATGTGGATGCCGGCAAAAATCGCGTCGAAAATATAACTGCGCATATAGCCGGTGCCGGCGGCGACCACCGCGGCGTCCTTGGCAAAAAAGCCAATAAACGCCGGTGCCACCAGCCACATCAGCGCCGTGATCAGGCAGCCGTACACCACCGAGATCGTCATGGCATCTTTGAGTACCTGACGCGCGCGGTCACCCTTGCCCGCGCCGACGTTTTGCGCCGTGAGTGCGCTGACGGTGGCGCCCATGGAGCTCGGCACAATGAACAAGAAGCTGATCATCTTCTCGACCAGGCCCACGGCGGCGGCGTCGACCAAGCCGCGGTGGTTGGCGATGACGGTGATAAACATAAACGCCACCTGGATGCAGCCGTCCTGCACGGCCACGGGCACGCCGATCTTAAGAATGCTGCCGAGCACCTCGGGCTGGGGACGCAGGTCGCTGCGCTTAACATGGATGTTCGTGCGGCGGCTCTTGAGCCACACGAGCGCGAGGGCAACGCTTGCCGTCTGGGCGGTTACCGTGCCGAGCGCCGCACCCACGGGGCCGAGCCCCATGTGGCCGATAAACAGAAAATCAAGCGCGATGTTGATGATGCATGCCACGCCGATCACGTACATGGGCGAGCGCGAATCGCCCAGCCCGCGAAAGATGGCCGAAAGAATGTTGTACGCGGCGATAAAGGGAATGCCGATAAAGCAGATACGCAGGTAGGCGGCGGTTCCTTCGACTGCCTCGGCCGGCGTGCCAATGAGTGCCACAATCTGCGGACACAATGCAAGCAGGACAGCGGCCAGTACCACCGAGACGCCCATAAACAGCGTGATGGTATTGCCGATGGCGGTCTCGGCGCGGTCGAAGCGGCGCGAGCCCACGGCGTGGCCGACGATAACCGTCGTTCCCATGGCCAGACCCACAAGCGTCACGGTAATAATGTAGAGCGTCTGCGCGCCATTGCCCACGGCGGTGATGCCGGCGGCGCCGCTAAACTGCCCGATAAAGTACAGGTCGGCCATGCCGTAGAGCATCTGCAAAAAGTACGAGAGCATATAAGGCAGGGCGAAGACCGCGATGGTCTTGAGGACGTTGCCGCGTGTGAGGTCGTGTTCCATGGGCGGGCACTTTCTGGCTTGGTTCGTTTACGTACCAGTGTAGTGAAAACCCTACAACGATTGTAGAGTCAAGGTTCATGTGCCAGTAGGGAGAAAATTTCTCGCCTTCAATCATTTCCATTTGAATACGGTCGCGCGCCGCGCGGGCTTAGCGCCTGCGCCGGCCTTATAGAAATCGATTTCGGAACACTTGACACCATCGCTCGGCGCGCCATAATACGTGGGTTTGCGAACAACGTTTGATGGGGGATGAACCTGCGTGCGCAATCTCAAAATCTTGTTTTCCTATTTGGGGGCATACCGTCGCGATGCCATACTCGGCGTGATGTTCGTCTCGGTCGAGACCGCGCTCGAGCTGTTTATCCCGGTCATCATGGCCAACATCATCGACGTGGGCGTGCCCACGGGCGACGTCAATTACATGCTGCTGCAGGGCGCGTTCATGATCGTGTGCGCCGCGTTTTCGCTGGTACTGGGCTTAGGGTATGCCCGCACATCCGCTCGCGTGGCCTCGGGTTTGGGCGCTAACCTGCGCGAGGCCGAGTATCGCAAGATCCAGACGCTCGCTTTTGGCAATCTGGACAACTACGACGCCAGCTCGCTCGTCACCCGCATGACCACCGATATCACCGTCATCCAAAACGCTATCGGCAATGGCTTTCGCCCCATGGTGCGCGGGCCGGTAAATCTGGTCATGGGCCTCGTCTACGCTTTTGCGCTCTCGCGCGAGCTTGCGGCGGTCTTTGCCGTCATTCTGCCGATGCTCGCCATCGTGCTCGGTATCATTACCGTGCGCGTGAGCCCGCTCTACCGCCAGCTCCAGACCTCGATGGACCACCTTAACGGCGTGGTGCAAGAGGACCTTACCGCCGTGCGCGCCGTGAAGGCTTACGTGCGCGCCGAGCACGAGTGCGACAAGTTCGACACCGTCAATACCGAGCTCGCCGGCACGGCGACCAAGACCTTCGGCACCGCCGTGCTCAACCTGCCGGTGTTCCAACTCTCGATGTACGTGGCTGCGCTCTCGATCCTGTGGATTGGCGGCCGCATGATCATCGAAGGTCGCTTGGGCGTGGGCTCGCTCACGGGCTTTATGAGCTACGTGCTGCTGATCATGAACTCGCTCATGATGATTTCCAACGTGTTTTTGCTGCTCACGCGCGCGCTCGCCAGCGTGGAGCGCATTTCGCGCGTGATCGACGAACAATCGCTCATCCAAGCGCCCGCGGCAGACGCGGCCGTGCGCGAAGTGGCCGACGGAAGCGTCGAGTTCCGCGACGTGTCGTTTAAGTACCGCGCGGATGCTGCCGAGGATGTGCTCGAGCATATCGACCTTCGTATTGAGCCGGGCTCCACGGTGGGTGTGCTCGGCGGCACGGGCTCGGGCAAGAGCTCGCTCGTGCAGCTCATCGCGCGCCTGTACGACGCGACCGAGGGCGCCGTGCTCGTGGGCGGGCGCGATGTGCGCGACTACGACCTGGCTGCCCTGCGCGATGCCGTGGGCATTGTGCTGCAAAAGAACGTGCTGTTTACGGGCACCGTGCGCGAGAACCTGCGG
>UQZL01000002.1 GCA_900545605.1 uncultured Collinsella sp.
GGCAGCGAGCGCCAGGCCGCGAGCACCATCCGAGATAAACGTCGGCATCGAAGCCTTCTCGCGCAGGGCATCGAGCGCCGCGTCGCCCAGCTCGGCCAGCCAAGCGTTAACGGCGCGACCGCGGATATGCGTCTGCGCCACCGAGTCGATCGCCGAATCGGGAATACGTTCGAGCATAGAGTCGGAGGCGTCGGCAAGCGACTCATTGATGCGGTCGGCAAGGTCGGCACGCACACGCTCAAGCTGATCGGACAGGCGGCGCCAACTGGCCAACGAGCACACCGCATCGACCATCATCGCGACCGCGACGATAAAGGCGGACAGCCGCACAATCAGCACCGGCAGATGGCCAAGCAGCCCCAGCAATGCCGGCTCCACTAAACGACAAATGCACAACGCACCCAAGCCAAACGCACATGCCCAGTACAGACAGATGCGTCCGTGCAGGTTAAACGGCAGGTGCGAATAGTCCCAAAAGCGAGCGCCCGTTGTTTTTTCCAACAGCACGCCTACGCTGTACTCAATCACGCTGCATACGAGCGCTGCAGCGACAAACTGGCTCGAGGCATCCGGGATCCCGCGCAACAGCAGCCAGCAGGCAATGCCGCCCGCGCCATAGATGGGGCAGCACGGCCCCAGCAAAAAGCCACTGTTGGCAAATCGTCCGTGATTGAGCATGGCGCATACTGTCGACTCCCATGCCCAACCGCAAAATCCGTAAAAGGCAAACGAGAGGACCAGCGCCGAGAGCGGACAAGCGGCAAGCGTCGCGCCGTCAAATGCCATGTCGATCGCGGTTCCCACCGTCTACCCACTCCTCTTTTCGTTCGATTCTTTGCTCGAGCCGTCACTCGAGCCCTCGTTCAAATCGTTCGCGCCGCCTTTGCGCGGCAGACGGACGGCAATCGTCTCGCGCAGCGCGCACCATTTATCCGCCAGGCATACAATCCATGCCTCACGACACGTCGGCGGCACCGGTACCAGCGGAAACATATGCCGTACGATAATATTCCGCTCGCGCGGCGTCAGCTCAAAATCTTCCTCCGCACGCGCCAAGGCAAAAAACGGGTGGCGAAAGCCATGCAGCCGATGGCTTGGGTCGGGATCGTGCCAGTCATAGAGAAAGTAATCGTGCAGCAGGGCCCCGCGCAGCAACGAGGCACGGTCGACAGAGACACCGACGCGGCCCAGGCGCTCGGCAAAGGACAGGCTCGCCCGCGCTACCGAGGTCACATGTGTATAGACCGTCACATCGCCATGCTGGATAAACTCGCGCGTCAGGTCCAGACGGCCCGCCTGTGCCAGTTGACGGGCAGCATGGTCTACTTCGCACGCGATTTTCTCGGCACGAACGACATCGGACATGCTGCCTCCTTCCAGCGACTCACGGCGACAAGCCACGGCCTGTGCACAATCGATAAAAACATCATGGAACACATCAGTATGGCATCGGACAAAACGTTTTGCCCCACCAGTTGGCGAATTACCGCGCCGCCGTCACATATCAAACGCCAAAATGTGCGAGACTGTCTTGTGCAATTGTGCCGGCCAAGGGAGTGCCGGCGCACGATTCGCATGGAGTAACCCACAACGATGCTGCTTACGCAAACGACAACGCCCGAGGACGTCAAGGCTCTCGACCGCGCCGAGCTTCCGCTGCTCTGCGGCGAGATCCGTCAGGCAATCCTCGAAAGCTCCGCCGCCGTCGGCGGGCACGTTGCCCCCAACTTGGGCGTCGTTGAGCTTACGGTTGCGCTTCATCGCGTGTTTAACTCCCCCATCGACAAAATTGTCTTTGACGTTTCGCACCAGACCTACGCCCACAAGGCGCTGACCGGGCGCGCGTACACTTATATCGATCCGGAGCGTTATGGTGAAGCTTCTGGCTTTGCCAATCCCGACGAGTCCGAGCACGACCTGTTCGCCATGGGCCATACCTCCACGTCGGTGAGCCTAGGCTGCGGCCTTGCCCACGCGCGCGACCTGGCGGGTGGCGCGTACAACGTCATCACCATTATTGGCGACGGCTCGCTTTCTGGCGGTCTGGCGTTTGAGGGCTTCAACAATGCCGCCGAGCTCGACAGCAACCTGATCATCATCGTCAACGATAACGACCAGTCCATCGCCGAAAACCACGGTGGCCTGTATCGCAATTTGGCCGAGCTGCGCGCCAGCAACGGTACCTGTGAGCGCAACGTTTTCCGCGCGATGGGGCTCGACTACCGCTATCTGGACGCCGGTAACGATGTGTTGGCCCTAGTCGATGCGCTGCAGGAACTGCGCAATATCGATCATCCCATCGTGTTGCACGTCTCGACCGCCAAGGGCAAGGGCTTTGAGCCGGCCCAGAACGACCCCGAGCGCTGGCACCACGTGGGTCCGTTTGACATGGCAACTGGCCGCAAGCTCTGCCCGGGCCATCCGAGCGAGCCCGCACCGCGCACCTATGCCGATATCACGGGCGAGGCGCTCAGCGCCGCCATCGAGCGCGATCCGCAGGTCGTGGGCATCACGGCCGCCACGCCCTACATCATGGGTTTTACGCCCGAGCTTCGCGCTGCCGCCGGCAAGCAGTTTGTCGACGTGGGCATTGCCGAGGAGCACGCTGCGACCTTTGCCACCGCGCTTGCACGCTCGGGCGCCAAGCCAGTCTTTGGTGTGTACGGCACGTTTTTGCAGCGCGCCTACGACGAACTGTGGCACGACCTGTGCCTCAACGACGCCCCGGCAACCATTTTGGTGTTTGGCGCCTCGATCTTTGGCACCACATCCGAGACGCACCTCTCGTTCTTCGATATTTCCATGCTGGGCGCTCTTCCCAACATGCGCTACCTAGCGCCGGTCTGCATGGAGGAATATCTGTCCATGCTGAGCTGGTCGCTCGACCACCGCGAGCATCCCGTAGCGATCCGTGTACCGGGCATTGGCCTGGTAAGCCGCCCCGATCTGGCGCCTGCCGAGGACACCGACTACAGCGCCGTTCGCTACAACGTGGTGCGCCAGGGTCGCGACGTAGCAGTGCTCGCACTTGGCGACTTCTTTGAGCTGGGCGAGCGCGTGGCAAATCGCTTGGCTGCCGAGTACGGTATCGAGGCAACACTCGTCAACCCGCGCTTTGCAACCGAGCTTGACCGCGAGTTCCTCGACAGCCTTGCCGCCGAGCATCGCGTTGTCGTCACCCTCGAGGACGGCATCTTGGACGGCGGCTGGGGCGAGCGCGTGGCATGCTATCTGGCATGCACGCCGTTGCGCACGCGCACCTTCGGCATCGCCAAGGGCTTCCCCGACCGCTACGACCCCAACGAACTGCTCGCTCAAAACGGCATGACGGTCGAGAATATGGCCGCCGAAGCCGCAAGACTACTCAACGAGTAAGAAAACCTCCGCAAGGAAAGCACCCCCTGCGGAGGTTTTTGTTTTCACAGCTCAATTATCTCAATCTGTAACAGATAGAGACCTTTTGGCCTTCCAGATGTTACAGATTGAGACATTCAAATTCCCCTGAAGAGAAAATCTCGATCTGTAACAGTTACTCGGCAAAAACGGCTGCAGATGTTACAGATTGAGACAAAGCAGCAAGGCAGGCCGCCACATCTGCAAGAACCACCACAAAGGTGCCTGTCCCTTTTTGGTAGGTAGAATTACCCATAAGGCAAGTATGTTTCTGAGTTATTTCGTGTTGACCCATTTGAGCGCGATAGGGTATAACTCTACTCAACCGCTAGGGATTTTATTGAGAAAGGTGTTCTACCATGAGCAAGAACCTCTCCCAGCAGGTCGTTCTCGACCGCCGCGGCTTCGTTGCCGCCACCTTCGCAACCGTCGCCGGCCTTGGTCTTGCCGGCTGCTCCGACACCAGCGCCGAGGCCGACAAGGGTTCCGCCGCCGGCTCCTCCAAGAGCTCCAAGGATACCGAAGTTTCCGCCACGCTCGACGCTAAGGCATTCGACAAGCTCGTCGACAACGGCCCCAAGGCCGATGACGACGCCATCGCCGCCAGCACCTGGGCCACGGCCGTTAAGGACGCCGGCGTCTTTAAGATCGGTGGCGTTCAGACCTCCACGCTCTTCTCCCTCCTCAACGAGAAAGACGGTCAGACCCGCGGCTTCGACGCCGGTATCGCACAGCTCCTGTCCAACTACATTCTGGGCGAGAACAAGGTCGAGATCACCCAGGTGACCTCGGACACGCGCGAGTCTGTCCTGCAGAACGGCCAGGTCGACGCTGTCTTTGCCACCTACACCATTACCGACGAGCGCAAGAAGCTCGTCTCCTTCGCCGGCCCCTACTACTACACCCAGCAGGCCATCCTGGTGCTCGCCGATAACGACGACATCAAGAGCGTCGACGACCTGGCCGACAAGAACGTCGCCGTCCAGTCCGGCTCCAACGGCCCTGCCATCCTGGAGGAGTTCGCCCCCAAGGCCAGCCAGCAGGAGTTCAAGACCGACGAGGAGGCCCGCCAGGCACTCCAGCAGGGTCGTGTTGACGCCTACGTCATCGACAACAACATGCAGCAGAGCGCCCTGGTCCGCGAGCCCGGCAAGTACAAGATTGCCGGCAAGCCCTTCGGCAGCAAGGAGCCCTATGGCATCGGTCTGCCGCTCGATTCCGACGGCGTCGCCTTCGTTAACGACTTCCTTAAGAAGATCGAGGACGACGGCACCTGGACCGAGCTGTGGCAGATCTGCATCGGCGACCGCACGGGCGACACCAATGTTCCCGAGCTGCCCGAGATCGGCGCCTAGGCAGCGAGCCTGGTAACGGCCGCAACGAAACCATATGGAAACGCACGATGCGCTTTATTGCGGTAAACTGTTTCCTCACAGAGTTGTCGGGGCTTCCGTACACACGGGAGCCCCTTTCCTTATCGGCGGGAGGTCCGCATGAGTCTCTTCGAGCTCTGGTCGCTCTATGGCCAGAACTATATCGACGCGCTGCTAGCAACCTGGGGCATGACGCTTGAGTCGTTTGCCATCGCCATGGTGCTGGCCGTCGCCGTCACCGTGATGCGCGTGTCGCCGCTCAAGCCGCTGCGCGTCTTTGGCGACCTATATGTCCAGGTCTTCCGTAACATCCCCGGCATCGCGCTGCTCATCATCGTCGTCTATGCGCTGCCGCCGCTCAAGGTCGTCCTGCCCTACCGCACCTGCGTTATCGTCGCCACGGTCCTTTTGGGCTCGGCCTTTGGCTCCGAGAACTTTATGAGCGGCATCAACACCGTCGGCGTCGGCCAGGTGGAAGCCGCCCGCTCGCTGGGCATGAGCTTTAGCCGTATCCTCGCCAAGATCGTGATTCCGCAGGCACTGCGCTCGAGCGTGCTGCCCATGACCAACCTCTTTATCGCCGTCATGCTCACCACCGCGCTCGGCAGCCAGGTGCCGCTTAAGCCGCAGGAGCTCACCGGCGTGGTGAGCTACATCAACACGCGCTCGCTCGGCGGCGTCGCCGCGTTCTTTATCTCGGCGCTCGGCTACCTGGGCACGGCCTTTGTGGTGAGCCACATTGGCAACTACATCGATAGGAAGGTGAGGATCCTCCGATGAGCAAGCACTCCTCCCCTGCGCTTACCATGCGCGATGCGCTCTACGAGGCTCCCGGCCCCAAGATGCGCGCCAAGATTCGCATCGGCACCGCCATCTCGCTTGTTGCCGTGGCCGCACTCGCCGTCCTGGTACTGCAGCGCTTTTATGTGACCGGTCAGCTTTCGGTCCACTATTGGTATTTCTTTACGCACCTCACCACCTGGAAGTTCCTGCTTGCCGGCTTTGAGGGCACCGTTAAAGTCGCACTCACCGCTGGCGCCATCGCGCTGGTACTGGGCTTAGCCCTTATGCTCGGCCGCACCAGCGACATTAAGCCGCTGCAGTTGGTCTGCCGCGTGCTCACCGATTTCTTCCGCGGCGTACCGAGCCTGCTGTTCATCTATTTCTTCTTTTTGGTGCTGCCCCAGTACAAAATCGCGCTGCCGTCGTTTTGGATGCTCACGCTCCCCGTCGCGCTCGCCGCAGCCGGCGTACTTGCCGAGATTTTCCGCGCCGGCGTCAATGCCGTGCCGCGCGGTCAGGTCGAGGCAGCCCAGGCGCTCGGTCTCTCCAAGGCCAAAATCACCTTTAAAATCGTGTTGCCGCAGGCTATTCGGTTTATCATTCCGTCCTTGATTTCGCAGCTTGTGGTCGTGGTCAAAGACACCACCGTCGCCTACGTGGTGAGCTACCCCGACCTCATGCAAAATGCCCGCGTGCTCATTACCAACTACGACGCCCTCGTATCGGTCTACCTGGTGATCGCGGTCATCTACATCCTCATCAACGTCGCGATTAACAAGGCCGCTGTCTACGTTTCGCACAAGACCGGCGCGACCATCATCCGCTAACGCTTTACCATTTCGAGTCATAAGGAGCCGAGCACCATGGCACAGAGCACCTCTTCCACCGGCAATCAGCCGCTGATCGAGCTCAGGCACGTCGATAAGCACTATGGCGATCTACACGTCCTCAACGACATCAATCTCTCGGTCGACCGCGGCGAGGTCGTCGTTGTGATCGGTCCCTCGGGCTCGGGCAAGTCGACCATGTGCCGCACCATCAACCGCCTGGAAACCATCGACTCGGGCGAAATCCTCATCGAGGGTGAGCCCCTGCCGCAGGAAGGCAAGGATCTTGCCCGCATGCGTGCCGAGCTGGGCATGGTATTTCAGCAGTTCAACCTGTTTGCACATATGACCGTACTGCAGAACGTCATGCTGGGACCGGTCGATGTGCTGGGCGTCTCCAAGGAGGAAGCTCGTGAGCGCGCCATGGACCTGCTGGGCCGCGTGGGCGTTGCCGAGCAGGCCGATAAGGTGCCCGCACAGCTCTCGGGCGGCCAGCAGCAGCGTGTAGCCATCGCACGTTCGCTTGCCATGCAACCCAAGGCCATGCTTTTTGACGAGCCCACGAGCGCCCTTGACCCCGAAATGATCAACGAGGTGCTCGAGGTCATGGTCCGTCTGGCCCAGCAGGGCATGACGATGATCGTCATCACGCACGAGATGAACTTCGCCCGCCGCGTGGCCGACCGCGTCGTGTTTATGGCCGACGGCCAGATCGTGGAAACCGGCACACCCGACGAGTTCTTCGACCACCCCCAGACCAAGCGCGCCCAGGACTTCCTCAACTCCATTAAGGGCCACTAACCCAATTGCCATCTTCGTTCGCCCTGACCATCCAAACTCGAAGGCTACACCTATGATCGGAACTCGCACTTCATCGTCCTACACCCCGCATGTCGACGTCGCCCCCGCCGACCGTCCGCTCATCCTGGTGGCGCCGCGCTGGGAAGAGGCGAAGCCGTTTTTGAGCGAGACGCTCTCCCCCAACGAGGAGATCGCGAGCGTCTTTGTCGATGCCATCCTTGCCGCCGGCGGCCTGCCGCTGCAGATGTCCATTACCGAAGATATTGAGGTTATCCGTCATTACGTCGATATCGCCGACGGCATCGCCATTCCCGGCGGCCCCGATGTCAATCCCAAACGTTGGGGCGATGATCGACCCTACGACCCCACCCTCTGCTGCGAGATCCGCGATAGCTTTGAGTTTAAGCTGGTCGGCGAGGTGCTCCGCGCCAAAAAGCCGCTCTTTACCACCTGCCGCGGCACGCAGCTGCTCAACGTCGCCACCGGCGGCACCCTGTGCATGGACGTGCCGAGCCTGGGCGCTCGCGAGGGCCGCACGCAGTGGCGCCATACCCACGTGCTCAACGACCCCGTGCATCCCGTCGAAGTCGTGCCGGGCTCGCTGCTGGAGCGCGCGGTTGGCGGGCACAGGCTGATCCAGACCAACTCCGCGCACCACTGCTGCGTGGAGCGTCTGGGTAAAAGCACGCGCTTGGTCGCCAAGGCAACCGACGGCGTTCCTGAGTGCATCGAGGTCGAAGGCCAGCCATTCTGTCTAGGCGTGCAATGGCACCCTGAGTACACGTGGAAGACGCTCGAGACCGACTTTAACCTGTGGAAGTCGTTTGTCGAGGCAGCGGCCAAGGTTAAGAAGGCTCGCTAGCTCGCGAATCACACAGGCTTAAACCTTCCATGCCAGGGGGGGCGGACACCAGCCACGGTGCCCGCCCCCCGTATTTGGTATGCTCGGTATGTTTATCCCTCACAAACTATCAAAGAAATCTCGACTGCAATCGGTCTACGGTAAAGCAAATGGCAAAAACGCTTGCTACGTTGATTAGGCAGTCAATTAGAATCGAGGCGCATTGACCATTCCCCAACGGGGTCACGCCACAAATCCACATGAGCATCGAGGCTGGAAGCGGAAGCATGGAATTGGCCCCGATCTGTATGTAGATCGCTACAACGTTGACAAGCAACAGCATGCCAATCGGACCGAAGCCGGACCCAAAATAGGAAACAGCGATCACGCAAGAGACCACGTATGCAAGGCAGGCAGCGGCAGCAAGAACAAGTCGATAGCAAAATACATGCAGGTTGAAATACTGCTGAGCATCCAGAACGATTGCGCAGTTAAGACAGTACAAAACGACACTCGACAGGATAAACGCGACCAAAAGGGCGAGGGATGACAGTATCGCCCGCGCAACAGTAGCGCACACCCGCTTCCCTCCCCGAGCCGCCGACAACCCCCACGGTTCCTCAATAAAGCCCGAACTGACAAAGCGCGGCACAATGCAAGCCGCGATGAACGGAAAGAACAATGCATGAGCCAACGGGGCTACGTTGAACAGCAGACCGCGAAAGACCTCTGCATTACCAAATAGAAGGACATCCTCTGCCGATAGCCGAAGCGTCGGGTCTGGGAAAAAGCCCAAGAAACTGTTCTCACGGAGGCTACAGAACCACATCGGGAAAGAATTAAGCTGCAATGCCACCATGCACGCATAAATTACCAAGATTAAGGCGTACACCCATTTGCTCACATGCTTCAATTCTGACTGGAGAAGTCTTTTAATCTGACGAGCCATTGAGCACACCCCCAGCGCGAAAGCTCACGAGAGCGTAAATCAATACCGATAGACAGCTGGCTGCCACGCCATATTCCAGAAGTATCAGCTGACCCATATCGCTATACCCAAGGGCACATCCGACTCCAAGGTACGGCCCTGGAAGGAGGAAGATCCATCGCAAGGATGGTATGGGCGTCTGAAGGTAAGTTCCGTAGAGCGTCAAGCTCGTGACAAATCCGATTATTGCCACAGCCCCGCTAAATACGGCGCTGCTTGTAATCCGATAGATGGTCACCGTCTCCAACGCAACCGATATCACCAATACGGCGTTGATTATCATCGCAGGCAAAAATGCAGCCAGCATGTCGTGCGCACAGCTTTGCCCACCACGTATTATGGCTATTGCAAAAAGAAGAAGGCAAAGCGCACTATATGCTGCGCCAATTATTAAAGCAGACGAAAACACATGTGCTAGGACCCCATTAAAGCGGGTAAGACCTCTTGCTGAAGAAATTCGGTATCCCTCTTCATAGCCGCGCTCCTGTAAAATCGCCAGGCAAACGATGAGCGGAACGAACAGAGAGGTGCCGGCAAAAGCACTGCGCACAAGGGACTCATCGGGTGCAGAAGGATCAATTACATTCCAGCAGAAGCCAATATCCTCCCCAAAAACGCTATTGCCAAAGGCGAGCAACGTTGTTCCGTTTTTTAGAAAGATGCCGAAGAGAAGGCCGAACGCCAGCATAAGCGCAAGACCAAACTTCGCCGGAAACATCCTGTGCAAACGCATCATATCTGCCTTTACGGGATGGATCGCCCGCTTCATAGCGAGACCGCCTTCATCAAGCGCCTGTAATACTCTTTTAGGGACGACGCCTCATCCCTTATGACGTCCATCGATTCCTTTTTCAGCAGTTCGCCGTCATGAAGAAACAGGCAGCTTGTTGCAACCGATGCCAACTCATCCAAATCATGGCTAGAGATGAGCATGGTCTTACCCTGTTCTCGATTCAATCGACCGATAAGGGCCCATATACTCTCGATGCCCAGCGGGTCCAACCCGTTTGCTGGCTCATCAAAAATAAGCAGATCAGTGTCACCCAACAAAGCCGTAGCTGTATCCAGCCGCCGTTTCATTCCCAGAGAAAACTGCTCACGCTCTTTTTCTCTTCGATGTCCAGCCCGACTAGGCTCAAAACGCGAGGAATCTCACGATTCGCATCAAGCCCCCATTCCAAACATCGGATTTGGAGATTCTCAACCGCACTGAGGGATTGGTATGCTCCGCTGGAATCTGGCACATAGCCGACACGCGTCCGCATCAAGCCAAGCTCTCTTTTTGATTTGCCTCCAAAGAGCTCCACGCTCCCCGACGATGGCTCGCAGAGGCCCAAGACGATTTTAATAAGCGTGCTTTTGCCCGCACCGTTTGCACCGACAAGGGCACAGAGCTCAGACTGATGCACCTCGAAGGAAGCGTCATGCAAAACGCGCCGTTTCCCGTAGCGCTTTGACACCTTTGATAGCTTTATCGCTGATGCACTCATTGGCCTCCCGTTCTGCTTGATAGCAAAACCGCTGCTGCCAGACTGTCGCCTGGCAGCAGCCGCAACTGCTAGAGATTAACTAAACAGAAGTTTTTGCTGCAGTTATTGACGCAAGTGCGTGCTCCACAGAATGTCTTGCAGTAACCGTTGCACCCACCACCGGGGTCCACATAACTCGGTTTGACAATCCAGCTCATATCGTTCCTCCTTTCTATTATCGCTTTTACTTTGTGTTATTGTTTATCGATAACTTATATTTGTCAAGATAATTTAAAGAGATGGGGCCCGCGCTAGACACGGGCCCCATCACACCAATATCTCGTTTTAGCTGCTCGCTATATGCTACTCGTCGCTCAAATCTACAGCAAAGACTGATGTCGGAAGCGACGCCTCATTGCCTCCACCATTCCGCATCTGTCTCACGACATTTTTTGCACGCTCAACAATAAGCTCCTCAAGCTCTTTCTCACTCACCCGCCGAATAATATCTCCCGGTTGACAGTCAAGTTCATCGCAAATATCGAGAAGCGTCTTAAGGCGAATAGCTTTAATTTTTCCGTTTCTTAGCTTAGAAATATTAGCCGGAGTATGCCCCGTGGCACGAATCAGATCAGCACTGGTCTTTCCGGTCTTAAGCAGCTGCGTCTCAAGCTCGATGATGAGATAGCTCATGCTTCCTCCTACACAAGCTCGTCAGACTGCTCTTGGAGCAGCGAGGCATAACTCCAGATCACCGAGATACACAGACAGACAGCCGCGCCGATAAGCGACCCCGCATCAAAGGCAACGCCTTGGCAAATCTCAATAACGAAGGAATGAGGCACGACGTAAAGCTCCAGCCCACCAATGGTAAGATTGACCGATCCGTAGGCACCAATAAGCGAAACCGCGGCGTTAACAGCAAAGCCAAGCGCAAGAACACGGATAAGCCGCACATGCGTCTTGGTAAAGGGCGAGACGCCTCGCGAGATGTTACGGCTGATCCCACACAGAACGACAAGCGAAATACCCACGACGAGTGCCAGGCACAGTCCGCTTGGGATAACGATGCACCCGCCATCGAGAAGCGTCACGACGCCGAAAGAATCGACAGAAGCAACGTTTGCAACCGCATACCAGATCACGTAAACAACCAACGCGGCAAAAGCGACGAGCATCCCTGCAAAAACGGCTGCCATGCAAAAGCCAAGCTTCCTGATATTTTCGCCCGCTTTGGCCATACGCTGAACGCTGTTAGACATACACTCACCCTCATCGACTCTATCGTTATTCGAACAGTTTATCGAACAACGATATTGATTGCATGCGGAAAGCCCCGCCAGTGCGCATAGCCCATTCACTAATCAGAAGGGGTGAGAGTGGATTTTTGGACACGTATCGAACGAGAGTGGATAATCTCCCACTTCGAGGCCACCACCGGGCCTAAAACGGGAGATTATCCACTCTCATAGTCATCAAGGCTCGCAAGCTCTTATTCGGCCGCCTCGCGCAGGGCCGACATCGTAGCCGCATATTGCTGCTGCAACGCATGCATTCCCTCGCGAGCGCCGTCAACGGCATCGGCGCCGCGCAGCGCTTCGGTCACCACGACCGCCGGCTCGTACAGATTATCGAATCCCAGGTTCTGGCTCACGCCCTTGAGCGTGTGCGCTGCCATAAACGCTTCCTCGGCGTCTCCTGCCGCCATGGCAGCCTCCAACCTGTCCATGCTCTCGTCATCTAAAAACTTGAGGGCAAAGCGGGCAAGCATTTCCCCGCCCATCAGCCGAGCACACGCGTCATCATAATTAGCGCCGATCTTCTCATACGCCTCACGCATGGAAATCATGGATTAAAAACTCCTTTGGTCAAACTAAATCGTAGGAAACGCGACGACATCGGCGGGGCGTGCCAACGTCTCGGCAATTTGGTCTTGCACCTCGAGCAAACAGTCGAGCAGCAACGGGTTAAAGGTGCCGCACTTACCGTCCAGAATCATCTTGATCGCTTCCTCGTGCGGGATAGCGTCCTTGTACACGCGCACGCTCGTCAGCGCATCGTACACGTCGGCCACCGAAACCACCTGTGCGGCAATGGGAATTTCGTCTCCCTTAAGGCCATCGGGATAACCCTTGCCGTCCCAGCGCTCGTGATGCCAACGCGCAATCTGGTACGCATATTCCATAAGCGCATTGCCGGCGTGATGGCTACCCAGCTCAAGCAGCATGTCGGCGCCGATCGTGGTATGCGTCTTCATAATCTCGAACTCCTCGGACGTAAGGCGCCCGGGTTTGTTGAGAATCGCATCGTCAATCGACATCTTGCCGATATCGTGCAGCGCCGAAGCCAGGGCAATCGTGGAGCGCTCCTCATTGTCAAGGGAAATGGTGTCGCTACGCTGGACCAGACAGCCAAGCAGCAGCTCGGTCAGCTTTTCGATGTTCGTAACGTGCCTGCCGCTCTCGCCGTTGCGAAGCTCCATGACGCCAGCCATGATGTCGATGAGCATGCGACTGTTCTTGACACGCTCGTTGTACTGCTGGGACAGCAGGCTCGTCAGGCGGCGCTGTTTGGCGTATAGGCGGATGGTGTTGCTTACACGGCGGCGCACGACACGGGAGTCAAACGGGCGGTTGATATAGTCCGAGGCGCCTAGCTCGTACGCGCGCAGAACCATATCATCGGAATCTTCGCTCGAAATCATGATGATAGGCAGATTGTCGATACCCGATCGGCGCGACAGACCGGCCAGCACCTCAAAGCCGCTTATGCCCGGCATGACAATATCCAGCAGTACGAGCGACAACTCATCACCATAGCGGTCGGCCATGTCGAGCGCCGTACGACCGTTATCGGCCTCGAGGATGCAATACTCGTCCTTGAGCATCTCGCTGAGAATGACTCGGTTCATCTCGGAGTCATCGACAATAAGTACCAAAGGCTTTTCACTTTGGAAGGCCTCGATGGAATCGGCATCGGTCACGACCGTACCGGCTTTTGCCTTAGCGCGGCTCAGTAACTGGACAGCGCGGCCAACGCCCTCATCGACCGTCTCGCCATGAATACGAACGCCACCAACACATGCCGTCAAGCTCACGTACTCATGGCCCGGAATAATCGTGGAACGAACGGCATCGGACACCTGATGCAGGCGACGGGTGAAGTCATCGGAGGGAATATTGGGCATGACAACCACAAACTTGTCGCAGCCATAGCGCACAAGCTCGTCAGTCGAACGGATTCCGCTGCGCATGGCTGTCGCCACGGCACCGAGCGCAAGGTCGCCGGCATGACGGCCACACGTATCGTTGAAGACCCTAAAATCATCAAGGTCGATCATCGCAACGCCGGCGTTCATGCGGGCGCTACGGAGCTTTTCCTCGTAATATCGGCGATTGTGCACGCTCGTCAGCACATCGGTGTAGACAAGGTCCTCTTTTGCGGCCTCTTGCCCATCGATCGGACGCACCATCAGCAGGACATGAGGCTCGCCCTCGACCTTCAGAGGGCGCAGATGGGCACGGTACTCAACGCCATCGTTGAGCAGTTGCTCCGACACCTCATCGGAATCTGTCAAGGCCTCAAGACTTGCCTGGCGCAAACAAGGGCAGCGATCGCCGGCGAGCAGGCAGTTAGGCTCGCTCTTAATCTGATCGGCCGACAGTAAACGTACCACGGGGTAGGTCTTCGCGACACGGGCGACCTCGGCGGCAGCCTCCTCGTCGGTTAGATTGACCTCGTGATTATTGAGCATATGGGGCCCTTTCGATAGCTTCGCATGGTAGCGGTGGGTTCCAAATGTTACAAGGGTAACACCTTGCCGATGCAGGTAAGCACGTAAATGCTGTTACATTTTTATGAGTTGGCAAACGGTGGTAATGGAGCCGCGGGCGCGCGGTTATGGGCGCATTCGTTAACAATGACGAAACGCTAACAGTCCCCCTCCCCGCAGGTCATCGAGCGTTCTAACGCTCCAAGACATCGCGAACGGCGTTTGCCGCCGTAACGGGGCGATCGCGCAAACCGTTATGCGCGCCCGGGATCGTCACAAGGGGGCAATCGAGATATTCGGCAGCCGCTCGCGTACCAGCCTCGCGGGGTGTATCGACCGAAAGCTCGCCCAAAAACACGGCCGACACTGCCTTTGACGCGCGGGCGCGCTCCCAGTCGGGAGCATATGTCATATTTGTTCCGTATTCATTGGCCATAAAGCAACGACCATTGCGTAGGGCATGCTTGGCTTCTGCCTCGGTCGTCCCAGGAGCCTCGGGGTCCAAGTCGCCGAGGGCTCCCAAGAAAAGCCGGAGCGCCCTTGAAACCTTTCCAGCCGCAATCATATCGAGCAAAACCGGAGCTGCGCCCATACCGACGCCTTCGGCCGACACAGCCGGCTCATGCAGAATCGCACGGGCGACGAGATGGGGTTCGGTGCGAAGAAGCTCCAGCGCCACCAACGTACCGGCGCTATGCGCAAGCACATTTGTCGGAGCGCCAACGTGTTCGATCACGGCTTGCAGGTCGGCGGCCTGAGCGGCAAGATCATAGCTGTCGTCTGCCGCATCGCTGCTGTCACCGCAGCCGCGGCGGTCGTAAGCAATTACGCGGTAGTTGCGACTGAGCTCACAAGCGATACCGTCAAAAAATGTGCCGTCGACACAAGCGCCGTGCACGCACACCAAGGCAGGAGTATCAGGCGACACATCCGGGCCGGCATATTCGCGACAGGCAATCGTGGTGCCCGCATTCTCGACCGTAAAATCCATGTTGTGCCCCCATCATCAATGCTCATCCAGTTGCACGTCAGTGCGGTTGGATGGACCCGCATTGCCTTACGCCTTGTTAACAGATTAACTGTACCCGACCCGAGGCTTTTCATGGCACGGCATCATGAGCGACGTGAAAAAACGAAACTTGTAAAGCAAGAGCCCGCACCTTGCTTTGGAGCCGATGCTATGCTTAGGCACAATTGTCTTGAGGAGCATATGCCTATGTCTACGTTTTTGAATGCCAGCCCCATCTTTGGGCCCGTTCGCAGCCGTCGCCTTGGTCTCTCGCTCGGCGTCAACATGATGCCGGCCAGCGGCAAAATCTGCACGTTCGACTGCATATACTGCGAAAACGGTCTCAATGCCGAGCGCCCCTGCCACGAATCGTATAACACAGCTGCCGTGGTGCTCGATGCACTCGAGGCAAAGCTGCGCAAGATGGCAGCCGAGGGCGAGCTCCCCGATGTAATCACTTTCGCAGGCAACGGCGAGCCCACCGCAGCACCGGAGTTTCCGCAGGCCATCGCCGGCGCCGTCGCGCTGCGCGACGAGCTTGCCCCAAACTCCAAGATCGCCGTGCTCTCCAACGGCACGCGCGCCGACCGTCCCCAGGTGCACGACGCGCTCATGATGGTTGACGACAACATTCTTAAGCTCGATACCGTCGACCCGGTGTTTATCCAGCTGCTCGACCAGCCCGTTGGCCCCTACGACGTCGAGCACCAGATCGAGACGTTCGCAAGCTTTGACGGCCATGTCATTATCCAGACGATCTTTTTGACCGGTGAGTATCTGGGCAAGCCCATCGACAACACCGGCGAGGAGTACGTTGCCCCCTGGCTCGCGGCGCTTGAGCGCATTCGCCCACAAGAAGCAACCATCTACACGGTAGCGCGCGAGACACCGGTCGCCGGCCTTGCCAAGACAGCACCCGAGGTGCTCGACGCCATTGCCGCGCGCGTGCGCGCCCTCGGCATCCCCTGCCAGGTGAGCTACTAACAAAACCACGCAGCAGCTAGTGCCCACCACCCCGCTCCATCAGTTGCGGTGATATAGTTCCTATTTGTGCTGTTAAACCGCTTAAATCGGAACTATATCACCGCAACTTTTATGGACGCGTGGGTGGGCTATACTAGCTGCGGATGAAAGGAAGTTAGCCATGTATGACAAAGGACCCGTGCCCGGCCGCAACGACGCCTGCTGGTGCGGCAGCGGCAAAAAATATAAGAAATGTCACAGCGCCTTCGACGAGCGCCTCGAGCGCCTGTGGGAGGAGGGCTGGGAGGTTCTGCCCCGTACGCTCTACAAGACACCTGCCGACATCGAGGGCATCAAGCGCTCGGCCGCCATCAACGTGGGTGTGCTCGACTACGTCGGCGAGCACATCGCTGCGGGCATGACCACCAACCAGATCGACCAGATGATCTACGACTACACCGTCGAGCACGGCGGCACGCCGGCCGACCTCAACTACGAGGGCTACCCCAAGAGCGTGTGCACCTCGATCAACGACGTCGTCTGCCACGGCATTCCTTGCGACACGGACGTGCTGCACGAGGGTGACATTATCAACGTGGACTGTTCCACGATCCTAGACGGCTACTTTAGCGACTCGAGCCGCATGTTCTGCATCGGTGAGGTCTCTGCCGAGCGCCAGCGCCTGGTCGAGGTCACCCGCGCCAGCGTGGAGGCGGGTCTGGCGGCCGTCAAGCCATGGCTGCCGCTCTCCGTTATGGCCGAGGCCGTGCAAAAGACGGTCGAGGACGCCGGCTTTAGCGTGGTGCGCGAGTACGGCGGACACGGCATTGGTAAGGAGTTCCACGAGGACCCGTTTGTGGGCTTTACCACCGAGGCGCCCGATGTGGATACCATCATGGCTCCGGGCATGGTCTTTACCATCGAGCCCATGGTCAACGCCGGAGCGCCCGACATTAAGATCAGCAAGGGCGATGGCTGGTGCGTGCGCACCAAGGACGGTAGCGATTCGGCTCAGTGCGAGGTACAGCTCGTGGTGACCGAGGACGGCTACGAGCTGCTGAGCTGGTAGCTGTAGATGCGCCGGATGCTGACGGGCACGCTCGTCTTGCATCCGGCGTTTTTGTTTGAACGTTTTGCCTGATAAAACCTGCCAAAATAAACCTGTCCCTTTTTAGTAGGTTGAGCAGAGAGGACTGCTTGTGAACATCCTGGTTTTGCTGCCCGTCAACGACCGCCATCGCGCAATTCTTGAGTCGAGTGCTCCGGGCGAGGACTTTATCTACACGAGCTCCGACGCCATCACGCGTGAGCAGGTCGCCAACGCCAACGTGATCTTGGGCAACATAGACCCTGCCTTGCTTACCGCATGCGAGCATCTCCAGCTGTTGCAATTGCAGACCGCCGGCTATGACGATTACTTGGCCGCCGGCACCGTGCCGGCTGAAGCCAAGCTGTCTTGCTCGATCGGCGCCTACGGCCAGGCCGTGAGCGAGCACATGTTTGCCATGGTCCTTTCCATGATGAAGCGCCTGCCCGGCTATCACGACTTGCAGCGCGAGCATCGCTGGGAGGATTTGGGGCCGGTTACCTCGCTCAAAAATGCCAACGTGCTGGTGCTGGGCGCGGGCGACATTGGCGGCCACTTTGCCACGCTCTGCCGCAACATGGGCGCGCACGTCCGCGGCATCAAGCGCCATCCACTCGTCTACCCCATTGTGTTTGAGGACATGGACGGCATGGACGCTCTACCTGAGCGCCTGGCAGAGGCAGACATCGTCGCATCCTTTATGCCGAGCACACCCGAGACCCGCGGCCTGGCGAACGCCGAGTTCTTCGCCGCGATGAAGCCGGGCGCCTTCTTTGCCAACGGCGGCCGCGGCGACCTTGTGGTCGCCGACGACTTGGTTGCCGCCTTGGAGTCGGGACATCTCGCCGGCGCCGCGGTCGACGTCACCGACCCCGAGCCCCTGCCCGCGACAAGCCCGCTGTGGGATGCGCCCAACATGCTCATCACACCGCACGTCTCTGGCTGGTTCCACCTGGCAGCCACGCTCAACAACGTGGTCGACATCGCCGCGGAGAACCTGCGTCACCTGCAAGCCGGCGAAACGCTTCGCTGCTGGATCGAACACTGATTGTTCCGGCGTTTTACCAAACGCCGGAACCCCTCGACGCTGCGAGCCCGCCAGAGCGGCAATCTGCCTTTCAATCGTCGGGCATGACCAGAAGGTCAATGCCCTCCTCTTTCACGTCACCTTGCTCGCTCTGGCGGGCTCTCGCTGACTTTTGTCCGACCTGCGGCATTCTCCCTTTTTGGTGCAATGGGGTCAGGTTAGTTTGCACCATTACGTTGGTTTTGCCTGCGATACTTTTGTCAAAGTGATATCAGGCATTCATCTGGCGTTTTCGACGTTTCGCCTATTAGAGCCAGTCCATCTCCTTACCATAATGGTCCGAATAGGCGCTACGCTTGAGTTCTTCATCGCTCGCTGGCCACGCGTTGGACACGTCGATTCCCGATTCATGGCAAGCGGTGGCGAACAGCTTCGACCCCTGATCGATTAGTTGAGACCTGCCCTCGGTCTTCTCGTCTTCGGCTTGCATTTAGAGCTCCACGCTTTCGGCGCCGTTGATGGTTAGGTTGCGCTCGTAGAACGCGGTGAGAGCGCGGATGGCGTACATCACGTCGCGTACGCCGCCGGTCTCGTAGCTCGAGTGCATGGCAAGCTGCGGCAGGCCCACGTCCACAGCATGCATGCTCGCCTGCATATTGGACAGATTGCCGAGCGTGGAGCCGCCGGCCATATCGCTCTTGTTGGCGAAGGCCTGCGTGGGCACGTCGGCGTCATCGCAGATGGCCTGGAACACCGCGCGGCTAAAGGCATCGGTGCAGTAGTGCTGGTTGGCGGCTTCCTTGATGACGATACCGCCGTTGAGCACCACCTGATTGCGGGCATCGCACTTCTCGGCGTGGTTGGGGTGCACGGCATGTGCGTTGTCGCAGCTTACAAGCATCGAGGCAGCAAGTGCGCGATGGTACGACTCGTCGTCAAAACCCAGCGATCCGTTGATGCGGCGCAGCGCGTCGGCCAAGAAGGTCGACATGGCACCCTGCTTGGTCTCGGAGCCAACCTCCTCGTTATCGAAGCAGCAGAAGACCGAGACGTCGTGCGCGTTTTCGGCGCCCAAAAATGCCTGTAGCGAGGTATAGACACAGGCCAGGTCGTCGAGCTTGGGCGTCGAGATAAACTCATCGGCCCAGCCCCAAATGCGCGCATCCTGACGATTGACCAGGAACAGATCGCGGCCCAGAATCTGCTCGGGCTCAACGTCCAGCTCGTCGGCGATCAGGGCATCGAAGTCACCCTGCTTAAGCTCGCCGGCGCTGATGAGCGGGCACAGGTCAACAGCTCGGTTGGGCGCAAAGCCCTCGTTAACGCCGCGGTTCATATGGATGGCAAGGCTCGGGATAATCGCGACTTCGCGCTCGGTGGCAAGCAGGCGGCTCTCAATACGGTCGCCTTCGCGTACCAACACGCGGCCCGCGAGCGCCAGCGGGCGGTCGAACCAGGTGTAGTCGATCATGCCGCCGTAGGCCTCGGTGTTCAGGCGCAGCGTCTCGCCTGCGCCGTCGAGCTCGGGCACGGCCTTGACCTTAAACGTCGGCGAATCGCTGTGCGACGCCGTGAGCTGAAAATGATAGTCACCGGCAACGCCGTCCTCGCCCCACGTCGCGGTCAGGTCCTCGCCCACCTTAAAGGCAATAACGCTCGAGGTATTGCGCTGCGTGTAATAACGCCCGCCCGGCTCGATGTCCCACGCCGCGTTCTCGGGCAGGTAGGTAAAGCCCGCCTCGTCGAGCTCGGCCATAATGGTCGCCGCCGTATGGAACATGCTGGGACATGCCTCGATAAAGTCGATGAGGTCGTTGGCGGCCTCGATATCGTCGGCCGTCACATGCGCGCGCTCGGGCGTTTCCTGATCCGTCATGCTCTCCCCTTTCGCTGGGTTGATGGTCCCCTCCAGCATACCCCGCCACGCCAGCGCCGCACTCTTCATTCCGTGTTTAATCCCGCACCGCTCACCAAGTTGAGCCATCATGCCCGTGCACCTTTTGCGACAATTACGCTAACAGGACGAGAGGAGCCGCCATGAAGCCACGTAACATTGCCATCGCCTGCGGTGTCGCGGGAGTCGCCGTCAGCCTTGCCGCTGCCACCGGTATCGTTTATCACAAGCAAATCAAGTCCGCCGCGTCGCTCAAACGCTTGACCGGCTACGCGGATGGCTATGACCTGTACGCAATCGACATCGCCTACGACTACGATCTTAATCGCATCATCGCCGCTGGCGTGCGCGACGACCAGGCCTACATCGATGCCGTGGTGGCGCAGGTGCTGCCCGGCGTGCCGGCACATGTCCAGGCGCCCCAGTTTGCCTGCAGCGCTTTTGTCGCCGTAGATGCCGAAGGCCGCGTGCGCACCGGTCGCAATTACGACTTTAAGGACGATACTTCGGCGCTGCTGGTGCGCAATCACCCGCGCGACGGCTATGCCTCCATCGGCTTTGCGGCCCTCAACAACCTGGGCACCAACGCTCCGCTTGACTCCGTCGCCGGACGCACCGCTGCACTCATGGGCCCGTTTGCCCAGCTCGACGGTGTTAACGAATGCGGCGTGTCCATTGCCGTACTCACCCTGGATTCCAAGCCCTGTGACCAGGACACGCAACGCCCCGTCATCAATACCTCGCTCGCCATCCGTCTGGTGCTCGACCGTGCCGCCACCACGCAAGATGCTGTCGACCTGCTTTCTGCCTACGACGTGCACGCCATGGCCGGACGCGATTACCACTTCTTTATCAACGACGCCGCCGGTGACGCGCGCGTGGTGGAGTGGGACCCGCGCGACCCCGACCGCGCTTGCAAGGCGACGCCCGTGCGCCAGGTCACAAACTTCTACGCTTGCTACGCCGACGAGGTGCTCCCCAACCAAAAGAATGGCGAGCTAGGCCATGGCAAGGAGCGCGCCATCGCTATCGCCGATGTCCTTGACGCCCATGCCGGCGCCCAGGACGAGGCGGTCGTGTGGAAAGCCCTGCGTGCCGCGGCACAAGAGCCCAATCCGGACGATATCACCAGCAATACGCAATGGTCGGTCGTTTTTGACAATACCGAACCCACCGCCGCTATTACGCTACGCCGCCACTGGGGCGACATCGATGCCTTCGCGCTGTGAGGAGCCAGACCCGTCGACCTTACGCTCGCCTGACGTTGCTTACATTTCTATACGCTTGAGCTAACACGTTTTACCCCGCGTCAACAGTGTGCGGGGGTAAACTTATGCGCATGTTATAACTTGCCCGGAAGGATTCATCATGCTTAGGATCGGTCTTCTTACCAGTGGCGGCGACTGCCAGGCGCTCAACGCCACCATGCGCGGCATTGTCAAAACGCTTATGACCAATAGCGAAGAGCCTATTGAGATCTATGGTTTTGAGGACGGCTACCAGGGCCTTATCTACAGCCGGTTCCGCGTCATGACGCCCGCCGATTTTAGCGGCATCCTTACCCGTGGCGGCACCATCCTGGGCACGAGCCGTACGCCGTTCAAGCGCCTGGATATTCCCGAGGCCGACGGCGTCGAGAAGGTGCCGGCAATGGTCCACACCTATCATAAGCTGCAGCTCGACTGCCTGTTTATGCTGGGCGGCAACGGCTCCACCAAGACCGCCAACCGTCTGCGCGAAGAGGGCCTCAACGTTATCGCCCTGCCTAAGACCATCGATAACGACACCTG
The DNA here is from genome assembly GCA_900545605.1 of uncultured Collinsella sp. Lineage (GTDB taxonomy): Bacteria > Actinomycetota > Coriobacteriia > Coriobacteriales > Coriobacteriaceae > Collinsella. The sequence continues at coordinate 22,018 of UQZL01000002.1, forward strand.
GGGCACCGAGCTGACGTTTGGCTTTACGAGCGCCATCGACGTCGCCACCAAGTGCATCGACGACATTCACACCACCGCTTCGAGCCACGGCCGCGTGTTCGTTATCGAGATCATGGGCCACAAGGTTGGCTGGATCCCGCTATACGCCGGCGTCGCGGGCGGCGCGGATGTCATCTTGATTCCCGAGATCCCCTACGACATGGATAACGTCATCAAGACCATCGAGCATCGCATGGAGACCGGCAGCCGCTTTACCATCGTGGCCGTCGCCGAGGGCGCTATCTCCAAGGAGGACGCGGCGCTGTCCAAGAAGGAGTACAAGAAAAAGCTCGCCGAGCGCACGAGTCCGTCGATCGTCTACGACATCGCCAAGGAGATCGAGGCCAAGACTGGTCGCGAGACCCGCGTCGCCATCCCCGGCCACACGCAGCGCGGCGGCCAGCCCGACGCCCAGGACCGCATCTTTGCGACCCAGTGCGGCGTCGAGGCAGCGCTCGGCTGCCTACGCGGCGAGTTTGGCTACATGATTGCCCTGCGTGACGGCAAGATGTGCCACATGCCGCTCGAGGAGGTCGCCGGCAAGCTCAAGTTTGTCGACCCCCAGAGCGACCTGGTACGCGAGGCCAAGGCGTTGGGCATCAGCTTCGGCGACGAATAGCCTCGGCCGAAACTGCTCTCATCGGAGACCCCAGGGCTTACCTCCCAAATCGTCCTCGGACATGTCAGGATCCCGCCGTGCGCTTCGCGCGGCGGGATCCTTCCGTCCTGCGGAAAGATTTGGGAGGTAAGCCCTAGGGCCTCCTGCGGTGACTGGGGAGGCCGAGACTATTCGTCTTCTTGCTGCGGGTGCCTGGGGTAGGATGCGGCGTGCATTTTTGGGAGTATTCAGCAGCCGAGGGTGCCTGCATACTGGATTTTGGGCGAAAGGCAGGCACCATGGGCCGCATCCTGTAAAAAAACGAGCGGCTCTAGAGGCGTTGGGACTCAGAATCGGGGCTTTCAGCGCAGTTTTGCACCCCCGCCCCCGCGCCCGCGGACCCCGGGACGCTGAATACTCCGGAATTTGCACGGCGCCCCCTGGGGTACCTGTGGGCAAAAAGCAACCGCCCCGTCAAAGTATGCATTTGGCGGGGCGGTTTATGCAAAAATGCTGCTGCGGGCGCGTCGGCAGCTCGCTAGAACTTGAATCCCAGGGCAGGTTACTCGGCGCTTTTGAGGGCGCCGACCATGTCGATCTTGTTGAGGGTACGATTGGTGGCGAGATTGACGATAAACGTAAAGCCAAAGGAAAGCACCACGGCGAGCACGTAGCTTAGCGGCTCGACCTCGACGTCAAAGTACAGCGACGGCATCTGCAAAATGTAGGTAAAGCTCTCGGCCAGCAAGCCGCCTAGCGGCACGCCCAGAGCGGCGCCAATCGCCGTGAGAATCAACGTCTCCTTGTTGACGTAATGGTGCACCTCACCACGGCGGAAGCCCAGCACCTTGATGGTCGCCAGCTCGCGTTCGCGCTCGGAGATGTTGGTGTTGGACAGCGTAAACACCACCACAAACGACAGGCACGCCGCCATAAAGGTCACGAGCACCACGACGGAATTGATAATAGTGAAGTTCGCCTCAAAGTTCTCCCAATGCTCGGCCGTGCTCGAAATCGAAAGCCAGCCGTCACTCTTAAGCTTCTTGCTAAACGCAATCTGGTCGGCCGACGAACCCTTGAGCAGCGCAAAGATGCCATTGAGGCGAACGCTGCGCCCAAACGCGCGCTCATAGGTGCTCTGCGTCATGTAAAGCGTGTTGCCCAGATAGTTAAGCGAAATGTCGCTGACCTTGACCTTGGCGACGTTGAGTGACGAATCCTGGACGTGCGCCGTATCGCCCGGTTGAATCCCCAGCACCAGCTGTGAACTCTTACTCAGATACACGTCTCCGTCACGCAAAGACAGTGGCTCTTTGGACTCATCCTCAAGGCGAACATAGTCGTCCAGATCGTTCGTGCGGTCATCGGGCACCACGATCAGCTGCACGGTCTCGCTCTTTCCGCCGAATGTAAAGGTGACGTTGTCGGTCATGATCGGCAGCGTCGAAGTTACGGTCACACCGGAATCCTTGACCGCGCTTCGCTCGTCGAGCGCCGCGCACGTCTGCGAAAAATCGTCGGGATTGGCAACCGCCAGCAGGTCGTAGCGTGTGATATGCCCGTACTGTTTGGGCGAAAGCGCCACCGACGTGTCACGGATGCCCATGCCGCAGATCACGAGCGCCGTGCAGCCGGCGATACCGAAGATGGTCATAAAGGCGCGCTTTTTATAGCGGAATAGGTTGCGTGCTGCCACCTTGTTCAAAAAGCCCATACGGTGCCAGATAAAGCCGATGCGCTCGAGCAAGATACGCGAGCCGGCGCGCGGGGCCTTGGGACGCATAAGCGAGGCTGGGGTCTCGACCATCTCGTGGCGGCAGGCGATAATCGTAGCGCCCACCACGCCCACGGCAAACAGCGCCACCGACACGAGCGACGACACGATGTCGTACGAAAGCAGCATCTGGGGCAGCGAGTACATGTCGTCGAACACCGTAAACAGGAACAGCGGCAGGCCCACAAATCCGATGATGTTGCCGAGCACGCCGCCGATCAGACACGCCCACAGTGCGTAGTCTACGTATTTGGACAGGATACGCCCGCGTGAATAGCCGAGCGCCTTGTACAGGCCAATGAGCGTGCGCTCTTCCTCGACCATACGCGTGGCGGTGGTAAGGCTGATGAGCACGGCGACGATAAAGAAGATAAACGGGAACACCGTGGCGATGGCCTCAATTGACGAGCTATCGCTCTCGACGCTCGAGTAGCTTGCGATGTTACCGCGGTCCTGGATGTACCAAGTGCATTCGCCCAGATCGGAAAGCTCGGCGCGGGCATCGGCGAATTGTTGGTTGGCGGCGGCGCGGCGCTGGTCCAACTCGGCCTGAGCCTGGACGCGCTCCTCGCTGCCCTCGGCCATACGGTCGATGTTGCCCTGTTCAATCCCAAAGAGCATATTCGCCTGGCGTTCGGCCGCATCTAAGCTTGCCGGCGTGTCAACCGTCAACTCCTGAGCACGTGCCTTCTCACGCTCCTCGCGGATCTTCTCGATATTGCCCTTGACCTCGTTGATCTTTGTCGTGTAGGCATCCGAATAGGAGTTGAGGCTCTTGGCTCCCTCGACGATCACGTGGACCGAGGAGTAGGAAGAAGACGTCGCGGCATCCTCGCTCACATAGAACTTATAGTCCGCCGCCGAAGCAGCGCGAAAGGCGTTGACTGACGAGTCGGAGCTCACATCAGTGGGATCGAGGACCTCGGCCGTAATGGTGTAATCGCCCGCGGCAAACTGATCCTTGGCGCTTTGGTTGGACGAGTTCGCGTCATTGGCGGCAAAACTCACCGTATCGCCGAGCTTTTTACCCGAAGCCTTCAGGAACTTCGAAGTCACCGCGACCTCATCGGCACTCTCGGGCAAATCGCCGTTCACCAGCACCGGCTGATCGATGTTCTCCTTGGAGAGACTTTGCACGACCACGCGCTCGCGCGTTGTGCCCACGGCGGTGTAAGCGGTCTCGGTGTAGATGCCCTCGGCCGTCTCGACGCCGTCGACCTCTTGGATAGCCGCAAGATCGTCGCGCGTAAGGCCATAGGTCGACTGCACGTTAATGTCATAAACATTCTGCTGGTCAAAGTAGGCATCGACCGAATCGCACAGATCCTCACAACCCGCCTTGAGGCCGCACATCACGCTCACGCCGAGCGCGGTGATGACCACGATAGACAAGAAGCGTTTGAGGCTGCCGCGGATTGTGCGGTAGATGCCACGGCGAAACACCGTCGGCACCATATCGTTTGAGCTTTGGGCCGTGCGGTAGGTCGCGAACTCCCGGTCGCGACCCGCGTGCTCCGTATCGTGGTTTTGGCTGTTTTGGCGGTCCTGGTCCATGGGCGCTACCACTCGATCGTCTCGATCGGCACGGGATTTTGCTGGACCGTCTCGCTCTCCACGCGACCACTCTTAAAGCGGATCAGGCGATCGGCCATGGGCGCGAGCGCGGAGTTGTGCGTGATGATGATGACCGTAATGCCCTGCTTGCGGCAGGTATCCTGCAGCAGCTGCAAGATCTGCTTGCCGGTTTTATAGTCGAGCGCGCCCGTGGGCTCGTCGCACAGGAGCAGCTTGGGGTTCTTTGCCAGTGCGCGGGCGATGGACACGCGCTGCTGCTCGCCGCCCGAAAGCTGTGCCGGAAAGTTGCCCAGGCGCTCGCCCAGGCCAACCTGGCGAAGCGTTTGCTCGGCATCGAGCGAATCGGGGCAGATTTGCGCCGCGAGCTCGACGTTTTCGAGCGCTGTCAGGTTGGGGACCAGATTGTAGAACTGAAAGACAAAGCCGACGTCGGCGCGGCGGTATTCCACGAGCTGTGCCTCGTTGGCAGAGCTCACGTCGCGCCCGTCCACCGTCACGGAGCCGGAGGTTACCGTATCCATGCCGCCTAGGATGTTGAGCGCCGTAGTCTTGCCGGCGCCCGAAGCGCCCAGGATAATGGCGAGCTCGCCGCGCTCAACGGTAAAGCTCGCGCCGTCGAGCGCATGGATGCGGGCATCGCCCTCGCCATATGCTTTGATGACGTCTTTGAATTCGATATAGGCCATCGATCGGTTCCCATCTGGTCGGATAACTCTTTAGTATTACCCATTTCACGCCGACCAAAAAGGGACAGGTTCATTTTGGCAGGTTTTATATGGGGAAACGACAGCCATAGATGAGGCGCCGGGGAGGCAGAGAAATCATCGACGGGGTCAGGCCGACCGCCAAACACAACGCACGCATCTCTATCTGTCAGCCGAATCATTCGAACAACTGTTCGTTTCTATGATATGATTCCACTATCTAAGTAGGCCAATACGCAGAAAGGCGGCCAACATGGCGTTCGACTTTAAGAAGGAATGCAAGGAGCTCTACAAACCTGCAAGCAAGCCGAGCATCGTAACTGTCCCGCCTATGAGCTACGTTGCCGTTCGCGGAAAGGGCGACCCAAATACCGAAGGTGGCGAGTATCAAAACGCCCTGCCGCTGCTTTACGGCATCGCCTATACCGTCAAGATGTCGAAGAAAGGCTCAAGGAGTATCAAGGGCTATTTCGACTTTGTGGTACCGCCGCTCGAGGGTTTCTGGTGGCAAGACTCCCCGAGCGGCGACATCGATTATGTACGCAAGGACGATTTCAACTTTATCTCGTGCATTCGCCTGCCCGATTTCGTCACCCGAGATGGCTTTGACTGGGCAGTCGCGGAAGCCACGACCAAAAAGAAACTGGACTTTTCTGCCGTCGAGCTGCTTAAAGTTGACGAGGGTCTCTGCGTTCAATGCATGCACACCGGGCCCTACGACAACGAACCGGCGACCGTAGACGCTATGCATGAATACATGACCGAGCAGGGCTATGTCCCCGACTTCTCAGGCACCCGTTTCCATCACGAAATCTATCTCTCCGATCCACGCAAATGTGCACCGGAGAAACTTAAGACCGTGGTTCGTCATCCTATCAAGCGCGCTGAATAGCGTGGAGCGTCATTTCACGCGCTAGGTTTTAAGCCAGCCAACCAGCCGCCTCCTAGACCGTCCGGTAATTATCTTGACGCGGCCCGTCGCATCTTATAAGTTTGTTTTGCTAAAGCTGGAAAGCCTCTCAACGATGCGCAACTCCAGCTCTTTTTCTATCAAGAGGCTTAAATGAAATACCGGAAGTCGCGGATATCCATCAACGAACAAATAGCACTATTGACAGAATACAGGGGTCTTAAGTGCTCTGATCAAAGCGAACTCGAGCGGGCTTTGGTCGAAGTCGGCCACTACAGACTGTCGGCCTACTGGTTTCCCTACAAAACCAAATGCAAGTCCGGGATTACCATCTTTCGCGAAGGCACAACATTCGAAACCATCATCTACACGTATGAATTTGACCGAGCCCTCCGGCAGTTAATGTTTGATGCGGTCGGCAGAATTGAGATCTACCTCAAAAGCAGCATTGCCTATCTTGCCTCTGAGGAACGCGGGCCTTTCTGTTACCCAGATGTCGCCATAACGAGGCTCAACTCGGCATGTCCATCGCGCTTTGCGCCGCGCTGGGCTACGCAGCCGTCTTTGGCAGCGCCACCAATACGCTGCTCGCACCCATCCTGATTGGCTGCGAAGTCTTCGGCTTTGGCGACTTGCCGAAGTTCTTTATTGTCTGCGTCGTGGCTTACCTGTTCAACATGGATAAGTCGATCTACGCCCTGCAGAAGCGGGCGTAGATGGATGTCCAAGCAGGTGGTCTCAACCGGAAACGGTGTCCCACTCTGAGGCTGTATTCCGGGACACGGTTTCCGCTTGGAACGCCATTCGGAAAGCGCATCCCGCTTTAAAACGGAATTCCGGGACGTAGTTTCCGTCTGAGCCTCCATTCGGAAAGCATGTCCCGTTCTTTCACGGCATCTTGGCTATGCAAAGCGCTCGAGTGTTACTCCTCGTACGCGCCCTCAAGCCGAAGCAGCCACTCCTTGCGATCAAGCCCGCCGGCATATCCGTTAAGCGAGCCGTCGGCCGCCACCACGCGATGGCACGGCACAATAATCGAAATGGGATTACGCGCAACCGCAGCCCCCACGGCACGCGGGGATACAACGGGAGCCTCATTTCCCGGCACACGATGTCGAGCCGCAACACGTTGGGCAATCTCGCCATACGTAGCGACCTCGCCACGCGGAATTGAAAGCAGCTCAAACCAAACCTCGCGCTGAAACGCCGTACCAATCATATGCAACGGCGGCGTAAACCGAGGCTCCTGCCCCGCAAAATAAGCATTCAGCCAAGCCCAAGAACGCTCAAGCACCGAAGAAGCCGCGCCATTTGCCGGGCTCACCGACGACATCCCACCGGTACCAGAAACCGCATCGGCACCTACGACATACTCCGCATCCTCTTTGAGCAGCGTAGAGCCAAAGTGCTCCTGACCCTCAAACCAAAGCCCCGTCAAACCGCGGCCATCAGCGGCAAGCAAGATTTCGCCCAAAGGCGAAGCAAACGTCGTCGTGACCACCAGCGGCTCCTTTCAAAACTCCGCAACATAATACCGCGAATTGTGCAGACAACCCCAATCGACCCCAAAGTCACCCAAGGCAGCAGGCGCGCAGCGCCGCAGCTGCCGGCCGCGCCCCACAGTCCCAAAAGGCGGCAGGCGCAAAGCGCCGAGGCCGCCGCCGGGACCAGGGCCCGCAACAGCCACGCGCCCCCACATCAGCCCAGCGGCCTCAACCAACAACGGCCCCATCGCAGGCCGCTTGCAGCAGCGTCACCGCAGACGGGGGCCGGGCTCAGTTTTCAGAACACTCCGCAGACCAGTGTGGCGCCTTGTCCGCGGCTCCGAAGGAGCAGGACAAGGCGCCACACATGGTCGAGGACGTTCTGAAAACTGAGCCCGGCCCCCGCCGGACAGGTCACACTACTCGCAGAGCAGCTTAGCGATCTGGACGGCGTTGGTTGCCGCGCCCTTACGGATTTGGTCACCGCAGCACCAGAAGGTAATGCCACGCGCGGCCTCCGGGTTCGAGATGTCGCGGCGCACGCGACCGACCCAAATCAGGTCCTGATCGGACGTATCCATCGGCATGGGGAAGCGGTCGTGCGCATCCTCGGCGCTCATGTCGTCAACCAGCTTCACGCCCGGAGCGGCAGCCAGCGCAACACGGGCCTCGTCAACCGTAATGTCACGCTCGAACTCGAGCGTAATGCTCTCGGAGTGCGAACGCAGCACAGGGACGCGCACGCAGGTGCAGTTCACGCGCAGCTCGGGCAGATGCATGATCTTACGGCCCTCGTTCTGCAGTTTCATCTCCTCGGAGGTAAAGCCCTCCTCCTTGACGCCGCCAATCTGCGGAATCAGGTTGCTCGCCAGCTGGGCGGCAAACGCGCGCGGCTCGGGAATCTCCTCGCCACGGCCCAGGGCGGCCAGCTGAGCCTCGAGCTCGGCCATACCGGGCGCGCCAGCGCCCGAAGCTGCCTGATACGTGGACACGATCATACGCTTCACGCCGGCAAGCTGGTGCAGCGGCCAGGTGGAAACCAGGCCGATAATGGTCGCGCAGTTGGGGTTGGCGATAAGGCCGTGATGCCATTTGATATCGTCGGCATTGATCTCGGGCACGACCAGCGGCACCTCGGGATCCATGCGGAAGGCGTGGCTGTTGTCGACCACGACGGCTCCGCGCTTGACGGCCTCGGGCAGCAGCTCCTTAGCGATATCGTCGCCGGCAGCGCCAAGCACAATGTCACAGCCCTCAAAGGCCTCGGGGCAAGCCTCTTCGATCACGATTTGCTCGCCGCGGAACTCGACGGTCTTGCCCGCGGAGCGTGCGCTTGCCAACAGCTTGAGCTTGCCGACCGGGAACTCCTGCTCGTTGAGGCACTCGAGCATCTGGGTGCCCACGGCTCCCGTCGCGCCCAAAATAGCAACCGTGTACTGTTTCATGCTTCCCCCTTTAAAGGTTGTGGCTTTTGCCCGCACGCCGAGCAGGCCGATTATTGTTGCCAGTTTATACAAGAACAGGGCGGGCATGAAACCCGCCCCGTCGAAACGAAACCGAAACGAAACGCCCCGCCGTAGATTTTTGAGACATGACCCAAAAATCTACCGAGCAGTCGCTACTTTTTGAGCGCGGCCAGGGTGGGATCGGCCGGCGCGGGAGCATCCAGATCGGAGACCTTCACAATGCCGTTCTCATCGGAGAAGGCACGGTAAATGGTCCGAATCGCAAGGTCGAAGTCCTTCTCCTCGACACCGATAATGATATTGATCTCGTCACAGCTCTGCGAAATCATGCGCACGCTCACGCCGGCCTGGCCAAGCATGCCAAACAGATGGCCCGAGATACCTGCGCGGCCACGCAGGTTACGGCCGACGGTCGCGATGAGCGCCAGGCCCTCGACAACCTCGATCTCGAGCGGCTCGACCTCCTGCTGAATGTCGCCCACGAGCGAGTACAGCGAGTCGTGCACGTCCTGCTCCTGCACCACGGCGCCAAAGCGGTCGACACCGGTGGGCATGTGCTCGACGGAAACGTCATAGCGCTCGAAGACCGAAAGCGCGCGGCGCATAAAGCCAACACGGGGCTTGGTGCGGTCGCGGGCAACGTTGATGGCGACAAAGCCGCGCTTGCCGGTCACGCCGGTAATGATGGGCTCTGCCTCACCCTCATCAGCCGTCTCGCTAATGATGGTGCCGGGGTCCTGCGGCGCATTGGTGTTCTTGATGACCAGCGGAATACCCGCCTCGCGCACGGGGAACACGGCCTCCTCGTGCAGGACGCTTGCACCCATGTACGAAAGTTCGCGCAGCTCCTCGTAGGTAACGCGCGCAATGGGCTGAGCCTCGGGAACAATACGAGGATCGGCAGAATAGAAGCCCGAGACGTCGGTCCAGTTCTCGTACAAGTCGGCGCCCAGGCACTTGGCCAGGATCGAGCCGGAAATATCGCCGCCGCCACGGTCGAGCAGCTTGATCTGGCCCTCACGCGTCGCGCCGTAGAAACCGGGCATAACAAAGCCGCCCTGCTGGCCGTACTCCTGCACCAGCTCGGAGGTGCGATTCATGCTGAGCGTACCGTCATGATGGAACGCCACAACCGTCGCGGCGTCCAGGAACGGCAGGCCCAGGTACTCCGCCATCAGGCGAGCGGTGAAGTACTCGCCACGGCTCACGAGCTCCTCGGTAGAGTAGCCGCCCGAGCGGGCGCGCTCGGCAAAGGCCGCGAACTCCTCGCGGATGGGATAGGTGAGCTCCAGCTCGTCAGCGATATCAAAATAGCGCTGGCCAATGTCCTCGAGCAGCTCCTCACACGACACGTGATACTTAACGTGCGCGTTAACCAGGTAGAGCAGGTCGGTCACCTTGGTGTCGCCCTTAAAGCGGCGGCCGCAGGCGGAAACCACCACAAAACGGCGGGCAGGGTCGGCATCGACGATGGCCTTGATCTTCTTGAAGTGTTCGGCGTCGGCGACCGACGAGCCGCCAAACTTGGCAATCTTAATCATGGGCTTGAGGTTACCTTTCTAAAAGCCTCTGCAAACCTGTTTTGCGCGCTCTGATACCATGGTTTCACCGATTGGGACCAAGGCATCCGAGGAGCAGTGTTATATGGGAACTTATCATAGTACACGAGGACGCACTTTATCGTGCTCAAGTAAGGTGGCAATCCGCACCGGCATCGCTCCCGACGGGGGTTTGTTTGTCTCGGACGAGCTCGGCACCCAGCAGGTCGATATCAGCTCGCTTGCAGATAAATCGTACTTTGAAATCGCTCAAGATGTGTTGGGAATGTTACTGAATGATTACACGGCCGAAGAAATTTCGGCGTGTGTCGACGAGGCATACCGCGGCACGTTCACGAGTGAAGAGGTTACGCCGCTCGTCAAACTCGACGCTGCGCCGGGCGCTGACGCCCCCCAGACCTATGTGATGGAGCTCTTTGGCGGCCCCACAAGCGCCTTCAAGGACGTCGCCCTGCAGATGCTCCCCCGTCTGATGGCCCGCACTTCCGCCAAGGACGGCGGCGCCGAGCGCATCATGATCGTCACCGCCACGTCGGGCGACACGGGCAAGGCCGCACTCGCCGGTTTTGCCGACGCTCCGGGCACGGGCATCACCGTCTTTTATCCCGAGGGCAAGGTCAGCCGCGTCCAGAACCTGCAGATGTCCACGCAGGAGGGCGACAACGTCGCCGTCTGCGGCATCCGCGGCAACTTTGACGACGCCCAGAGCGCCGTCAAGCGCATCTTTGCCGATAAGGAGCTTGCCGAGCGCCTGGAGGCCGCCGGCACGGTGCTTTCGAGCGCCAACTCCATCAACGTCGGCCGCCTGGTACCGCAGGTCGTCTACTACTTTGCCGCCTATGCGCAGCTGCTGCGCGCCGGCGCCATCGAGGCCGGCGACGCCGTGGAGTTCTGCGTACCGACCGGCAATTTTGGCGATATCCTGGCCGGCTACTATGCCAAGCGTATGGGTCTGCCCGTCGCCAAGCTCGTCGTGGCGAGCGACAAGAACAACGTGCTTGCCGACTTCCTGACCACCGGCGTTTACGACCGTAACCGCCCGTTCTTCACGACCATCTCGCCGTCGATGGACATCCTTATTAGCTCCAACCTGGAGCGCATGCTGTACTTCCTGTCCGACGGCGACTGCGAGCTCGTTGCCGGCCTTATGGAGCAGCTTGCCCAGACGGGTCGCTACGAGGTTCCCGCCGACCTGCTGGCAAAGATTCAGAGCGTCTTTGGCTGCGGTTGGGCCAGCGAGGACGAGGTCCGCGCTGCCATCAAGAGTTGCTGGGATGCGAACGGCTACGTGATCGACCCGCACACCGCTTGCGGCTATCACGTCTTTGAGCAGGTCGCCCCCGCCGAGGGCGCCAAGGCCCGCGTGCTGCTTTCGACCGCCAGCCCCTACAAGTTCCCGCGTGCCTGCTGCGACGCCCTGGGCCTCGACGTTCCCGAGGATGATTTTGAGGCTATGCGTGTGCTCGAGCAGGCCACCAACACGGTCGCCCCGACCCAGCTCGCCGAACTCGAATCCAAGCCCGTCCGTTTCGAAGACGTCTGCGACGTCGATGAGATGGCAAGCTACGTCGAGTCCGCAGCAAAACGAATGAGCACCAACTAGATCCCTTATTAAGCGCCGGCGAAAGCCGGCGCACCTTCTATTTATTTAGCTTTCGGAATGATGACGAGCATGCGAGCGGGTCTGGCCGTTTAGTTCGTCGCGAGTTCCGCACGAGCCGGAAAGCACTTAATGTGCTTTCCGAGCGAGCCAGGACTGCCCGAGCAGCGAACTAAACGGCCAGACCCGCCCAGGAGGACCCACATGATCAAAATCACCGTCCCAGCAACCAGCGCCAACCTAGGCATCGGCTACGATACCCTCGGCATGGCCGTCAGCCTCTACTCGCACTTCACCTTCGAGCGCGCCGACAAGCTCACCATCACGGGCTGCCCCGAGGAGTTCCAAAACGAGAATAACCTGGTCTACGTGAGCTTTGTGGATGCACTGGCCGCATGGGGCGAGCCGGCCTTCCCCGTCGCCATCGACATTCAGACCGACGTGCCCGTCGCCCGCGGCCTGGGTTCCAGCTCAACCTGCGTCGTCGCTGGCATCATGGCGGCCGCCGCGCTGACGGGCCACACCGTCGACCGCGCCGAGCTCGTCCGCATTGCCACCGAGGTCGAAGGGCATCCCGATAACGTCGCCCCCGCTATCCTGGGCGGCGCCGTATGCTCCTTTACGCCGACCGATTCGCTTCCCCAGTGCCTGCGCTACGAGGTAAGCGATCGCTTGCGTTTTATTACCGTGATTCCGCCCTACGAGGTACATACGAGCGAGGCGCGCAAGGTTGTGCCGCAGGAGATTCCACTCTCCACTGCCGTATGGCAAATGGGCCGCATCGCCGGTATGACGCGCGGCCTGGAGACCGGCGATCTGGACCTGATTGCCGCCGCCAACGACGACCGCATCCAGGAGCCCTATCGCCGCCGCCTCATCCCCGACTACAACGCCGTGCGCGACACCTGCCTTAACGGAGGCGCCAAGACCATCTGGATCAGTGGCTCCGGCTCGACCCTCATGGCCGTGACTGACGACACCATCGTGGCAAAGTTCCTGCAGGTCAAGCTGCGTGAGCAGTTCCCCAAGTGTGACACGCATATTCTGACGTGCGACACGGAAGGCGCCCAGATCGAATACCTGTAGTCGCCGTCCCGTATACTCGCCGGGGAGGCCAGGGGGCTTTGCCCCCAAATCGTCCTCGGACATGGCAGGACCCCCGCTGCGCACTTCGTGCGGCGGGGGTCCTGCCGTCCTGCGGAAAGATTTGGGGGCAAAGCCCCGTGGCCTCCCCTATGTTAACTTCGCCGGCGGCGGCTACAGGGACCTACGCTCTGGAAAGTCGCCGGGCTGATAGTTTGGCTTTTTATTGGTAGGGGCTCTTGCTAGGCTGGAGCACTTCCTAGAGGCGGGCATCGGCTGCGTGCCTGGTTTAGGCGGCGCTGGTTTCTTTGTATTCGAAGACTGGCTCTAGGAGGTCTTCGATGTTGCAGTGGAGGGCTTTTGCTATGGCTCTTACGCTTGTTACCGAAGCTTCATTGATGTTTCTCTGGCGCTGCTCGTACATTTGGATTGAGCGGAGTGATACGCCCGATTCGTATGCCAGGTCTTGCTGGGTTTTCTTAAGCCTCTTCCTTGCTAGCGCCAGTTTGGTTTGACGAGGTGTTTTCTTCGCTATATCGCAAACAAGACGCGCCACACGCTCCTCTGAGGCTTCGTGCCAGGGGTAATACATATTGCACAGCGCATCGAACGGAACGGCATGCAGCAGGTCTTCGAAAGACTCGCCCAGACGCCATTGCAGATATGCCAATATCCAGCCCGTCCAATACTCCGGCGTCTTCTCAAAACGATAGGTGCGGTCCGGTATAGACCCGCTTTGATATCCCGACCTTTCGGCGATAAGTGCGAACAGCTCAACACCTGATTTTCCCGATACGACCCATGCGTTGCCGCGCTCAAATTCGCGAGCTACGCCGCTCAGGCAAAAGAGCTCAGCGATCTCGGACCCTTCCGCTCCATAGTCGTTCACGGCATAGTCAAAGCAGTCGCCAAGGTTGTTCATTGCGTCCTCGAGGTAGTAGACGGGGTACGTCCTACTCGGACCACAACTCGTTAACTCTTGGATCATCCAAATCAACCCTCCCCGCCATTAAATCCTTGATGTCGATACCTTCAGAATCAAATCCATTTACCGTGTCCAAGTACTTGCGCCGAGCGTTCTGCTCTCGCTCAAAACGCTTGGGATAAAACTCAGATCCCGAAGCCGGCTTCCAATCGCAGAATCTAATCGCCGAGAATGCGCGCTCACTCATAAGAGCATATTGAATGCCTAGATCGCCCAGGCGCATAATGCGCTGAAGTTGTCGGAGCGAAATCATGCCATTAACAAACTGCCTTGCAAAAGAAAAATACGAGTCGTCGGCACGATAGCCCCGAATAACGTCGTAAGAAGAAATATCAATCAAACAGTTATCAAGCAGAAATCGAAGTCCGTCGCGTGCTAGCGGCGTCGAGACATTAAACTCCCGGTTGTCGGCCAAAATCGAAAGCCAATTGAGGATTGAAAACTCCCCAGACTCTAAATCCAAGACCGAAAGGCCATCTAAATCAAGTTCATATCGATTTGCAATGCCATCCGACTCGGTCCGGCATGCCCATTCCATCGCCATTTCTTCATGTGGCGTGCAATAAAACCCACACCCATAGTCATTGAATTGTCTGCATTTATCCAACGACGGATGCTCGACAACAACCTCCGACCCGTGCCAAAGCTCCATATCGACCTCCAAACAAAAATATCACCCCAGTGATAGTTTACCAATAACTATCACTGGGGTGATATAGATAGACAAAAGTTGTTTGACAGTGCGGCATGCCCTAGAGGCAAGCCTCGGCGATGCGCTTTTTGAGTTCGTCGATGCCGGTGCCGGTTTGGGAGCTTGTGATGATTACGTTCTCGGCCGGGACGTTGAGCTGCTTTTTGATGGCTGATGCCTGGCGGGCCTGCTGGGTGCGGCTGAGCTTGTCGGCCTTGGTGAGGCAGACGATAAAGTTGAACTCGTTGCCCTGCAGGTAGTCAATCATGTCATGGTCGAGCTTGCTCGGGTCGTGACGAATATCCACCAGCGACACGACCAGGTTAAAGCTGCGCTCCGAGTCGAAGAAGTCGCCGATAAGTTCTGCCCAGCGGTCACGCTCGGCCTTGGAACGACGGGCGAAACCATAACCCGGCAGGTCGACGAAGTGCACGTCGTCAGCCTCAAAGAAGTTGATGTTGCTCGTCTTGCCCGGTGTGCTCGAGACCTTGACGAGGTTCTTGCGGCCAAAAAGCTTGTTCATGATCGACGACTTGCCCACGTTGGAGCGGCCGACAAAGCTCACCTCGGGGCAGGTGGACTCGGGAATCTGCGAAACCTTGCCATAGCTGGCAACGAACTTGGCAAGCTGGTAGTTAATGGAATCGGCCATGGACACTCCTTGGTCGTAGGTTCTTACAAAAGAGCGCGCTAATAGATAGCAGCGATACGGCGAACGATATCGAGCGTAATGCCACTCGCGGTGCGAGCATACTCGAACAGGTCGAACTCGCGGTCGCAAATCGCATCGTACGCCTCATCACAATTATCGCTGATAGCGCGCAACACCAGGCAATCGACACCATTTTTAGTTGCGACATGGGCAATCGCCGCGCCCTCCATGCCGACACAATCGGCGTGCGTCGCCTCGATAGCGTCGTTGCGCATGGCGGCGCCCGTCACAAAACGGTTGCCCGTGGCAATCGTGCCGACCAGGAACTGCTTTGCGCCCTCGTTCGAGGCGGCCGCATTTGTCGAAGCATCAACAAACCCATGCTCAGCAAGTACATCGGCAGCGATATCGACCAGCGCAGACGTCGAGCCAAACTCCTCGAGCCCCGGTGCAGACTCGGCGATAAGCGCGGTATCGGTATCCAGATAGCGCAGGCACTTGCCAATGACGATATCGTCAATATGGAGCTTGGGATTCAAACCGCCCGCGATACCCGAAAGCACAACTGCCTGTGGAGCATACTTGCTAATGAGGTGCTGCGTCGCAGCAGCGGCGTTCACCGTGCCCATGCCCGCCGTTGTGGCGACAAGCGTCAGGCCGTCGAGCTCACCGCTCACAACGTTCAAGCCCGCCTCCTGTACCATGCAAGCGTTACTCAACTCTTCCTTAATCTGCATAATCTCTTTTTCGAGTGCGCCGATAATCGCGATGGTAGCCATGCCATTCCCCAAACCTATACGAAATTCTCAACCACGGTATGGTACCAGCATTTTGTTTGCCAACGCCAAACGAACACGCTAGGCCAGCGCAGCTCGCGTATCAAAGAACGCCTTAGCAATCGCAGCCACCAGCTCACTCGAGCGATCGCTCCATGGCATCGATGTCATGATGCTCATGACATAGGTACGGCCATCGATGTCGATAAGGCCCGCATCGCATGTAGAATAGCAACCATCCTCGCTAATCCAACCTGCCTTGTTGCGCACCAAAACCTGCTCGTCGGCAATCCCATCACGGATAAATGAGCGCGATGTTGATGACAGCAGTTCAGATAACCACTGGGAGGCCTCACTGCCACAGCTCAAATACTCGCTCATCTCGCGCCACAACTTGGCCGAGGTGCGCGGGCAGTAGGTTGGGAAATCGCTCATTGGATCGAGTGCAGTATCGTAATCGATGCCAAGACCGACAATCCAATCCTCGTAGCCATCTTGATCAAACGCCGCACGTAACGCAATAAACGAATCGTTGTCCGAATTAACGACCGCGGCCTCGATTAGGTCGCGCACAGTCTGCCAGCCCATGTTATAGCCACCATAGGTGCCAGGGGAATCATCAAGTGAGACCTGGCCCGTCTCGACCAGAGATTCGCAGATGTACAACGCATAGAGTGCCTTATAACTACTCGCACCGTAAACCTCGACATCGGCGTTATACGTCACGCCCTTGCCACTTGACAGGTCGTAGAACACCACGCCCACATCGCCCAATTTCTTGGCCTGATCAAGGGCATCTTGGAGCGCGGCGAGGCCCTCATCCTCCAGGGCGGGGATCTGGTCATCAACCAATGAGAAGGTCTGCACGGTATCGCCTGAGGGAATATCGTTAAAGTCCGCCTTCGAAAGCCTCGTCTTAAGGCTCGCTGTCGACAGGGTTTGACTTGCGGTGGCTTTAGATTCAGAGACCTTTTTGTTTTGCGTCTGTACCGTTGACGCATCTGAGTGTGCCATTCGCTCCGACGCGTAGGTTTTGGCGGTAATTCCGAGGATAATAATCGCCAACGTTAGCATCCCAATGGCGGCAACCTTCGTCACGCGGACGCGAGCGTCGGCAAGGTCACGCGAAGACGTGCCCTTCGTCTTATATCTGCTGCCATGCTGCGGCACATACTCGTCCCGCGATGTGATGTTTCGCACGTGGTCTCCTGACTGCCACCGTTTATATACGAGCAGTATGATACCGAGCAGGCATTTCTTTCCAAAGATATTCAGCGGCGTTTAAGGTGTCTTTAAAGAAACCACAAGCGTATTTATCCAAATGGCACGCTAGCCGATGGCGTTTTTGAGTTCCGCGCGGCGCTTTTTCATGCCCGTCATGACGGCATTGCGCAACTCGGGCATGCGCGCGGTATCCATCTGGGGCACGCCCTCAAGCTTATAGGGAATGCCCAGTTGCTCGTACTTGACGACGCCCATCGTGTGATACGGCAGCATCTCCAGGCCCACCACGTTGTGCCACGGGGCAATCAGACGACCGAGTGCCTCGCACTCCTCAACCGTATCGGTAATGCCGGGCACCACCACGTGGCGGATAACGACCTTAATCTTGCGACGGGCAAGCTCATCACCAAACGCCAGGATGCGTGCGGGATCGCAACCGGTCAGCTTTTTATGCTCGACGGGATCGGCGTGTTTAATGTCGAGCAGCACCATATCGGTCTCGTTGAGTACGGCATCGAACTTCTCGGGATGCGCGGGATCGAACGCATAGCCGCAGCTATCCAAGCAGGTATGCACGCGACCATCGGGGTTATTGTGCATGGCGCGGAACAGGTCGGCTAAAAACGCGGGCTGCAGGAGCGGCTCGCCGCCGGACACCGTAATACCGCCGCTGCGGTAAAACTCATGGTTGCTCTGGAACTCGTCCATCAGGTGCTCGACGGTCACCATGGTGCCGCCGTTAACCGACCAGGTGTCGGGGTTGTGGCAATACGCACAGCGCATGGGGCAGCCCTGAACAAACACCACAAAGCGGATGCCGGGTCCATCGACCGTTCCCATCGTCTCAATCGAATGCACGCGGCCCAGGGCAAACGCAGAGTCCTCGGGACGAGCGTCCACACCCTCGAGCGTCATCTCAGCCATTCCCGCTACCTTGCCTCTCATTGGTTTTAGCTACATAAATGCCAGAGTCATTCTAGCCTATATGCTTGATGGCGAAACGGTTTAGCGGTCAATTGGATTGTCCTATTTGGCCCCATGCAAAAGCGACGGGAAGGTTGTCGCAACCCGCCCGCCGCCGTGGCAATAGAAATCGATAGACGCCAGGCTTTACGCCTTGAGCGTGAGCACCGCGCCGAAGGCGGTCGGGCCGCAATGGCTCGAGATGACGCCGCCAACCTGAGTCCAGGTAATATCCTTAAAGCCCAGGTCATGCGCATAGACCTCCATGTCGTCGCGCAGCTCCTGGGAAAGGCCCACCGAATACGCCAGGCCAATGTGCGAGTAGTCGATCTCGCCCTTCGCAACCATGTGGTCAATAAAGGCGCGGGCGCACTTGAGCATAGAGCCGCGGAACTTCTTGGTTGCCACGAACTTACCGCCCGTTACCTCAATGCAGGGCTTAATCTTGAGCAGGTGGGCGCCAAGGAATGCCACGTTGGACAGACGACCTCCCGCCTTAAGGAAGGCTAGGTCGGTAGGAACAAAGCCCAGCAGCACACGGTCCATGACGGAATTCGTAAATGCAAAGATCTCGTCGACGGTGGCGTCGGGGTGAGCCTCGATGTATTTGGCGGTCTCGACGGCAACGAGCGACTGGCCCACCGAGACAAAACGCGTATCCATGGAGAATACGTAGTCGCGGCCCTTAGCCGCAATCTTGGAGGACTGATGCGAGCAAGTCGTGACTTCGGAGTACGCAAGATGCAGAATGGTCGCATCGGGCTGCTCGGCATGGATACGGTCATATACGTGCGCAAAATCTGCAGGCGCGCAGCCGCTGGTCTTGGGCATTACGCCAAACTCGTTGCAGCGCGAGTAAATCTCGAGTGGATCGATGGAGCCGTCCTCGACGGTCTCGTCACCAATCGTGACATGCATGGGCACGCGCACGATGCCGTAGCGCTCGCAGAGCTCCGGCGTCACATCCGACCCAGACTCAACCACGATTACGTACTTGCCCATTATTATCACGACCCATCTCGACATTGGCTTTTCAATACATGGCACGCGCCGCCGCACTGTTGCACAACGGCGTCCAAGCGCCAAAGAGACGCCGCCCCTTGCGCACAACAAAGGACAGCGTCTCCCTGGAAAACTCCGTGCTAACCTGAGATTCTACACGGTTTATTACTAAGTGTTACTTACTCCGCAAACGGTCGCTATACGCGATAAACGGTAGTTGGCCGCGGCAACTGCGATTCATTTCGCCCAGCAAGTCCAATCGTGCCCCATGCACGGTTAATGCACGAGGCGGTAGAAATTCATCGATGCCGCACCCTCGGCATGCAACCCCATCGCCGAAACCGCCGACGAATAGGTACGGCTCGTAAGTGCCGTCTCGCCGCCATTTGCAAAAATCTCGACAATCGTAGTGTCCGAAAGCACGCGCAGGTCGCGAAGCTCGCTGAGCTCGATCGACCTCTGGTCGCGCCCATAGCCTTCGTCACCCATGTCGAGGGTAAGCATCCCGCCTGCATAGCGTACAAAGACACCCTTGCGGATTTCGAGCTCGACCATCTTGGTGCCCTCACAGGAAACCACAAGATCAAACAGGCGGCCCGGCTCCTCAACGGTTTCACCGCCTGTCGCGCGAACGCAGTCGCCGCGCATCCTCTCAATCTCGTGCGCCGGCTGCTGGCAGAGCTTACCATCGCGCATGCTCAGCTCTCGCGGCACCGTCAACGCGCACTGCCACCCGCGCGCCACCGTCGGGTTTTCCGCCGTCGCATCGGGGCAACCCGACCATCCGATCATCAAACGCCGGCCTGCAGCATCCTCAAAGGACTGCGGAGCATAGAAATCAAAACCGGCATCGACCATCGGGGGCATGCCCTGCCCGACGATTTTAAAGCTCGGCGCCTCCCAATCGGCCTCGATGGGGAACCACACGCACTGATGCGGATTGCGGTAACGCCAACCATCGGCAGGCACACCCTGCGGACAGCAAACGAGAACAAGCTCACCATCGAGCTCAAACAGATCGGGGCACTCCCACATAAAGCCAAACTTCTCGCCCAGCTCAATACGCGTCGCATAGTTCCAGTCCTCTAGATCGCGCGAGGTATAGACAAGCACGCAGCCGCGGTCGTCTTTCGTACGAGCGCCCAGAACCATGTAGTAGATACCATCGTGCTCAAGGATCTTGGGGTCGCGCACGTGCGTACCGATATCGTCGGGGTAATCGACCGGTCCAACAGCTATGCGCTTCTCGCCCAATTCGTCGGGGTTCTCCGCAACCATATGAATCTGGTTTTGCTCACGACCCGTCAACACGTAGTCGTAATCATCGCGATCAAAATGCTTGACGTTGCCGGTATAGAAGTAGTGAATCTTGCCATCACGTACAAAGGCAGAACCAGAATACGCTCCGTTCGAATCCAAATCGGAATCGGGGAACAGCGCGGGGCCGTGATTCTCGTACGTCACAAAATCCTTTGTCGTCAGATGGTTCCAAAGCACTGGACCGCCATGCGCAGCATCGAACGGATCGTATTGGTGATAGATGTGATACGTATCACCAATCTGCACCAAACCGTTGGGGTCGTTGAGCCAGCCAAGCTCAGGCTCCACATGGAACAGGAGTCTATCGGGGTCGGACGCGATGCGAGCCGCCGTCTCATCCTGTCCGGCTCGCCACTGCTCATAGTCCGCGCGTGCCACCTTATTTTTTTGATTAAACATCGCCATTGGCCTTCTCGTCTATAGGGAAGGACGCTCGACTCACACGAGCCGAACGCCCCTCCTCAAATGGACTTATCCGCACGTTACGCTGAACGGCTCAACTAGAAGCTAACGTCGAAGCCAGCGCCAGCGCCCTCTTCATCGGTGGTCGGAACGCCCTTTGCCTTGTTGTAGGCAAAGATCAGAACGATCGGCACGATGAAGGCGATCAGGTTGCCAACCACGTACCACACGAGCGTCTCGGGCGTGACAATGAGCAGACCAAGCACGCCGGTCAGGCCCTGACCGATAGCGCGAACCTCAAAGAGCTTGACGAAGGCGCCGCCGCAGCCTGCACCGATGCAAGCGCAGATGAACGGGATGATGGAGTAGCGCATGTTAGCGGCAAAGATTGCAGGCTCGGAGATGCCGACGAGCGTCGGAATGAAGGAGGACATGCAGATATTGCGCTCTTTGGAATGCTTCTTGTGGATGAGATACATACCGATGGCGCCGCCACCCTGGGCGATGATGGAGACGGACCAGATAGCCTGGATGTAGTTGAAGCCAGTCGTGGCGACCAGGTTGGCCTCGATACCCTGGATGAACTGATGCGTTCCGGTCACGACGAGCGGCTGCAGGAATGCGGCGAAGACGAAGGCACCAAAGACGCCCATCCTGTTGTACAGGATATCGATTACGCCGGCGAGGACGTCACCGATCAGGTTACCGAGCGGGCCGAACACGGTGAACAGGGCGACGTTAGCAAGAATCAGGGTAACGGTCGGGACAAAGACGAACGAAACGACCTCGGGGATGTACTTCTGGGCAATCTTTTCGACCTTGGCCATAAACCAGGCGGTCAGAATTGCAGGGAACACGCCGCCCTGGAAAGCAACCATGGGAATGGAGAGCGGACCAAAGTTCCAGTACTCAGCACCCGTCGGGTCCATAACGAACGTGTTGCGGTTCATCAGGCTCGGGTGAACCATGACGATACCGACGAGGATGCCCAGGATCGGGTTACCGCCAAAACGCTTGACTGCGCTGTACATAACCAGGACAGGCAGGTAGTCGAACGTGGTGGCGATAATGGCAAAGAAGCTTGCGAGGTTCTTGAGGAACTCGCTGTGATCGGCGAGGCTGCCCTCCATGCCAAAGAGGCCGTTGGCAACGATCAGCGACTTAAGGCCGATGATGATTGCAGCGCCGACGAAGGCGGGAATGATGGGGATAAAGATGTCCGAGAATACCTTGAGGACCGAGAAGAACTTGCCCTTCTTGTCCGCCTCGGCGCCCTTGACCTCGGAAGCGCTGATCTCCTTAACGCCCGTCAGAGCCATAAACTCATCGTAAACCTTGTTGACGGTACCGGTACCGAAGATGATCATGAGCTGGCCGCTGTTGTACAGCACGCCCTTGACGCCATCGATGTTCTCGAGCTCGGCCTTGTTGTATTTGCTCGTATCCTTGAGCACCAGACGCAGACGGGTCACGCAATGCGTGGCGCCCTCGATGTTCTCCAGTCCGCCGACGTTGTCGACGACTTGCTGGGACACTGCCTTGTAGTCCATGTTCCTCTCCATTCCTTTTCTAAATCATAAAACGGTTCGTTGCCGCTACAGAGACGCGATCGTTGCGTTTGCGCACTTGAGCGCACCGTCGGTGACGGTAAGCGCCACACCCTGGCCCTGCTTGTTGCAGAAGCGAGCGTTGAGCGCAACATCATCGACAAAGATGGTCGCGATGTCGTCGTCGACGACCAGACGCACATGGTGAGTGCCCTCGCCCTTAAAGAACAACGGACGCTCGAGGCCCATGTTGTTGACCTGGAACCACGGGTACTGGGGAGCCGGCGTGAACTCGAGCTTGCCCTCGCGCAGGTTGGCGCGGAACTCATAGGCAAGACCAGTCTCGGCGTCCTCGGCGAACTTGACCGAGAAGCCGGCAGCGTTACCGCCGAGCTCAATGTCGGCATCGAGCAAGTAGGTGGAGCCGGCATCCGCGGCGAGCACCTGCTCGACCTTGCCCGACTCGCAGGAAAGCTCAAAGGCCTCGACTGCCTTAGCCTCGCCAAAGGCGCCAAGCATGCTGTCGGGGAGCTTGGTGCCGAGCGTTCCGTCGGCACGCTGAACGATCTCGAGGGGCATAAAAGTGCCACCCCACAGGTAAGAGCTGGGGTCGCCGCCCTCGTCGCGCGTCGGGACCCAACCAAAGAGAACGCGGCGCTCGCCATCGAATGCGGTGCGAGCGGCGTAGTACGCGCGGCCGTCGAAGGAGTCGTCAGCGGGGGTAATCCAAGGACCGTTGATGGACTTGGACATGCGGTAACGGGTCTTGTTGCCGTCGCTGTACTCGGAAAAGACGAGGTACCACCAGTCGCCCATCTTAAAGAGATCAGGCATCTCAAACATGGTGTACAGGCCCGGGTTCCACCAGTCGCCCTGGAACTCCCAGTTGGTCAGATCCTTGGAGGTGAACTTGACCAGGCGGCCGGTCATCAGACGCTTGTCCTCGCCCACACGCGTGCCGAGGATGAGCATGTACTCTTCGTTCTCCTCATCCCAAAGCACAAAGGGATCGCGCCAGTTGCGGTCATCGTAACCCTCCTGGGGCGGAAGCAGCGTCTCGGCGATGTTCTTCTCCCACTTGACGGCGTCGTCGCTCGTCGCGTGAAGAAGAACCTGCTTCATCAAACGTGCGCGGACCTTATCGCGATTGCAACCAGTGTAGAGCGCATGGTACTTGTCGCCCACCTTAAACACCGTGCCGGCATAAATGTACTGGTCGACTTCCTCGTCGCCGCCGCGCTCAAGGCTCTCGCCAAAGTCCTTGTAGTTGACGAAATCCTTGGTCGTAGCGAGTGCCCAGCCAAACGGCTCTCCGAAAGGTTCGGGGTTACGCGTGTCACGCTGATGATAGAGATAGAACGTGCCGTCCTCGCCGTACGGCATGATGTCGCCTACCCAAATTCCCTCAGGCTGGTAATACACCTTGTGCATCCGAGACTTCCTTTCCACGACATACTAACTCGGTACAATGGCAAGATATGTCAATCGTTTTCATATGTCAAACGTTTTCACACCAATACGTCTTTTCGCAGCTCCAGTCGTCGGCAAACGGTTGACATATGCCGGTGAACGGTCATCCGAGGCGTTTGAGGAATTCTTTTGGCACGGGATGAACTACGCGGTTTTGCCCTCAATGAGTTCAACGGGGAGCTTGATATTCGATTCGGGATTATCGCCGTTAATAAGAGCGATGATGGATTGCGCCGCGAGCTCTCCGATGCGATCGATATCTTGACGTACGGTTGTTAAGTCAGGCATAAACGTCATAGTTCGGCGGGCACCATCCGCGCCCACGACCTTAATATCGTCTGGAGCGCTCAAGCCGCGCTGCTTCATCACGTTGAGACAGATGGCCGCCATCGTATCGTCTCCCGCAAAGATGCCGTCAATATCGGGGTTCTCATCGAGGATCTTCGCAACGACCGCGCCCTTTTCGTCGTCGGGCTTAACGAACTCAACCTCACGGACAAGCGCGGACAAACCGGCCTGCTCAACAACATCGAGGTAGGCATCGGTACGCTTATTGGCAGGCATGCGCATGCGGCTATTGCTGCGCAGGCACAGGATACGCCTGCAGCCGTCATCAATCAGACGGCGCGTGGCGAGCTCGCCAATGCCATAGCTGTCACTTGCAATCTGGACAGAGCCCTCGCCAAGATCGCAGTCGATGCCAACCAGGCTCAAGCCCATCTCGGCATATGCCTCGGCACCGATATTGAGGGAGTTGACGATGACGCCGTCGACCATATTGCGGCGGAGCATGTCAATATAGGAACGCTCAAGATCGGGTCGATTGGCGCTGTTGCACAGCAACATCTTAAAGCCGTTTTCCGCTAACGTGCGCTCGACCGCCTGCACAACCTGAGCATGGAACGGGCTGCTCACAAGGGGAACGATCATACCGATAAGGTTCAGGCGACCGTTGAGCATGGCACGGGCGATATCGTTGGGCGTATAGTTGATGCGCTCCATCGCGGCATGGACCTTATCGCGGGTCTCTTGGCTAATATAGCCGCGATTATTAAGCACGCGAGATACCGTAGTAGGCGAAACCCCCGCCACCGCTGCAACTTCCTTGATGCCAGGCTTAGCAGAATCCTTAGAACGAGCGCCCTCGCGAGCCATAGCACCCTCCCCCATCAACATGTCAAACGTTTACATACGAACAAAGCATACCCCAACAACAGCGGGAAGACGGTAACAGCACAAGTAAGTAAACGACTCATCCAAATAATTAGGAGAGTTCCGCCTAAAGGGTGACTACACAGGACCCCCGCCGGGCCGCTTTGGGTTACTTTCCAAAACATTTCCGCAGGACGCAAAGGGCTCCGCCGCGCGAAGCGCGCAGCGGAGCCCTTTGCATGTCCGAGGACGTTTTGGAAAGTAACCCAAAGCGGCCCGGCGATCCTGCGGGAGTTAAACCCCTTTAGAACTTGTCGTGGAAGGTACGCGAAATGACCTCGTCCTGCTGCTCCTTGGTGAGCGTGTGGAAGTTCACGGCATAGCCGGAAACGCGGATGGTCAGCTGCGGGTACTTCTCGGGGTGAGCCTGAGCATCGAGCAACGTCTCACGGTTGAAGACGTTGATGTTCAGGTGGTGGCCACCCTTCTCGGCGTAAGCGTCGAGCATGTGGACCAGGTTATCGGCCTGAGTCTCGGAAACTTCAGAAACCTTCATAATGTGTCTCCTTCGATCGATAGGCGCCGGCCGAAACCGGCGCGCTAATCAGTAATCGTTATTGTTAGTATAGCACTAACAATAGTTACTCGCCCAGCTGATCAAGGTCGATATCGCCAAAGAACACCTGGTCCTCCTTGCCGAGCGCACCCGGGATGATGGAGAAGGTGTTGGAGATGCCGTCCTGAGCATCGCGGAACGGGAGCTTGGATACCGAAGACAGCGAAGCGATGGCGCCGTGGCTATCGCGCTTGTGCATGGGGTTAGCACCCGGGGCGAACGGCTGGCCAGCCTTGCGGCCGTCGGGCGTAGATCCAGTCTTCTTACCGTACACGACGTTGGAGGTAATGGTCAGAACCGAGGTCGTGGGCACGGAGTTGCGGTAGGTGTCGTTCATGCGGATGTACTCCATGAACTGGTGCACAACGTCGTGAGCGATCTGGTCGACGCGGTCGTCGTCGTTACCGTACTTGGGGAACTCGCCCTCGGTCTCGAAGTCGACGATGATGCCGTTCTCGTCACGGATGGGGTGGACCTTGGCGTACTTGATGGCGGACAGGGAGTCAGCCACGACGGAAAGGCCAGCGATGCCCGTAGCGAACCAGCGGTGCACGTGCTTGTCGTGCAGAGCCATCTGGATGCGCTCGTAGCAGTACTTGTCGTGCATATAGTGAATGATGTTCAGCGAGTTGACGTACACGCCAGCAAGCCACTTCATCATGTCGTTGTACTTGGCCACAACGTCGTCGTAATCGAGCGTATCGCCCTCGACGGCGCGGTACTTGGGGCCGACCTGCTTCTTGGAGACCTCGTCAACACCGCCGTTGAGTGCGTACAGCAGGCACTTGGCCAGGTTGGCGCGAGCGCCGAAGAACTGCATCTCCTTGCCAATGCGCATGGAGGACACGCAGCAGGCAATGCCGTAGTCGTCGCCGTGATAGACGCGCATGAGGTCGTCGTTCTCGTACTGGATCGAGGAGCTGGCGACAGAAGTCTTGGCGCAGAACTTCTTGAAGTTCTCGGGCAGACGGGTCGACCACAGAACGGTCATGTTGGGCTCGGGGCTGGTGCCCATGTTCTCGAGCGTGTGCAGGTAGCGGTAGCTCATCTTGGTAACGAGCGTACGGCCGTCAACACCCATGCCGCCGATGGACTCGGTGACCCACTGCGGATCGCCGGTGAACAGGGCCTGGTACTCGGGGGTACGGGCAAACTTGACCATGCGGAGCTTCATGATGAAGTGATCCACGAACTCCTGGATCTGCTCCTCGGTGAAGGTACCGTTGGCAAGGTCGCGCTCAGCGTAGATGTCGATGAACGTAGAGGTACGGCCGATGGACATAGCGGCGCCGTTCTGCTCCTTGACGGCAGCAAGGTAGGCAAAGTACATCCACTGGATGGCCTCCTGCGTGTTGGTAGCAGGGTTGGAAATATCGAAACCATAGGTCTCGGCCATCATCTTGAGCTCGCCGAGGGCGCGGATCTGCTCCTGCAGCTCCTCGCGGTCGCGGATGTTGTCGGCGGTCATGACCGTCGGGGTGGAAGCCTTCTGGGCCTCCTTGTCCTTGATCAGGTAGTCGACGCCGTACAGGGCAACACGACGGTAGTCGCCGATGATGCGGCCGCGGCCATAGCCATCGGGCAGACCGGTGATGATGTGAGCCGAGCGGCAAGCACGCATCTCGGGAGTGTAAACATCGAAGACGCCAGCGTTGTGGGTCTTACGCTCGAAGGTGTAGCGCTCGACAACGTTCTCGTCGACCTTATAGCCGTGCTGGCTGGCAGCCTGACAAGCGATGCGGATACCACCGTTGACGTGCAGCGCGCGCTTGAGCGGCTTGTCAGTCTGGAGGCCGACGATAGTCTCCTTGTCGCGATGGGCGTTATCGATGTAGCCAGCGGGGTGGCTCACGATACCTGTGACGATCTTGGTGTCCATATCGAGGACACCACCCTGCTCGCGCTCCTTAAGCAGCAGGTCGAGAACCTCGCCCCACAGCTCCTTGGTACGCTCGGTCGGGCCGGCGAGGAACGACTCGTCGCCCTCGTAGGGGGTGTAGTTCTTCTGGATGAAGTCTCGGACGTCAACCTCTCCCGTCCAGATGCCTTCCTTGAAGCCTTCCCATGCCTCCTGCATTGTGTAACCACGCTCCTAGTTACGTGTAATGCGGCGCTCTCTCACACCGCTGCTTATTGAATTCTTGAATTTTCGGCTTGCACTACCGGTTTCTTCCGTTCTTCACTACACGTTGGTGCGGGAAAAACGTTTGTCCACCTTGGAACTACAACCCAAAACCCAAGATTTCACCCGTCTGAGAAGGATAACATAGCGACCCTCTCCATCTGGGCTGTTATATGTTTCTTTTTTTATATCATAATGGCGTTTTTTACAAACCCGCAGGAAATGCGAGCGCGAACAACTACCGTTCACCGATTTGTTTGGTATTTTTCCTTGCCTTTGTACGACGTTCGCTCTAGCTGTTATGCCAGCTTTAGCAGGGTAAAGCGTCCCAGAGACCCTACAGAAACTGCAGGGCGGCCACGGAATCCCCCGTGGTCGCCCTGTGGCATGGCTAGTTTTTAGCTTTGATTGCCGCTTGGCATTAGGCGGCTGCGGCGGCCTTGTCGGCCGTTGCCTTGCTATCGCCGTTGCCCTGGCCCTCAAAATGCTTGTAGCACCAGCTGGTGACCAGCGGGGTCAAAATAGCCGTAACGATTGCGCAGGCAGCAACCTGTGCCGTAGCCGTCGCGAGCACCGCACCGCCGTACATGGCCCCGTTGACGCTTGCCATGGCAGCAGGCGTGGCCACATTGGCTCCGGCGCAGCTCGAAATGGCCGCACCTGCGACACCCGTACCGCCCGTGAGCTTATCGACCGCGATAACGGGAATTGCAAAGACCACCGAGCAGATCACGCCGAGCAGAATACCGGGGAGACCGCCATTAATGAGCTGGCCAAAGGTCATGGTCGAGCCCATGGCAAAGAAGACGAGCACGATGATGGCGGAAAGTGCCGGTGCCATCATCTTCTTAAAGCTGGGGAACAGGTTACCCAGGATAATGCCGACGACGATCGGCAGAATGGCACCCACGAGCGACCAGCCGATCGGAGCCTGACCGGCAGCGCCGAGCACGATCATCGTGACCGGAGGGCCGACAACGAGCGTGGTGATGGCGACAGCGCCACGCTCGGCCTCGTTGCCCATGGTACCCATCAGCCCAGCGTACATAGCGTTGTTGGCGCCGGTGCAAGCCGCCAGCATCACCATGGCAGAGATGCCAAACAAGTTGTCGTTGAACACATAAAGGATGAGCAGCGACATGGCAACGACCACGATCTGCTTGACGGCGATGATGATGGCGCCGCGGGCAGCGGCGGCAGGAGCGCTCTTAAACGAAATCGTCGTACCGACGATGAGCAAAAAAGCGCCCACGAGCGGGCCAGCGCCCTGCTGGGTCATGCCAAGCGTAAAGCTGCCGAGCGTTTTGAACAGGTCGGGGAATAGCGTGTTGAGCAGACAGCCCAACAGAAGCGGCACCAAGATATTGGCGCCCGGGATGGAGGACATCTTAAAGAACGGCTCCTTTGCCGCCGGCGCCTCCACCGCAGCCGATTCACTCATATATATCTCCTTTGGATGCATGCGAATCGTAGCCGCATGCGCCTATATCAGAAAGAAGGCGACGGTCCCGAGTCGCAGGAGCCGTCGCCGAATAATCGTCGCGGAGTATTACCCGTCCAGAACGATGCCACCGTCGCAGTCACCGATCTCGCCGTTCACGAAGCTGGCGAGGTCGGAAGCGAAGAACAGCACCATCTGCGCAGGCTCGCTGGCCTGGGCGGCGCGGCCCAGAGGAATACCGTTGATGATACGCTGAGAGTTCTCGTCAGAGAGAATCGAGGTCATATCGGTCAACGTGAGCGACGGGCACACGGCGTTACAGCGGACGCCAAACTTGCCGCCTTCCTTGGCGACTGCCTTGGTCAGGCCGTTGACACCGGCCTTAGAGCTCGCGTAGGCCGCGGTGCCGAGCAGGCCGCCACCGATCTTGCCAGCGACAGAGCTCACGTTGACGATAGTGCCGGCATGGGCCGCCTTAAAGTGCGGGTACACGGCGTTCATCATAGTGAAGGTACCGTTGAGGTTGATGTCGATGGTGCGACGCCACTCGGTGTCATCGATCTCGTCGAACTTCTTGGTGCTGATGACGCCAGCGCAGTTGATCAGGATGTTGGTTTGCGGCAGGTCCGTAAAAATCTGCTCGACGGTCTCGCGCGCCTTGGGTGCATCGGCGACATCGAGCTGATAGAACTTGTTGCCCTCGCCAAGCTCGGCCACCGCGGCCTCGCCCTTAGCAGCGTTCCTTGCGATGAGCGCGACGTGTCCGCCGCCCGCAACGATGCCCTTGGCAATCTCGAGGCCAATGCCCTGAGTGCCGCCGGTAACGATCGCGGTTTTGCCCGTGAAGTCAAATGCCATGACTCCAACCCCCTTGATTCAGGTGTCTCCTTGCGGGAAGTTGGAGCATCGCACGTGGCGATAAATGAGTCCCAGTCGTCATGGTGGTGACAACCCCTCGCCTAACCGCGGGCATAATAGTTCTTTGAAACGCTTCAGCGATTGAATTTTTTACTCTTTATGCGCTCTTTATATTGCCCAGCAACCAGGTAGTTTTTGGGACATGCCTAGAGATCTACCCCCTAACTTTACTGATACCGACGGTGTACGGAGGTCGCCTAAAGGTAGTTTTCTAGACATGTCCCAAAATCTACCGTATAGGGTGTGCGTGCAGGGGTATCATCTTCCACCGAAAATAGTTTCTAGTGTTAGGGGTTTTCGGTGGAAGATACCGATTTCCGTGAACTTGGGCGTCAGCTCCTTACCGAGTTCGGCAGCATGCATCAGCGCATTTCGCGTTTTGCGGACAAAGCCCTCGGCGGCGAGATGGCCGTCATGCGCGCCCTCATACTCGCCGGCGGTTCGCTCACGCCGAGCGAACTCGCTGATCGCGCCTGGGTCTCGAGCGCCCGCATCGCCAATATCTTACGCGCCCTCGAAGCCAAGGGCTGGGTCGAGCGCGAGCACTCAAAGACCGACCGTCGTCGCGTGCACGTCACGGTGACCGACAAGGGATTCCAGGATCTCGAAATCAAACGCCGGGAATTCGAGGACCGCACCGCGGCTTTCCTCGAGCAGCTCGGCGAAACAGATACCCAAGAGATGGTGCGCCTTCTTAGACGTGCCAACGAAATTATCGACCGCAATCAAGAAAGGAGAGATGCCGAGTGAGGATTCTCAAGCTCTTTAAAAAGCATGTCCTGGCACTGTTCGCAGCTATCGTACTTATCGTAATCAGCTGCAACGCCGATCTGGCACTGC
Organism: uncultured Collinsella sp.; assembly: GCA_900545605.1. Classification (GTDB taxonomy): domain Bacteria; phylum Actinomycetota; class Coriobacteriia; order Coriobacteriales; family Coriobacteriaceae; genus Collinsella. Next base: position 52,931 of record UQZL01000002.1, read on the forward strand.
CTACCTATATGAGCGACATCGTCGACGTGGGCGTGCAGCAAGGCGGCATCGCCTCGCCCGTGCCCGACACCATCCGCGCCGAATCGCTCGACGACCTCGAACTCTTTATGAGCGCCAAGGACGCCAAGACGGTAGAGGCTGCGTTTGGCAAGGCAGACAAAAACGGGATTCGCACGTACAAGGGCACCGAGGACGAGCGCGCCGACGGCAGCAAGCTCGCCGACATTATGAGCCTGCCCGAAACTGTCGTCCTTTCGCTCAACCAGGGCATTGACGCCAGCTCCATGGGCGACATGATGGGCTCGTCCAGCGAGAAAGACAACAACGCCGCCCAGGCCATGCCCACCCCCGAGCAAATGGCAGCGATGACGCCCGAGCAGCTCGCCGAGATGCAGCAGAAGGCCGCAGCGGCGCAGAACATGCAAAAGCAGATTGATGCCGACGGCGGTAAGATCACCATGAAGAGCCTGCGTCTGGGCGTTGAAGGCGGCCTAATCGACCAGGGCAAGCTCGTCGAGGGTGCCAACCAAATGGCGGACAAAATGGGCTCCATGTCGGGCTCCATTGTGACCCAACGCGCCGTGAGCTATGTGCAGGACGAGTACAAGGCGCAGGGCATCGACCCCGCCGACGTGCAGAACGCGTACCTGAGCCGCATGGCGACCACGATGTTTGGGCTGTGCCTGGTGTCGCTCGTCGCCACCATCCTGACCGGTGCCGTGGCGTCGCGCACCGCCTGCTCCATCGCCCGCGACCTGCGCCGCGAGACCTTCAACAAGGTTATGCACTTCTCTCCGGCCGAGGTGGGCAAATTTAGCCAGGCCTCGCTCATTACCCGCTGCACCAACGACATTCAGCAGATCCAGATGGCCGCAACCCTGTTTATCCGTATGTGCCTGATGGCCCCCGTCATGGGCATCGTCGCCGTCATGCGCGTCCTAGCCAACCACACCGGCCTGGAGTGGACCATCGCTGTGGCCATCATCGCGGTTTCGGCCGTCGTCGGCGTGCTCATGGGCCTCACCATGCCCAAGTTCAAAAAGATGCAGAGCTTTGTGGACCGCGTGAACCTTACCGCCCGCGAGCTGCTCGACGGCCTTATGCCCATCCGCTCGTTCAACCGCGAGGAGCATGAGCTCGAACGTTTTGACAAGGCGTCGCTCGACCTGATGACTACGCAGCTCTACACCAACCGCGCCATGAGCTTTATGATGCCGCTCATGATGCTCGTCATGAACTGCATCACCGTGCTTATCGTCTGGTTTGGCGCGCAGGGCGTGTCCGACGGCGTGATGCAGGTCGGCAACATGATGGCGTTCATCTCCTACACCATGCAGATCGTCATGGCGTTTATGATCCTCACCATGGTTTCGGTCATCCTGCCCCGCGCCGAGGTCGCAGCCGAGCGCGTGGAAGAGGTCATCACCTGCCCCACGAGTATCAACGACCCTGTCTCGCCCAAACTGCCTGCTGCCAGCGCGCCGCGCGGCGAGCTCACCTTCCGCGACGTGAGCTTCCAGTATCCCGATGCCCGCGCCGATGTCATTAGCAGCGTGAACTTCACCACGCACGCCGGCCAGATGCTCGGCATCATTGGCTCCACGGGCTCGGGCAAGTCAACGCTTGTGCAGTTGATTCCGCGCCTGTACGACGTCACGGGCGGCAGCATTTCGCTCGACGGCGTCGATGTGCGCGACATGACCCTTTCCGAGCTGCGTCGCCGCATTGGTTACATCCCGCAGCAGGGGCGCCTGTTCTCGGGCACTGTCGAGAGCAACCTCAAGTTTGCCGGCGACATGGTAAGCGATGATGACATGCGCCAAGCCGCGCGCATCTCACAGGCCGAGGACTTTATCGCCGAGCGCGAGGGCGGCTACGACTCCCCCATCAGCCAGGGCGGCTCCAATGTTTCGGGTGGTCAGCGCCAGCGCCTGGCCATCGCCCGCGCGTTGGCCAAAAAGCCCGAGGTCGTGGTTTTCGATGATTCGTTTAGCGCCCTCGACTACAAGACCGACGCTCGCCTGCGCGAAGAGCTTGCCAAAAACGTTACCGACGCCGCGCTCGTGGTCGTGGCCCAGCGCATCGCAACCATCATGCACGCCGACCAGATCATCGTGCTCGACGACGGCCATGTGGTGGGCACCGGCACGCACGAGGAGCTGCTGCACAGCTGCCCGGCGTACCTGGAGATCGCACAGTCGCAGCTTTCCGCCGAGGAGCTGGGGCTTACCCAAGAAGAAATTGCAGCCGTCACGGAAGGAGGCGAGCGCTAATGGCAGACGAGACCAAGACTCAGATTCCCAAGCCCACCCGCCAGCGTGGTCCCATGGGCCGCATGGGTGGCATGCGCCGTGGCGAAAAGGCCAAGGACTTTAAGGGCACCATGAGGCAGCTGCTCGGCTATATCGGTCAACACAAGGTTGCCGTGTTTGCCGCCGTCGCCTTTGCCGTGTGCTCGGTCATCTTTAACATTGTGGGACCCAAGGTGCTCGGCCAGGTTACGACCAAGCTGTTCGAGGGCCTGGTCGCCAAGGTCAACGGCACCGGCGACGTTGACTTTGATTGGATCGCCAAGACGCTCGGCTTTTTGCTCTGCCTGTATCTGGCAAGCTCTGCCTGTAGCCTGATCCAGGGCTGGCTCATGACCGGCGTCACGCAAAAGATCTGCTATCGCATGCGCAAGGAGATCGCCGCCAAGATCGCCGTCGTGCCGATGAGCTACTTTAACGGACACAGCAAGGGCGACGTGCTCAGCCGCATCACCAACGACGTCGATACGCTCGGCCAGTCACTCAACCAGAGCGTGACGCAGCTCATCACGTCGGTGACGCAGATTATCGGCGTGCTCGTCATGATGCTGTCAATCAGTCTGCCGCTCACCGGCGTCACCGTGCTCACACTGCCGGCCGCCGCGATTATCCTGACCGTGATGATTCACTTCTCGCAGCCGTACTTCCGCGAGCAACAGCAAGTCCTGGGCGCCGTCAACGGCATTATCGAGGAGGACTTTGCCGGCCAGAACGTTATTCAGGTGTTCGACCGCGCCGAGGCCTCGATCGAGGAGTTCGACCGTCAGAACGACCGCTTGTTTATTAGTGGCTGGCGCTCGCAGTTCCTGTCGGGCCTGATGATGCCGCTCATGAGCTTGGTGGGCAACATGGGCTACGTGGGCGTCGTCGTGGTAGGCGCGCAACTCGCGCTGACCGGCAATGCCACGCCCGGCGACATCCAGAGCTTTATCCAGTACGTGCGCAACTTTACTCAGCCGGTGCAGCAGCTGGGCAACGTGAGCAACACGATGCAGTCGATGGCTGCCGCCACCGAGCGCGTCTTTGAGTTCCTGGCCGCGCCCGAGGAGGAGCAGAAGGCCGACGCGCAGATTCCCGAGAAGCGCCCCGGCCACGTGGTGTTTGACCATGTCAAGTTTGGCTACACGCCCGACAAGATCATCATCCACGACTTTAGCTGCGAGGCGCAGCCCGGCCAGACCATCGCCATCGTCGGCCCCACCGGCGCCGGCAAGACCACGCTCATTAAGCTGCTGCAGCGCTTCTACGACGTGGACGGCGGCTCGCTGCGTGTCGAGGGCGTCGATGTGCGCGACTGGGACCGCGCGGCGCTTCGCGGCGAGTTTGCCATGGTGCTGCAGGACACCTGGCTGTTTAACGGCACCATCCGCGAGAACATCCGCTACGGACGCCCCGACGCGAGCGATGCCGAGGTCGAGGCCGCTGCGCGCGCCGCACGCTGCGACCACTTTATTCATACGCTCGCCGGTGGCTACGACTTTATGATCAACGAGGAGGGCACCAACCTGTCGCAGGGTCAGCGCCAGCTCGTGACCATCGCCCGTGCCATTTTGGCCGACCGCCCGGCACTGATTCTGGACGAGGCGACTTCCAACGTCGATACCCGTACCGAGGAGCTCATTCAGCGCGCCATGGATGCGCTGATGCAGGGCCGCACCAGCTTTGTCATCGCGCACCGCCTGTCCACGATCCGCAACGCCGACGTGATCTTGGTGATTCGCGACGGCGACATCGTCGAGAAGGGCACGCACGACGAGCTGCTCGCCCAGGGCGGCTTCTACGCCGACCTGTACAACTCGCAGTTCGACGAAGCGGCGTAAATTCTGCTGCAGGGAACGAATAACGCCCGAGAACGGGGACGCAGGACAACCTGCGCCCCCGTTTTTGTTCTGCGACCCTCAAACCGCCTCCCCTGGGACCTGATTGGCAGCCCCTTCGAGGCCCCGTGGGCAAAAAATGGCAAATTTGAGTACTGTAACCTTTTTAGTAACAGCCAAAACAGCCCCAAACGATCTCTTTGCGGCCTAGATATGCCTTCAAATTGATCAAAATGCCCGGTAGCATGCTTCTGTGTGCCAACGTTAATGAACATATTTACTGTTGTGTCTATTATCTTGTAAGATCGATATGATACTACGCTAGCAACAGTACTCATATTTGCCATTTTTTGTCCACAGGGTATGCCGTAGAAGATCCAACTTGCTCCAGCGTGCCGTACGTTGGCCCTCCCCTTCCGGCGAGCGCCGACATTTCCCCAGATAAAACCGACCAAAATAAACCTGTCCCTTTTCGGCAGATTTCGCTTGCACTTTAGCGTGCGACAGCGGATAATGCCGAGCATTCGAGAATTCGCCAATTGTTGCCGTTAATTGATAAAGGAGGCCCCATATGGCCATGGAATTCAAGCGCAGGTTGCCGATCCCCATGGAGATCCGCGAGGAAATGCCGCTTTCCGCCGAGCTTACCGCCAAAAAGCAGGCATTCGACGCCGAGGTCGCCAAGGTCTTTACCGGCGAGGACGCACGCAAGGTGCTCATCATCGGCCCGTGCTCTGCCGACCGCGAGGATTCGGTGCTTGAGTACATGAACCGACTGGCCAAAACCGCCGAAGAGGTCAAGGACAAACTCATCATCATTCCGCGCGTCTACACCAACAAGCCGCGCACCAAGGGCACTGGCTACAAAGGCCTGCTGCACAACCCCGACCCCGAGGCGCCCGATGACCTGCTCGAAGGCGTCAAGGCCATCCGCCACATGCACCTGCGCGTCATCGAGGAGACCGGTTTCTTTACCGCCGACGAGATGCTCTACCCGTCCAACTACCAGTACCTCGTCGACCTGCTGAGCTACGTTGCCGTGGGCGCGCGCTCGGTCGAAAACCAGGAGCATCGCCTGGTGTCGAGCGGCATTTCGGTGCCCGTCGGCATGAAAAACCCCACCGCCGGTTCCACCACCGTCATGCTTAACTCCATCTACGCCGCCCAGGCACATCAAAGCTTCATCTTCCGCAACTGGGAGGTTGAGTGCGACGGCAACCCGCTCGCACACGCCGTTATGCGTGGCTACATCGGTCTCGACGGTCGTACCTACCCCAATTACCACTACGAACACCTGGAGCGCCTGGCCGAGCGCTATACCGAGCATGCCGGCTACGCCAACCCGGCGGCGGTCATCGACTGCAACCACGACAACTCGGGCAAGCGCCCACTGGAGCAGTATCGTATTTGCAAGGAGGTGCTCGACAGCTGCCGCCGCAACGAGTCCATCTCCAAGCTGGTCAAGGGCTTTATGATCGAATCCTACCTGGAGGATGGCAATCAGTCAGTCGATGGCGGCGTCTTTGGCAAGTCGATCACCGACCCGTGCCTGGGCTGGGAAAAGACCGACTACCTCATCCACGAGATCGCGGAGCGGGTGTAGGTTACGGCGTTTTACCAAACGCCGTAACCGGCCGACGCTGCAAACCCGCCAGAGCGAGCAATCTGCCTTTCAGCTTCGACGGCATGACCAAAAGGTCAATGCCGCCTCGCTTCAAGGCACCTTGCTCGCTCTGGCGGATTTTCGCTGACGTTTTTCTGCCAGCGTCGTTGCCAAAGCTGGCACTTGGGGACGCTCCTTTTGGGGTAGTCGTTGGAGACGCTCTTGTTTGACTAGTCTTTTAAGAACGTCCCCAATGACTACCCAATTGCCACCTCTCCGTCCCCGAGGTATCGGGGCTCGTCTGCCGAATGATTGATGCGGGCGCCCTGCGGCCATGTCACACTCAGAAGTGGCCTGACCCAACTTGGAAGGAGCCCCCATGAGCCTTGACAACGTAACTCTGCGTGCCGCCACGCTCGATGACCTGGCCGGCATCGCCGCCATCTACAACCAGCTGTGGTGCAACACGCTGCGCAACCGAGGCGACGTCGAAGCTGCCGATTTCTGTGCGCGCTTTAACATCGCCATGCAGCTGCAGCGCTCCCCCATCGCGCTCGTTACCGAAGCTGAAGGCCGCATCATCGCCTCTTGCTGCATCGGCATCTTCGAAGACGGCAAACCACGCACCAATCCCACGTGGGAGCCCTGCTACAACGAGATGTTCGCCCAGGCAACCGAGATGGCATAGACCGCCGATGCCAAGCTCGAAGGCTCGCTCTTTGGCGATAGCCGCGAGAAGGCAACGGCCGACCGCTTTGCCGCCACGGGCAACGAATATGCCCAGGGCCAGATCAACCTGATCATCATCGTGCCCGAATGGCAGGGCAAGGGGCTCGGCCGTGCGCTCATCGACCTTGCGCGCGCCGAACTCGCCAAAGCCGGGTGCACCAAATTCTTCCTGATGAGCGACTGCAACTCCGATTGGCAGTTCTACGAGCACCTCAACATGAAGCGCATCCTGGAGGATCACAGCCAGGACACCGGCGACGGATTTATCGTCTATATGCACGGAGGCACGCTCTAAGTACTCCTTCAATCAAGGCGAGCCGGGCACCCGGCCCTTGGCCTCTGCCCAGGAATAACCCAGGGGGCCGGACTGCCCGTCCCTAAACCTGCCCGACAGCGCGATATCTCGTCGCCCGAGCGCGCCCCTCTTTAACGAGTGCGCCTTCCTCAAGCAAACCGTTGATAACCCGCAGCGTCACGTCGCGCCCAGTTCCCAGAGCGTCCGAAGCATCCTGGCGCGTAAAACCGCGGGGCCGCTCAAGGGCAAAGCGAATCAAGGTGCGAGCGTATCCACCACGTCGCTCGTCCGAGACATCCTGTAGCATCGCGGACGCCTTGCACGCAACATCAAAGCCAAGCTCCTCCACGAGCTTGGCACGCACCTCGTGGCCGCAGTCGCCATTCATCGACACGTGCCTTTCTCGCTGCGCTCGCACGGATGCAAACGCCTGCGAAACATCGGGCGGCAGCGCCCCTTCCCGCTCGAGCTGCTCATAATCGCTGTAATCCCCACGCAAGTTGGGACCGCTATTGCCACGAGGCGTCAGATAGGAATTGCGCACGGCGTTGACGTTGGGCAGCGACAACCTAAACATTGCAGGGTAGGCGCAGACCTCGGGTTCCAACCCTTCCGCCTCATAGAGCGCACGAATCCCCTTGAGGCCCGTTCCAAACGCCTCAACCATCCCCAGACGCAAAAAGAGCAGTTGCAGCTTTGGATTCCGAGCGTCCGAGCCGCCCGCAAGCGCCTCCTCGACGCTGATGTGCTGCGGCCCTCCCGCATTGGTAAATTCAAGCGCCGTACGGCTCATCTTGATAAGAGACGCCACCGAAGATTCGTAGTCGCGATGGATAAACAGGTTCAGAATTCCCTCTCGAACAGCCTCGCGGGGATAGTCGTCCTTATCTATGCGATCGAGCCTTCCCGGCACAAAGTACATACGCGTTGCGTTCGATATATTGAGGAACCGTTCGATATCCTCTATCTGCCTGAAGATCGAGCCCTCGCCATCCTGACGGTCGATAAACTCGGTATACGCATCGTCGTTGAAGAGGCCAGCGCGGACTGCAAAGGGGTTTTGGTCAGAGACCAGCAGTGCCAAATTGGTGTAAAAGCCCAGCTCATCGATAAGGCCGAGATTCTTTTGAGAGGTTTGGTCAAACGTAATCTCCGCGCGCCTAAAGACCCGCTCGGCTTCAAAAAACGTCAAGCTCTGTTCATGAGAGCGCGCGGTCTCAAAATAATCGCCGTCGGTGCGCTTGATCATCGAGCGGATCTGGGCCATCTCGATGGGCACGTTGGCAGGACCTAGGCGCCGATATACCCCGGCGGGAACAAATCCCTTCGAGCACAGGCAGTACGGCTTGTGAGGACCCGCTTCCACCTCGATTTTCACCAACGCTGCGCCATCGATGTCCAATGCGGAGACCGTCGTGATTTCAGAAACGTCGGGATACACGCCATCGGTTATTGCATTAGAGCATTGAAGCATGGTGGCATCGATATCGTCCACGCCGACGATGCTGCCAAAATCGTCGATTCCGATATACAAGGTACCGCCATTCGAATTGGCAAACGCCACCACAGCTTTGAGCAGCTTAGGGGTAAATGTGCACTTGAACTCCACGGTCTCACTTTCAACAAGCTGCATGCTACCCCCCATCATCGACTATCGACGATTCTAGACCAACTATCGACGATAAGCAAGGCCCCTGGTACCCTCGCTTAGACCCGAGTGCCCGCGTGCAACGCTGCCCGCCGCACGCAAAAGGGCCCGCCAGCGTGTGCGCCAGCGGGCCCCAGGTCATATCGACACTACCCCGTGTGCCTGCAACCGCCTCTACTTGCAGCGCGCCTTGGGCTGCTGCTGGGTGATGCAGTGAATGTTGCCGCCGCCGTAAATAACCTCGCGAGTCATGATACCGATGACTTCGCGGTCCGGATAAGCAGCCTGGATATCCTTGAGCGCCTGGGCGTCATTGGGATCGCCGAACTGCGGTACAAGCACCGCACCGTTGATGGGCAGGAAGTTGAGGTAGCTCGGCTCGAAAGCGTCCTCGGGAGTACGCGGCAGCACACCCTCGACGGGGTCAATCGTGCTGGCCTCCTCTTCGGTCATATATACCGAGGTCGCAGGCATAATCACCTTGTGGATCTTGAGCTTGCGGCCACGGGCATCTGTCGTCTCGGAAAGCGTCTTATACGCCTCTTGGCACTCCTTGTAGAACTTATGGTTGGGATCATCGGTCCACATGCAGCAGACCTCGCCGGGCGCACTAAAGCATGCGACGTCGTCCACGTGCCCGTTGGTCTCAAACGGGTCGATGCCGTCCTTGATCCAAATGACCTTCTCGATGCCCAGGTACTCGGCAAGCTTCTCCTCGATCTGCTCCTTGGTGTACTGGGGGTTGCGGTCCTCATTGAGCAGACACATCTCGGTGGTCACGACGGTGCCTTGACCATCACAGTTGAACGAGCCACCCTCGAGGATGTAGTCCTCGGGACGATAACGGTTAACCTGCTCAAGCTGTGCCACCTGCAGGCCAATGGAAGCATCCTTGTCCCACGGGAAGTACAGACCGTCAATGAAACCGCCGTAAGCATTAAAGTGGAAGTGCGAAAGGGCCACCTCCCCATTGTCATTAACGAGGAACGCCGGGCCGGGGTCGCGAATCCAGCTGTCGTTGTACTCCATGTGGATAACGCGCACGTTCTCAACACCGTCGAAGATCTCGCACACCGCGGGGAAGTCTTCGGTGTTGACGCCTACCGTGATGGGCTGAAAGCGTGCAACGGTCTTAATGATCTCGGTGAAGACCTTCTGCGCCGGCTTGGCGCCGCAGCGCCACACGTCGGAGCGGTGCGGCCACAGAATCCAGGTGCGCTCCTGCTCCTCATACTCGCCGGGCATATAGAACCCGTCCTTCTTAGGCGTGGATTCACTCTCGTAGATGGTCTTCATTTCAAGCTCCTAAATCTCGGTGCTTTTGCTTGACGAGACCATGATGCGGCCGCACCGAGATGTTCTCAATAGTCCCTCGAGCCCCTTTCAGCGACCAACGGTATACCATTCGCTGACCTAAAGTTCTATTCAGGCCGAGAACATGACATACTGGGTTCCACAATGGAAAGGACGCCCTATGCCCCCATGCAATAAACAGCAGACTATTGAGTTGGACAGTACGACCTGGACTGCTCTCAACGAGCTCGCGCTTGCAATCCACGCATCACACGGTGTCGATAAGCTGCAAAAGGAGACCCTCGAGGGAACGACAGGACTCGTGCCCCATCGGATCGCCATGTTCGACCTGATCGAGGCGGCAGGCAGTGACGCCCCACGCTACGTCCACCCCGCAAGCAGCGGAATGGACGACCGCGCGCTGAGCGACTACTACAACCGCTACGCCGCGATGGACTATACAACATGGAGCTTTGACCTACATAAGGTCGGCGTCTACCGCGACCTCGACCTCGTGGACGTCGAGCGACGCGATGCCACGCCCATCTATCGCAAATGGATGGAACCGCAGGGCGTCTACTTTGGCTGTACGGCCACGCTCGCGCACAACGACAGCCCGCTAGGAAGCATCACCCTGTTTCGCGAACGCACGGCCGGAGACTTCACCGACACCGAGCTCGCAATCCTGCTCGAAATCGCTCGGCACGCGAGCCTCGCGCTCGCCAACCTCTATCCTCGGGGCATTAATCTCACCCAGACCGAAGACACAGACCAGCTGAATGCTTTCATTACAGAACATAATATCCAACCGCGCGAAGCCGAAATCATGCAGCTCATGCTCGGCGGCAAAACGAACAAACAGATGGCAAACGAGCTATTCATAAGCGAGTCAACCGTCAAGAAGCACGTCAACGCCATCTATCGCAAGCTCGGCGTCAGCAACCGTCTGGGCCTTATGACTGCCACGCAAAACATCCCACGATAAAAAAGGGCGCCCTCCATACGGAGAACGCCCTTTGATTTCGCCATTTGAATTAGTGTCGGCTCTGGCTCAAAGAGTAGACAGGTTTATTTTGGCAGGGTTTATCTGGGCAAATGTCAGCCGCCACGAGGGAGCTGCCTTCCCTCACGGCGATCTTCCAGCAGAAAAACCAAGTGAGTAGGCTTTTTGCAGGAGGCCAAGCACGCCCCAAAACGCCACAGCTCTGACCTGCACGGTTTTATTGAGCATTTGCCGCGGTGTGCTCGGCATATCCAAATAAGTCTACTCACTTGCATCTAAGACGCACCAGATAGGCAAAAACCGCCGCAAAAAGGGGGCCGGTTCCCTTCGCGGCAGCCGTTAATACGCCGAGCTTGTTATCGTAAAAGCCAATCACGCGCCGAAACCACACTACAGTCTTTCGACTCATACGTTGAGTCCACGCGGGCCACAACATAGCGCGCATCTTTTGCAATGTCGATCTCATCGCATACAGTCTGTAGATGGCGGGCGTACTTATCGTGATACGTTCTGGATGATTTTATTTCGATAGCCTTGGGACTCCCTGAGTTTGTACAGTCGAGCAAATCGATTTCACGCTTGCTGTCGTCCCTATAGAAATACAGCTCGGGATTCTCGCCCACGTTGAGATGGCTCTTCGCCGTTTCGGAAACGATGAGGTTTTCGAAAACGGCCCCCAGATAAGGGCTCTCCAATAGTTGCTCCAGTGATCCAATTTTGAGCAAGTAGCAGAGCAGCCCCGTGTCGTAAAAATAGAGCTTGGGCGTTTTAGTTAGACGCTTCTTGGCATTTGCATAATAGGGCTGCAGCGAAAACGTCAGGTAGCTCTGCTCCAGAATGGACAACCAGCTTTTAATGGTCGATACGCTCACGCCCGTATCTCGAGAAAGCGAGGATATATTGATGAGGGCACCGACGCTCTGAGCAATTATGGACAGAAACTTATGAAACTCCGCCTTATTGCGCACATCAAGCAAGCCCACAACATCGCGCTCAACATAGGTATCGATATAGCTGGGAAAATAAACCGAGGACGGCATTCCGGCGGAACGCAGGCGAGGGTATCCCCCTTCGAGCGCGAACAAATCCACTTCCAGCTGCCCCTGCTGGCCCCTCTCCGCTTCTCGAAACGATAATGGCAGCAATTTTAAGATCCCGACTCGCCCGGCAAGAGACTGCCCGATGCTTTTCATCATCAAAAAGTTTTGCGAGCCTGTAAGGATGTATTGACCGGCGTCTCCCCGCTCATCCGAAACAACCTGGATCATTGAAAACAAATCCGGGGCGTATTGCGCCTCATCGATGATGAGTCCGCCCTTTCGGTTGCGGATAAAACTCACCGGATCCTCCAAGGCCGCGCGCCTCGTTTGAGGGTCCTCAAGCGTGACGTAGGAATAGTCGGGAAAGGCATGCCGAACCAGCGTAGACTTACCACTCTGCCTAGGCCCTGTCAACGACACAACAGGAAACCAGCCTGCCATGCGAATGAGCAACTCATGCAAATCCCTGTTAATGAACTCAGCCATATCAACGCCCCTTATTACGCTGTTACCATAATCGAATAGTTTCATTCTCCATAATCTTATAGTAGCGTTTACCATAATCTTATAGTAACCCAGTTCAAAAGCATTATTTATAGAGCCGAAATCTCAGACCCTAAATAACAAAAGCCACCACAATGGGGGCTGTCCCCATTGTGGTGGCTTGCAGGCGAGTTAACTTGTTCGACTATCGTACGCCAGCCATGTCCGAGCCTAGAGCGTGGCAAGGCGCTTGGACTCGTGCGCGGCGAGCGCAATGGAGATGATGCCAGTAATGGCATCGGCCACCACCAGGGCGATCCACACGCCCTCGACACCCATCATGTTGCCGAGGAGGTACATAAGCGGCACCGAGCAGATCACATAGCGAAGCAGGCCCGTAAACGTGGCGACACCCACCTTCTCGACCGCCTGGAAATACATCGACATGGTCATGGCAAGATAGCCCAGGGCAACAGCCAGGATGACAGTACGCGTGGCGTTGGCGGCAACCTCAACGAGCGCAGGATCGCTGCCGGCAAAGAAGGCGCACACCGGGGTGGCGGCAAGCCAGAGCGCGACGGTGACCAGCGCCAGCGTCACAACCTGGTACTTAAGCGTGCAGGAGAGCGTCTCCTTAAGGCGTGCCCAAGCCTTTGCGCCGGCGTTGAAGGCAGCGATGGGCTGCAGACCGTAGGAGAAGCACTGGGCAACCATCATGGTAATGTAGAGGATGTAGCCGTTGATCACGCCAAAGGCTGCGATGTAGAGCGAGCCCATGTCGCCGCCGAGCGAACCCAAAAGCGAGTTGGCAACGGTATTAAAGATAAAGGTCGCACCCTGGACCAGGAAGAACGGGAAGCCGATCTTGAAGATCTGGCCGCAGATGGCGAGGTCGAGCTTAAGGTCGGCCAGGCTAATCTGGAGCTGGGACTTTTTGCCCCCGATGAACCAGAAGATACCGATGGCCCAGATACCGATGGAAAGCCCGTAGTACACGCCGGCGCCCATAACGCCAAACTTGAGCACAAACGTGGAAAGCGCGAGCCAACAGATGGCGACGATGGCCGAAACGGTCATGAGGTTGGCCTGGATCTGAACCTTCTCGTCCACACGCATCACAGCGGTGATCATCTGGCCAATGACCGTGAGCGGCAGCAGCACGGCGAAGGTGCGCACGCCGGCAACGGTATCGGCCATGATGTCGGGCGTGGCGCCAAAGAATGTGCAGATGGGCTCGGTAAACACTGCCATCACCACAGCAAGCAGCACACTCACGATCGTGGTGAGCCAAAAGCCCTGGCTAAAAGCCTTGCTTGCACCCTTGATGTCGCCGGCACCCAAAAGGTTGCCCACCACGGCGGGCACGCCGGTGCCAAACAGGTTGCCAAAGGCCAGGTTGATGTACTCGACCGACATAATGATCGAGACACATGCCAGGCCGTGGGCACCTAGGCCCCAACCCATCACGAGGCCCTCAAGGACCACCATGATGATCTGGGCGAGCATGCCCTGGCCGGTGACGATGGTGTACTTACGCACCAGACCGGGAATCGGTTGGGAGGCGAGCTCGCGCTCCTCCTCCACGGCAGCGGTTACTTCTTCTGCCATTGTTCTCCCCTTTCCTTGAGAGAGTAGTGCTGAATGGATGTCAGGCGGCTGACAACTGGCACCAAGCCGCCCAATCAAACGATGGCGCTATGCCTCAAAGACCACCTTGCCGGCGATCATCGTGAGGGCTGCGGTAGCCTCGAGCACCTCGGCCGGCTCGCAATCAAAGAGATTGCGGTCGAGCACGCAGATATCTGCCTGTTTGCCGCACGCGAGCGTGCCGATGCGGTCCTCGGCATGCATGGCGTAGGCGCTGCCATAGGTGTAGGCGCACAGAGCCTCGGCCATGGTAATGCGCTCCTGGGGGAACCAGCCCTCAGGGTTGGAACCGTCCTCGAGCATGCGGAAGACCGCGCCGTACACCTCCTCCATGGGCTCCAAGCCCACAACGGGGAAGTCACTGCCCAGGTGCACCACGGCTCCGCTGGCAAGCAGGCTATGCAGGGGCCACGAAAGCGCGGCACGCTCGGGACCCACGGCTTCGTCCTTGGCAAGGTCAGCCATATCGAGCAGCATGTGCCACGGCTGCATGCCGGGGCAGACGCCGAGCTCGGCATAACGCGGCATATCCTCGGGTTGAACCGTCTCGTTGTGCTCCATGGAGTGGCGACAATCCCGCTTGCCATGCAAGCGCTCGCCCTCCTCAAAGCAATCGAGCACAAAACGCACCGAGCGATCGCCGATTGCATGGATGCGCGTGTCAACGCCCCATTCCTGCGCCCTCAGGATGGCAGCACGGATGCGCTCCGGCTCCTCCGCGGGCTCACCACAGGTGTCGGGTGCGTTGCTATAGGGTTCAAGCATCCAGGCGGTATGGTCGGAGCACACACCATCAAGGAACTGCTTAAAGCCGTGCCACTCCACCTGCGTACCCGGGAAGGCGTATTTCTCCTTGATCTGCTCGAGCGTCAAGGACTCGTTTTCGAACAGGTCGGTGTACAGGAACACGCGCAGCGGCAAGTCGCCCTTGGCATTAAGACCTGCCAACACCGCATACGGGTTTTCCATGCTCACAAACGTAGGATTGACCATGCCGACCGTAGTGATTCCCAGGGCATTGGCGCGCCGGGCGGTTTTTGCAAACGACGCGTCAACAACCTCGGGCGCTGGGTCGTAGACCTCGTCCATAAAGAAGGCGCCGGCGTTGTTGGAAAACACGCCCGTCAGATTGCCGTCGGCATCCTTAAGGATCTTGCCGCCTGCGGGATCGGGCGTCTGCGAAGTTACTCCCACCTTGTTGATGGCGCAGGTATTGGCACTAAAGGTATGCAAGTCAACCTGCTGCAGAAATACCGGGCGGTCGGAGATGTACTCATCGATCATCGCGGCCGTGGGCATCTCGGGGACATCCCACTGGAACTGGATAATCTGGCAGCCCAGAATCCACTCGTTATCGGGATGGTCGGCCGCAAACGCCACGACACGTTCCATCGCCATCTCAAAACTGGTGCAGTCGATGAGGTTGACGGCAAAATCGGGGTCGGTCATAAACGCGCCCTGGGCAAAATGCGTGTGCGAGTCGATCAGGCCGGGCATGACGAGCTGGTCGCCAAAGTCGCGCACCTCGGTATCGGGACCGATAAACGGTGCCAGGTGAGCATCGTCACCGCAGGCAACGATTTTATCGCCCCGCACGGCAACGCCGCCCTTAAACGGCTCGAGCCCATCGCCGGTAAAGACGGCGTCGCTCTTGATAACTACATCAGCCTTGTCCATGCGAGCCTCCTCAGGCATCTTTGGTTGTAACGCGGACGCACCGCCCGCGTGGGCACTCGGTTGGGAGCGTAGCGCTCCCGCATCGGCGCGTGCCTACAAGCCGTGCTCGGACGTCTGTCCCACGTCCGCGGCTTCGCGCTACACCCATTGATACACAGGGGCAAACCCGTGCCAAGGCCAGGGACCGCAAACGGTCAGTTTAAGCAGGTTTACACGCTTTACCTGCAGGTTTATTGTCTGAGATTATTACCGCTTCATTACGCCCAACGGTGTGGCCGCCCACACAGCAAGACCCGCATGCGAGGAAGAATGAGGCTAGGAACGCCAAAAGGTATCTATAAGGTCATCTCGGTTGGAGACGCCGCTTTTAACGTAGATGCGATGCAAGTGTGCCTTGACCGTGCCAGGGCTGATGACCAACTCGCTGGCGATGTTTTGGGCGTCGTTGCCCTTCAGCACCAGCGTGAGCACCTCCTGCTCGCGCCGTGACAGCTTATGGGCGTCGGCATAAATCACCACACGCGATGCGAGATCGTCCTCAGAGCTTGCGCTCTCGGCTGCCACGTCCTCATCGGCACGCGGATGACGGGCATACACACGCAGGATATGGCTAAACTGGCAAAAAAGCTGAGCCGCGCATACCACGAGCAGCACGTTTTCGGAGATATTGCGCTCGGACAGATACCACAAAAAGAGGCCGATGACGGGGTTTTGGGAGTCGGGGCGGCAGAACAAGATCATGTAGGTGTCCTCGGCGATCACGCAAAACACAAGAACGAAGGCCACCTTCCAAAAGAGCTTTGAGCGGTCGAGGTCGAGTTTCTCAACACGCGTTGCTCTGTACCGGTAATGCCAGGCGGCATAGGCAAGACATCCTACATTACCCAGGTCACGCGTGAGCCAAAAGAGATACTGCTGCACCTCTCCGGCAGCGCCGCTGCGAGGCACCAGCAGCAATTGCAAGATTGAAAACGGCACGATAGCGAGTCCGAGCATGCGCGACGTCGGTCTTTTGCGCAAGCGCGCAAACATCCATAGCACCACGCAGGCATAGATGGCAATACCAAGCACGCAGCGCAGCAAGGGGTGCTGCAGCGGCTCGCTAAAGGTAACGGCGTAGTCGTATTTGAGCCGATTGTACTCGTCAAAAAAGATGACCGACATATCGAGCATATAGAGCAAAAAACCCGCCGCGGCCACGAGGCTGTCGCGACGGCGCGTCATGAGCCAAACCACCAATGCCACGGCACTGGTCACCAGAGCCACACCCATGATAATCGTGGTGTAGATATAGAACGCGAAACTCATGCCCGCCTCCCCTGTCTAGATACTGTGAGGATGTTGACAGATTCTTTGCCGCAAGATTAGACTCACCGATTAAACGTACTGTATCGTTTAGATAAACAAGCTGTGTCTCACCGATGAAAGGAGATGCCATGACACCGATCGCTCCGCTCAAGATGCTCGTCGCGCCCGCCGCCAAGGCCATCACCCGACTCGGTTCTTCCATGACCTACGACAATGTCCCCTGCGCCGTTGAGGCGCGTTCGGACAGCTGCCCCTACCTGGGCCACGTCCCCTACTTTGCACCCAAGCTCGCATCTGATCCCGAGCAGCGTGAGCAGTAATCCAAGATGCATCTAGCACCGCACAACTCGCGGCGCTACTGTTTTGGTGCAAAGCGACCTGTCCCCCTTGCGCCAACGCCGGGATTGTCGATGCTGCGGCCGCGGCGCGATATGAGGCGCGAAACCTCGCCCAGCAACACGCCGATCACCACACCCATGAGGATCGGCAACTTTGACATCTCGGCGGGCGAGCTGTTAAGCGGCACGATTGTCGCAACAATCGAAAGCACGAGTTCTACCACCGGCACCGCAAGCGCTACCGCAAGCACCTTGCCCTCGAAGGGCGCGCGAAACACACGCGGGCGGTCGTCGTATTTACGCAGGCGCCAAAACGCCGGGAACATCGGGATATAGCTCATGAGCAGAAAGACGACGTTCATCGAGAAGAAGACCCAAAAGACGTCGGAACCTTCACCCAGCGGAATCTGAAGTAGCAGCACCAAGCTGGCAAAACAACCGTTAATGAGTGCCGAGCCGTTGGGCATGCCGGTCTTCTTGGACACCAGCGCAAAGGGACGCGGCATGTTGCCATGGCGCGCGGCATAGCTCGCCACGTTGTTGACGCCAAAGCTCCAACAGATCATGTTGGCAAACAGCGTTACCAGAAAGGCCACGCCCACGACCATCGTCAGCGGGTGAGCGCGCCCCACCATGGCGGCAACCGCGTCCACAATGCCCGAATCGAGTGAAAGCTGCTCGGTGGGAACCGCGGCTCCAATACCGATGCCACAGATAATGTAGATCGCCGCGATGGCAACGCCACCGGCGATAACCGCCTTGGGGATATCGCGCGATGGGTTCTTCATCGTGCTGGCAAAGGTCGCGACCACCTCAAAGCCCATAAAGTTGAATAGGATGATTGAAAGATACGTCAGTGAGTTAGTGTCTCCCAGATCGGGGACAAATGTCTTAAACGACATATCGTTGGCAAAGCCGTTGTTGCAGGCAAACCAGATGCCGATGATTCCCACCACGGCGGTAATGAGCACCTTGATGACGGCGCCGCCATCCATGACCCAATCGGCCTCGGCCACCGGCTGCATTGCCATGACCGTGACGCCCCACACAAAGGCAAGCTCGATGGCAATTCGGACCCCAAGCGAAAATTCGATGCCCCATACCGCATTGATGACACTGGGGAACATGCAGGCGATACTTGCCACCCACAGTGGAAAGTTGACCCAATAGCACCAGGAGCAGCGTGCACACCAACGGTCTCCCAAGCCCAGGCGAACCCAGTCGTACAGGCCGCCCTCGGAATCGAACGCCGTACCGAGCTCGGCCACCACCAGGCCATAGGGAAGCAAAAACGTAATGATAAGGAAGATCCACCAGAAGAACTGCACGTTACCCATGGCAGATGCCGGAGCAGCCGCCTCGATGGTAAAGACAACGCAGATAACCGAGAGGATGACCTCGAACAGGGAGAACTTTTTACCTGCCATGGCACGCTTCCCCTACAGCAAAAAGGATGGCATCTGTACCGAAGGCGCAGCCCAAGGTAGGGTTGCAGGCCGCGTCACCGGTGCAGGTGCCATCCCAAAGAGAAGAGAGGGTGCAATTGTTGGACCAACGCTCGCGGAACAGGCGCGTGTAGATAACGATACGCTGGTACATAGATACTCCGATCAAAACGGCCGCGATTGCGACCGGAATCTTTTGGCAATTGAAGACGCGTCTGACCTGGGATATTCAAGCGAACAATTGGCCTAACCCGCAATAAATCCCAGATCAGACGCATACTCAATCAAAGAGGCGGGCACTCCGAAGTGGAGGCAACGGAGTGCCCAAAGAAAAACCCAGCCGACCAAGACATCGAATAAACCGACCATCAATGCCCCGAGATGGTCACGGTGCGATTCACCGACTGTCCGATTGATCGGCTGGGTTTCTGAGGTGCGGCAGATTGCCCTGAAAGAGGAGGGCATAGACCTTAAGGGTCATGCCCGACGATTGAAGGGCAAGGTGCCGTGCCTCGGGAAGACAGACAATTACGCGGACGGCTCCTGCTGAGTAATGCAGTGGATGTTGCCGCCACCGAAGACGACCTGCTCGGACTGAACGCCGACGCACTTGTAGACGCCCTCGCCCCAGACCTCGTCGTAGATCTTCTGGAGCGTGTCGACGGCCAGCTGGTCGTTCTCGTCGCCGTACTGCGGGACGATAACGCCGTGGTTGGTCACGAGGTAGTTCATGTAGGAGGCGATCAGCGGCTCGTCGGGGACGCGCGGCTCGGCGTTCTCGTCGGCGTCGATGGTGTCGCAGGAAGCCTGGTCCATGAACAGCGGGTTCACGGGCATGCAGAGCTTGTAGACCTTCATCTTGCGGCCCTTGGCGTCGACGGCGTTGGAGAGGGTCTCGTAGGCAGCGTGGCACTGCTCGTAGAACGGATACTCGGGATCGTCGGTCCAAATGCAGGCCATGACGCCCGGCGCGATGAACGTGGCGACGTCGTCGATGTGGCCGTTGGTCTCCTCGGGGTCGATGCCCTCCTTGACCCAGATGACCTTCTCGACACCCAGGTAATCCTTGAGGTGCTCGTCCATGTAGGCGCGAAGCTCCTCGCTCCAGGGCTCAAACTTCTTGCGGTACTTGGACCAGATGGACTCGGGATCCTCTTCCTCCTCCAGAACCGCAGAGCAGGTGCGGCCCGGGGAAAGCAGGCACTGGTCGGTCACGACAAGGGTGCCCTCGCCGTCGACGGTGATGGAGCCGCCCTCGAGGATCATGTCGTCGGGACGATAGCGGCGGCAGCCGGAGAGCTCAGCCATCTTGAGGGCGATCTGCTCGTCCTTGTCCCACGGGAAGTACAGGCCGTCGACGAGGCCGCCGTAGGCGTTGAAGTGCCAGTGGTTGGCGCGCTTCTCGCCCTTGCCGTTGATGACGTAGGTGGCGGCAGTGTCGCGGAACCAGGCGTCGTCGGTGGTCATCTCGATGACGGTGACGTTCTCGTCGTTCTCGAAGACGGCCTTGCAGTTGGCGTAGTCGACCTGGTTGGCGCACATATAGACCGGGGTGAACTCGGAGATGGCGCGGGCGATGGCGGCATACTGCTTCTGGGCCGGCTTGGCGCCGTGGGCCCAGGTGTCGGTGCGGTGGGGCCAGCCCATCCACACGCGATCCTGCGGGGCGAACTCGGCGGGCATGAAGAAGCCGTCGGCCTTGGGGGTGGACTCGGACTCGGTGATCGTACGCATAAGATTTCCTCCAAATCGAACGATCGCTTGCTGCGGGCGGGTTACCCGCAGCCTAAAACCAAGAGATGGTAGGCGCCCGTTCCCCGGCAAAGGTCGGGGCGCCCGGTGCCGGTTTTCACGGAATCGCACCGGCAAGCGACGACGTAACCAAGTGCGCGGAGACAAAACGCACGAAGGATACGGAAGAGAGATTGGGGTGGGCGGTGGTTACCGGAGCTATCGCTCACACCCACCCCGGGGGAATGGTTAGCAAACCTGTCGCTTGGACACGCCTCCGAAGAGGCTAGAGTGCCCGGAGTCGGGAGCGACAAGCCCGACGAAGCGCGCGTTGGTACACGAGGAGGGTTGGAGCCCCAGAACCGGGTGCTCTAGTTCTCCTCGGCCTCCTCGGACTCCTCAGCGAGGCGCTGAGCAGCCAGCTCGGGAGTGAGACCCTTGTACTCGGTCTCGCGGCCCTTAGCACTGACGACGCGGACAACCTCGCCAATAAGCAAGAGCACGATGAAGATGACGATCATCGGGACCTTATCGCCAATCTCATCGACAGAGAACGGAATCAACGTTGCAACGATAGCCAGAATCAGCTCGATGCAGGGAATAGCCAGCATGACCTTCATCATGGCGCCCTTAAACGGGAACGTAAAGATACGCTCACGGTTGGGGTCGTTCTTACGAAGGTTGAGGAATGCCGGGAACATCGGGATGTAGGTCAGCAGCAGGAAGACAACGGAGGTACCGAAGAGCATCCAGAAGACACCGTTGGAGATGGCGTCGATGGGAACCAGCTGCAGGCACAGCACCAGGGAGGCAACGATGGCGTTGACCAGGTTGGCGCCGTTGGGCATGTCGTCATCCGAGATCATCGAGGCGAAGACCTTGGGCATGTTGCCGTGCTCGGCAGCGTAGCGAGCAACGGAGTTAACGCCGAAGGACCAGGCAGCCATGTTGGCGAACAGCGTAATCAGGAAGGCGATGCAGATGACCTTAAAGATCATGGAATCGCCCACAATAGTCTGGACAGCATAAATCATGCCGTAGTCGGGATCGATGGAATCGGCCGGCACAGCAGCGCCGATGCCAAAGCCAGCGAAGAGGTAGATCACGGCGATGGACAGGCCGCCGACGATGATAGCCTTGGGGATATCGCGAGCGGGATCGGCCATATCGTCGGTCATGGTGCAGATGACCTCGAAGCCCATGAAGTTAAAGATGATGATCGACAGGTAGCCGAGCGCGTTGGTGTTGGTGAGCTCGGGCAAGAAGGTGACAGCGGACATATCGTTCGCGAAACCGTTCTCCATGGCGTACCAAATGCCCAAAGCGCCGACGATAACGGCAACGGCGACCTTGATGATGGCGCCGCCGTTCAGGACCCACTCGGAGTCGGCAGCCTTTGAGCGACCCATAAGATAGACAATCCACACAAAGGCAAGGTCGATACCAATCTTGGCAATCAGATTGAACTCGACGCCAAAGACCATGCCCAAAATGTCCGGGAACATAGTAGCCAGCGAGGCAATCCACAGCGGGTAGTTAACCCAGTAGTAGTACGAAATGCGGGCGCCCCACTTGTCGCCCAGGCCATCGCGTACCCAGTCGTAAATGCCACCCTCACCGTCATAGGTAGTGCCGAGCTCGGCAACGACCATGCCATAAGGGAGCAGGAAGGTCAGAATCAGGAAGATCCACCAGAAGAACTGCTGGTTACCAATGGCAGCAGCAGGTGCGGCGGCCTCGCAAACGAAGACGACGCAGATGATGGTCGAGATGACCGTCAAGAAGGAAAGCTTTTTCTTTCCGTCGCTCATGATGAGCTCCTTCGCTCAGTCTTGGACAAATCGAGGCCCTTAAGATATTAAGGCAATTGCCGGGCCTCGGTGAGCGGGCGACAGGAGACGAGCATCCGCCGCCCGCAAACGTGCTTTTAGAAGCCTTGAGGCTTAGAGCTGCTCGAGAGCCTCGAGAGCGGCGTGGAGCTCAGCCTTGGCGGAGTACTCGACACCCTCGTCGTTGAGCGGGGTGCGCTTGCCCAGGGCGGCAAGGAGAGCACGGATGGAGTGCTTGCGGTTCTCGGCCTCGACCCAGCACAGGGAGCGCTCGGGATCGTCCATGACTTCGTCGACGACCTCCTCGTTGCGGGTGGCCGGCAGGCAGTGCATGAACTTGGAGTTGGGGCCGGCAAAGTTCATCATGTCCATGGTGACCTGATACTTGGGATAGAACACGTCCATGTAGTTCTCGCCCGAGACCTCCTCGTCGTACAGGCCATACCACACGTCGGTGTAGATGAAGTCGGCGCCCTTGATGCACTCGATGTCGTCGGAGATGACGACAGAGCCGCCGGAGACCTTGCAGTTCTCCTCGGCGATGGCCATCATCTGCTTGCCGAACTCGGCGCGCTCCTCGACGGTGCCAACGTGCAGGCCGCCGTCGGGAATCTGGTGGCCCTTAGGTCCAAACTGGACAAACTTCATGCCGACCTTGGAGGCGATGAACATGAGGGAGACGCAGACCTGGGTGGCGTCGCCGATGAAGGCCAGGGTGCAGTCCTCGATCTTCTTGCCCTCGGGGAGGTTCTCGAGCATGGTCATGAGGTCGCCCATCTCCTGCGTGGGATGGTTGAACTCGGACATGCCGTTGATGACGGGCACAGCGGAGCCCTCGGCGAGGCCGACGACGTCCTTGTGACGGTCAACGCGAGCCATCATGATGTCGAGCAGCGAGCCCATAACGCGAGCGGTGTCGCCCAGGGACTCGTGACCGCCGAGCTGGATGGTGCCAGGGCCATAGAACTGAGCATGGCCGCCGAGGTCGGTCATAGCGGTCTCGAAGGAAAGACGAGTGCGGGTGGAGACCTGCTGGAAGATCATGCCAAGGCTCTTGTTGCGGAGCAGGTGCGGATAATAACCGTCAACCTTGATGGCCTTCTTCATTGCCAGACCAAGATCCTCGATAGCCAGGATCTGCTCTTTGGTGAAGTCGTTGGTGTCGATGAAATCCTTAGGCAGTGCCATGTCGATTTCCTTTCCGCCGGTCTTGCCGACTATTACTATGAGGCGCTCGAACATCACGCCTCGTGTTGACAAGACCATCATTCACCCGTATGCAATTTTTACCTAGTTTATTCGGGATTAAAGACCGTTCATGGAGTTACACCCCCTCTAAACCAATATAAACCCGCAGGTCAAGAGTTTACAGGGGGTTTACCATCTAGAACCGCGAACGGTATACGGCTATGCTGTATCTCGGCGCCTAATCCGCAATGAAACGAAGGGTTGAGACGTCTATATCCCACAAGGTATACAGAGCTCGGCCATAGAATAAATGAGATGGGACGGTGACAGATGAACACCCTGATGTTCTTCTATACCCTAGCGATACTCGTGATCTGTATTGTGACGGCGGTGCTCTCGCTTGCCGCCTATGCCTCGTCTCGTCGACGCTTCTTTATCTATGGCAGCGGCGTATTTATCTGCTATGCCATCGAGATGACCGAGATTTTCTTTTTTGAATACACGCTGCAAAACCAGAGTTTTCCAGCCAGCGACTATTACTCAATTACCATGCCTGCGTTGCGGACCTTTGTGGCGACCGCTTCGCAGGCTTTTATTTGGCTCATTGCCATGGATTTGCTCGACAAGCATTCAAAAAAGCAGTTTGTCATTCCCGTCGCAACGTTCTTGCTGAGCGAGCTGCTGATTATCGTCGCTGTCCCCTACGGCCCCATTCATCAATGGCTCTACTACACGATGCGTCAGGTATTCCTTGTTTTCGTGGGGCTATATATCTTTTGGACGGCACGCAAGAGCACGCAAGTCGAGCTGAAGGCACGCGTTAACAACCAACGAAAGCACCTGATTATCGGCGCTATTCTGGTCGGTTGCATCGTTGCCGAGGATTTCTACAACATTCTGATTGTCCCCATGAGTCTGGCGCCCTCTTGGCTGCAACTATATCTGTCCGAGCGCAACTTTAGCGAAAACGTCTTTGCCTGCTACTTTGCGATTCTGCTGATCATCTACTCCTACCACGTGCTTTCAATCCGCATGCAGGAGGCGCCCGAGGAAAAGAACGTCAGCGATCTTGATCGACACATCGAAGAGCAGATGCCCTTCTATCGCAACGCCTACAAGCTCTCCAACCGTGAGACCGAAGTTATGCGTCTGGTCGTACTGGGCAAATCGAACCAAGAGATCGCTGACGAGCTATTCCTTGCCGTGGGCACCGTCAAGACCCACATCCACAACATCCTGGTCAAAACCGAACAGCAAAACCGCACGACGCTCATCCTCCACTTTTGGAAGCGATAACCTGCCAAAAAGGGACAGGTTTATTTTGGCAGGTTTTATCTGGGCAAACGCCAAAAACCGCCGCGAGGGAGCTACTTTCCCTCGCGGCGGTTTTCTAGCAGTAAAACCAAGTGAGTAGGCTTTTGGCGGGATGCCGAGCACACCTCAAAACGCCACAGCCCTGACCTGCGATTTTATTGAGCACTTGCCGCGATGTGCTCGGCAGATCCAAAAAAGCCTACTCACTTGCATCTGAGATGCTCTAGATACGCAAAATACCGCCGCGAAGGGAGCTGGACTCCCTTCGCGGCGGTTATTCGCTCTGATTTTGCGACGGTTTTGCCCGCTTGTTACTCGCTGTAGCGGGTGGCGATGGCGGCTTGTACCATGCCGGTGCTCATGAGGTAGGTCACCAGGAAGTAACCACCATAGGCTGCCAGGAAGATCGCGCAGGTGAGGCCCACGGTGCCGCCTATGCTCATGTTGCCGAACGTGCTCACCAGCTCGATGATCACCTTGAGCGCCACAAAGGAGTGAGCCAGCCCCACTGCCAGCGGGAACAGGAAGAATACCGCTTGCTGCGCCATCACCGAATGGCGGATCTGGCGGTCGTCACAGCCGATCTGTGCCAGCACACGATAGCTGCGGCTGCCGTCGGCCACATTGGAGAGCTGCTGGATCGACAGTATCGCCGCGCACGCAACGACCAGTACAAAGCCAATGTAGATGGCCAAATAGCTAATCATGCCGTTCATCTGCGCCGCCTGCGTGTACATCTCGGAGCGTGTAATGACGATTCCCCACGACCCCGGCTCCTTGCCGTCAACGAGCAGATTGTCGAGCACCGTGTATTTAATGCTCTCGTCTGCCTCAGTCGTATCCATCCCCTGTTTGTAGTTAACGAGCAGGCTACTGGAATACGGCTGCAGCTTAAGCTGGGACAACAGCTCGTCGGCAACGACGACGGTACCCGGATTACTGCTCATCGCCGAGTTGGCGATGGCCGCCGTGTCCTTGTCCGACTTATCGGTTGCGGGCTTGAGCTCATGCCCGCCCAAGGTGAGGGTATGGCCGCCGGCCATGTATTTGGTGTACAGGTCGCCCAGATCACCGCCCATATCACACGTAAGCAAGTACTGGTCGAGGCCAATGCTCACTGGCTCCTCGCCCATCATCTGGCGCAGTTTGTTGTACTGGCTCGCCGGCGTCACAAACAGGCCCATCGTATCGGCATTGCTACCCCCGAACGCCCTGGGAAGCTTTTCGCCCATGGTCTTGCACATCTCACTTGGAGTCACCGAAGGATCCGAGCCGCCAAGCGGGTAACTCAGATACGAATCGATCTGCACATGCTCACCGGCAACATCGGCGATACTGACCTTCTTGCCGGTCTCGTCGTTGTTGTCCGCCGACTTGCCCTTACGATCGCCATGCCATGGATCGCCGTGCCATGCGGAGTACAAATCGACCGTACTATCGGCCAGCACCATGCGATCGGCCTCAGACGGATTGACATACTCCTTGTAGTAGTCGAGCGTTTCGGGCGTGTAATAGATATACGTCTGCGACATATCGGCCGGCGTATAGCGCTCCAGATTCTCATTCATCACGTTGGCGATCGACATACCGCACGTCACCGAGGTAATGGCGAGGAACAGAATCATCGCGATGACGCCCATCGAAAAGCACACCGTATTGACCTTGGCCGAAAGCTGACGCACGGTAAACATATTGAGGCCGCGCCAATACACGCTGCGCAGGCTCTGCAGCAGCTTGATGAGCATGCCCGAGAGTCCCCAGAACAGGGCAAAGGTGCCCACGGTAACCATAGCGGTCGTAATACCAAACTGGTTCATGGCCTCTTGCAGCTTGCTGTCCGTCGCGGTTAGCGGGAACCCATCACGTAGCAGACGGTAATAGGCCACGCCCACCAGCACCGCGCCCACGGCAAAGATGGCAATCGCGATCCAGGGGTTGCGTGTCTTGATGCTCTCGTTGCGACGCTCGGCACCCATAAGCTCGATGAGTTTGGTACGACGCATGGCGCGAAGGTTCAGCAGTAGCGTGAGCACAAACATTACGAGCATGCAGGCAAGGGTCAGATTGAACGCATGCACCGAGAAAAAGAAGTGGAAATTGGCGATCTGTGTCTTAAAGAGCGAGGCCGTAAAGAACGTCATGAGCTGGGAGAGTCCCACACCCAGCACAATGCCGGCGACAAAGGCCACGACCGATACTATCACGGTCTCGAGCGCCATGATCGTGGCGACGCGCCCGCGCCCCATGCCGAGCACCTGGTACAGGCCAAACTCCTTCTTACGGCGTTTCATGATGAAGTTATTGGCATACACCATCAAAAAGGCCATGACACCGGCCAAAAAGTACGTCAGGTCGCCGAGCATGCTGCCCATTACCTGCGCCAAGCCCTCTTCATCGATGCCGGCGATGTCGACCTGCATCGAGATGGTGTTAAAGGCATAGAAGACCGTGACGCCCAGGGTGAGCGTCAAAAGGTAGACGAGGTAGTCGCGGCCGGCGCGGCGGACGTTGCCCCAAGCGAGTTTACAGAGCATCGGAGCCCTCACCGCCCATCATGGCAACGACCTCCATAATGCGGTCGAAGAACTCTCGGCGGTCGGTGTCGCCGCGGCGCAGCTCGGTGAAGATCTTGCCGTCGCGGATAAACAGCACACGGCTCGTGTAGCTGGCGGCAAAGCTATCGTGCGTGACCATGAGCACGGTAGCGCGTAGGCGGCAATTGAGGGCCTCCAGGCTCTCGAGCAGCAGGCGGGCGCTCTTGGAATCGAGGGCGCCGGTGGGCTCGTCAGCCATGATCATGGTGGGGTCGGTGACGAGCGCGCGAGCCGCGGCAACGCGCTGCTGCTGACCGCCGGACATCTGGTAGGGATACTTGTCGAGCACCTGACTGATAGACAGGCGCGCGGCCACATCTTGCACGCGGGTCGAAATCTCTGCCGAATTTGTGCGAGCGATGGTGAGCGGCAGGGCGATGTTCTCGCGTGCCGTGAGCGTATCGAGCAGGTTGGAGTCCTGGAAGATAAAGCCGAGCTCCTCGCGGCGGAACTGCGAAAGCTTAGTCTGCTTCATGCGTGTCACGTCCTGCCCGTTGATGCGGATCATGCCACTTGTGGCGCTATCGATGGTCGACACGCAGTTGAGCAACGTCGACTTGCCCGAGCCCGAAGCGCCCATGATGCCCACGAATTCCCCGCGGTTGACGGTAAAGCTGACGTCGTTGAGCGCGCGGGTCACGTTGCCCAGCGCTCCATATACTTTTTCGAGATGCGCGACCTCCAGTACCGGGGTCGCTGCTTGCGTGGTTTGCATACCGAGTCCTTTCTTGCGATTAGTCTACGGCATCTATAGTCGCAAGAAGACGAGTCGGCTACCATCGATATGGCTTACGCTTGCCTTACCGTTGTGTAAGGTACGGGTAGCTAATTTGGGACGGGGCTATTTTGACTACCCTTTGACTGCCAGCGACTAATTTGGGGTTGGGACAAATATCAGCTGCCGTATGGGGGTAGTCAAAATAGCCCCGTCCCAAATTAGCTACCCTGTCACGTATTGTTGTTGAGAGAGGACTCCTGTTGAAGACTGTTCATGTTGCCGCTGGGATCATTCGCAAAGAAGGATCCGACGAGCTACTGGCCGTGCAGCGCGGCTATGGCGACATGCAGGGTCTTTGGGAGTTCCCCGGTGGCAAGCTCATGCGCGGCGAGACACCCGAGGACGCCGTTCGCCGCGAGCTCATGGAAGAGCTGCAGGTAAAAGTCACCAACCTGCGCGATTTCTACACCGTTGAGTATGACTACCCCGATTTTCATCTCTCCATGGAGTGCTACTACTGCTCGCTCGCCGATGAATCCGATGAGCCTCAGAAGCACGACCGCCAGCTCGATATCCGCTGGATTCCACGCACCTCACTTGCCACGGTGGAATGGATGCCCGCTGACAAGGGGCTTATCGACGCTCTAATTGAGCTGAAGGAAGACCGGCTTGAGGCAAGCTCCGCCGATGACGCCGCGCCCAACACAGCCGACAAACCCGCCACCAAACCCAAGCGCGCACCTAAGCGCCGCAGCAAAAAGCGTCCCAAGCCCGGTCTGCTCGACGGCATCGATACCTCGGACCTTTCCGCCGACGAGCGTGAGCTCGTGCGCCGTCGCGCCGCTATAAAAAAGTCCATGAAGGGCAACAAGCGCGCCAACACCAAGCCCGAGCTGCTCGTACGACAGCACCTGCGCGCAGCGGGCCTTACGGGTTACCGCTTGGAATGGAAGGTTCCCGGCAAGCCCGACATCGCCTTCCCCGGCCGCAAGATCGCCATCTTCGTCAACGGCTGCTTTTGGCACCGCTGCCCCAAATGCAACCCAAGTCAGCCCAAGCGCAATGTCGAGTTTTGGGAGGCAAAGTTCCGTCGCAACGTCGAGCGCGACCGTGCCGCCGTGGCAGCGCTCACCGAAATGGGCTGGACGCCCATAACCATCTGGGAATGCGAACTCAAAAAGGACCGCATCGACGCCACGATGGAAAAGGTCATCGAACAAGTACGCGCCGCCGCACCGCAGCGCTAGGAACGAGCCGTCCACACGCCCCACACAGGCGAGCCACATCCGCACCACAAACCTTAGAAAGCCCTTAAGCTCAAAACCTTTCAAGAGTGTTACTCAATACCTCTGACCTGCAGTTTCATCGTAAAACCAAACCAGGTTAAGCCTTTCTTTAGCGCTTCTTTGCAGCAGCCGCGGCATAATACTGCCAACGCACGGGACCTAGCAGCATACCCCGAGCGCAATCTTTTGGTGGACATCGAGGAGGCCGCATAAGCATGCATTCTTCCAATGACGCAGCACAGCAGCCATCCCTAAAACATGCAAACCTTTTCTCCTTCCCCCCGACACAGAGAAACGGCCTCCTCGACTCCCCAACTCCCAAACCCAAACGCTCTGCAGACCAACACCTCAACCTGCAGACATCCTTCGAAAAGCTCCAAGCATCCCTAGACAAGGCGTTCCCCGAACAGGCAAGAGCAATCTAGGCCCATCGCGCTTTATACTGATGCCATGCGAAACATGGATCACATAGAATTGCACCGCGGAGGACGCGAGGAAGCATTTCCCGAGACCGCCGAAGACTGGCCCTATATTGCCGAACGCGCAGAATTCGCTCGCTATCCGGGCAATTCCGTCCCCTGGCACTGGCATTCCGAGGTTGAGCTTTTCTACATGGAGCAGGGAGCGATTGACTATCGAACGCGCGCGGCTCATGAACACGTGCGCTTTGAGGAAGGGTCCGCCGGCTTTATCAACGGCGGCGTTTTGCACAGCACGCTGCAATCACCCAATTCGGCACCAGCCATTCAAATGTTGCATATCTTTCAGCCGTCGATGCTCGGCGATCCCGCGGGACGTCTCCAAAAGCGCTACATCAACCCATTGCTTCAATGTCGAGGCGTCGATGTGCTCAAATGGTCGCCCACCAACCCCGACGATATGCCCTTTATCGATTTGCTGAAGAGCTCCTTTAGTCACGACCTTCAACGGCCGCAGAACGAGATGGCGCTTCGAAATAACTTGTCAGAGCTCTGGATTCAGATTTACGCCAAGACCGAACCGCTCTTTTCCTCCGACAACGCCTCTTGGATGACCAACCGCGACGTACAGTTCAAGGCAATCCTGGACTTTATCCGCGCAAACTATGCAGCCGCTATAGATGTGTCCCAGATGGCATCTGCAGCCGGCGTAAGCGAAAGAGAGTGTTACCGCATTATCGAAGCTTGTGCAGGAACGACCCCGGCGGCATATCTACGCGCATACCGCATAAACCGTGCTTGCGAACTTTTGGCACACACCACGCGAACGGTCCAGACAGTCGCGCGCCAATGCGGATTTATAACAGCAAGCCATCTTGGCCAGGTATTTAAAGAACAAATGGGGTGCACTCCTTCGAGCTATCGAGCAGTGAGGCAGAATCTCGATAGCACCAGGCAGAAATCCCGCTAGCCCTTCTTCTGTCACTGCATCAAACTTGCAGGCAAACAACAGAGAGGAGCAATCATATGAAGCACTTTGACCATATCGTATTTGACGTTGATGGGACATTGGCAGATACAGAAGAAAGCGTGCTGTCATCGCTTGGCCAGATTATCCAAGAAGAAACCGGCAAAACGCTCCCCCGACACGAGCTTGAATTTGCCCTCGGCATACCCGGCAAGAACGCCCTTGAGAAACTTGGGATCTACTCACAGGCAACGCTGGATCGCTGGTGCCAAGTTGCCGCCAGCTTTAAAAGCACCATCAGCGTGTTTCCCGGCTTGCACGAAGTTATCGCAACACTCTCCGACAACGGCTGCAAACTTGGCATCGTCTCCTCACGTGCGCGCAATGAATACGCAGAAGAAATTGCACCCCTTGGCTTCGATAAGTATTTTGAGCACATCATCCTTGTCGAAGACACAACCGAACATAAACCCGCACCCGCTCCCATGCTCGAATATCTCCGGCGTACGGGCGCGAATCCTGGCAACGTCGTCTACGTTGGCGACACCGTCTACGACGAACAATGCGCAACTTCGGCAGGGGTCAGTTTTGCCAGAGCGGCATGGGGATCACACCAAGACATCCCAAACGCCACCTACAACCTCAAAACCCCCAACGACCTACTAACCCTAACAACCAAGTAACCCCCGCGCCTCAAATTTTCCGCCCTAACGCCACAAGGGCGACGACCTCGAGAAGGTCAACTTGGGAGGGACGAGGGCTTAGTTCCCCAATCTTTCCGCAGGGGGCAAAAAGCCTCGCCGCACGAAGTGCGCAGCGAGGCTTTTTGCATGCCCGAGGACGATTGGGGAACTAAGCCCTCGTCCCTCCCCGGGATATGTAGCGAGTCGGAGTACCCTTGCTGTTACTCTGCTTTGCCCACAGAGTTGAGGTTGGTCATGCGAATCTTAACCAGCTCGGTGATCTCACGCATGCCCTCCTTGGCCGGCTTCTTGGGGTCGAAGCAGGCAGGGTTCTCGGCCATGTAGGCCATGAAGCCCTTGGTGTAAGCCTGACGCAGCTCGGTGGCGTAGTTAACCTTGCAGATGCCGTTCTTCACGGCCTCGGCGACCTGCTCATCGGGCACACCGGAAGTGCCGTGCAGAACCAGCGGCACGTCGACGGCGTCGCGGATGGCCTTGACCACGGACTGCTCGATGTGCGGATCGCTCGTGTACACACCGTGGCTGGTGCCAACGCCAATAGCGAGAGAGGTGCAGCCGGTGCGCTCGACGAACTCCTTGGCCTCGGCCGGATCGGTGTAGGGGCTCTCGCCCTCAACCGCGGGACCGTCGTCCTCCTTGCCGCCAACCTTGCCGAGCTCGGCCTCGACGGGCACGCCCATGGCGCGGCCAGCGTCGGCGACGGACTTGGTCAGGGCGATGTTGTCCTCGAAGGACTCGTGCGAGCCGTCGATCATGACAGAGGTGTAGCCCGTGCGGAAAGCCTGCATGCAGCGGTCATAGCCATCGCCGTGATCGAGGTGCAGAGCGACGGGCACGGAAGCGCGCTCGGCGGCAGCCTTGACCATGCCGTAGAAGTAGTCCAGACCAGCGGTCTTGATGGTGCCCGGGGTGGTCTGCATGATGACGGGGGACTTGGTCTCCTCGGCAGCGGCCAGAACGGCCATAACAAACTCGAGGTTCTCGACGTTGAAAGCGCCAACAGCGTAGTGGCCGGCCTGAGCGTCCTTGAGCATCTTTTCGGTGGTAACAAGTGCCATGAGCGTTTGCTCCTCTCCCTCGCCCGCATCTGGACATCGGGCATAGTTGTTCACAAGGCGTTTTACCTTGCGTTTTGCTGCGCTCATTGTATGAAATTCAGCAGCTTTGCACGTGCGAGATATTGAGCCCATGCAGGTCAATACAGTCATTTTTGAAAAGCAAACGGAAGAAATTTGAGCCGAGTGAACATGTTCGATATTGAATTTTGGGCGTTCAGCGTCTTTCTTTTATAGAAAAGATAAGTAATCGAAAGGTGTTTTCTTACTCAAAAAGAAAATGAACGAAAATAGAGTCAACACAATTCCTGCAAATTTCAGACGATGATGGAGCAGATATGGCCCACGCAACAACCCGAGCTTTCGCCGACGAACGCCGTACCGCCATTATGGAAATGCTCGATCATAATGCCTCGGTGCAGGTAGCAGAAATCGCCCAGACCTTTGGCGTGTCCTCCGTCACCGCCCGCGCCGACCTGGACGCGCTCGCCGAAGCAGGCAAGCTGCGCCGCACGCACGGCGGTGCCGTATCACTCCACAAACGTCTGACCGTCTCCACGCAGGATCGCCGCATCAATGTCAACGTCGCCGCCAAGCAGGCCATCGCGCAAAGCGCCATCGAGCTCGTCAATGACGGCGACACGCTGCTCGTCGACTCGGGCACCACGGCGCTCGAGTTCGTCCGGCTCCTCGATCAACGCGACGGTATCACCGTCATCACAGCAGACATTACCATTGCCGATTACATCGACGAGAGCATGCCCTCGGTCGATGTCGTCATGCTGGGCGGGGCGTTGCGCAAAGGCCATCGTTATTTGTACGGACCGCTCACTATGCAAGCGCTCCAAATGGTCCATGCCGATCTTGCCGTCATGTGCCCTGGCGCTTTTGTCCCCAGCTGCGGCTTTACGACCGACTTTCCCCAGATGGCCGAGACCAAAACGGCTATGATCGCCGCGGCCCATCAAAGCGTCGCCCTCATGGACGCCAGTAAGGTCAACGGACGCGGCATGTACCGTTTTGCCGAGCTTGCCGACGTTGACACCATCGTGATGGACCGTGATCCCGACGATGCCGTCGCCACATCAATCGCCGAAGCCACTGACAGCGCACGTCCAGCCCTCGTCATCGCCCGCATCTAAAAACAAAAACCACCACAAAGGTGCCTGTCCCCTTTGTGGTGGTTTGAGCGTCAAAAGTGAAAGTGTCGCTACTTGGACAGCTCGTCGGCGAGAACCTCGATCTGAGCGCGCGAGGCGTCGTTGAGCGAGCCCAGCACGGTCACCTTGTTCTGCGCCAGGGTGATGTCCTTCATGCCCTCGAGCTCCTTGGTCATAACCTTGGCAGCGGTGGGCGCCCAGGAGCCGGCCTCAACGAGCGCCACCGTACGGTTCTGATAGGCGTGCTCGGCAAGCGTGTGGATAAAGGTGCTCATGAACGGGAAGATCTCGCCCTGATAGGTGATGGAGGCGAGCACCAGACGGTCATAGCGGAACGCATCCTCAACGGCCTCGGCCATGTCGTCGCGAGCCAAGTCAAAGACGGAAACCTTCTGGCCGCGGGCCTCGAGCGCAGATGCAAGCTCCTCAACGGCGGCCTTCAGATGGCCGTACACGCTCGCATAGGCAATCGTGATGCCCTCGTCCTCGGGCTGATAGCTCGACCAGGTGTTATAGGTGTCGAGGTAATAGCCCAGGTTCTCGGTCAGTACGGGGCCGTGGAGCGGACAGATGATTTGGATATCCAGATCGGCGGCCTTCTTGAGCACGGTCTGCACGAATTTGCCGAACTTACCGACGATGCCAAAGTAGTAGCGGCGCGCTTCGCAAGCCCAGCCTTCCGGGTCCTCGATGTCGTTGGCGCCGAACTTGCCAAAGCCGTCGGCACTAAAGAGCACCTTGTCGGTGGACTCGTAGGAGAAGATCACCTCGGGCCAGTGCACGTTGGGGGCGCCGACAAACGTTAGGCTGTGGCCACCCAGGTCGAGCAC
Source organism: uncultured Collinsella sp. (assembly GCA_900545605.1). GTDB lineage: Bacteria > Actinomycetota > Coriobacteriia > Coriobacteriales > Coriobacteriaceae > Collinsella. The sequence continues at coordinate 87,361 of UQZL01000002.1, forward strand.
GTCGCCCTCTTTGACGACCATCTTACGCTCGGGGTAGTCGGTGCCAAAGTAGTTGACCATCATGCGGAAGGCGCCCATGCTGGCCACAATCTGTGCCTGGGGGTAGCGCTCCATAAAGGCGGCGATGCCAGCAGAGTGATCGGGCTCCATGTGATGGACGACCAGGTAGTCGGGCGTGCGGCCGTCGAGCGCGGCCTCGAGGTTGCCGAGCCACTCGTCAACAAAACCGCCGTCGACTGAATCGGCGACAGCGATCTTTTCGCCCAAGATAACATAGCTGTTGTATGCCATGCCGTTCTCGGACACGTCGTACTGGCCCTCGAACAGGTCAATGTCGTGATCGTCGACGCCAACGTAGCGGATATCCTTGGTGATCTCCATCAGGCAAAGCCTCCTAGATAGACAAAAGAGCCCGTCTATCATAGCACTCGACTACATCCCAACAGCTATCTACCGACATCCTTACCGATTGTTATTGATGTTCAACATATCACCGTTTACCTGCACAAACTATGAGCGCGGTATCGCCGTGCTATGTCGAATAATGAGTTGGCCGGGAATACGAATGGCAACGGTTTTGCCCGCCGTACCCGCCTCGGGAACCGCATGCTCGAACACCTCGCGTCCGCGCTGATGTAGATCGAATCGCACGGTCGTGAGCTCGTTGTGTGCTACAAAATCATCGAGCGAATCATCGACGCCCACCACGCTTACGTCCTCGGGCACGCGAAGACCGCTATCACGCAGCGCGGCAATCGCGCCATTTGCCATCTGATCGTTTGCCGCATAGATCGCCGTCATGGTGCGGTCGTGCTCGGCCAGATACCTGCCGGCTTCGTAACCGCTGTTGGCAGACCAGTCACCCTCGAGCGGCTCTACCGGCTCGATGTGTTTACGCTCGAGTGCATCTTGCCAACCGGCGCGACGAAATTGCTCGTCGACCGAGAACGACGGGCCGCCAATATAGCGAATCTGCTCGTGCCCCAGCTCAAACAGGTGATCCATAAGCAATAGCGAGCAGCCGTAATGGTCGGAATCGACCGTGGTCACCCGCGGGTGCGCATACATGGTAACGATGACCGTGCCAATGCCCGGCAGTGGATCAAACGTCTCAAAATCGGGCGCCATGCGGCTCATGCCGATGATGATGCCGTCCACCGGCAATGCGGCCATACGACGCGTGGCCTCGGCAAGCGAGAATTCCTCGGTCTTGGACATCTCGACCAGCGTGATGGCGCAATTATGCTCGCGAGCAGCGCTGGCGATGCCGTCGATCATTGAGAGGTTGCCAAACTTGGTGACATCGTTGATGCATAGGCCTACCGAATGGTAACGGCCGTCGCGCAGCGAGCGACCGGCATAACTCGGACGAAAGCCGAGCTCTTGCATAGCGGCCTGCACGCGCTGGCGCGTCTGCTCGTTGACGTTGGGCAATCCGTTGGCAACGCGCGAAACCGTCTGCTGCGAAACACCGGCAGCGCGGGCAACGTCAGCCATGGATACCGGACGCGTACCTGTATCGTTGGAAGGGCGCCTTGCCACAAAATCACCTTCACCCTTGCGAGATATGAATAGTAGCGTGAATGCCGGCCCGGGCAGAAATACATCCCGCGCCGAGGCCCGCTATCGTCGGACGCATGTTAACGTACTCTACTTTTTCTATCTGCATCTCTTCTGCTTTATAAGTCCATACGGCAATACCGTTCACGGCTGTATTTCTACCGATTACCAGATTCTCAAAAAGTGACAAGCGATGTGTTATGAGTACGTTAACATAGCCCGTAACGTGCGGTATCGTGAACACTTGGTTCATGCCGCTTTAAGTTGTTAACGTACTCATAACGACGCAAAACCCACCCGGGCGCGCCAAGGAAAGGACTCCCATGACCACCCCCGACGAAAAGACATTCGCCACGCTCACCAAGCTGTTCGAAGAGGAGTTTGGCCCCATCGGCGACCGCCAGGTGCTCTACGTGCACGCGCCCGGCCGCTCCGAGATCAGCGGCAACCACACTGACCACGAGGGTGGCCACGTTATCGCCGGCTCGCTCGATGTCGCCGTTGACGGCATCGCCGTGGCAACCGATTCCAACAAGGTTCGCGTAGCCGACGAGGGCTATCCCACGTTTGAAATCGCGCTCGACACGCTAGACGTTCAGGAGTCCGAGAAGGGCACGTCCGCGAGCCTCGTCCGCGGCATGGCCCACGAAATCGCTGCTCTGGGCGTTGAGCCCCAGGGCTTCGACTTCGCCTTCACCTGCTCTGTCCCCTCGGGCGGCGGCCTTTCCAGCTCCGCTGCTGTCGAGGCGGCATACGGTCGCGCCATGGAGACGCTCTGGGGAGCACCCGCCATCGAGCCCGTCGCGCTCGCCCAGATGAGCCAGCGCACCGAGAACAACTATTACGGCAAGCCCTGCGGTCTGATGGACCAGGCCGCTGTGTGCCTGGGCGGCCTCGCCTACATGGACTTTGAGGACCAGGCTCGGCCTAAAACCCAGAAGCTCGAGCTCAACTTTGAGGATCACGGTTATGCGCTCGTGCTCGTTAAGGTCGGTGCCGACCACGTGGCCGCCACCGACGACTACGCCGCCGTTCCGCGCGAGATGCAGGACGTCGCTGCCGAGTTTGGCAAGGCACGCCTGTGCGAGGTAAACGTGGCGGACTTTGACGCCAAGCTCCCCGAGCTGCGCGCCAAGCTGGGCGACCGCGCCTGCCTGCGCGCCGTTCACTACTGGCACGAAAACGGCCTGGTCGACAAGCGCTGGGCTGCCCTGAACGCCGGAGACATCGATCAGTTCCTGGTCCTGACGCGCGAGTCCGGCGCCAGCTCTGCCATGTACCTACAGAATGTCGTTGCCAAGCTGGGCTCCGAGCAGCCCTCCATGTATGCCCTGGCGCTGGCCGAGCACGTGCTCGACGGCCGTGGCGCCGTCCGTATCCACGGTGGCGGCTTTGGTGGCACCATCCAGGCCTTCGTGCCGCTCGACCTGGTCGACACCTTCATTGCCAAGATGAACGGCTGGCTGGGCGAGGGCTCTGCCCGCCACTACGCAATTTCTGACAAGGGGGCTTACGCGGCATGGCTGTAATGACTGACGTGCGCGAGGCCGCGCAGGGCTTGATTGAGTATGCCATCCATCGATCGATGATCCGACAGGACGATCGCATCTGGGCCTACAACACCATTTTGGAGTGCATCGGCGCCACGGGCCCGGCGCTCGACATGGCCTGGGCGCTCCAGGTCGAGAAACTCTCGCTCTTGCACCCCGATACCCTGCCCAACTTTGACCTTGAAGGCACACTTGCCGCGCTTGCCGAGGCGGCTGTTGCCAACGGTGCTGCCGAGGACACGGTATCGGGCCGCGACCGCATCGCCATGCGCATCATGGGCGTGCTGATGCCGAGGCCTTCGGTTGTAAACGAGGAATTCAACGGCCGCATGGGCGTCAACGAGCCCCGCGCCGCGACTGATTGGTTCTACGGCCTGTGCTGCGACGCCGGCTACGTGCGCCGTGCCGCCATCGCGCGCAACATCAAATGGAGCACCCCCACCAACTGGGGCGACCTCGAGATTACCATCAACCTGTCAAAGCCCGAAAAGGACCCGCGCGATATTGCCGCGGCCGGCGCCGCCAAAAACACGGGCGAGAAGTATCCCGCCTGCCAGCTCTGCATCGAAAACGAGGGCTATCCCGGACGCTCCGCTGCAGCCGACGGCGGCGCCCATCCCGCCCGCCAGAATCTGCGCGTTATCCCCATTAAGCTCGACGGCGAGCGCTGGGGCTTCCAATACAGCCCGTACGCGTACTTTAACGAGCACTGCATTGCCATGAGCTCCGAGCATCGTCCGATGCACGTCGACCGCAAGGGGCTGACCTGCCTGCTCGACTTTGTCGACCTGTTCCCGCACTACTTTATTGGCTCCAACGCCGACCTGCCCATCGTGGGCGGCTCGATTCTGTCGCACGACCACTTCCAGGGCGGCGCGCACGAGTTCCCCATGATGCATGCCGCCGAGGTCTCGCAGTTTAGCGTGCCCGGTTTTGACCAGGTCAGCGGTACCGTGCTGCAGTGGCCGCTCTCGGTGCTGCGCCTGCGCTCGCATGACCGCGCTCAGCTGCTCGACGCTGCCGAGAAGATTATCCTCGCCTGGCGCGAGTGGACCGATGAGTCTGTGGGCGTCATCGCGTACACAGCCGATGGCGTGGCGCACAACACCGTGACGCCCGTCATCCGCCGCGTCGACTCTCGCGGAAATGCCGGCGGCGAAATCTACGAGGCCTACCTGGCGCTTCGCTGCAACATCACGACCGACGAGCATCCGCTGGGCGTGTTCCACCCGCATGCCGAGTACCACCACATTAAGAAGGAGAACATCGGCCTGATCGAGGTCATGGGCCTGGCCATTCTTCCGCCGCGCCTGGTTCCCGAGCTCGGCGCTGTCCGCGAGCACCTGCTGGCGGCCAAGGTCGATGCCAGCTACGACCTTGCTAGCGCGCTCGAGGGCGATGATCTATGCCGCAACCACGCCGCATGGGCCGAAGACGTTTTTGCCCGCCGCGCCGACGAGCTTACGGCAGACAACGCCATCGATATCCTGCACGAGGAGGTCGGCGTGGTGTTTGGCCACGTGCTCGACAACGCCGGCGTCTTTAAGTGGGACGAAGCCGGCCGCGCCGCCCAGCAGCGCTTTATCGACTCGCTGTAATGATCCCTTGGGGACGGAGGAAAACGGATCATTTCGTCCTCAAGGCAACGGCGCCCGCCGGCAACATCGCCGACGGGCGCCGTTTTTGAATGTTCGATGTCGCGACTCCTAGAGTTCAGTCACGACAACGCTGTTGTAGACCTCGTCCCAGCAGTCCATGACCAGGTGGCCGGTCTTGGGATCCATGGCGTTGAGCTTGCCGCAGGTATTGGCGGTCTTGAGCACCGTGACGTCGTCGGCACCAGCAGCAATGGCATGCGCAAAGCCGGCGATGGTCGAGTCGCCGGAACCCGTCGCGTTCACAGCCGCAATCGCGGGCGTCTTGGCGCGGAACGCGCGACCCTCATGGAAGCCCACCGAACCGGCAGCGCCCATCGAAACGACAACCCAGGGGATACCGGCAAAGCGGCCATCGGCGGCAAGCGCCTCGCGTAGGGCATCGACATCATCGGTCGTAAAGGACGTACCCAGCAGGCCGTTAATCTCGGTCAGATTGGGCTTTACGAGCTCAGGCTTAGCGTCGGACTCCAGCGCGGCCTCCAGCGATGCACCCGAGGTGTCGAGCAACACCTTGGCGCCCGCCTCCTCGGCGATCTTGACGAGCTCGGCATAGTAGCCGGCATCGACGCCACGCGGCAGCGAGCCCGAAAGCGTCACAACGTCCGCCTTCGCTGCAAGCTCGGCGAACTTGGCCGTAAAGGCCTCGAGCTCGGCCGGGGCAATCTGCGGGCCGCTCTCTAACAGCTCGGTCTGATTGCCCTCGTGCAGAATATTCAGGCAGATGCGCGTCTCGCCGGCAATGGGCACAAAGTCGTTCTTGACGCCATCAGCATCCATAAGCTCGGCCATATAGGCGCCCATGTGGCCGCCGAGCAGACCGGTCGCGAGCACGTCGTCGCCCAGCTGCAGCAGCACACGGCTCACGTTGAGGCCCTTGCCGCCAGCGGTCTTTTCGGGCGTCACACGGTTCACGTCGTCGATGATCAACTTGTCGAGCTGATAGCGCGTATCAATCGACGGGTTCATGGTAACGGTCAGAATCATATTGAACTCCTGTTTCCGGGGCACGACACGCGCGGCCCCAAACATACGATAGCTCGTTAAAGGATCTCGATCTCAAAGCCGCGGGTGACGGTCTCCCCCGGCTTGGCAACCAGGCAGCCACGCTTGTGCTCCAGAATATCGTCCTCGTCGGAGCAGGTGGACAGACCACCCCACGGTTCAACAGCCACAAAGTCGCCCTCGGGCTTGCTCCACACAATCAGGTACGGCATATCGGGGAACGTCAGGCGCACGCCCTTGTCCTCGGTTTTCTTGGTCAGCGTAACCACGTGGCTCTCGAGCACATCAAAGATGGTCTCGGCGAAGTCGAAGAGCTCATGGGTAAGCGGCAGATCGTGGCCGACCATCGGGTTCTTGCTACGGTGCTCGACATCGATCAGGCCTGTGGAGGGAACAGCGGTGCAAAGCTCGGTCGCCTCACGCTGATCGAAACGAAGTTCATAGTCGTCGTAGGACTCGCCCTCGTCGAGCGGGCACTTAAAGCCGGGGTGACCACCCACAAAGAATGGCATATCCTCGATGCCCTCATTGGTCACCTCGTACGACACGGCCACCTTTTCCGAATCGATCGTGTAACGAGCAACGATCTTAAACGGATACGGGTACTGCTCGAGCAACTCGGCATGGTCGGCAGAGCTTAGGCTCAGCGCAACCATGTTGTCACTCTGCTTCTCGAGCTTCCACTCCTGCTTGCGGGCAAAACCATGGCGGGCGAGCTTGACCTCGCGACCACCCATAGTCATCGCGCGACCGTCACGAAGGCCGCCGCAGATCGGGAAGCAAATGGGTGCCTGGCCCGACCAGACCGAAGAATCACCCTGCCACAGGTACTCACGGCCGTTGGCCGCAATAGAAGTGAACGACCCGCCCGCCGTGCTCAGTGCTACGCGGATAGAACCGTTATCAAGAACAAACTCCATAGGAGCCTTCCCTTTCTTACGACAGCCCGCCAAGTCAATAGGGCCGATAGAAAACCGGCCCGCGCCCCCTCACAGAAACGCGAGCCGTCAACGGACTAGTAAATTACGCCGGATACCCGCTAATCATGGTATTCGCCGCGGTCCCACTTCTCCAGGAACTCGTCAAAGAAGTGCGGGTCAGCCTGAGCCTCGGCGTCGGCCTTGTTGCAGGCATCGATCTTGGCGATCAGGGCATCGTGCTCGGGGGTCTTCTCGTAGGGCTCCTCCAGGAAGGCAAGCATAATGTCGGCCATCAGGAACTCGCCGGTGATCTTGCCGCCAAAGCCCACGATGTTGGCGTTGAGCTCGCGACGGGCATACAGGGCAGAGGTCATGTCGCGAACCAGGGCGCAGCGGGCGCCGGGAACCTTGTTGACGGCGTTAGTGATGCCGATGCCGGTGCCGCACAGGGCCACGCCAAAGTCAGCCTTGCCGCTGGCAACAGCCTCGCCCACGGCCTTACCGTAGATGGGATAGTGCGTACGGGTGTGGCTGTAGGTGCCGCAGTCGAGCACCTTGTAGCCAGCCTGCTCCAGGCGGTCGGCCAGATAGATCTTCTCGTCCGTAACGATATGGTCGCAACCGATTGCGATGGTCTTCTTCATCAGAACGTCCTTTCGTCTGAATTCACAAGTTGAGGTAGAAGTTCGAGTTCTCGGTGGCTCTCGTTAGGCCATCTTGTTGAGCATGTCGACACGGATCTGGTGACGGCCGCCGGCGTACTGGGCGCGCAGGAACTCGCGGGCGATCTTCTTGGCGACCTCGGTGCCCACAACGCCCGGGCCCATGGTGACCATGCGCGAGCCGTTATGCTCGCGGGTCATGTAGGCGGAGCGCTCGTCGGAAATGTTAGCGACGACCATTCCCTTGATCTTGACGGCGGCCATATAGGAGCCGACGCCGTACTTATCGAATGCAAAGCCCTGGGAATCCTTGTGCTCCAGCAGGTCCTTGGCAACGGCGGTGGCGGAATCGACAAAGTCCGCGGCAGGGGTCTCGGAATAGTCGACGACCTCGTGACCGTCGGCGATGAGCATCTCCTTGATGGACTCCTTCATCGACATACCGTCGGCATCGGAAGCGATTACAACCCTCATGACATCCTCCTTGAGAGATACGCTGGCGCGTAGTTTCTGTTTGGAAGTGTTGAATCGCGATCAGGTCCGGGCATCTGAATGTGCGGTTCTTCACTGTTCATGTTTATTTGAACACATTCGAACAGTAACTGCAACAACTATTTGTTTATCTTTGTTCTTTTTTGAACAAATACCGTTCACGGATGATTGCTGACCGTTTGAGCCGGGCGCGGACGTAGAGATCATGTGTTCAACAAACAATAGGGCGGCCGAGAACGTTTCTCGGCCGCCCTTCGGCGGTATTCCCCGGTATATACAGCTGTTTTAGCTACTTGGACTGCCCGCCCTTTTTGGCGTGCTTGGACGGAGCACTCAGAAAGCGGCCCGTCAGATAGTTCGCGGGACCGGAGATATCGATCCCCAACAGGGTGTGGCCCAGCCACAGAAACGCCACGAGCACCAGCAGTGGAATCACGCACGAGGTCACGATCATCACGATGACACCTTCGATCAGATCGGTCACCTGCTGCACGATCTCGTCGGTCATCTGTTTGGCGCCGCTGGTCACCGACGTAACAAGGCTCGATGCCCCATCAGTCAACTGCTCGAGCACGTTTTTGGACTCCGTGGTCTCAGATTTTTTCTTGTTCGATTTTGAGCTGGTCTCGACTGACTTGTCCGTGGTGTCGGCCGCATCCGCAGCCTTTTGCTCGGCTTGCTCAATACTTACGCGATACGTTTCATCGACCTTCTGCGACACCCATACGCTCGCGGGCACGAGCGCCATGCCGATCACGGCAACCACCAGCACGCGCGTCGCCACACGGCGCAGGACAGTGCTCGTGCTCCAGCGCCCGTGAATGCCGAGCGACGCCGCAAAGAGCACCAACGCAAACGGGATTAAGATGCCCAGGCCGACCGACCACAAAATGGTTAGCAGGTATTTCTCTAGGTAGAGCACGGCAAGCACGATACCAAGGTTGCCTGAAAGCTGCGCGAGCTGCTCGGCAACCGGCGTTCCCGTATCACCCGGCAGCGCGGTAATGCCCGCAGACAGCGCCACGCACGAGGTCGTGAGCGCCAGTACGTTACCCTTCTTTTGGTCGATGACCTCGATGGTGGAGTCCCAAGTTTTGGTATCGGCGAAATGCGGACGAGCTACAAAGCCCGACAGCAGCGCCAGGACCACGAGCGCAACGATAAAGCTAATCTGCAGCTTTTTGTTTGCGCACACGACATCGGACAGGCTGGGCTGCAGCTCGGTTACCGTCGTATGCTCGGTTATCTGGACAGGACGCCCATGAGCCATCTCGTGCGCATCTGTCTTTTGAATCAATCCGTTGTCCGGCATTTGGACACCTCCTCATTCCGGCCTGCATTGCGGATGGAAGTATACCCACCCATCGAAAAACCGAACGGGAGGGCGTGCAGAAGCTCCAAGACTGCCCCCAACGACTAGTCGTTTAAGAACGTCCCCAATGACTGTCTCAGGATGAGTTGCGGTGGAATAGGGGTTGTTTTGCGCCCGCCGGCCCCTATTCAGTCCCCATTTCACCGCAACTTGGAGGAGGACAGAAAAAGCCCTGCCGCGGGTAGCGGCAGAGCTTTTGGAAGGGGACTTGATTGTGCGGACTCGTTAGGCGAGCTTGGCCTCGAGCTCGGCGATGCGCTTGTAGGCATCGATGGTAAAGCGGGCCTGCTTCTCCAGAATCATAGTGGTCATGAGAGTGTCCTGAGCGTGAGCCATGATGAAGGTCATCTCCATCTCGCCACCGCCGGCCTCCTGCGAAAGCAGCTTGGTCTGCGTGTCGTGGGCACCGATGAGCGCATCGCTGGCATCCTTGTGCAGCTGTTCGGCCTTCTCAAAGTCACCCTCGCGAGCAGCATCGAGCGCTGCAAGCAGATCGGTCTGGGCGTCACCTGCATATGCGACAATCTCGAATCCAACCATCGAGATTTCTTCTTTGGTTGCCATATTGCGTTCCTTTCACATATGAACCAATGGAGAGCATCGCGTCCGGGCATACGCGCTGCGTTGTGTATGACAGAAACAATAACATTCAAACAAAAAAGAACAGCGTAAAACGTAATTTCGAGCTATGAACGGTCACTTTTCGTCCGTGAACGGTTTTTAAACCAATCTGAACAATATCGAACACAATTAGCGGAAACCCAAACAGACCCGCGCCCTAGCGCCAATCGCGCACCGTATCGCCCTCGACGAGCACGCCCGGAAACAGCATGTGCTCCACACCGGGCGCAACGCCCTCGGCGCCGGCAATCTTGTCGACCGCCCACATGCCGACGTGCTTGTTGTCAAAGCGCACCGTGGTCAGGCGACAATCGGGCACGATATCGCCCAGACTATCATCAACACCCACCACGCTCACGTCCTGGGGCACGCACTTTCCGCGCGACTCGAGCCCGCGAATGCAGCCGTAGGCCATGGCGTCGTTGGAGGCATAAATGGCGGTACAGGTCGGATCATCCGCCAGAGCCTGGCCTGCGGCATATCCGCTCTGTGCCGTCCAATCCCCACGGACGAGTCGCGGCGGCTCAATGCCATGCGCACGCAATGTCTCGCGCCAGCCTTCCTCGCGCCGCATGCCCGAAAGCGAGCGCTCGGGACACGAAATAAAGTGCACGGTTTTGTGCCCCCGCCCCAGCAAGTACTCGACCACCTGGCGCGAGCAATCGAACTGGTCGTTATCGACCGTTGAACAGAGCGGGTGCTCCAGCATGGTAACGAGCACCGTCTGCATGCCGGGCAGCGGCTCGAAGGTGCCAAAGTCCGCCGGCATGCGATTCATGATCACGACCATGCCGTCTACCGGCAGCGCGCTCATACGCGACGATGCGCTCTCGAGGGTATAGGGATGTCCATCTACTTTAGTGAGGGTGATGGCATAGCCATGTTTGTCGGCCGCGGCGGCAAAGCCCTCCATACGGTCGAGGTTGCCGGTACCGGTAATGTTGAACATGGCGACGCCGACGGTCTTAAACTTGCCACGGCGCAGCGATCGACCGGCAAAATTGGGGCGATACCCCAGCTCGCGCATGGCGGCACGCACGCGTTCCTTGGTCTCGGGGCGCACACTGGGCGAATCGTGCACGGTGCGCGAGACCGTCTGCTCCGAGACGCCCGCGAGGCGCGCCACGTCTTTGACAGATACCGATTTTTTAACAGCGGCCATAGGTCGATCTTTCTATGTCAACGATGCCATTGGTGGCACCCTACGCAGTCAAATGAAACGTCTTCAAGTATATCTAACGCCTCCCCCACCATACGCTCACCACCCAAAACCTACCGTTCACCGACATTTTTGCTTCCCCGAACGGCTTTTGGCGCCCAAATGTTAACGTTGCCATTGTGCAAACACAGAGCCACCGGGCGGCTCAAACGTTTACGCGTAAGGAATCGACGGTTCGCAGGCACAGGAACCACCGGTTCGCTTCTTTTTATGTGTCACAAAATGGCAACGTCAACATTTTGGCAACCGAAAGTCAAAAGCTACCATCGTTGCTAACCCACCGACTCTTAGGAGCATTGCATGGAGCAACTCATCGCCATCATCGAAAAGGGCCAGCCCTTTTTCAACGCGATCGCCCGCAACAAGTACCTCAAGGCGATCCGCGACGGCTTTATCTCCGTCATCCCCATCATCATCTTCTCGTCCATCTTCTGCCTGGTAGCCTCGGTCCCCAACATCTGGGGTTTCTACTGGCCCGATGACATCAACAACGCCCTGTGGAAGTGCTACAACTACTCCATGGGCATCCTGGCCATCGCCTGCGCCGCCACCACGGCCAAGCACTTCGCCGACGCTCAGAACCGCGATCTGCCCAAGAACAACCAGATCAACTTCATCTCGTGCATGTGCGCGGCCATCATCGGCTTCTTGCTCCTTTCGAGCGACACCATCGCCACGGACGCCGCCAGCGGCTTCAACACCACCTACCTTGGTTCCAAGGGCCTGCTGACCGCTTTCATCGCTGCGTTTGTGACCGGCATCATCTACAAGTTCTTCATTAAGCGCAACATCACCGTCAAGATGCCCGAGCAGGTCCCGCCCAACATCTCGCAGACCTTTAAGGACATCATCCCCTTCTCCGTCTGCATCACCGTCTTTTGGGTCTTTGACATCGTCTTCCGCGCTGCTTTTGGCTTCTGCTTTGCCCAGGGCGTCATCCAGGTGTTCCAGCCCCTGTTCACCGCTGCCGATGGCTACATCGGCCTCGCTGTGATCTACGGCGCCATGAGCCTGTTCTGGTTCGTGGGCGTCCACGGCCCCTCGATCGTCGAGCCCGCCATCGCCGCCGCCCTCGTTGCCAACATGACCGACAACCTGGCTGCGTTCCAGGCTGGCCAGCACGCTTCCGCTGTCCTGACCCAGGGTGCCCAGTACTTCGTCGTCTGCATGGGCGGCACCGGCGCCACGCTCGTCCTGGTCTTTATGTTCTGCTTCCTGGCCAAGTCCCAGGAGATGCGCGCCGTCGGTAAGGCCGCTATCGTTCCCGTGTGCTTTGCCGTCAACGAGCCGCTGCTGTTCGCCGCACCCATCGTGCTCAACCCCGTCTTCTTTGTCCCGTTTGTCTTTGCCCCGATCGCCAACATCTGGATCCTCAAGATCTTTATCGACTTCTTGGGCATGAACGGCTTTATGTACACCCTGCCCTGGACTGTCCCCGGCCCCATCGGCACCATCATGGGCCTGGGCTTCCAGCCGCTCGCCTTTGTGATGCTCGCCCTTATCCTGGTCGTCGACTTCGTTCTGTACTACCCGTTCTTCCGTGCCTACGACGCCCAGAAGTGCGCCGAGGAGGCCGAGATTTCCCAAGAGGAGCTCGCCGCCAAGAACGCCGAGAAGGCCGCCAAGCTCAGCGATGCCTTCCAGGGCAAGGCTGACGCCAAGAGCGTTGCCGCCGGCGCTGCTGCCGAGGCCGTGAAGGCCGACGCCCCCGCCGCTGTCGCCACTGAGGCAACGACCGCCAGCGACCTCAACGGCAAGCGCGTACTCGTGCTCTGCCAGGGTGGCGGAACCTCGGGCCTGCTCGCCAACGCGCTGGCCAAGGCCGCCAAGGAGCGCGGCATCAATCTTGAGACCGCTGCCGAGGCATATGGTAACCACGTCGACATGCTCCCCGACTTTGACCTGGTCGTCCTGGCCCCGCAGGCTGCCAGCTACTTGGCCGACCTGCAGAAGGACTGCGAGCGCGTGGGCAACAAGTGCGTCGCCTGTCGCGGTAAGCAGTACATCGAGCTCTCCCAGAACGGCGATAAGTCTCTCGCCTTCGTCTCCGAGCAGCTTTCGAAGTAAGTAACGCTCAGGGCCAGCCGACCATCCAAGACCGGCTGGTCCTTCGATTTAGACGATTGGATCATCATGTCCGTTAACCCTGCTAGCGTCACCAACCCGCCCGCGCAGTTTCCCGAGGACTTTGTCTTTGGCGGCGCTACCGCTGCCTACCAGGTAGAGGGCGAGACCCGCACCCACGGTAAGGGCAAAGTCGCCTGGGACGACTTCTTGGAGGCCCAGGGGCGCTTTTCCCCCGATCCCGCTTCGGACTTCTACAACCAGTACCCCGTCGATCTGGAGCTGTGCGAGGAGTTCGGCATCAACGGCATTCGCCTCTCCATTGCCTGGAGCCGCATCTTCCCCAACGGCACCGGCGAGATCAACCCCGAGGGCGTGCAGTTCTACCACGATCTCTTCGCCGAGTGCCACAAGCACCACGTTGAGCCGTTTGTCACGCTGCATCACTTTGACACGCCGCTGCCCCTCTTTGAGAAGGGCGACTTCCTCAACCGCGAGACCATCGACGCCTTTGTGGACTTTGCCACCTTCTGCTTTAAGGAGTATGCCGACCAGGTGACCTACTGGTTCACCTTTAACGAGATCTGGGCCGACGCCTCCAACACCTACATCGAGGGCACCTTCCCCGGTGGCGTCAAGGCGCATCTTGCCGAGGCCTTCCAGTGCGAGCACAACATGATGCTCGCCCACGCCAAGGCAGTGCTGGCCTTCCACAACGGCGGCTTTAAGGGCAAAATCGGCGTCATTCAGTCGTTGGAGTTCAAGTACCCGCTCAACGAGAACGACCCCGCCGACATCAAGGCCGCCAACAACGAGCACGTGCTGCAGAACCAGTTTTTGCTCGACGCCACCTTCCGCGGCGACTACGCGCCCGACACCATCGAGTGCGCCAACCGCCTGGCTGCCGTCTCGGGCGGCACCATCGAGATCCTAGACGAGGATCTGGAAATCATGCGCGAGGCCGCGCTCTACAACGACTACCTGGGCGTTAACAACTACCAGTGCCGTTTCTTGAAGGCTTACGACGGCGAGAACGACCTGCACCACAATGGTACGGGCGAGAAGGGCACCGGCCGCTGGCGCGTCAAGGGCATTGGCGAGCACGTGAACAAGCCTGGCATCCCTACCACCGACTGGGACTGGATCATCTATCCCGAGGGCCTGTTCGATCTGCTCGTCTACATTAAGCAGCGCTACCCCAACTACAAGCAGATCTTCATCACCGAAAACGGCATGGGCTACAAGGACCCCTACAAGGACGGTTTTGTGGACGACCAGCCGCGCATCGACTACATCGAGCAGCACCTGCGCTGGTTGCTCAAGGCCATGGAGGTGGGCGTCAACGTGGGCGGCTACTTCCTGTGGAGCCTGCAGGATCAGTTTTCCTGGACCAATGGCTACAACAAGCGCTATGGCTTCTTCTACGTTGACTTTGAAACCCAGAAGCGCACGCCCAAGGCAAGCGCATACTGGTATAAGCACGTGGCGCAGACCCGTCGTCTGGACTAGCGGCTGGCGGGGTCGCCTGCCCACATAACCTGTCCCCATTTCTCAGCCGGGGGCGGCACGTCACACGGCGCGCCGCCCCCGGCCTTTTTTGGGCGGTTCGGGGGCCGCTTGTCTCAATCTGTAACATCTAGCCGAGTTTTTGGGTCCAAGCTGTTACAGATTGAGACGAACAGGATTGCTCTTTCCGAAGAATCTAAATCTGTAACACGTAGCCCGCTTTTGACCGTCTACCTGTTACAAATCGAGACAAACGGAGTAGGACCTAACCCCGTATGTCCCTAACAGTCGAGCGTTCGACCAGCGTACTCGGCACATGAATCGCCTCGATAGACGAGCTCTCTCCAATCGCCGCCTCAAACGCAAGCTTACCGACACCGCGCAAATCAAATCGCAGCGTCGTCAGCCGATTGTGAGGAACAAGTCCCTCGAGTGCGTCGTCGATACCAACCACGCTCACGTCGTCGGGCACGGACAGGCCCGCGTTCTCGAGCGCGGCGATAACGCCCAGCGCCATCTGGTCATTTGCCGCAAGCACGGCAGTCGGCGCCTGCGACCCGCCGGCAAGCACCTCGGCCGCAATCCGCTCGCCCATGGCGTACCCACTGTCCGCACTCCAATCGCCACGCAGCATCGGAGCGGCATCGACATGAGCACGACCCAGCGTATCGCGCCAACCGGCCTCACGAAAACGCGAGGAAATCGAGTTTTCCGGACCCGCCACAAACCGCATATTCGAGTGACCATGTTCCAGCAGATAATTGGTCAACAGCTCGCACGAACCATACTGGTCGGAGTCGATCGTCGTGCAGCGCGGATGCGCATACATGGACAGGATGACCGTTCGCACTCCCGGCTGGGGAACAAACTCCTCAAAATCGGGAGCCATGCGGTTCATGTTGAGAATCATGCCGTCGACGGGTCGCTCGACCATGCGGCGCGAGGCATCGGCAAGTGCATAGGGCTTGTCGCCGCCCATCTCGATCATAGTGACGGCAAAATCGTGCTCGCGCGCCGCTTGCATGATACCCTCGAGCGTCGCCAGGTTACCGACACGTGTGATGTTGTACATGCACAGGCCAATAGAACGATACGACCCGCCGCGCAACGCCGCTCCAGCAAAATTGGGACGAAAGCCCAGCTCTTCCATGGCGGCCAGCACACGCTTGCGCGTCTTTTCCGTCACGTTGGGCATACCGTTGACCACGCGAGACACAGTCTGGCGGCTCACGCCAGCGAGCGCCGCAACCTCTGCCGCGCTCGCCGAACGACCATTCCTTGTCTGCTGATCCATGCCTTCCACGCTAACCTGCTTCCCAACTATTCCCCGCGCCCATGGCGCATCGTACATACATTGATAACGTGCTCATGATACCCGAGCCATATACCACAACATGAAAACTTCTGTCAATCAAAACCGCTTACCGAACAAATACAACCGTTCGCGGCTGTTTGAAGTTGTTTTGTTTCTATACATCCCAGCCGGATGTTAACGTGCTCATTGTCAAATGTTCACGTGCTCATTTTGGTTCTAATCATTTTAAGATAGTGTTTATCGGGCTTTTTCACCGCTGAACGCTAACCAGGGAGCCTCCTGAGCGCAAACGCACAATATCGAACAGCGAGACGAGAGGGTGTATGCATATGTCTTTGCTAAACCGCGTACAGCAGCTGCCGAAGGGCTTTGTTTGGGGCGCCGCAACCGCCGCGTACCAAACGGAAGGTTCCACGAAGGTGGCAGGCAAGGGTAAGACCATGTGGGACGATTACCTTGTCGCCCAGGGTCGCTTTTTGCCCGACCCGGCCAGTGATTTCTACAACCGCTACGAGGAGGATATCCGCCTTTCTGCCGAGCATGGACTCAACGCCATCCGTGTGTCCATCGCCTGGACCCGCATCTTCCCCAACGGCGACGATGCCGAGCCCCTCGCCGAGGGCGTTAAGCACTACCACGAGCTGTTCGCCTGCTGCAAAAAGTATGGCGTCGAGCCCTATGTGTCCCTGCATCACTTTGACTCCCCCGCCGCCCTGTTCAACCAGGGCGACTGGCTCAACCGCAAGACCGTCGACGCCTATGTGCGCTATGCCGAGTTCTGCTTCCGCGAGTTCCGCGAGGTCAAGAATTGGTTCACCATCAACGAGCTCATCAGCCTCTCGCACTCCCAATACATCCAAGGCAACTTCCCGCCCAACCATCACTTTGATGTGACGAGCGGCATCCAGAGCCAGCACAACGAGCTCGTTGCCCACGCCCGCGCCGTCAACCTGTATAAGGATCTTGACGAGACCGAGCACCTGGGCGGACGCATTGGCATGGTCAACGTCCTGACGCCGGCATATCCTGCCACAGACTCGCCCGCCGACCAGCACGCCGCCGACCTGTACAACGCCTTCTACACCGACTTCATCATGGACGGCGCCTTCCTGGGTCACTACTCCGCGCGCACCCTCTCACTCATCAACGAGATTCTGCGTGCCAACAACGCCACGCTTACGGTTGAGGACAGCGACATGGAGGAGCTCGCCAAGGCGGCGCCCCGCAACGATATGTTCGGCCTCAACTACTATCAGTCGGCGTTTATCGCCGCCTACGATGGCGAGTCCACCAACAGCTTTAACGGCACCGGAGACAAGGGCACCTCGTGCTTTAAGTTTAAGGGCGTCGGGCAGCAGGTCGATATGCCGGGTATCCCCACCACCGACTGGGATTGGCTCATCTACCCGCAAGGCCTCTACGACACGCTCAAGCACATCAGCGCCACCTATCCCAACCTCCCCGTCATCTATATCACCGAAAACGGCCTGGGCCACAAGGACCCCGAGCCCGACGCAAACGGCATCGTCGCCGATCCCGAGCGCATCGACTTTGTCGACCAGCACATGGAGAAGGTGCTCCGGGCGCGCGCCGAGGGCGTCGACGTCCAGGGCTACTTTATCTGGAGCCTGCAGGACCAGTTCTCGTGGGCCAACGGCTATAACAAGCGCTACGGCCTGTTCTACATCGACTTCGACACGCAAAAACGCTACATCAAGCAGTCGGCACTCTGGTACAAGGAGCTCGCCGACACTATGGCGGACGCGCAGTAGCGCATCGCCTCGCTTTCCCCCGAGAGGGGAGCGGCCCTATGCGATACAAACCCAGCCGCTCCCCTCTCTCCCCCTGGGACCGACCCCGCCTGCACCCGGGCTTTTAGCAAGCGGGAGACCATATAGGTTTTCAACGTCCATGCCATTAAGATTTCATGCAAAGAGGAGCGTGAACTATGGAATCGATCGTTAAGTTCTTGGAGAAAGGTCAGCCGTACTTCGACAAGGTCTCTAAGAACATCTACCTTCAGGCCATTAAAGACGGCTTTTTGGCAGCAATGCCCATCATCCTGTCTTCTTCTGTCTTCCTGCTTATTTCGACCCTGCCGGGCGTTGTCGCCACGGTCGGCGGCTTTACGCTGCCCGACTGGTGGAACGTCGACGTCGTGAACTTCTGCAACAAGGTTTACAACTTCACGATGGGCGTCGTGGGCATCATGGTCGCCGGCACCACCGCAAGCGCGCTGACCGGCTCCAAGAACCGCCGCATGCCTGCCGGCAAGGCCATCAACGCCACGAGCACCATGGTCGCCGCCATGTGCGCTATGCTCATCTTGGCCGTTACCCAGACGAGTGCCAAGATCGACGGCGCCGATGTCTCGGTGTTCTTTACCGACAACATGGGCACCAAGGGCCTACTGAGCTCCTTTGTCGCCGCATTTGCCACGGTCAACATCTATGCCTTCTGCATTAAGCGAGACATCACCATCAAGCTGCCCAAAGAAGTCCCCGGCGCCATCGCCCAGAACTTCCGCGACATCTTCGCCTTCAGCTTCTCCATCCTGTTTGTCGCCGTCATCGACGTTATCTGCCGCACCTGCTTGGCCGTCCCGTTTGCCAACGTCATCTCCACGCTGGTGAGCCCGCTGTTCGCCGCTGCCGATTCCTACGCCGGCCTCGCCCTCATCTGGTTCATGATCCCGCTGTTCTGGTTCATGGGCATCCACGGCCCCTCGGTCGTTAAGCCTGCCCTCAACGCCGCGCTGTTTGGCAACATCACCACCAACCTCGCCACGCTGCAGGCCGGCGGTCACCCCGCCCTCGCCCTGACCGAGAACTTCGGTAACTACATCGGCGAACTCGGCGGCACCGGCGCCACGTTCATTGTCCCGATCATCTTCCTGCTCTTTATGCGCTCCAAGCAGCTCAAGGCCGTCGGCAAAGCCTCTGTCGTACCCGTGATGTTCGCCGTCAACGAGCCGCTGCTGTTCGCCGCGCCCATCATCCTCAACCCGTACTTCCTGATCCCGTTCCTGTTTGCCCCCGTGGCCAACGTCCTCATTGGTAAGTTCTTCATCGACTTTTTGGGCATGAACGGCTTTATCTATGCCATGCCGTGGGCACTCCCCGGACCGATCGGCACCTTCATCGACACCAACTTCCAGCCGATCTCTCTGGTCCTGGTTGTCGTCCTGCTGGTCGTTGACTTCTTGATCTACTACCCATTCTGCAAGGCCTACGACAACGTCCTGTGCAAGCAGGAGGCCGAGACCCTGGCCGAAGAAGAGGCCGAGGAGACCAAGGCCGTCAAGACCGCTGCCGCCCCCGCCGTTGAGGCTCCTGTTGTCGAGACCGCTTCTGCCACCGAGGCCTCCGCAGCTCCGTCCGCCCTTAAGGGCAAGGATCTGAGGGTTCTGGTTCTGTGCGCTGGCGCCGGCACCTCTGCACTGCTCGCCAACGCGCTTAAGGAAGGCGCCGACGAGCTGGGCATCGACATTACCGCCAACGCCGGTGCCTACGGCAGCCACTACGCCATCATGGACCAGTACAACGTCATCGTCCTGGCTCCGCAGGTTCGCACCTATTACAACGAGATGAAGGCCGACACCGACCGCCTGGGCATCACGCTGCTGTCGCCCAAGGGCAAACAGTACATCGACCTCACTAAGGATCCCAAGGGCGCCGTCGCCTGGATCGAGGAAAACCTCGAGGCATAAGACGCTGACACCACCTGCCGCTTGCAGACAATAAATGGCCCGTGCATCAATGTGTGATGCGCGGGCCATTTTGTTTAGACCGCACCCGTCCTCCTGTTCATCTCAATCTGTAACATCTAGCCGAGTTTTCGGGTCCCACCTGTTACAGACTTAGACGAGCAGGCCGAGCACGTCTACGCCCGCAAATCCCGCACGCTCGCGCGCTCGACCAACACACCCGAGACGAGCGTACGGCTTCTGGAGCTCGGGGCTTCCAGACCTGCGACGACCTCGTTAAGCGCACGGATGCCCAGCTCGCGGTGGCGAAACTTCACCGACGTCAGAATCGAGTTGGGAATCGTCTTGTAGAGCTCATCGTCGAAACCGATCACGGACACGTCGTCGGGCACACTGAGCCCTTTGTCACGTAAAGCCATCATCACGCCGTTTGCCATGCAGTCGTTAGCAGCGAGGACCGCCGTGCAATCGGCTTTATCGGCAAGCACAAGGCCCGCGGCATAGCCACTATCCGCATTCCAATCGCCTTGCAGAGGCTCGGGCGGCTCAATGCCATGCGCCTCGAGTGCCGCTCGCCAACCTTTCATACGGCACTGGCTCGACAGCGCTTCTTTCTTACCAGAGACGAAGTACACGTTCTTGTGCCCGTGATTCAAGAAGTACTCGCACGCCATGCGCGCGCCGCCCTCTTGATCGTCACTGACGGTGGAGCAGGTAGGATGTTCCATCGGTGTGATAATCACCGTCTTGAGGTCTTTCGGTGCCTCAAAAGTATCAAAGTCATCGACCATCTGACGCAGGTTGAAGATCATGCCATCAACAGGCAGCTGCGACATCCTACGCGCCGCTTCGGCAAGGGTCATCTTCTCCCCCGCCCGCTTTTTGATCATCGTGAGCGCAAAGCCGCGTTCTTCGGCGGCATCTGCGATACCGTCAATCATGTCCACGGCACCGCCCGACAAGTGGAACAGCACCACGCCGATGCACCCGTAACGGCCCAACTTGAGCGAACGCGCGGCAAAGTTCGCCCGGAACCCGAGCGCTTCCATTGCGGAATGGACCTTATCGCGTGTCGACTCTCGCACGCTACCGGGCTCGTTAATCACACGCGAAACCGTCTTGAGAGAAACACCCGCGGCAATCGCCACATCGTTCATTGAGACATTTTTCTTGTCCATCGTTGCCACTACTTCTCCACTCGGTTCTCTATCGCTTGTTTTTTGCGTTCTAGCATACACCACCTGCCTGACTGATAAATCAACCGTTTACCGGACAATATCGACCGCTCACCCGTATATCCTTGTTGCTCTTCCAAAAATGTCTTACGTTGTCATTAACGAAATGACAACGTTGTCATTTCGCAATGCCTTCCTTGAGCAGGAAGGTTTCCGGGCAGTCCTGACCATCCATCGACGACCAGTTCCATCCACATGCATCGCGCATCAAGTAGCAAAGGAGCTCTATGGACGCCATCGTAAAGATGCTCGAAAAGCATCAGCCGTTCTTTGAGAAGATCTCGAGGAACATCTACCTCCAGGCTATTAAGGACGGATTCCTTGGGTGCATGCCCATCGTCCTCACCTCTTCGATCTTTCTGTTGATCGCCACCCTTCCTGGCGTAGTTGGCATCACGCTGCCCCAGCCGCTCATCGACTGGTGCAACAAGCTGTACAACTTCACCATGGGCGTCATGGGCATCATGGTTGCCGGCACCACTGCCAAGAACTTCACGGCGTCCATGAACCGTCGCATGCCCGCCGGCAAGGTGCTCAACGACGGCTCCACCATGGTTGCCGCCCAGTGCAGCATGCTGCTGCTCGCTGTTACGCAGTTCACCACCAAGTTCAACGGCTCCGAGCTTTCGGTCTTCGATTGCACCAGCATGGGCACGCGTGGTCTGTTCTCGGCCTATATCGCCGCGTTCATTACCGTGTGGGTCTACAAATTCTGCGTCTCGCGCGATCTGACCATTAAGCTGCCCAAGGAGGTCCCGGGCGCCATCGCTCAGAACTTCCGCGACATCATCCCCTTTGGCGGCGCCGTCATCATCTGCGGCATCATCGATGTCGTCGTGCGCAACCTCATGGGTGTTCCGTTCTCCGAGCTGCTCATCAAGCTGCTCTCCCCGCTCTTTACCGCTGCAGAAACCTATCCTGGCCTTATCCTTATCCAGGCAGCCACCGCGTTCTTCTGGTTCATCGGCGTCCACGGTCCCTCGATCGTCCAGCCGGGCATCGACCCCATCCGTCTTGCCAACCAGGCCGAGAACCTGCAGGTTCTGCTGGCCGGTGGTCACCCCGCCCACTCCCTCACCTTTAACATGTCGCTCGTAGGTGAGTTCGGCGGCACCGGCGCCACGTTCATCGTGCCGCTTCTGCTGATTCTCTTTATGAAGTCCAAGCAGCTCAAAGCCGTCGGTAAGGCCTCGATTGTTCCTGTTGCCTTCGCCGTCAACGAACCGCTGCTCTTTGGCGCGCCGATGATCCTTAACCCCTACATGCTCATCCCCTTTGTTGCCGCCGGCTGCGTCAACGTGAGTGTTGCCAAATTCTTTATCGATAACGTGGGCATGAACGGCTTCTCCTTCGTGGTGCCTTGGGCTACCCCTGCCCCCATCGGCATCTTCATCACCACAAACTTCCAGCTTATCGCCCTGGTGTTTGTCGCGATTATCATCTTGCTGGACGCCATCATCTACCTGCCGTTCTTGAAGGCATACGATAAGCTGCTCTGCGACCAGGAGGCCGAGCGCGCCGCCGAGCTGGGTCTCGAGTCCGATGGTGCTGCCACCATCGCCGCCAACGCCCCTGCGCCCGCTGTCGAGCAGGCTACCGCTTCCGTCGAGCCGACCGCCGCTGCCGCCGACAGCGAGCCTGTCGCCGATCAGCCCGAGCCCGCAGCCAACGCATCCGCTAAGAAGGATGTCGACGGTCTGAAAGTCCTCGTCCTGTGCGCCGGCGCCGGCACCTCTGCCATGCTTGCCAACGCCATCAAGGAAGGTGCTGCGCAGACCGGAGAGAACATCGCTTCCTCCGCAGGCGCCTATGGCCAGCACACTGCCATCATGGATCAGTACGACGTCATCGTGCTCGCCCCGCAGGTTCGTAGCTACTACAACGACATGAAGGCCGACACCGATCGTCTGGGCATTAAGCTGCTCGCTCCCCGCGGTAAGGAATATATCGACCTTACCCGCGACCCCGCTGGCGCCATCAAGTGGCTCCGCGAGAACCTCGACTAGTTCCTCCCTCTGTTGGTGCCCGGATCCCCAGTTCGGGCACCTCTCCCTATTCGTATCCCACAGAAAGGATGACTCATGACCAACCCCATGCAGTTCCCCGACGGCTTTGTGTTTGGCGGCGCCACCGCTGCTTACCAGGTTGAGGGCGAGACCCGTACGCACGGCAAGGGCAAAGTGCCCTGGGACGATTTCCTGGCTGCTCAGGGTCGCTTCTCCCCCGACCCCGCAAGCGATTTCTACAACAAGTACCCGGTCGATATCGACCTGTGCCAGCGCTTCGGCATCAACGGTATCCGTGTCTCCATCGCTTGGAGCCGCATCTTCCCCAATGGCACCGGCGAGATTAACCCCGAGGGCGTCGCTTTCTATCACGAGCTTTTCGCCACCTGCAACAAAGCTGGCGTTATCCCCTATGTCACGCTCGATCACTTCGATACGCCCGAGGCCTTTTACCAGAACGGCGGCGAGGGTTTCCTAACGCGCACGACGATCGACGCCTTTGTCGAGTATGCCAAGTTCTGCTTTGCCGAGTTCACCGAGGTCAAGCACTGGTTTACCTTTAACGAGATTCCCGCAACCGCCGAGGGCAGCTTTATCGTCGGCAACTGGCCGCACGGCGAGAAGTACCGCCTGGACAAGGCCTTCCAGCTCATGCACAACATGATGGTGGCCCACGCCAAGGCTGTCGTCGCCTTCCATGAGGGCGGCTTTGAGGGCGAGATCGGCATTGTCCAGAACCTGGAGCCCAAGTATCCCCTCGATCCCAACAACGCCGCCGACTGCGAGGCAGCTCGCATGGCCGATGTCATCAACAACCGCTGGGTGCTCGACGCCACTTTCCGCGGCCACTATGCAGCCGACACCATGGAAGCCGCAACCAAGCTGGCCCATATCGCCGGCGGCGAGCTCGACGTCCGCGACGAGGACATCGCCGCGCTGACCGCCGCGCTCCCCTACAACGATTGCCTGGGCGTCAACACCTACAAGTGCCAGTTCCTGCGTGCCGCCGAGGGCGAAAACGACATCAACCACAATGGCACCGGCGACAAGGGCTCCTCGCGCTGGTTCCTCAAGGGCGTGGGCGAGTCATGCGTGCGCGAAGGCGTACCCACCACCGATTGGGACTGGATTATCTATCCCGAGGGCCTCTACGACCTGCTGCTCCGCATTAAGAACGATTACCCCAACTACAAGAAGATCTACATCACCGAGAACGGCATGGGCTATAAGGACGACTTCGAGGACGGCTTTATCGACGACGCCCCTCGCATCGACTACATGCGTCAGCATCTCGCATGGATCCTCAAGGCAATCGACGGCGGCGTGAACGTCGACGGTTACTTTGTGTGGTCGCTGCAGGACCAGTTCTCCTGGACCAACGGCTATAACAAGCGCTATGGCCTGTTCTACATCGACTTTGAGACCCAGAAGCGCTATCCCAAGGCGAGTGCGTACTGGTACAAGAACGTCGCGGAGACCGGCCTGCTCATGGCCTAACTTTTGCCGCATACCCCCTGTCGGCCGCATGCGAATCCCTCCACGGGTTCGCATGCGGCCTTATTTGTTTTGGCTCGGCCCGAGCTGGCCGTTTGTCTCAATCTGTAACATCTAGCAGGGATTTTCGGCCCTAGCTGTTACAGATCAAGACAAACAGAACGCCCGAGCAGAAATATCTCAATCTGTAACACATAGCCCACTTTTAACCGTCTAACTGTTACAGATCGAGACAAACGCCACAGGTCAATCCCTTTAATCTCAATCTGTAACATCTAGCCGAGTTTTTCGATCCCAACTGTTACAGATTGAGACAAACGGAATCGGCCAGGCAGAAAATCTAAATCTGTAACATCTAACGAGCATTTGATCGCCTAGTTGTTACAGATCGAGACAATCAGATGGTCAAATCCTCACTTTCGAGGCAGCTACGAAGCGCTCCTCTTTCTTAATTATTATCGGCATCACGAACACACTCCGGTATCTTTTAATGCCAAAATGATACCGAAAGCGTGTTCGAGAATACGGATAATTCCATGCGTTAGCCCAATCAAGCCCCAGGCTTACAAACTCCGTTATTGTTCAGAATGCCAATGCATTCGCGTTTGCGCGTCATTTCGCGTCACTTTGACGCGCATAATGACACGCAAATTTTTTTGTGTCATAATTTTGACGCGTAAAATGACGTGTAAAATTTTTACGTGTTATTTTTCACGTCAAATTGAAGCGAAACGGAGCATCACAATGCAAGAATCCAAAGATCTTGAATTCAAGGAATGCGTCACCAATTCGTTCCTTAAAACCGTCTCCGCTTATGCAAATGGCACGGGAGGACGCGTTCTATTTGGAATTAACGACGACGGAGAAGCCGTTGGCCTCGATGACCCCAAGCAGACCTGCCTGGATATCGAAAACAAGATTAACGATTCGATCATCCCCCAGCCCGATTACTCCCTAAAGATCGACGAGCCCGATGCAACCGTGGAGCTTACGGTCTTTCCCGGCAGATCGAAGCCTTACCTATACCGCTCGAAGGCATACAAGCGCAATGACACCGCGACCATTCCAGTTGATACCCTAGGCCTTTCGCGTCTTGTACTCGAGGGTCAAAACCTCTCCTTTGAGCAGCTCCCGGCAAACAAACAAGATTTATCTTTCACCGTTTTAGAGAATCGTCTAACAGCAAAACTTTCGCTTCAGTCATTCACAACCGATACTCTCAAAACCCTTGGCCTGCTTGATGAAACCGGAACCTACAACAACGCGGCAGAACTGCTCGCGGACGAGAATGGCTTCCCGGGTATCGACATCGCAGTGTTTGGTGAAACTATCAACCTCATTAAGCAGCGCAAGACTCTTGAACATGCATCCGTTCTAGCGGAAATTGACGGAGCCCTTGAGCTTTTCGAAGCCCAGTACTGCTACGAAGAGATCCAGGGGATGGAGCGGATCCGCAAGGAGCTCATTCCGCTCGAAGCATTCCGCGAGGCCATTACCAATGCAGTCGTTCATAGGACTTGGGATGCGCCCGCACACATCCGCATCTCGATGTTCGACGACCGTGTGGAAGTCGCTTCGCCCGGCGGCTTGCCGGCAAGCATGACCGTCGATGAATATCTGTCCGACATGCTATCCGTTAGACGCAATCGTATTCTTGCCGAAGTCTTTTTGCGCCTGGGTCTTATCGAAGCCTTTGGAACGGGCATCATGCGAATTCGCGATACCTATAAGGACAGCGTCAGAAAGCCCCGGTTTCAAGTTTCGGATAACGCCATTGTGGTAACACTTCCCCTACTCATGGATAACCCGGGGCTCAAAGGCGACG
This sequence comes from uncultured Collinsella sp., assembly GCA_900545605.1. GTDB lineage: Bacteria > Actinomycetota > Coriobacteriia > Coriobacteriales > Coriobacteriaceae > Collinsella. The sequence goes on from UQZL01000002.1 coordinate 113,568, forward strand.
AACTTATCGTATTCGGACTGCTGAGCGGAGTACACCCTCAATCGACAAGCGAGCTTGCGGCCAAAGTCACCTTTAGTCGCTCGAAGCTTCTTCGCATCCTCAAAAAACTCGTTGAGACAGGCCTGGCGACAGTTGAAGGCACCGGCAGAGGGCAGAAGTATCGCCTGCTACGCTAGTTAGCAAATGACCTGCGCGTGCTCCTCGATGGCGGCGCGGTCTTCGGCGGAGATGCTCGGCTCGCACACTACGGCGTCCAGGCTGTCCAGGCGGCAGAAGGTGTAGAAGTCGCGCTTGCCGATCTTGCTGGAGTCGGCGATGAGGTAGCGTGAATCGGCCTTGCTAAAGGCGAGCTGCTGGATGCGGCCCTCTTCCATGTTAGACGTGGACACGTCGCCGTCCAAAATGCCGTTGGCGCCGATATAGGCTGCGTCGATACCCAGCGCGCGCAGGGTATCCTCGGCCATGGGGCCCACAAAGGCTGCAGTGCGGCGGCGATACATACCGCCCACGAGGCACAGGTCGCAGTCCTCGTGCGCCTCGAGCAGGCTAAAGGCCGAAAGCGAATTGGTCACATAGATGAAAGTCAGCTTGTCGGTGACTCGGAGAGCGCCAATGCGATCTCACGACGGTTGCGCTCATTGTCTCAATTAGATACTCAACGAAATACGGCCCAGCAGCTCAATAAGCTGCAGGGCCGTACTATACACCGACGAATCAACGACGGAGTGCATCCACTATTTGGCCAGCTCCTGAACGATCCAGTCAATTGCACCTTCGGGATCGTTGGTAAGGTCGATATACTCCTTGCCCCTTGTGGTGAGCAGTTTAATTCCAAGGCGATCGGTATCGGCCTTCATAGCGTCATAGTACATGCGTGCCTGGGGTGCCAGAACAATCACGTTGTACTGATCCATCGTCTCATAGTGGCTTCCGTACGCACCGGACTGAGAAACCAGATCGATACCCTTAGCAGCGGCACCTTCGCGAAGAGCATTTGCCAAGAGAGTCGAAGTGCCGGCACCCTGGCAAAGCACAAGCACGCGGATCTGCTCCGCCTTGTCCTTTACCGCCTCGAGAGCTTTTGCGACATTTTCCTGTGCGGCAATAGCATCTGCATCCGAGGTTCCTGCAGTCTCCTTTGCAGACTCTTCCAAACAAAGCTGATGGTCATACGCCTTGCAGAACGGATAGTAAATCACAAAGTCAACGACCAACAGCACTGCCATCAATACGAGAGAACGCAGATCGAGACCCGTGGTGAGGAATGCACCGATTGGGCCGGGAAGCGCCCACGGCATGGTATACATGGGGGCGTTCATTCCAATGACGTCAATGAAAAATTTACCGATAATGGCGTTGACCATAGGAGCCACTAGGAAGGGCACGAACATATAGGGATTGAGAACAATCGGCATACCGAAGATAACGGGCTCGTTAACTCCAAAAATCACCGGGATAATCGATGCCTTGCCCATGGCTTTAAGCTGCTTGGAGCGCATAAACATGATCAGGATAATAGGAACGATGAACGTGCAGCCAGAACCGCCCAGACCGCCGATGAAGCTTGTAAAGTCCTGCGTGAGAGCAATTGACGGGTGTCCACCTGCTTGGAAAACCTCAAGATTGGTAACGGTATTGCCGTAGAGCGCAGCATTGATCGGACTCATGACAACCGAAGCACCGTGGATACCCATAAATTGGAAAAGCGCGACCGCGCCTTCGATAAGCGCCATGCCAGGATAGGTGTCGACCGCGGAGAACAGCGGCGAGATGAGAGCGGATACCAAATTGGCGAACGGCACAGCAAGCAGCTTGCGGCTCGCAAGATCGATAAAAGCGCACGCAAGGATCGAAAACCCAAATGCAAAGATATCGCGAAAACTCTGCGCAATAGAGCCAGGGACCTCTTTGGGAAGCTTGATCGTCACATTATGGCTAATGCACACCTTATAGATATTAACGGTCAAGAATGCGGCTACGAACGCAGCGAGAAAACCCTTGGTTCCCATATAGCCGGTTTCAAAAACAGATGTATCTGCTCCGCCAATCGAGACAACATCGTTCGTCACCGATAGCAAGAGCATGCCGCACATGGCACAAACCATGCACGAGGTGGGGTTGAGAGATTTACCCGAAGGCATGCGACGGTTCATCGACATGGCAAGTGAGCTCGCCGTGGTGCCGGCCACCATAATGCCAAGAAGTCCCATGGTATATGCATAGATTTTATTGAAGAAATCCAGCACCTCAGACGGAAGCGTGATGCCTACATAGGCAGGGAGCGTCGAAAGAAGAAGGAACAGGCTCGAGAACAGCACAATTGGCATATTCGAGAGAAAGCCATCCTTAATCGCCACCAGATAAATGTTCCTCGAGATTTTGTCGAAGAGGGGCTGGTGTTTTTCAAGGAATTTGACGATAGCGTCCATAACACATCCTTTCATGATTCCCGGGCACACAACGATTTATCCGGACTCAACCGTCGTCGTCCCCGTTTGTATCCACTTATGTAAGTGAATACGTTCTTGTGCGAAATGTAATATCATTTGCGCGATTTGTCATAACCAATTCTTTTTCCGCTTTGTCGATATGTCAAGAATTCAAATACTTATTCGGTGAACGGTAGTTGATTAATTTAAGGTTTTCCCAGCTAGTGGCTATTTTTTCCGAGCAGTACAATAAGTTTGCAACCGTTCACCGATTGGATATAACATATTGAATATATTGTTGTAACAATATTAGAGACAATGTCACAAGCCTGTCGTTCTAGTCAAAGGAAGTAACAATGCCCAAACGATTACTGAACATGTCCGCATCCGATTTTGCCGCCACGTCACCCATGGATCTAAAACAGGCAATTCTGGCTTCCGAGGGACGTACCATCATGGCGGAAAACGTACCCTCTTCCCAATTTCTCGGCGGCGTTACTAATGCAGAAATCGAACGTGCCGCAGGTGCCGACCTGCTTCTGTTTAACGCGCTCGATGTGTTCGATCCAGTTATTGCCGGTATTCCAGATGATCTCAATGAAAACCCGGTCACTTGGGTGAAGCGAGCATGCGGAAGGCCCATTGGCGTCAATCTGGAGCCAGTTGATAACGAGGCAGAGATGTCTGAATCCCGAACGGAAATCCCCATGGGTCGTCGCGTCTCTCCCAAGACCTTAGAAAAGGCTAACGAACTCGGATTTGATTTTATCTGCCTGACGGGCAACCCTGGAACCGGCGTCTCCAACGATGCAATCGCCCATTCGATTAAACTCTCCAAAGAGCATTTCAATGGCCTGGTCATAGCCGGAAAAATGCATGGAGCGGGCGTTGCAGAACCTGTCATGACGCTCGAAATTGCGCGCAAGTTTGTTGACCTCGGCGTCGATATCCTTCTCGTGCCAGCCCCCTACACCATCCCTTGCTTCCAAGAAGCAGACCTGCGCGCCATCGTAGACTTTGTACGATCCCACAACGTAGGCAAGTCAATTGAAGAGAAGGTTCTCGTCATGGCGGCAAACGGGACGAGTCAAGACTCCTGCGACAGCGAGACCATTAAGAAAATAGGCCTTGCAGCAAAAGCAGCCGGCGCTGACCTCCAACATATCGGGGACTCCATGAACGGTATTTGCCTGCCCCAGAATATCTTCACGCTCGGACAAGCCCTTCGTGGATACAGGCATCAGATCGTCATGCTGAGCCGCTCTGTGATACGTTAAGGTTACCTTGCCCACGTTACATCCCGACTGAGGCAACCATCAGGTATAACCAACATGCAAACTGAGGCTCTAATGCTCGATACACACGAAAAACGGCCACTCTATTTACAGCTCACCGACGCGCTGCTCAAGCAGATCGTCGATGAATATGAAGCAGACGATAAACTTCCAACAGAAATGGAACTCTGCGACGAATACGCCGTAAGCAGAACAACCGTCCGACTTGCCATGAGTGAGCTGGAGCGTCGTGGAAGTATCTATCGAATCCAAGGTAAGGGATCGTTTGTTGCACCGAAACGCGTTAGCGAGCTCAATTCACTTTTAGACTTTGACTTTGCAAGCCATTGCGATGGCGTTGATCCGGATGCCATCACCAAACATTTCGGCGGCCTCACATCAGGTCGTCCAATTTCCGTAATGATGCTCCAACAATTTGGATGTCAAAGTCGCGATGAAATTCAGCGTCTTGAATTGACCTACGAACTTGAAGGCAGCTTCATAGGCGCTGATACGTTCTTCATTTCAAAGTCGCGCGTTCCGAATAACCAGTTAGATTTTCAGGCATTTAGCAGAATCATGGACGACTTGTCCAAGTCTATCCAATCTGTTAGGGAAAGCTATAGAGCACGTCTGCTTAGCGATTCCGAAGCCAGTAATTATGGTGTTGCAAAACTTCCGGTCATCGAACTGACTCATTATGCTTACGACTCCGGAGGCAAACTAATCTCAATTGTCTGCCGCACCGTCTTAACTGGGCGAATCCCTTATCAAAACTTTATTTTCAAGTCCTAATGTTCTTTTTCTTTTGTCTCGATCTGTAACACGTAGCCGAGTTTTTAAGTCCTAACCGTTACAGATCGAGACAAACAAGGTAGACCACGCCGAATTGTCTCAATCTGTAACACTAAGACCGGTTTTGGACGTCTAGATGTTACAGATTGAGATGAATGCGCAGGCCAATGTCCCCAATCTAAATCTGTAACAACTAGCTGAATTATTCGGTCCCAGCTGTTACAGATCGAGACAAACGATCGCGTCGAAAATGTTGGTGTAAGGGTGACGCCCTAGCGCCCGTTTAACGAAGAACGGCCTTCGTCCTAGAATCTGAAATCACCACAACAACAGGTTCTAGGAAAGGACGAAGACCGCTATGGAAATCTTATCAGACCCGACGCCGGACATGCTCGCCATGCCCCGTTTCGACGACGGCGCCATCGACATGCAGGAGCTGCTCAGGCGTCTCGCCGAGCAGGTCGTGAACGCCGTGATGGACGCCGAGGCCGACCAGCTCTGCGGTGGCGGGGGGAACAGCCGAAACGGCTACCGCGAGAGGTCGCTCGCCACCTGCGTCGGCACGCTGACGCTGCGCATCCCCAAGCTGCGCTCCGGCAGCTTCTTCCCCGAGGACGTGCTCGAGCGCTACCAGCGCGTCGACCGCGCCCTCGTGGCCGCCGTGGCCGAGATGTACGCCACGGGCACCAGCACCCGCAAGGTGCAGAGGGTGGCCGAGAAGATGGGCGTCTCCAGACTCTCGAAGGACCAGGTGAGCGCCATCGCCTCGAGCCTGGACGCAGACATCGAGGACCTGTGCGCAAGGCCGCTCGGCGGCTCGCCGGTGCCCTACGTCTGGCTCGACGCGACCTACGTCAAGTGCCGCCGCGAGGGGCGCGTCGCCTCCACCGCCGTGGTCACCGCCATCGGCTGCGATGCGGGCGGCTGGAGGCGCGTCCTGGGCGTCGACGTGGTCGACACCGAGTCCTACGACTCGTGGCTCGCCTTCCTGCGGGCTATCCGCTCGCGCGGGGCGGC
>UQZL01000003.1 GCA_900545605.1 uncultured Collinsella sp.
CCTGCTTTCTACGGCCAGGGAAGCGGCCCCTTACACCAACATTCGGCACGCGATCGATTAAATGGCCAAATCACTATTTAGCGCAATTGAATGAGAAGATCGAAAAATCGACTGGGCACGATTGGGCCAAGCTGGAAGAGGATGTTTCTCAAGAAATGCGTAAAGCGGGAAGTTTAGAAGATGACGAAGATTCTGAGTATCCCTTCACCCTCTCCGATATCTTTCCCTTTACGTATACGGATATTGAAGACTACCGAGATGCGTTGAAAGAGCAAACACCAGGCCTTGCTACCGAAGTTGTCGCTAGCTTTCTCTGCGGCTTAAATACGGACGTTGAAAAATGGACGCAAAACTCTCTGCGTTCGGCACTCGAACAAGAGCTGCATAAGCTGGAAGCTGAGTTCAGTCGATATCTTGGTCACGAAGTGGAACTCAACAACGATTATGGCCAGGCTTCGGAACAGCTAATGGAACAGTTGTTGTTGGGCAAAGTGAGTTGGCATGGCGGCTACGTTACAGCGGCAACCGTGCTCAGTTTTAACTATACGAGCCCTTCGATTCCATCCATTTGGCGGAGCGAGTCAACGTTTAAATTCATTAATATCCATGGCAAACTTAACGGAGATATTATCTTTGGCGCCGATGGCACAAACTGTATGGATGATCCTGGGGCGGCAAGATTTTCTAAGACATTTAGAATTATTCGTTCTGGGCGGCCCGGCGGGGGAGAGCCAATTGCATTTGGCGCGCCATCAAAAGAAGAACCTCGAGAAACAGTTGTTATCAAAGTATTCGGGCATTCTCTTGCGAAGGCTGATTACGCTTATTTTCAAGCAATATTTGACATTGTTGATATATATACAGGTCCGGTTGAACTGGTGTTTTTCTACAAATCCTATTGCGAAACTGCTCGTGAGGAGCTGCTCCTTAATATATCAAGGTTGCTCGACTCGTACGGCGCATCAATGGACAACCGGGATCATGGGAAGAATTTGATGCATCGGTTGATTTTGGAGGGGCGGCTGTCTGTCGTTGAACTTCCATGACGTTCGGACGCTTGTGACTGTCTTCAGCTAGGGCATAGCCATTTGTTTGTGCTGATCGTCAGTACTCCTGCATTATTATTTCGACGCGATTATTCACTGACCCCGTCTCGAGTAATTTTGTCAGCGCGATAGATTAATCTTTTAATCGGTTTGCCACATTTAAACTGGGCGTGAGTATGTATCTTCTTGTGTCTTCGACGTTCGCCTTATTTTAGCGGGGAGCGATTTGGCATTTGAAGATATGTATGGTTGGCTACCTTGACGAGGAAGATGGTGGGCATTGGAAAACAACGACCAACGCTACAAGGTTATCGATCACGGTGGCCTGATGGAGTTTCTTCGAGAGGATATGATTGATTAGCTTCGAGGGGAGGAGATGACTCTTAGCACCCTTTCGGGTGAGAATTTTTATACTCCTCGCAATAGCCTTCTAGAAGTCTGCCGAGAATATATTGAGCGGGATCCCCAAACTGATGCATTTTTGATCCAGTATCCCCATGGGATCGTTCTTGAACAATCTAAGAGGAGATTATTCTATCGAGGCGAAAAGCAGATTTGTCCACGGTCTGAATCATCGCTCAAGAGAAAACTTCGACAGTTTAACAATATTAAAGACCAAGAGCTGTATCGTCTCGTGGCAGATATGCGGCTATTTGAGTTCAGCCGCTTTATTGATCAGTTTCAGTCCGTGCGGGAATGGAACCGGGTACCGTCAAGATTCTTTCGCAAATTGATTTAGCCGTCCTCGGCCCCTTCCTCTTCTAGCCCTCCGCCTTTTCCTTCAGCTCGTCCATCTCCTCCAGTTTGGACATGTCCAGGTACCTCCTCCTGCCCCACTCGTGCTCCACTATGTACTTCAGCCTCGCCGTCACCAGCATGAGGGCCGAGTTGCCGTCCGGGAAGGTCCCGACGACCCTCGTCCTCCTCCTGTTCTCGCGGTCGATGCGTTCGATCCCGTTGTTCGTCCTGATCCGGCGCCAGTGCTCGCGCAGGAATTCTGTGCAGGCCAGCGTTTCGGCGAACCCGTCGCGCACCTTCCTCGCGGCTGCCCCGCGGAGCTTCGGCACGCTGAGATCAACTTCCCCGGCGCCTGTGACGAGCCATCTCGCGTAGTGGTCGCTGTGGTAGGCATCCTGGCCCGCTGTCCTCTCGTAGCGCTCGGCCCCGACGAGCTCGGACGCCTCCTCGTCGAGCAGCGCGTTGAGTGTCTCCTCGACGGTCTTCCTCACCAGGTTCTATATGTTATTGTGCAGCGACTCCTCGTCGACTGATACTATGTTCGCAGACACGGCCCGTGCCCCCTTCGTCGGTGATTTGTTGTTTACCCGCTGGAAATCATATGACGGGGCGCGGGCCGTGTTTCTTCATGCGGCTGTCAATTAACGAAAGAAATAATGCGTCACCTTGTCGATATGAGTTTCTTTGGGTGCTGTTGCAATGTTGTTGTCCGTGGCTATTTCATCAGGTCGTCGTATATGTCGGTTCCCGGGAAGAAACGATCTTTTGCTCCTTGCATCGGCTTTGTCCAACTGACAACGCCCGTACGCAAATCGAAGGCGCGGACTCTGTTGTTATATACAAAGGTAATTTCCTCATTTGTCATGTAGATATGTTGTAACCTCCGGTTGATGAGGTCTTGATTCTGTGTCGGTTTCAGTCGAGCTATAAAATTCCAGCCCTCTCCGTTCTGGGAGAACAGCAGAATGTTCTTGTCGATGTCGTTTAGCTTGATTATTAAGTGTGGTCCAAAAAAGACCGCACGGTGGACTTCGGCAGGCAAAATGATCTCAAAGATAGTGTGGCCTCCTTGTTCAATGACCAGGTCTTTGCCACTCGCAATGGCCTTAACGCCCTTTCCTATATAGGCCACTGCCTTTTTCGGTGCGATGGCTATTTGACCTTCAGACTCTGGCAATTTGGTTGTATGGATGACATCCGTGCGGAATACGCGGTAGCTATCAAGTTTGAGTTCCTTCGCCAAATTTTGAACGTTATTCAAATCTCTGAGACCATGAAGCCCAAAGAACCAACTGGCTTTTGGTGCTGCGTTGCGCACTGCTTTGAAATAGTCCCAATCGACGGGGGACAGTGAATGCCCAATCGCAACAACCCGTGCGGTCCCGGTGAGGCTGTTGAAAAACTTACGATGGTTTTCGATTATGTCCTTGCTGCTTTTTGTTAGGTCGCTATTGCATTCGCCTATCACGCGAAGCACGTTTTCTTGTGCGATGTCAATTATGGCTTGCCTACAGGTGTGCGGTTCTCGGTGCTTCTCGGAAAGTGGCCGTACCTCAGCGTCTGGTCGATGTCCAAGTATCAGCTTGTCGTGTTTGTTGGTCCTGCAGCCGTGGATATAGCAGACATCGTCCACATGGTAGAGCGATTGAATGAACTCGGTGTAGTTAAAGTTCAACGCTTTTCCGCGTGGATTAATGAGCGCCTCAAGAGGTCGATCGTTGGTGCCTAATTTTAGTCTGTTCACCCATCTGCGGAAGGCCGGCGGCAGATCGGTTACTATCGCTTCGATTGGGGTGGCTGCTGCGTCCACTGCCGCGTAGAAGTTCGCTGCGCTGTCTTCGCCATCGTAGAAGTCCATGCTTTCTAGCCACATGTCTACTAAATAACGACTTGCCATCGGGTCCAAGTTGATTTTGCCAAGTGATTCTTCGAAATCCGCCCAAATATCGTCGGGCGTCAGAGCGATTTCTAGCGCGTCGCGAAGGTAGTCGTTTCGTTTGAGGCTTTTGCCAAAATCGTAATAACTGGACTTTACTCCATGCATAAGGTCAAAGCCGTTGCCTATTACATAGAGGGTGCTGGAGCTGGAAGGGATTTCGGATAGCTCGATTAGGGCGAACTTTCTTAGTTCCTGCTCGAAAGCCTCCGTTTCTTCCTTGTGTTTTTCCTGCCACTTTGCATTTGCTTCGCGCTCGCGCTTCTCCGCCTGCTCTTTACACCACGCCTTATGACAGACGGGACAGAAGGTGTATTTCCTGGGATTTTGCCAAGGCATGAGAATGAAGGGTCTGGAGCAGTCCTTGCATATTTTCACGGTAGCATTTTTCGTCATACGTTCCTTTCGGCTCGTGGGTTCCTAATAGTGTGGATAGCTTGTAAGAGGGTACCGGTGCGATAACTCCCGATGCCCTCTTAATGCCTAATGTTGCTGCAACCAGTGGTTACTCAAACTCCACCTCAACTTGACTGTGTTCGTAAATCTTGAGTTCGTTATCAATTTCGACCCGTTCTACCATCCAGCCAATGGCGGAGCACTGTTGCATGAATGTATCAATCCGGTTCTCACCTTTTAGATTGTGGATGGTGACCACTACGCCAAAACGCTGCGGATCATGGGAACCTTTCTGATATCTCGAAGACTTGCGAATCATCATGCCCCACATTGGGTTGGCATACACTTTTTTGGGCTTGCTGCCGCTGGCTAGCGGTTCGGATATGTGCTTGACATGCCTGTTTAAAGTGCGCATATCAAAAAATTGCGCCATGTCGCCCGCTGCGCTTTGCTCTCATATAGGATTTAGAACGGTATATCGTCTTCGATATCCTCTAGGTGGGAAATTAGATTTGCCATGATTGCCTCTCTTTTTCTGGGGCTTGCATTATCGAGAAGGTTGACAAAGTCTGAGATGGTATCTATTGAAATTGATCCTGGCTTTGTTTCGACAGTGCCATTGATTAGGATGTCAGTTAGATATTTGACATTTGCAAGTGAGCTATCTAACAAATGGGATTTAAGCAAACTCTGAAGACGCGCAAGAATGGTATCTGCGTTAATCTCGAAAGTTGATAAATGGCTCTTACAGACAGTGTGGCTAATAATTTCATTAATGAAATTGCGAAAAGCCCGCTTTTCCTTTGTTGTGAAAAACGGTGATTCACGTTTCTCTTCGCGTTCGTCTGGGAGATCGAATGCATCGAGATATCTTGTGTATTCGCTATCGATAAGATCTTCTTTATGTCTTAAGAAAATCGGCTTTATGTATTCACTGACATCGTCATCCTTTAATATCCATTCTACTTGTTGGTTTGCTAAGGCAACTGAAAGGATGCGGAGCTCTTGTTGGCTTGTGGGCATGTGGGAACTGGAACTCAGTTTTGAAATTATCGAATGTGTCTCAGCGAAAGAAATCGAATTTGCCAGCGCTTCTATTAGTGCATTAACGTCATCCTTAGCGGTATTCTTCATGTCGGCATCGCTGGTTCGTTGTGGTTTCGACACTCGTTCTTTATCTTTAGGACGATTATTAAGCTTGATTACATTTTTCAAGTCGCCTTCAACCGTGATGTTGGTCCGATTCTTGAAATACTCGGCCATTCTTTTGTCATCCGTGCAAATCAGCACCTGCTTTTCTTCTGAACTCTGTTCGAGAAAAAAGTCGATTGACGCAACGATGCAAGCATCTTTAAAGCCCTTATCACTCCTTTCTTCAAATGGCGGCTCGTGATTAATTGCCCAGTTGTATATGCGAGGGAACGCGTACTCGACTGGCGCTTGTGGTAAGACGTTAAACGGAATTGATTTGTCGCTGCGGATTTTCTCTTCGACTTGTTCGAAAGCCAAACTTTCGGCTTCATCTATTGAAAAGCTCGTCAGCTTGAGTATTCCGCTTCTATTAATTTGTGCCTGTTCCCTCAGAAAAGACAAACGTTTCTGCGTTACTATTTCATCGATAACAACTGCGGGAATATATAGTTCGTTACTTGCAGCAATTGCCTGCAATTGCTTTCGGTTGCCTAGAAGCTCGGAATATGAGTTTTCGTTCCTAGCTAGATTCGTGTCGACGATTACTATCACGATTATCTCCCCTCGGACGGTTTCTTCTTAAACAATAATATCCATTGCGATGCATCAATGAGCGTCATCAATTGTTGCAACGCAGACGGTGCAACACGCTTGTAGTCCTGATTTGTTATTACCTTGAGCGCTGCGGTTATTCGCTCAAGGCGGTGGCGGTAGGATTGCGATTCTTGTTCGTATGCGCGGTGCCCTGGCCAATCTCATCACTGACGCGCTAACTAAAGAGGAGATGTCATACTTCAACGGGCTATTCTCGGATACAGACCCAGAGTTCGTTGAATTCAATGCGTTTGCTTTATCCAGGATCACCGATGCAGCGTCTGGAGAAAAGGGCGTCAGCCGGTCTGCGGCGGACAAAATAATCGACTCAATCTCTGATGAACTGCCGACTGGCTCCAGGAGATTCATGTATGGGCGGTCCTATGCCATGCTTCTTGGAGCGCTGCGGAAACACCTTAAAAATGACTGCGTCGCGATGGATCCGTCTGAGCGCTTCGACTATATCGTTAGCATCTTTTCCGAGGGCTCCCTGTAGCGTTTCTCTGATTACCTTGATGCAGATATCTCGATGATGACCGTTCGCTCCGCTAAGGGGCTCGAGTGGGACACTGTTTTCATTCCGGGCGTTACGCGTTTTGATTGGCCTGGAAGGATTTGTTCGCGGTGCGAAAGTGCTGGTATGTGCTCGCGTTCTGCGTATGGATGCCGGATCGTGGATGCGATGAAAATACCAGACGGGCTTATTGAGGAAATGGGCCTGTTGTACGTCGGTGTCACTCGCGCCCGCAAAGCGGTATATGTCTCCGCTTCTATGCAGCGCAGGACAAATTACGGGAACTATCAGGCTGCCTGCCCCTCTTGTCTAACGTCTCTTCCGGGCATCGAGACTGTGGACTGGACGGTCATGGACGGGGAGAGGTGATTTGTGGTGGTACTGAGCGTATCTGCTATTGGCGCGAGGTCTGGTCGCGGCTTTCGCTGTGGTCTCATGGAGTGTGCCCAAGATGTTCTTTGACTAGAGCGGCTTGGGCACTAGCGTCTTGGTGGGATGCGGTGTTTGTTTAATTTTCCACTGTTGAATATTGCGAAGCAGCACCGCGGCATTAGCCTAGGCGCCGTGGCCGTTATGGGCCCCGGCGCCTTTTTCTTGCTAACGTCCGTTCCTGCTGTGCTGCCGCATGTTGACTTTGCTCGTGTCGGTCTTGACCGCGTTGCGCACGATCATAGGAGAGGCCGTTGACAAGTTGTCGGTGGTCTAAATTAACCCATGTATACCGGGGCATTGTTCTGCTGATCTTCGTAGATCCGCTCACTTTAGAGGTGCATCGGTACATATTTCAGCGATAGACTTTAATAGTCAGCATTTTGCTGTTTCCTAGCTGCTTTGGAGGTTGCTTATGGATCTGTCGTCCATGTTTGATGGCCTGGGCTCATCGATTATAGCGGCTATTGCCGGCGCTCTCGTGACTGCTCTAGTTAGTGTTCCCGTCAGCTACAAGGCTGGGCAGAGGTCCGTCAAACAGTCTCAGAAAGCCGGTAAAGGCTCAAAGCAGATTCAGGTTGGTGTCGTAAATGAACTCAACGACAAATAGGCAAATCCAGAAGGCTGGCGATAACGCGAGCCAGATCCAAGCGCAGACTGTTATTCAGAATATTGGGATATCTGAAGAGCGGGTTCACGACATCGTAGGCGCCGCGTGTGACAGGGCTATTGAGTCTTGCCTAATGGAGTCGAGAAATGCTGTCGAGCAGAGGCTGGGTAGTTTTAAAGATGAGCTGTATGTTATTGTCGGGAATCAGCTGCAGCTTTTCGAATCGCTCCGCGAGCCATCGTGTGCGGCGACGTTGGGCGCAGCCGCAAATGCTGCTGCAAGGACTAACTCTGCTGCTGATCATCAGATGCTGGCTGAGCTATTAGTCAAACGCTTTGAGTCGCCATCGGATCGCCATGTCGCCACCGGGGTAACTAAGGCAATCGAGATTGTCGAGTTTCTTACTGATGAGGAGCTTGCTGGATTGACGACGCTGCATGTTGCGCGATCCTTCACGCCTGTGAGTGGCGATATAAAGAATGGTATCGAGTCTTTAGCCGGTTTGTTTGATGCGCTCCCGCTGGATCATCTTCCTGATGGTCAAGATTGGATAGACGATCTGGATATCCTTGGTGCCGTTAGATCTTCGCCTATCGCATCGCTGGTGCCCTATCTCGATATTCAGTTTAAGCAACTGGATGGATATACCGTTTGCGGTGTGAAAACAGGTTCTGATGAAGAAGCTGAAGCGCTGGATATGCTTTCAGAAGCTGGACTGTCTGCTGAATTGCTTGTTGAGCATGAGCTGAACCCTGGATATAAGCGTTTGTCTCTTAGGCATATAGACAATTTTGAAAACTTAACTCTAAATTCACCCTCCGATCCCTCGGAGCCAAGTGTAGGTCTCAACGATAGTCAAATTAAAGCTTTCCATCATATTTGTAATTTGAGTCTAGATAATTCTCGTGATGAGGTGATTAAGGAAAACCTTAAGAAGGAGATGCTCCGTTATCCATCATTGGCTGCCCTTATCAGTTGGTGGGATTCGATTCGGTTGGCTCTGAGACTTACGTCTGTTGGCAGGTGCCTCGCGAGTGCAAATACAAGAAGGCTGAAACCCGAGCTGCCGGAATTTTAGCGGACAATTTACTTTACGCCGCTTGACCTCCTATAGCGTTGGTTCGCTAAGGGTGTCTTCAAATAAATTGCTTTTAAACAAATGTGTTCAGTTGAATCGTCGTTCATCATTTTGCTTGGTCTATTGTTTGAGGTCGTGGTACTAGTTAGGCGGAGCAACCCGATTGTGTTTTGATTAACACATGGGCATCCAATTAATGTACAAGGAGTTTGATATGGATGTTGATACGGTCAAAGAAATTGCCAACATACCGGTGCTTGAAAAGGCATATGACGACCTTGTCCATCCCTCCGCGGAGTCGATAGGCAAAACGGTTAGCCTGGTTTCAAGGACTGTTGCCATTTGGCTTTCGTCGTGGAATCGCTGGGTCGTTAACAGAGAGGAAAGTATCAAGCTGACTATCGATGCTGTGGGGTCTCGTGTTGATGAGATTCCTGAGGAGCATCTTACTGAACCTCCGGCGCATATCGCAGTTCCGGCAATTCAACAACTTGCGTATTGCTATGACAGCGAGGAATTGCGAGGGATGTATGCAAATCTGCTACTTTCCTCAATGGATGATCGGACGGCAGAATACGTCCACCCCAGTTTTGTTCAGCTACTTAAGGAGATTAGTCCCGACGAGGCTAAGTTACTGAGTACGTTGACTGGCTCTGATGATGCTGAACACGTGTCTATTCCGCTCGTTGACTTAAGAATTGTCAGCGCAAACGAGCTAGTTCCAATTAAATGGACGCTAATCGTAGAAGGCTATAACGAGTGCTGTAAGGGTGTTTGCGAGCACCCTGATCAATCGCTGGTGTATCTGGGAAACCTGGATCGACTTGGCATCCTCAAGCGTTGTGATTACTACACCGATGATGTTAAGGCTACGCTTGAAAGGTTTGAATCAAGTGAGGCTATCCAAAGCGCGAAGGCGAAGGTTGGGCTTGAAGGTGACAAGAAATTCACTTTCCATCGCTGGAGCTACCAGGTAACCGATTTTGGGGCAAATTTCATCAAAACTTGCGTTTCATGAAATGAGATTGGTTGAGATGTACGGGAGCAGGAGGAAGCCTTCGGTATTCAATTTATTAAAGGCGTTTATTGTTTGTGTCGTGGTGCTGTCTGTATTTCTACTGATAGTCATCCAGATCGTGTTTTCAATTGATGTACAAGTTCCATGGCTACATCCCGTATGGGACGCTAACGGCCTACTTGGGTATCTTGGCGCGTTAGTGGGCTCAATTTCGGCGGTCGCGGTACTGTATTTCACGCTGCGAACTGGTAGGGAAGACCGGAATCATTCTGATGTGATGAACGTTCTCCCCTGTATTGCCTTAACCCGTTTGTCGGAAAAGCAACCACGTGTGCCGAAGAACGGTTTCGCTCACGGTGCGTTTACCGAGGCTGATTCCAGGGACGATGAATACAAATCGGGCGCTTTGGACTGCGTTGATCGTCTACTGATTGCTGGCGGAGCCCCAGCCATTCCTTGCGACGAGAGTCTTGTGGACGAGCATGTAGCTAATCGCTATGCAATATCCAGTATGGGAGCTGGGCCTGCCGTAAATGTAAGGGTCGGGATTGCCAATAGAAATGAGTGGGCCCATTTTGGAACTCCGCGGGTCGCTTGGTGCCAGACTCGACAGCTTCCTGTGGGAGGGGAGAGCGAGCTGGTTGTCTATTTTGGGGGCGAAGCGAAGCCGGTGATGGAGGCCGGCTATCGCATCCTCGTCACGTACTCGGACATTCTCGGCAACCGTTACCTTCAGTATTTCCCAATGACTTTTGATGGGCAGGATGATGTTCTCAAATGCACGGTGAAAAATTCCATTAATAGGATTGGCATTCCTTAGCTTCAGAGTATTTGGGTTGTTGCGCTAAGTGATATTTGACGTAACGGCCATATCATGACGATTCTCCCTGCTAAACGCGCTAATATAGAATTTCGAGTCAATCATCGAGAACGGAGATCTGGTGACCGACGTCAATCGAAAGCCGTGGCTTACGGCGTCTGAGCAGATTGATCATCTCAAATCGAGAGGTGTCCATTTCTCGTTGATGAGTGAAGACGATGCCAGAGCTTATCTGGAGAAGAACAGTAACTATTTTCGCCTGCGCGCCTATCGGCTTGGCTTTCCTAGAGTCGAAGAAGGGGCCCGCAAGGGAGAGTATGCAAATCTAGATTTCAAGATGTTGGTCGACTTATCGATTGTCGACATGCTCCTTCGCTATGAAATGCTGCCGCTTACGCTTGATGTGGAACATTTTGCAAAGGTAAAACTCCTGAAGCGTATCGAGACGGAGGGGGAGGACGGCTATGCGGTCGTCTCGGATTTCATTTCCTCCTACGATAATACGAAGCCAGATGGAACTCCGTGTAATTCGCTCAAGGATGAGATTCGCAGATGCAAGAACAGTCCCTACACTGGTGGGCTGATTGCCAAGTATGCTGATTTCGACTTCCCCGCGTGGGCTTTCATCGAAGTCCTCTCCTTCGGCTCTTTTCTCTATTTTTATAAGTTCTGCGCCAGGCGGTTCAATGACCGTGAAATGCTTAAGGAGTTCTATATTCTTCAAGCCGTCAAGTCATTAAGAAATGCATGCGCTCACAATAGCTGTATTTTGAATAACCTGCGTGCTGATAGACCGCTATTTAAGCCAAGCTACGTTGTAACGCGGGAGTTGTCGACCGTAGCTGGCATCGGTCTCGACCAGCGTAAGTCAAAGATGAGCAATGACCGTATGCAGCAGATTGTCACTACGTTATATGCGCACCGGGAACTTGCTTCACAAGGCGTTTCCGAACATCGAGCAAAGAGCCTGGCTGTGTTTGTTCAAAGAATGAATAGGCATGTCGATTACTATCGGGGCAATCTTCAGGTGTCTACTGGATTTGACTTTCTCACGAAGGTGATTAGTGCGTGGTTTCCGGTGAACGTTGATTAGCGATGAATCTGTGGTGAGTCATGGCGCAACGCCCTGGATGCCAAAAATGAGCTAAACTAACTTCACAACAAAAAACAGAAGCCTTTCTTTGGCTGAAGTTTTGCAAGGGGGTTCCTTCCTAATGGAGGGCATCCCCTATTTTTATGGCGTCTCGACTTGGCGGCCTTCGCTCATGGGCAGCCTGTAGACAAACAATTGTCTTTGAATAAAGTCAATTGCGGAGGAAGCCTTTGGGCGACACCTGAAGAGGGCTGATGCGTCGGCCCTCTTTTTTGTTTGGATGTAAGATTTGGCCTGTCAAAACTTACATCTCAATTGATAAAAGGCGAAATTGCGTGTGTTTTTCTGCTCGCATGTAACTTTACTGACGCGTGGTTGCTTGGCCTCAATTCGCTACGGTATTCTCGGTTAAGGATTGACCGGGGTTGGGCTTTTCCTTATAGTTCATCTTTGATGAGGCCTTGCGACGGTACGTCCGGCTTGGTCCGTGGGAACCGCCGAAAGGCGGTTTTTGCGTTTAAGGGCTGTTCTTCGAAGAGGTTCCTTATCGTGCTTTTGGCCTTAGGGCGTTTGACTTCATCGCGTTTCTCGGAAGTGCGGGGAAAAATTGAAAACCGTCGATCACAACGTCTTGTTTTGCAATAAAACTGCAGGTCGCAGAAGTTCTAAACCTGGGTCTGGTCGGCAGATCTCGGTTTTTCACCGCACTTCCGGAAGCGTTTGTTTGCGGCATGCGGCAAGCTTTGGAACCCCTGAGCGCAACGGTTTTTCGCGTACAAGAACCGCAGGTAGATGCACTGTGTCATTCCGGTGTGATTGGCCTCCTTTTCCTGCTGATATTGTTCTTGTTCTACTTAGCTGCTATAGTAGTTTTACCGCAGGGGTAAAACTTTGGTAGGAGGTGGTTATGCAGGTCAACTATAAGAACCATCAAATCGAAAAGATCTGCACAAACGCTTCTGTTGCTGCCAAAAGATTCGATAAGCGTACTGTGGGGCTTATCCAACAACGTGTAGATGAGATTCATGCCGCTGATTCCGTTGAGATGCTCGTCCAGTTTGGGATCGGGCGATGTCATCCACTTGTTGGTGACCGTAAAGGGCAATTTGCAATGGACTTGGTACATCCCCAGCGATTGGTATTTGAAGTCATTAGGGATGAGATTCAGATAGCGGAAATTCAAGAAATCGTTGACTACCACTAGCATGAGGTTTAGAAACAGGAGAATGCGTAAGAGGTGAGAGGGTATGGCAAAGAGTAAGACTTATATCGCAACACCACCTGGGGCTACTATAAAGGAGCAGCTTGAGTATCGCGGTATGAGCCAGCGCGAGTTTGCTAAGCGCATGGATTACTCTGAGAAGTTCATAAGCCAGCTTATAAATGGGCAAGTTGAGCTTACTCCAAATACTGCGCATAGGCTCGAGATGGTGCTGGGCGTTCCCTCAGCGTTTTGGATGAATCTTGAGGCGCGCTATCGTGAGAAGTTGCTGCAGGTTGAGGATGAAAATTCCATCGATGAGGATAAGCAGATAGCCAGGAAGTTTCCGTATGCGCAAATGGCCAAACTGGGATGGGTTGAGCCGACGCGCTCCGTCGCTGTTAAAGTGGTCGAGCTTAGAAAATTCTTCGAGGTGGTTAAGCTTAGCTTATTGAGTGAAAATCGCCTTGCTCCGGGAATCGCCTATCGTCGCCAGAAGGAAACCGCTGAATCCGAATATGCACTCTTGGCGTGGGCTCAGAAGGCTAAGATAGATGCGCGAGAAATAGCCACCGGAAAGATCAATGTTGCCAAGATTGAGGAGCGTATTCCCAAGCTCAGAGAGCTTACGACTATGGATCCTGCAGTTTTTCAGCCGCTCCTTGTGTCTATGTTGGCTGAATGTGGGATTGCGATCGTCTTTTTGCCCCATCTTGAGCACACGTTTCTCAATGGTGCAACTTTCTATGACGGATCAAAGATTGTTCTCGCGCTTACGCTGCGTGGGGCCGATGCCGATAAGTTCTGGTTCAGCCTCTTCCATGAATTGGCGCATGTTATTTATGGGCACATTGGACGGGCTGCTGGGACTACCGAAGAGGAGGAACTGGCGGCAGATGTATTTGCGCGTGATACCTTGATTCCTCCAGAGGCATATGCTCAGCTCACTGTTGAAAACAAGACACGTAGTTCCGTCGCGTCTTTTGCCAATGAGATGTGAATTGCCCCAGGAATTCTTGTGGGCCGTTTACAAAAAGACGGTTATTTGCCATATAGCCAGTTGAATAGCCTCAAGGTTAGGTATCAGTTCGTAGAATAGAGGGCGCATCTCCGGGGATTCCGGTTGCTTGACGTTGCTGTAAAATGATTTCAGTGATACAGTCGCCGCGGACTCCACGTGAGGCGGAGACAAAAAAGGGTCGTTGTTCGGTTTTCCGGCAACGGCCCTTTGACGTTTCCGCGACAACTGGATGTTGTCGCGGATGTCGTCATTGTTACTTGGCTCTCGATTTGAGGCTGTAGTTCCGGAAGTGCGGGGAAAAATCGAAAACTTCCGAGCACAACCTGATTTTTGGCAACAAAATCGCAGGTCGCGGAAGTTTAAAACAGCGGTCTGATCTGCCGATCTCGGATTTTCCCCGCACTTCCGGATTTAGCACGAGCTCGACTTGGTTGTTTATCGATTGCAGCTATGGAATCTAGCATCAGCTTTGTTATTTCTATTTAAATAGATACACTTAACTTATAAGTTAAGTGTATCTAGAAATGGGAGGTGGCCTTTGGTTGAAGGATATGATCTTGTCGAATATGGGGATTCCAAGGGCCGACCGTTTTGGGGCTGACGACTTCTCCTGACAACTCTCAATTTCAGAAGATGATGTCAGACACTATCGTAAAATTGACGCCCGTAAAATGATCGACCTGATTTCAAAAATCTATGATTATGGATTAAAGGTTGCGAGTGGGACCTCGAAGCTAAGATGCATTGATTCTAAGATTGGCCTCCATGATCTTAAGGGGTTTAACGGGGTTAATCGAGAAATGATTTATGCCATACGTCAAGGCGTAGACAAAATCGTTCTTCTATTTTGGTTTAAAGGGCATCAGGGATCGGGAAATATCAGTAAGGAAATCGAGCGGGCCAAGCGACTGGCCGTAATAGCGCGTCAGCTTCTGGAGCCTGGGCGCTGACTTTTATGCCTGGCTTCTGAAACGGAGAATACAATGAATAAAGTAGATCTATCTGATTTTTATGCCGAAACAGAAAGTAGCGAAACGCGCGCTTATGAACATGCACTAGATATTGAGTTTATTGTTCATCGCGAAATGAAACATTTGGGATTGAGCAAAAGTGAGCTGGCAAATCGTATGGGTATAAGTCTTCAGTCGCTTTCTAAGCTCTTGAATTCTCAACCTAATATGACTCTGAAGACGATTGCAAAGTTCGAACTTGCTCTGGGCATTAAGATCGTTCCGCAGGTTATCGTCAGCTATTCCAAAGAACTGCCGTTTCTTTCATCCAACTATTCCGTGCGAGAGCAATGTACATCGCCTGCCATTCTCCCTGCAGAGCTGTCAGCAGATTGCGATGTGCCTTTTCAGAGCGAATAGCAGCCTCTCAATGAGCCTGAGTCGGACGAGTTGCCATCCCCACATCCTTTAAAAAAGTTCTTAAAACAGCCTTAAAGGCGCTCCAGCTCGCGTTGACAGCGTACAATACGCATGTTTGACTATGACAAAAGTGGTTTTTAGGGGAGGGGTGCGCCATGGAGGTGCTGGTTGTTGGCAACACCGCATATGTTGACGATGACTTTTGTGCCAAGGCGTTCCCCGGGGACCATGTGCAGGTCGTAGCCGCGCAGGACACGCGCCGCGATGAGTCGTCGCCCCATGCCTCGTGGAAAGGGCTTCTGCAACACCTGGATCAGGCCTACGAGTTCGACCGCGTGGTCTACCTATCCAATTACCTTACTCCGCATACCGATACCGTGGGCGATATCGAGACGCTGCGCTCGGTCTTTCGTGCGTGCGCGGGTCGCCGGGTCCAACTGCTATATGTAGCGGGGCCCGCGGGTGCCGATTGTGCCGCCGATGCCGCAGGGCGAACGGGCAAGGGCATTATCGCGCACGCAGCCAACGACCTGTGCCGCTACTACGCTGCTCGCGAGGGCGTTCAGACCAAGATCCTGCGCGTGCCGTTCCTGTATACCGCGTCTGCCGCGCTGGAGGACCCGTTTTTGGCACCGCTGTTCGACGCGTGCTTAACCGGATCGGTCGCTCTACAGGGCGCGCAGGATGCGGCGTTTCCCTTGCTGTGTGCCGAGGAGCTTGCGGTGCTGGTGCGCCGCATCTTCGATAGCTGGGATGGTAACTTTGAGACGCTCGACGTTGCCGATACCTTCCATCACGCGTCAGGTGAGGTGGGCGAGGCCCTCAAGGCGCTGTTCCCAGGGCTTTCAGTTGCCTATGGCGATTCTGCCGGCTACGCCCTGCCCGTCAGCGACGTCGTTCGCGTACGTTATGGCTGGTTTCAGCGTTACGACTTGCTGCGAGATCTTTCGACCATTCAGGCGCGTTGGGGTGCTGGCCGCG
The DNA here is from genome assembly GCA_900545605.1 of uncultured Collinsella sp. Lineage (GTDB taxonomy): Bacteria > Actinomycetota > Coriobacteriia > Coriobacteriales > Coriobacteriaceae > Collinsella. The sequence goes on from UQZL01000003.1 coordinate 16,037, forward strand.
CAAAGAAGGTCAACCCCTTGCGCGCCGCCATCGACCGCATCCGGATGTGCACGCTGCCTATTAAATGCCTAGAGACGGGCGTTGCCTGGGTTCTGTTCGAGGTACTGGAGCATTTGTTCTCCCAATCGGCCCAGCTCAACGTGCTCGATTATCGCCTGCTCTACGTGGTGCTGATCGGCACGCTGTATGGCTTGGACTTTGGCCTGGTTGCGGCGCTGCTGGCGTCGGTGGGTTTGGCCGCGAGCTACTTTACTCAGTACGGCTATACCTTCCAGGGTCTCTTTTACGAGCCGTCCAACTGGCTGCCGTTTATTGCGTACTTTGTGGTGGGTGCCGTGTGCGGCTATGTGCAGCTGCGCAACAGCGAAGCCATTAGGGCGGAGCTCGATCAAAACGAGCTCGTGCGTAATCGCAATACGTTCCTCACACAGCTTTACCACGACGCGATCGAGGGCAAGCGCGCGTACAGGCGCCAGATTGTGGGTCGCCACGACAGCTTTGGCAAGATCTTTGCCGTGACGCAGGAGCTCGACGTGCTCAACCCGCGCGACATCTATCGCAAGTGCTGCGAGCTTTTGGGCGAGATCCTCGAGAACGATTCGGTGGCGATCTACCATGTTTCGGGAGGGGCATTTGCTCGCCTGGTGGCAGCAAGTCCCGCGATTGCTGAAGATGCCGCACGTTCGCTCACGCTTGAGCAGCTTGCACCTCTTTTGGGCGACGGGGGCCGTTCGAACCTGTGGGTGAACCGCGAGCTGACGCCGGGGCTTCCCATGTTTGGATACGCGATCGAGCGCGACGGGGCACCCGCCGTGTTGATCTTTGTGCGTCGTGCTGCCGAAAATCAAATGACCCTCTATTATCAAAACCTGTTCCGCATCTTGTGCGGCCTGGTCGAAAGCGCGCTGGGCCGTGCCTTTGACTATGAGGCGGTGGCGCAGGATAAACGCTGCGTTGACGGCACTTGCGTGCTCAAGCAGGCTGCCTTTGGCCAAGAGCTCGCGGCGGCGCAGGCGCTGGCAGATAGCAAGATGGGGAGTTTTTTGCTCCTGCGCGTGGTACCGGGCATGGAACCTGTCGGCGAGCTGGTGGGCGCAATTGGGTCGGTAATCCGCGAGAGCGACGCGGCTGGCTTGGTCGACGGCGACGTGCTCTACCTGCTTATGCGCCAGGCAAAGGCGTGCGATCTTCCCATTATCCGCGAGCGCCTGAGCGCAAAGCAGATTGCGGTGGAACCCGTCGACGGCGAGGACATCGTGGCGTTGCTGCAGCATATCTCTTACACCGGTGACGGTGAGGGGGGTGCCGCTTGATCTCGCTTGTCGTTGCTGCCGTCTTGCTGCTGATTCATGCGCTGGTTTGCCTGATGCTGTGGACGCTCATGAAGTTGGGCCTGCTGCCGGTGCGCGGGCACATGCTGGCTGTGATAGTGCTGGTGCCGCTGTGGGGCCCGTTGCTGGTGGTTCTGCTATCGGTCCGCAGCGCGGTGTTTGGCGAGGGGCTGAAAGAGTCTGCGCTGGAGTCGCTGCGCTTCAACGACGAGCTCCATCGCAGTATGTCGGTACCGAGTGGTGAGGACGATGCAGGCGTAGTGCCGCTCGAGGAGGCGCTCATCGTCAACGACCCGGCATACCGGCGCCGCCTAATGCTCTCCATGCTCACCGAGGAGCCCGACGCGTACCTGGCGCAGTTGCAGGCGGCTAAGCTTAACGACGACGTTGAGGTGGCGCACTATGCCGCGACGGCGGTGGCGCAGATCTTCAAGGAGTCCGACCTTAAACTGCAGCAGCTGGAGCGTGCCTTTAAGACGGACCCGAGCGCGCAAAACCTCAACGAATACTGCGATTTTCTTGGTGAATACTTGTGCTCGGGCTTGGCTGAGGGGCGCGTGGCTCAGATTCAGCGCCAACAGTACGCGCGCCTGCTTGCGCGTCGCTGCGAGCGCGAGGATACCCTTGAGCTGCGCATTCGATACGCGACGGCGCTGGCCGATGTCGGACAGATCGACGAAGCGCAGGCCGTGACCGACCAGCTGGTGCTCGACGTGCCCGAGGAGCAGGAGGTTTGGATGCTTTGCCTGCGCCTGGCCGTGATGCGCCGCGACGGTGACGAGGTTCACCGTGTGATCGATGCGATTGACAAGCAACATGTGTATTTGAGCGCCGACAACCGCGAAAAGTTGGCGTTTTGGCGCGACGGGGAGGAGGTCGGATGAGCGTGGCGCAACATATCCGCGACCGTGCAGGCCGCTTTCGTTGGATGGGACTCCTCGTGGTGTGGGCGGTCTTTATTGCCATGGCCGCCGTGCTGCTGGTGGAACGTGCCGGCGTGCAGTACAGTGCGGGTCAGCATAAGCTGGGGATGCTTGCCGCCAACGATGCGGTGCCTGCCTCCTCGGCAATCTTTGGCCAAAAGCCCACGTGCCTGGTCATTACCGATTCCGATCAAGCGGGCGTCGAGGACGTAAAGGAGCAGTTCGACCAGATCCTGCTCGACATGAAGATCGCGCACCGCGACGTTGACCTTGCCCTGGATGGCGCGGATGCCATTCCCTCGCTGACCTCCTTCGATCGCGTGATTTTGCTCATGCCGTCGCTTGATGGGCTCAGTACGCACCTGAGCGACATTATGAGTTGGGTGAGTGCCGGCGGTTCGCTTATGCTCGCCATGCCGCCGGATAACTCGAGCTATCTGCAAGTGATTGCCTCCAAGCTTGGCATTGAATCGGCCGGATATGACTATGTAAAAGCCGAAAGCATTGTGCCGAGTGAGGACTTTATGCTGGGCGGGGGAGAGCGCTACGAGCTCTCGGACCCCTTTGATTCGTCGCTTTCGGTTTCATTGCGCGAAACGGCGCACGTCTGGGCAAAGACCGGTGATGCGGGCACGCCGCTCATTTGGTCTAACGATTGCGGCAGTGGTCACACCGTGGTGTGCAACATTGGCATCTACGACAAGGTCATGCGTGGGTTCTATGCTTCGGCCATAAGCTTGCTGGGTGATGCCACGGCCTATCCGGTCATCAACAGCGCCGTGTTCTATTTGGACGACTTTCCCAGCCCCGTGCCCTCGGGCGACGGCACCTACATCAAGCGCGACTACGGGCTTTCCATCGCCGACTTTTATGCCAAGGTCTGGTGGCCCGATCTGCAAAAGCTCGCGCAAAAATACGACATTCGCTATACCGGCGTGATGATTGAAAACTACGAGGACGCGGTCAACCAGACCGAGCCCGCGCGCCAGGCCGATACTACGCAGTTCCGCTACTTTGGCGGCATGCTGCTGCAGATGGGCGGAGAGCTGGGCTTTCACGGTTACAACCATCAGCCGCTGGCGCTCTGGGACACCGACTATGGCACGCTGTACGACTACAAGACGTGGAAGAACAAGGAGACGCTCGTCGCTTCGCTCAACGAACTTATCGCGTTTCAGGACGAGGTCCTGCCCAACGCTCACGGCTCGGTTTACGTACCGCCGTCGAATATCCTTTCGGCCCGAGCGCGCAAGCTCATCGGCACCGACGTTCCGCGCATTAAGACCATCACCAGTACGTACTTTGAGGACGGTACCGACCTGCCGTACGTGCAGGAGTTTGGCGTGGCGAGCGACGGCATTGTGGAGCAGCCGCGCATTGTCTCGGGCGGCATGGTCGACGATTCCTATATGCGCCTGGCCGCCGTGTCCGAGCTCAACATGCACTACGTGAGCACGCACTTTATGCACCCGGACGACCTTTTGGACCCCGATCGCGGAGCCAAGGAGGGCTGGGAGGTCTACAAGGGCGGCCTGGTCGACTTCCTGGAGTGGCTTACCAAATCCGCGCCCGACCTGCGGCACCAGACGGCGTCGGAGTGCTCCGGTGCCATCCAGCGCTTTTCGTCGGTTACGGTGAACGTGGATACCAGTGCGGATGCCTGGACGCTCAGCCTGGGCAATTTCCACGACGAGGCGTGGCTCATGTTCCGCGTTAATAATGGCGAGCCGGGTGCGGTGACGGGTGGCGAACTGACGCACCTTACGGGCAATCTGTATCTGCTCAAGGCAAATGATAAGACCGTGACGATCGAGCGCAAGGAGGGTGGCGATAAATGAGAATCTGCTTGGTACTCGAGGGTTGCTACCCCTATGTGCACGGCGGCGTATCTACCTGGATGCATGGCTACATTACGGCCATGCCCGAGCACGAGTTTGTGCTGTGGGTGATCGGCGCGCATGCTGCCGACCGTGGCAAGTTTGTCTACGAGCTGCCCGGCAACGTGGTCGAGGTGCACGAGGTGTTCCTGGACGATGCCCTGCGGCTTTCGGGCGAGCAACATGAAGCCAGTTTTAACGACCGTGAGCGCGAGGCGCTACGCCGTCTGGTGTCGCTCTCCAATCCGGACTGGGACGTGTTATTCGATATCTTCCACCGCCGTCGCGTGCATCCGCTCTCGTTTTTGCAGAGCCGCACGTTTATGGATATCTTTCGCGACGTGTGCCTGGCCGAGTATCCCTACACGCCCTTTGCCGATGCATTCCACACCATGCGCTCCATGTTGCTGCCCGTGCTCTACCTGTTGGGCAGCGAGGTGCCGGTGGCCGATGTGTACCATGCCATCTCGACCGGCTACGGTGGCCTGCTCGCCTGCCTGGGCTCAAGCGTTCACCATGCGCCGGTGCTGCTGACCGAGCATGGCATCTATACCCGCGAGCGCGAGGAAGAGATCATTCGCGCCGATTGGGTGGTGCCGTCCTTTAAGGACCGCTGGATTCGCTTTTTCTACCTGCTTTCGGAGGAGATCTACCGCCGCGCCTTCCGCGTGACGAGTTTGTTCCATAACGCCCGCAAGACGCAGATCGATATGGGCTGCGATGCGGACAAATGCCTGGTCATCCCCAACGGCATCCAGTTCGATCGCTTTAAGGATATTCCCTTAAAGACCGATGACGGCTGGGTGGACATTGGCGCGGTGGTGCGCCTGGCGCCCATCAAGGATGTTAAGACCATGATCTATGCCTTCTTTGAGCTGCACGAGCGCCTGCCCAAGGTGCGCCTGCACATCATGGGCGGCGTGGACGACGAGGAGTACGGCGCCGAGTGCCACGCGCTGGTCGAAACCCTGGGCGTGCGCGACCTGATCTTTACCGGCCGCGTCAACGTGGTCGAGTACATGGAAAAGCTCGACTTTACCATTTTGACGAGCATCTCCGAGGGCCAGCCGCTCAGCGTGCTGGAGTCGCTTGCCGCGTGTCGTCCCTGCGTGACGACCGAGGTGGGCTGCTGCCGTGAGTTGCTCGAAGGCGCTCCGGGCGATGACTTTGGCGTGGCAGGTTTTGTGACGCCGCCTATGTATCGCAAGGGCTTGGCCGATGCCATGGAACGCATGTGCACAAGCCGCGCCCGTCGCATTGAGATGGGGGAACGAGGCCAGCGTCGCGTTGCCACGTACTTTTTGCACGAGCAGATGCTCGCCAACTATCGCGCGCTGTACGACGTGACGGCGCAAGCGTTTGACCTGCCCAGAGAGGGGGAGTAGCCGGTGGCCGGAATCGGTTTTGAGCTCAAGCGCCTGTTTAGGCGCAAGGGCCTGTTTGCCACGATGCGCGCCTATGGCTACGCCGGCATTGTGTGCACGGGCCCGATGCTGCTGGGCGTGCTGCTCCAGGTGGGTATCTTGGTGCTGTGCGGTCTGTGGGGCGTGGGACGCGCCAACCAAGACCTGCTGGTGTGCATGGTGACCTATACGCTGCTGGCGTCGCTCACGCTCACGAGCTTTTTCTCCATGCCGGTCACGCGCTTTTTGGCTGATATGTTGTTTGCCGAGCGCGAGGACGAGATTCTGCCCTCGTTTTGGGGCTCCAATGCTGTCATGCTCGTTGCGGGCACGGTGCTCTACGGCGTCTTTCTGCTGTTCTCGGGCGCCACGCTGCTGCAGGGGCTGCTGTGCCTGTGGCTGTTCAACATTATGATCGTCAACTGGAACGGCATGAGTTACCTCACGGCCATCAAGGATTACCGCGGTATCCTATGCAGCTTTGCGGCTGCCATTGGCGTGGCGTGCCTGTGCGCCCTGGCCGCGCTGGCGCTGGGACTGCCGCCGGTCGAGGGCCTTTTGGCGTCAATTGCTCTGGGCTACGGCGTCATGCTCGCCTGGGACGTGGTGCTGCTGTACCGGTATTTTCCTCAGAGCGACCGCAGCCCCTGGCCCTTTTTGCAGTGGCTCGATCAGTTTATGCCGCTGGCGCTCACGGGTCTGTTAACCAATCTGGGACTCTTTGCGCACCTGGTGATTATTTGGGCCGGTCCCATTGGCGTGCAGGTCAAGGGCTTGTTTTATGGTGCGCCCTACTACGATGTGCCGGCGCTCATTGCGTTTTTGACGATCCTGGTCACGACCGTCAACTTTGTGGTCTCGGTCGAGGTCAACTTCTATCCGCGCTACCGCGACTATTACAGCCTGTTCAATGACGGCGGCGTGGTAGGCGATATTGTGGTGGTCGAGGAGGAGATGCTCTCCACGCTTAACAGCGAACTGCGCTTTTGCGCGCTCAAACAGTTGTTTGTGACCGCGGCGGTCATCTCGCTCGAGACCACGGTACTGTCGGCCTTACCGTTGGGCTTTAACAACCTTATGCACGGGTATTTTCGCACGCTGTGCGTGGGCTATGGCCTGTATGCCGTGGGCAATACGGTGATGCTTATCTTGCTGTACTTTACCGACTACAAGGGGGCCGTGCTGGCCTCGGGGTTGTTTGCCGGTGTGGCCGGGCTGGCGACTGCCGTGTCGTTGCTTTTGCCGCAGCAGTTTTACGGCTTTGGCTTTTTGTTGGGTGCAGCGGTGTTTTTTATCGTGGCGCTGCTGCGGCTCGATACCTATACCGCCAACTTGCCGTATCGTATCCTGAGCCAGCAGCCCATTGTGGCGACCGACAAGACGGGCTGGTTTACCGAACTTGGCCGGGTGCTCGACCGTGTTGAGCAATGCTACGAGGACAAGCGCGCGGGCGGTGAGCCGTGCAGTGCGTTTGAACGTATGGTGGTCCGCCTGTACCAAAAACATTGGGGAGGTTCTGATGATCGATAAGTTGATGTCTCGCCGCTGCCTGATCGAGGCAGCTGCCGGCGCGCTGTTGCTTTCGGGCTGTTCGTCTCAGGACGAATCCTCGACCAAAAAGGCCAAAAAGCAGGACAAGATTAAAAAGGCTGAGGCCTCGGACGGTACCAAGCACCTTCGCGATAAAGATGAGCTGTACGAGGTCTACGACGACTCGGGCATTGTGACCATGTACCTGACGGTCTCGCGCGGCAACAGCTCCGAGAACACCGACCACAGCTGGGCCGAGATCAACACGTACTCGGTGTATGACTATGCCGACATGGGGGTGACGCGCTATCAGGTTATGGGCCTGCTGCAGGCGGGCGACGAAGACGGCCCGGTGGCCGGCGAGGTTGGCTATGGCGAGGAAGCGCCCAATGCCACCGTGCAGGTGCGCGGTCAGACATCGAGCAACAACTCGCAAAAGAATTACAAGGTGGAGCTCAAAAAGGGCAAGGGTACTTGGCGCCAACAGCGCGCGATTGCGCTCAACAAGCACATGGGCGAGGGTATGCGTTTTCGCAACAAGATGGCCTATGACCTTATCCGCGGGATACCCCAGATGATGGGCCTGCGTACGCAGTTTGTGCATCTGTGGGTGTGCGACCAGACCGAAAAGTTCAACGACACCTTTGAGGACTACGGCCTGTTTACGCAGGTGGAGCAGCTCAACAAGACGGCGCTTAAGGCACATGGCCTGGATAAGAACGGGCATCTGTACAAGGTGAACAACTTCGATTTCCATCGCTACGAGGACACCATTAAGCTTGCCGACGATCCCGACTACAACCAGGCAAACTTTGAGGGCATGCTCGAGATTAAGGGCGATTCGGACCACACCAAGCTCATCGAGATGCTCGATGCGCTCAACGACGAATCACAAAAGATCGATGATGTGCTCGATACCTACTTTGATACCGAGAATCTGGTCTATTGGCTGGCGTTTCAGATCCTGACGGGCAACTGCGATACGCAGAACCGTAACTGCTATCTGTACAGCCCGCTCAACTCAAATACCTGGTACTTTTTAGATTGGGATAACGACGGCATGCTGCGTAAGCTGGAGCTTTCTCTTACCGGGTTTTCGGACTACGCGAGCTGGGAGCGCGGTGCAAGCAACTACTGGGGCAACGTGCTGTTTAACCGCGCGTTGCGCAGCAAGTCGTTCCGCAGCGAACTCGACCGTGCCGTCAAGGACTTGCGCTCGTATTTGACCGAGACTCGCCTGACCAAGATGATCAAGTACTACCGCGATGTGACTGAATCCCTGGTCTTTGCTTCGCCCGATATCGACAATCTGCCTGTCACCAAGGACCAATACGAGCAGATCGCTGCGGCGATTCCCTCCGAGGTCGAGGAGAACTACAAGAGCTTTCGCGAGAGTTTTAAAAAGCCCATGCCGTTCTACATCGGCGTGCCGCAGATCGATAACGGTAAGCTGCGTATTAACTGGGATGCGTCCTACGACTTTGAGGCGCGCGACATTCGCTACACTGTGGAGCTTGCTCGTGACTATGCCATTAGCGACGTGGTCTTTAAGGCCGAGGACGTGCTGCTTCCCGAGGTGACCTGCGATGCGCCCGATGCCGGCCAGTATTTTGTGCGCGTGCGTGCCACCAACTCCGACGGCTATACGCAAGATGCGTTTGACTACTATGTAACCGACGACGGCAAGCACTACGGCATGAAGTGTTTTTACGTGCAAGACGGCGGTAAGGTCGTGGAGGACACGTATGAGGAGGGCTAGCGCGCTGCTTGAGCGCTTGGCGGCCCCGCCTGTGCGTGCCACGCAGGAGCGTTACCGCCACGAGCTCAAATATCTCATTAACGAGGGCGAGCACGCCGCGCTTGCCTGTCGCATGGCGCCGGTGTTTAAACTGGACAAGCATGCGCGGGCAGGCGGTTACACCATTCGCAGCCTGTACTTTGACGACTACTGCAACTCGGCCTACGAGGAAAAAGATGCCGGCATTCTCATGCGCAAAAAGTATCGCGTGCGCATCTATAACGGCAGCGACAAGGTGATTAAGCTTGAGCGCAAAAAGAAGTACGGCAGCTGGATCTACAAGGAGGACGCGCCGCTCACGCGCGGCGAGTTTGAGCAGATTCTGGCCGGCGACTACGACTTTTTGCTGAGGAGCCCCTATCCGCTCTGCCGCGAGTTCTACATCGAGTGCATCTGCAACATGATGCGCCCGCGGACCATCGTGGACTACGAGCGCGAGCCGTGGGTGATGGATGAGGGCACCGTGCGCATTACGTTTGACATGAACGTGCGTGCCGCGGTGGGAAGCTTCGATATCTTTGACGCGACGCTGCCCGCGCTGCCGGTCCTGGAGCCCGGCAAGCTGGTAATGGAGGTCAAGTTTACGGAGTTTTGCCCGCAGCTGGTGCGCGATATGGTGCCGCCGGGAGCGGCCGAGCTTACGGCGGTCTCCAAGTACTGCCTGTGTTACGAAAAGACCGCCTACCTGCGCGGATTTAATTACTGGGAATCGGATTTTGAGAACCGAGGGGATATTTAGACCATGAGCACCAGGGACTTTTTTAAGAACTCCGTCTTGGAGGCGTTTGGCCAGGTTGACCCTGCCAAGATTGGCCTTTCGCTGCTCGTGGCGCTCGGCATGGGCATCCTGATCTATTACGTGTACAAGCGCTTTTTTACCGGCGTGGTGTATTCGCGTAGCTTTGCCGTGACGCTTGTAGGCATGTGCGTGCTCACCTGCATGGTCACGCTCGCGATCTCGACCAACGTGGTCATCTCGCTCGGTATGGTCGGTGCTCTGTCTATCGTCCGCTACCGTACGGCGGTTAAGGACCCGCTCGACCTGCTGTATCTGTTTTGGTCCATTACCACCGGAATTACGGCCGGCGCCGGCATGTACGCGCTCGTGGCGCTCACGGCCGTGGTCATCGTGGTGATGATCGCCGGCTTTGCGAGTCATCAGGACAAGGCGCGCGTGTACATGATGGTCATCCACTACACGGGTCAGACCACCGGCGACGATATCGTGCGTGCATTTGGGCGCACCAAGTTTTCCGTCAAGTCCAAGACCATGCGCGGTGACAAGGTCGAGATGGCCGTCGAGGTGTTCTCGGACGGTGTGGATATGCCCTATGCCGACGCCATCCGCGCGCTCGATGGCGTGGAAGATCTAACGTTGATCCAATACAACGGCGAATATCACGGCTAATTTTGTTCCGGCGTTCTAACGAACGCCGGACCGCTCGACGCTGCTTGCGCTGACGTTTTCTCGACCTGGGTGGGCTGGTCTTGGTTTGGTTTTATGTAAAGGATGGTGCCGCGTGGACGTGCAACAGCTAGAAGAGTCCTGGGCTGCAAGGGCCGGCGCGCGTGAGGCGCGTCTTGTTGCGGCCTCGCACGTGCAGGCGGCGCTGTCGCTGCTGGGGATTGTGCGTCCCAGCGATCGCCTGGTCGTGTTTGCCGATGACTTTGCCGATGCGTTTGCGCGCGGCTTTGATGCCTGCGACGTTGTGCTCGTGGGGGAGCCGTCGGTTGCGGCGTTTACCGCCGCGTCCGAGGGCTTTGATGCTTCGTTTGATGCTGGCGGGTCGCATCTGTGGTGGTTCGTCAATTCCATCGGCGGGTTTGGCCTACGTGTGCCCGATCTGCGTGCGCTGGGTCGGGCGGCGCGTGAGGCCCGTGCGTTGCTCGTGGTGGATAACACCGTGGCAAGCGTCTTTGGGTGCGATCCGCTGCGTTTGGGTGCCGTCCTGTCGCTCGAGGCACTCGACCGTGTGTGTACCGGCGTTGCGCCGCGCAAGCTCGTCGCCGCTTCGGTGGCGCGCTCGCAGCTTAAGCGCCATCGCGTGGATGCCGCCGCCGAGTGTGCGCATGCGCTTCTTGCGGATTGCGGTGCGTCTGCACTCGACCTTTCTGCTAATGAGGCTTGCATGCTGGAGCGGGGGCTGTCTTCGCTCGACGCTCGCATGCAGGCCCACTTCGATCGCGCCCGTGCGCTGGCCGAGTATCTGGCCGCCAACGAGATGGTACGCAACGTGCGCTATCCCGGGCTGACCTCGCATCCCGACCATGCGGTTGCAACGGGAATCCTCGAGCACGGCTTTGGCCCGGCAGTTGAGTTTGACCTTATCGAGCGAAGTGCTGGTGAGCTGTTCGACACATTGCCGGGGGAGTTCCGCACGTCGCCCGCCGGCGGCTCAGCAACGCGCCTTTCGGCCCCGCGCGGTAAGCGGGGGAGCGCCATCCGCCTCTTCGCCGGCACCGACGACCCCCTAACCGTAGCCGCCGCCCTAGACAACGCCCTCCGCAAATTAGCTACTCTTTGATGCTGGCGATGAGGTTGTTTGCTTTGGTGGCGATGACGTTGTTGATTTCTGTCTGCAGCTCCTCGTAGACCGCGATGGCTCGCTCGCCGGCTGGCGTGAGCGTGGATCCGCGGGCGCCGTCGCGCTCGATGAGCTTGCAGCCCAGCTGTCCTTCAGCCTCATTCACGATGCGCCAGGCCTTGGAATACGCCATGCCCATGCTCTTGGCGGCACGGTTGAGCGAGTGCTCGCGGGCAATACCCTGCAGCAGCAAGACGCAGCCGTGGCCGAAGACGCCCGGTAGATCTTTGTCGCACGCTTGAATGACCAACTTTGCCGTCGTCTTGTACTCCATGTGCTCCACGTCTCCCCGCTAAAGTGTTTGCTGGGCAAACGCAAAGCCTGCGTCAAGCCCTCGTGTGCTCTTCTTAAATCATGCATTGTAGCAGTCAAAGTGCGTTAAGATACTTCCCCAGTATTGGGCGCCCAAGGTTGGGCTGGGTCCTACGAGGCCTGCAGCCGACCGGTCGCATGGAAAAAGGAGAAACATGGCTACGTTCTTTCCCGGTGAGTCCCACACGTTTTCGGAGTATCTGCTGGTCCCTGGTTACTCGTCCTCGCAGTGCATCCCCAACAACGTCTCTCTTAAGACGCCGCTGACCCGCTTTAAGCGCGGTGAGAAGCCGGCAATCACCCTGAACATCCCCATGGTTTCCGCCATCATGCAGTCCGTCTCGGGCGTCGACATGGGTGTCGCGCTCGCTACCGAGGGTGGCCTGTCCTTCATCTATGGTTCCCAGAGCGCCGAGTCCGAGGCCGCTATGGTCAAGGCCGTCAAGGATCACAAGGCCGGCTTCGTTCAGTCCGATTCCACGCTGACCCCCGACATGACCATGGAGCAGGTCATCGAGCTCAAGGAGAAGACTGGTCACTCCACCATGCCGGTTACCGACGACGGCACTCCCAAGGGTAAGCTCCTGGGTATCGTCACCAGCCGTGACTATCGCCCCAGCCGCGATGACCACCAGACGAAGGTCTCCGAGTTCATGACCCCGCGTGAGCAGCTCATCGTGGGCGACAAGAACATCAGCCTCAAGGTTGCCAACGACGTCATCTGGGACAATAAGCTCAACGCCCTGCCCATCGTCGACGACAACGATCACCTGATGGGCATCGTCTTCCGCAAGGACTACGACAGCCACAAGACCAACCCCAACGAGCTGCTCGACGGCGATAAGCGCTACATGGTTGGCGCCGGCATCAACACCCGCGACTATGCCGAGCGTGTGCCGCTGCTCATCGAGGCCGGTGCCGACGTCCTGTGTATCGACTCTTCCGAGGGCTTCAGCGAGTGGCAGAAGCGCACCATCGAGTGGATTCGCGCCAACTACGGCGAGGACGTCAAGGTCGGTGCCGGTAACGTCGTCGACGCCGAGGGCTTCCGCTTCCTGGCCGACTGCGGTGCCGACTTCATCAAGGTCGGTATCGGCGGCGGTTCCATCTGCATTACCCGCGAGACCAAGGGCATCGGCCGTGGCCAGGCCACCGCGTTGATCGACGTCTGCCGTGCTCGCGACGAGTACTACGAGGAGACCGGCGTCTACGTGCCCGTGTGCTCCGACGGCGGTATCGTCTACGACTACCACATGACGCTCGCCCTTGCCATGGGCGCCGACTTTATGATGCTGGGCCGCTACTTCGCCCGCTTTGACGAGAGCCCGACCGAGCGCGTCAACGTCAACGGCCAGTACATGAAGGAGTACTGGGGCGAGGGTTCCGCGCGTGCCCGCAACTGGCAGCGCTACGACCTGGGCGGCGCCGCGAAGCTCAGCTTCGTCGAGGGCGTCGACTCCTACGTCCCGTACGCCGGCTCCCTCAAGGACGGCGTGGGCGGCACGCTTTACAAGGTTAAGTCCACGATGTGCAACTGCGGTGCCCTCTCGATCCCCGAGCTCCAGGAAAAGGCACGCCTGACCCTGGTGAGCTCCACCTCCATCGTCGAAGGCGGCGCCCACGACGTAGTCGTCAAGGATTCGCAGCAAAGCGTCAGCTACCGCTAAGCGGCTTTCCCAAGCACCGCACCTTGCCGTTCAAACCGTCGCTCGCGTACCAAAGTACGCGTCGCTCCTCCTTCACGGCAATCTGCGGCACTTGGAAAACCCGTCCATACTTGGATGGGTAACAAATAGCGGTTGATTCACAACCACGTTATTTAGATAAAGCGAGATGCATGCAAGTCGTAGGCATCTCGCTTGTTGTATTTGCTATCATCAGTCAAGTTAACCTTAGGGTCGGTCGGCTTGGCTTTGTTCGCTACAAGTTCCGCACGCAAAGAAGAGCACTTAATGTGCTCTTCGTCTTGCGCAGGACTGTCCGCAGTAGCGAATAAAGCCAAGCCGACCGACCCCAGCTAAGATTAAAGGAGCTGATATGTGCGATTGCACAGATCATAAGGACGAGATCCCTGCATACGACGCGCAGGCCATTGAGTCCAGGTGGATGAAGGCCTGGGAGGACTCCAATCTCTTTGCCGTCGACACCGACGACAGCAAGCCCAAGAAGTACGTGCTCGAGATGTTCCCGTATCCGTCGGGCGACCTGCACATGGGCCACGCGCGCAACTATACCATCGGCGATGCCATGGCCCGTCAGGCCCGCATGCGCGGCTACGACGTGCTGCACCCCATCGGCTTCGATGCCTTTGGTCTGCCTGCCGAGAACGCCGCCATCAAGCACAACACGCAGGCTGCCGCCTGGACGTATAAGAACATGGATCAGGCACTCGCCACGATGAAGCGCATGGGCTTCTCCTACGATCTGGATCGCATGGTCAAGACCTGCAGCCCCGACTACTACCGCTGGGGTCAGTGGATCTTTGAGAAGCTGTGGGAAAAGGGCCTGGTCTACCGCAAGAAGAACCCTGTCAATTGGTGCCCCACCTGCAAGACCGTTCTGGCTAACGAGCAGGTCACCGAGGGCAAGTGTTGGCGCTGCGGCACCGAGCCCGAGAAGCGCGACCTGGAGCAGTGGTACTTCAAGATTACCGAGTACTCCCAGGAGCTGCTCGACGATCTGGAGAAGCTCCCCGGCTGGCCCGAGCGCGTCAAGCAGATGCAGGCCAACTGGATCGGCCGCTCCGAGGGCGCCGAGGTCGACTTTACCCTGTGCGACCAGGATGGCGAGCCCATCGAGGGCGACGAGGGTAAGATCACCGTCTTCACCACGCGTGCCGACACCCTTTTTGGCGTCTCCTTCTTTGTCCTGGCTCCCGAGTACGCCGGCCTGCATGAGCTCGTCGAGGGCACGGAGTACGAGGAGGCCGTCACCAAGATCGTCGAGGACTCCAAGCATATCTCTGCCGTCGAGCGTGCCCAGGGCACCCTCGAAAAGCACGGTGCCTTCACGGGCCGCTATGTGGTAAACCCCGTCAACGGCGAGAAGGTCCCTGTGTGGGTTGCCGACTACGTCGTTGCCGACTACGGCACCGGTGCCGTCATGGCCGTTCCCTGCGGCGACCAGCGCGACTTTGAGTTCGCCCGCAAGTACGACCTGCCGATCGTGCCGATCATCCTGGACGATGACGACCGCGCAGCCGTCGAGGCTAACGGCGAGACCATCGATACCTTCCATGCCGAGACCGTCGACTGGGATTGCGCCCACGCTGCCGAGGGCACGCTCGTCCAGTCCGGCAAGTACACCGGTATGCGCGGCGGCAAGCACTCCGAGGGCGAGGCTGCAATCGTGGCTGACCTCGAGGCCATGGGCTGCGGTCGTCGTAAGGTCGAGTTCCGTCTGCGCGACTGGCTCATTTCCCGCCAGCGCTATTGGGGCAACCCCATCCCGGCCATCCACTGCGAGCACTGCGGCATCGTGCCCGTGCCCGAGGACCAGCTGCCGGTAACGCTGCCCGAGAACCTGGACCTGGGCGCCGGCGAGACCCTCGCCGAGTGCAAGGAGTTCTACGAGACCACCTGCCCGGTCTGCGGCCGCCCGGCCAAGCGCGAGACCGATACCATGGACACCTTCACCTGCTCCAGCTGGTACTACCTGCGCTATACCGATCCGCACAACACCGAGCTGCCCTTCTCCCGCGAGGCCGCCGACCGTTGGATGCCCGTCGATAACTACATCGGCGGCATCGAGCACGCCATTCTGCACCTGCTCTACAGCCGCTTCTTTACCAAGGCACTGCGCGACCTGGGCCTGCTGAGTGTGGACGAGCCCTTCACCAACCTGCTGTGCCAGGGCATGGTCAAGGACGAGAACGGCGACACCATGTCCAAGTCCAAGGGCAACGTCGTGCCCCCGAGCTCGGTCATCGAGCCCTACGGCGCCGACACCATGCGTCTGGCGATCCTGTTTATCGCCCCGCCCGAGAAGGACTTCGACTGGGATCCCAAGGCCGTTGAGGGCGCCAACCGCTTCATCAAGCGCGCCTGGCGTATCGTGTGGCAGCTCGTCCAGTCCGGCGACGCCAACGTGGCCTTCGACAAGTCCGCGCTCAACGAGGTTGCGATGAAGCTCTATCGCGAGCGTCACCGCACCATCGCCAAGTGCACCGAGGACTTCGATCGCGGCCAGTTCAACACCGCCATCTCGGCCGTCATGGAACTCGTCAATGCCGCGAGTGCTTACCTCAATGCTACTGAGGGCGCTTCTCGTGACAAGGCGATGTGCTACGGCGTGGCTAAGGATATCGTGAGCGTCCTTGCCCCCATCTGCCCGTTCTGGGCCGACGAGCTGTGGCACGAGGCGCTCGGCTGCGAGGGCAACGCCTACACCGCCGCCTGGCCCGAGTTCGACCTGGCCGAGTCCGTTGAGGACACGGTGCAGATCGTGGTCCAGGTGCTTGGTAAGGTCCGCGGCCGCGTCGAGGTGGCCCGTAATGCCTCCAATGAGGATATGCAGGCTGCCGCCGAGGCCGCCGTCGCCAAGTGGCTCGAGGACAAGACGGTCGTCAAGGCCATCTGCGTGCCCGGGAAGCTGGTCAACCTGGTGGTCAAGTAAGCACTGCGCGCTTAACTGACGCATAAAAGACGAGGGGCGATCCGGTTGGGTCGTCCCTCGTTTTGTGTTGTATGACCTGCTTAGTCAGTGCGTCGCACCGTCTTCTACGGGATGTGTACCAGGTCCCTAAAGTAAACGTTGCCCGTTTGCTCCTCGAACATCCAGATGTTGAGGTAGATGTCGTTGAGGTCGTTGTTCACATCAAAGTCCGGGTCGTCGAAGGTGCCTACAAAGGTGAGCATGGCGCGCGTTTCCTCGCCTGCTGCGACCTGCTGGCGCATGCGCACATCGCGGAGCACGCCGTTGACGTAGGCATAGGAGTCCACATCGCCAAACATCATATCGACACCGGTGTTGTTGGTCACCGAAAAGACGAGCGCGGCGTCGCCGTAGCCGTCGGTGTCCTTGCCCACGCAGGTAACATGGACGTTCTCGTCTGCCTCAAGGTCGATGGGGAACTGTTCTTGGGGGTCGGGGTCCAAACCCTGGGGATCGACGATGTCTTCGTTTATTTTGTCGAAGCTCTCCGATGACGTCGTTTTCTCGATGGCTTTTGTGCTGCCGAGATCCGGTTCGCATGGTCCGGTTTTGCCATCGATGTTGTTGCAGGCCGTCAGAGCGAACGAACAGGCAGCTACGACGAGCGCGGTCGCGCAGAGGGTGCCTAGGCGTTCCATGGATCCTCCTTGCCGTGGAGATACTGGAAGGTTGTGTGGTCAATGCGTGCGGCAGGCTTTCTCGCTACAGAATGCCTCTCAGCTTTAGTCTGGCCGATGTGCGCCCAGGGATGGAATGCCCATAGGGCCCGATTCGGTCGGCGCTCTGGGACGCATGGCCCGTTTTGGGGCTGTTGAGGGTGCGCCGCATGGGGCTCCTCGGTCAATTGTCCTATTCTTGTGGAGAACCTGTGCGCACGCTGACCTGCAGATTCGTACTGTGCTTGCGCGTTTCCGCAGCTATTGGTATAGTTTGCTTGCAAATGAAGTTGTAATTGAAAGAAGTGGGGTTTCGGCCCCGCTTCTTTTTTGTATGGATGGAGGTGCCGCAATGGTCAAGACCAAGACCGAGCAGGCGATCATCGACGCGCTCGAGGCCGTCGCTCCCCAGCACGATGTCGACATCGTCGACGTCGAGCTCGTGGGCGCCACCAAGGCCCCCTGCGTGCGCGTGCGTATCGAGGGTGCCGAGGGTCAGAGCCTGTCTCTCAACGACGTCACGGCCAACACCAAGTGGGTCGGCGATGTGATTGAGGAGCTCGACCCTATCTCTTCGAGCTATACGCTCGAGGTGTCGAGCCCGGGTATGGCGCGCCCGCTGCGCCGCCCGAGTGACTTTGCCCGCTTTGTGGGCGAGAACTGTGAGCTCACCTCCACCGCTACCGAGGGCCGTCGCAAGTACGCCGGCATGATTGCCGCTGCGACCGAGACCGACGTGACCCTCGAGCTCGAGGACGGCGAGTCCGTCACCCTCGATTTCTCTGATGTAAAAAAGTGCAAGTTGAAGCCCACCTACGACTTCAAGCCCGCGAAGGAAGGAAAGTAAGATGGCAGCATCCGACATGATGTCCGCCCTGATGGAGCTTTGCCAGGAGAAGCACATCGACCAGCTCTACCTGATCGACCGCCTGGAGCAGTCGCTCGCCAAGAGCTATGCCGAGATCCTGCATCTTGAGTGGGGCGCCAAGGTGACCATCGACCGCACCACCGGCAAGATCTACGTCTACCGCCTGGAGCCGATCGACGATTCCATGGACGAGGAGGGCAACTTCACCGAGTTCGAGGAGATCGACGTCACCCCCAAGAACACGAGCCGCATCGCTGCCCAGCACGCCAAGGCCGAGATCAACGCCATCGTGCGTAACTCCGCCCGCGAGCAGATCTACGAGGAGTTCTCCGGCCGCATCGGTGACCTCATCAGCGGTACCGTGCTGCAGTCCACGCCCGACTTCACGATCGTTAAGATTCGCGAAGGCGTCGAGGCCGAGCTGCCGCACTTCGATCAGCGCCGTTACGAGAACGAGCGCAACGAGCGTCCGATGGGCGAGCGCTACCTGCACAATCAGCACATCAAGGCCGTGATCATCGACGTACGCGACCCCAACTCCAACCTGCAGCCGGTTCGTGGCGAGCACAGCCGTCCGCCGATTGTCATCTCCCGTACCCACCCCGAGCTCATGCGTCGTCTGTTTGAGCAGGAGGTGCCCGAGATCTATGAGGGCACCGTTCAGATCAAGTCGATCGCCCGCGAGCCTGGCCAGCGCTCCAAGGTCGCCGTCCACTCGCTCGATGACCGTCTGGATCCCGTGGGCGCCTGCGTCGGCCCCAAGGGCAGCCGTGTTCGCGCTGTCGTGGGCGAGCTCCGTGGCGAGCGCGTCGACGTCATCCTGTGGGATGCCGATCCTGCCGTCTACGTCGCCAACGCCCTGTCGCCCGCTAAGGTCACCCGCGTCCTCATCGACGAGGAGAAGGCCTACGCCGGCGTCATCGTGCCCGACGACCAGCTGTCCCTCGCCATCGGCAAGGAGGGCCAGAACGCCCGCCTCGCTGCGCGCCTGACCGGCTGGCACATCGACATCAAGTCCGAGACGCTTGCCGCCGATATCCTCAAGAACGTTCCCGTTCACGAGGAGCCCACCGCCGACCTGATCGGTGACGAGGAGGACGAGGATGTCCGCCGCTGCGAGTATGTGTCCGAGGACGGCATCCAGTGCCGCAACCAGGCTCGTCCCGGCTCCCGTTTCTGCGGTGTCCACGACACCGACGCCTTCGATGATGCGGAGGACCTGATCTAGCGCGCGGTCGCGCCGGGCGGGTCCCGGCGCGTCTCCCACGCTCGTTCAGTCTCTAGGCACCCAAGGTGCCAGAAAGGGTAGGTGAAGTCATATGGCAAAAGTCCGTGTGTCCACCCTGGCCAAAGAGTTCGGCATGACCTCCAAGGAACTGATGGGTCATCTCGCCGAAATGAAGATTCCCGCTAAGTCCGCTTCCTCCACTTTGGAGGACGCCTATGTCGCCATGGTCCGCAAGCAGCTCGCCTCGGTGATCGAGGCCCGCGCTCAGGAAGTCGAGGCCGCCAAGCAGGCCGAGGAGCAGGCAGCTGCCGCCGAGGAGGCCGCCCGCGCCGCCGAGGCCGAGCGCGAGCGCATCGCCGCCGAGAAGGCACGCGAGGAGGAGCGCCGCCAATTTGCCGCAGCCCAGGCTGCCGAGGAGGCTGCCCGCGCCGAGGCCGAGGCCAAGAAGAAGGCCGAGCAGGAGCGCCTTGCCCGCGAGAAGGAGGAGGCTGCCCGCGAGGCCCAGCGCCGCGCCGTTCCCGCTTCCGACTCCGGTTCGCGCTTCCGTTCCCTGCTCGACCAGATCGCCGCACAGGAGACCGTCCTCAAGGAGAAGAAGGACGCCGAGGACAAGGCCAAGGCCGAGCGCGCCGCCGAGCGCGGTAACCGTCGTGGCGGCAACAACGACCGCCGCGGTGGCCGTCGTAACGATCGCAACGCTTCCGACAACAACTCCGAGCGCAACGCCTCCGAGAGCCGTCCGCACAGCCATCGCACCAACGCCAGCAACAACGTCGCTGCCGGCATGGACTTCCCCAACCCCGATAAGCAGGGCAAGGGCAAGAAGCGCAAGGGCGGTCACAACAACGAAGAGGACCACTATAGCCGCATGGCTCGCGAGGCCGAGGAGTACAGCCGCGAGAAGGTGCTCGAGGAGGCTCGTGCTGCCGTCGAGGAGGCCTCTCGCGAGTCCACCGGTCGCCGCAAGAAGCGCAAGGAGAAGCGCGAGCGCGAGGCTGCCAAGGCTCAGGAGGAGCGCAAGATAGAGGAGGCGCTGGCCCAGGGCGTGAACCCCGAGGAGCTCGACGCCATCAAGGTCTCCCAGGGCGTTACCGTCCAGGAGCTCGCCGAGGCCCTCGACGTTCCGGCCAACGACATCATTAAGCGCCTGTTCCTGCTGGGCACGCCGCTCACCATGACACAGTCCATGTCCGACGACCTCGTCGAGCTCGTTGCCGACGACCTGGGCCGTCAGATCAAGATCATCACCCCCGAGGAGGAGAACACCTTCTCGTTCTACGACGATCCCGCCGACCTTAAGCCGCGCGCCCCGGTCGTCACCGTCATGGGCCACGTCGACCACGGCAAGACGAGCCTCCTCGACGCCATCCGTCACACCGGCGTCGCTGCCGGCGAGGCGGGCGGCATCACGCAGGCCATCGGTGCTTCGCAGGTCATGATCAATGACCGCAAGATCACCTTCATCGATACCCCGGGTCACGCCACCTTTACGGCTATGCGTGCCCGTGGCGCCAAGGTGACCGACATCGTCATCCTGATCGTCGCCGCCGACGACGGCGTCATGCCCCAGACGGTCGAGTCGATCAACCACGCCAAGGCTGCCGGCGTACCCATCGTCGTCGCCGTCAACAAGATCGATAAGCCGGGTGCCAACCCCGACCGCGTGCGCCAGGAGCTCACCGAGTACGGTGTCATCCCCGAGGAGTGGGGCGGACAGAACATGTTCGTCAACATCTCGGCGAAGCAGAAGATCGGTATCGACGATCTTCTCGAGACCGTGCTGCTCCAGGCCGATGTACTCGAGCTCAAGGCCAACCCGGACACCTTTGCCTCCGGCAACGTCCTCGAGGCCAAGCTCGACAAGGGCCGCGGCTCGGTCGCTACCGTGCTCGTGACCCGCGGTACCCTGCACGTGGGCGATACGCTGGTCGCCGGCCTCACCTACGGCCGCGTCCGCGCCATGCTCGACCCCAAGGGCCGCGCCGTCACCGAGGCCGGTCCCTCCGACGCCGTCGAGATCCTGGGCCTGCAGTCTGTGCCCAACGCCGGTGACGAGTTCCGCGTGTTCGAGGACGAGCGCGAGGCTCGCGCCCTTGCCGACGAGCGTTCGCTCAAGGCCCGTATCGAGGAGCAGAGCCGCGTCAAGCACGTCACGCTCGAGAACCTCTTCGAGACCATTGCAGACGCCGAGGTCAAGGAGCTCAACCTGATCATCAAGGCCGACGTCCAGGGTTCCATCGAGGCCCTTCAGGACTCGCTCGACAAGATGGATCAGTCCGAGGTTCGTATCAACACGATCCACTCCGCCGTTGGTGCCATCAACGAGACCGACGTCGTCCTGGCCGACGCCTCCAACGCCATCATCATCGGCTTTGGCGTCCGTCCCGACGGTAAGGCCCGCTCCGCCGCCGAGCGTGAGGGCGTCGAGATCCGTTGCTACGACGTCATCTACAAGTGCCTCGAGGAACTCGACGCTGCCCGTATCGGCATGCTTAAGCCCACCGAGGTCGAGGTCTCCACGGGTACCGCGACCGTCCTGGACACCTTCAAGGTGCCCAAAGTCGGTATCGCCGCCGGTGTCCGTGTCGAAGAGGGCGAGATCGCCGCGACCGATTCCGTGCGTCTGGTGCGCGACGGCATCGTGGTCTTCAACGGCAAGATCGCCTCGATGCGCCACTACAAGGACGAGGCCAAGAGCCTCAAGAGCGGTTCCGAGGGCGGCATTGGCTTGGAGAACTTCCAGGACATCAAGCCCGGCGACCAGATCGAGGGTTACCGCATCGACCAGGTTGCCCGTACCGAGTAGGGGGTAGCGCTATGAAGCAAACGCAGGCAACCCGCCGTCTGGGCGAGCAGCTTCGCGAGAAGCTTGGTTATATCCTGCTCTTTGAGGTTTCCGATCCGCGTCTCGACCTGGTCACTTTGACCGCGGTTGAGGTCGCGGTGGACCGTTCGTTCGCGCGCGTGTACGTGTCGTGCGATGCGAGCCGCTACGACGAGGTCATGGAGGCGCTCGCAAGCGCCAAGGGCCGTATTCGTAGCCTGTTGGCTCGCTCGCTCGATTGGCGTGTCACGCCCGAGCTCGATTTTCGCATCGATCGCTCGACCGATGAGGCCGAGCGCATCACGCGTGCGCTGGAAAACGTTCCCGCCACGCTTGCGATCGAAAAGGACGAGGACGGCTATCCGATAGCGGATGCCGCCCAGGAGGCAGCTTTAGATGACTAATTCCGCCGACCTCGCCTCGTGCGAGTCTGCAGATATTCAGCGACGCATCCTCGAGCTCATCGAGGGTGCGTCCTCCATTGCGATTTCGGGACACACTTCTCCCGATGGCGACGCCCTGGGCTCCGTGTTGGGTCTGGGCCTCTCGCTTATGAAGTTTTTCCCTAACAAGGACATTGCCCTGCTGCTGGCAGACGATGATCCGGTTCCGCGCATCTACCGCTTTATGGAAGGCTCCGATCGCCTGGTACCGGCATCTGCGTATACCGGCAATCCGGACCTGTTCATCTCGGTGGACGTGCCGGTCGTCGAGCGTCTCAATAATTCCGCCGAGGTGCTTCGTCGCTCCAAGCATGTGGTGTGCTTCGATCACCATCCGGCGCGCGAGGAGTTTGCCGAGCTCAGCCTGAGGCGCGTCGAAGCTGCAGCCTGCGCCATGATCATCGACCGCTTCTTGGACAATTGCGGCATTGTCGCACGTGATGGCGTTGCGACCTGCCTGCTGTGTGGCTTGGTTACCGATACCGGCCGTTTTCAGTACCAAAACGCCGATGCAGCCGCGTTCCATGCAGCCTCGCGTCTGGTTGCCCACGGTGCCGATCCGGCGCGTGTGGCACTCGAGGTTTACCAGAGCATGCGCGTTGAGTTTTTGCACCTCAAGTCCATCGTTATGGGCCGCATTAAGACGGTGGCCCACGGGCGCGTCGCGTATAGCTACGCGTACCAGAGTGACCTTGAGGCTTGCGGTGTCACCTCGGATGAGTGCGACGGCCTGGTCGATGTGGTTCGCTCGGTGATGGGTGTCGAGGTCTGCCTGTTCCTGAAGGGCATTGAGGGCGATACCAAGGTGCGCGGCAACCTGCGCTCCAAGGGCGACCTCAACGTGTCCGAGATTGCTGCTGCCTTTGGCGGAGGCGGACATCCCGCTGCCGCCGGTTTCTCCAACAACGGAACGATTCTCGAGACGCTTACCGTGGCACTTCCCATGCTGGCCGAGCTGGTGGGGGAGGATCCCGCTTCGGTGACCGTCGAGCTTTAACTTTTTGGATGGTACATGGCTCGTCGTACGCCTTCTCAACTGAATATGCTGCTCGCCGTCGATAAGCCGGTGGGCTGCACGTCCCACGATGTGGTTTCGAAATGCCGGCGCGCCCTCCATGAGCGGCGCGTCGGCCATGCCGGCACGCTCGACCCCATGGCATCGGGTGTCATGGTGGTGGGTGTGGGCCAGGCCACCCGTCTGCTGGGCATGCTAACCCTCGATACCAAAAGCTATGTCGCCGACATTTCGTTTGGCGTCGAGACCAATACCGATGATGCGGAGGGCGAGGCGGTCCGCACGGTGGCTGTTGCCAACGAGCTCCGCGATCCTGCCTATGCCCGTGAGCGCTTGGCCGCTATGCTGGGTCCGCAGATGCAGGTGCCGCCGGCGTTTTCGGCTATCTCGGTCAATGGCGTTCGCGCCTACAAGTCTGCTCGCGAGGGCAATGCGGTGGACCTACCTCCGCGCCCCGTCGAGGTCTATGCCGCCGACCTGATCGCCGTGGGAGGCGAAGGTGATACGTGTGTGTGGACCGTGGCGTTCTCAGTGAGCAAGGGTACCTATATCCGTGCGCTCGCTCGCGATTTGGGCCGCGTCTGCGAGAGCGCCGCGCACATTTCCGCGCTGCGCCGCACGGCCTCCGGTGTTGTTTCCATTGGCGCCTGTCATGCGGTCGAGGAGCTTTCTCCCGAGTCCGCGGCTGGCTTTGCCCTGGATCCCATTGCGGCCCTGGGCGCCTCGCGTGTTGACTTGCCGGGCAATCTTGCCGACGATCTGCTCTGCGGCCGACGCATTCCCGTTGAGCGTGCGCTTGCCGATTTCGATACCTTGAAGTCGCCTTTTGCGTTGGTGCTCGATGGGGGACTCAAGGCGCTCGCCCGCATTGAGAGTGGCCGCTTTGTCATGGAGCACGTGTTTCCGCAGGCAATCGGCGGTGTTCGATGATGTTGTCCGCTCGCGAGCTCGCGCGTATCTTTTTCGAGGGCGAGTCGGACGAGGCTCGCATCGTTGCTGCCGATACGTTTGATGAGTGCGAGCACTTGGGTGCCGCATCGATTGCCATCGGCGTGTTCGATGGCGTGCACCGTGGACACCAGGAGCTCATTGCGGCGCTTGTCCGTGACGCCCGTGCCCATGGCTGTAAGGCGGTCGTGGTCACTTTCGATCCCGATCCGGACGTTGTGGTGAGTCCTTCGCCCGCTCAAAAATTGATGACGACGGCCGACCGTCTACATGCCTTGGCTCAGACCGGGGTCGATGCGGTGGTAGCCGTTCCCTTTACGCCTGAGGTTGCGGCACTCGACCATGTTGCTTTTCTCTCGCTGGTGTCGCGTCTGGTCGACATTCGTTCGATTCGCGTTGGCAGCGACTTTAGGCTGGGTCGTGGCGGTGCTTCTGGTGTTGCCGAGATGCGCTCTTGGGGTTCCGAGCGCGGCGTTGACGTGTATGGTCACGACCTGCTTTGCGAGGGCGGTGAGGCCATTTGCGCTACCCGCATTCGTCATGAGCTGGGACAGGGCCATGTGGAGCTTGCTGCTGAGTTGCTCGGCCGCCCGTATATGCTGCGTGGCGGTGTTATTCGTGGCCGTCACGAGGGTTCTGACATGGGCTTTCCCACGGCAAACCTGCAGGTTCCCGACGGCATTCAGGTGCCTGCCGATGGTGTGTATGAGGGTCTGGTGCTCGTCGATGACATCGCGTGGCCCGCTGCCGTTAATGTCGGCCTGCCGCCGACGTATGCCGACGATGCCGCTTCATCGCATCTCGAGGCTAACTTAATTGGTTATACGGGCGACCTGTACGGCGCTTCCGTTTCGCTGGCTTTTACGCGCTGGCTGCGTCCCTCGCGTGTGTTCGACTCGCTGGATGAGTTGATTGCGACCGTCGAGGGTAATATCGAGGATATTCGTCATAACTTGGGTGAGCAGGGGGTGAGCATCCGTGATTAGCGATGAGGAAAAAGACCAGGTACGCGCTGCGTCCGACCTAGTTGCCATCGTGCAGGAAACGGTTGAGCTCAAGCCCCGCGGCCATGAGTTTTGGGGTTGCTGCCCCTTCCATGGCGAAAAGACGCCTTCTTTCCACATTATCCCCGCCACGCAGGTGTGGCATTGCTTTGGCTGCGGCGAGGGTGGCGACGTCTTCACCTATATCATGAAGCGCGAGAACCTGAGCTTTCCCGAGTCAATCCGCTATTTGGCCGATCGTGCGGGTATTGAGCTGCATGACACCGGAGATCGTCGCGAGCGCGGTACCAAGCGTGCCCGCATCTACGATCTGTGTGCCGAGACCGCCCAGTTCTACCACACCATGCTTATGCGCGGTAAGGACGGCCGTCCACGCGAGTACTTTGCCAGCCGTGGTATGGGTGGCGACGTCTGCCGCCGCTACTGCCTGGGCTTTGCACCGGGCCGCAACGCGCTGGTGTCGCACCTGTCCCAGGCGGGTTTTACCCCGCAGGAGATGATCGACGCCAACGTTGCCGTGAGCCGCGGGCGCGGGCAGCTTGCCGACCGCTTCTACGACCGCGTGATGTTTCCCATCTTTGACGAACAGGGTCACAACATTGCCTTTGGCGGTCGCATCATGGGTGACGGTCAACCCAAGTACCTCAACACCGCCGAGACGAGCGTGTTCCATAAAAAGCGAAACCTCTATGGCTTTAACTGGGCCAAGGAGTTTATCGTCGCGCAGGATACGGCCATCGTGGTGGAGGGCTATACCGATTGTATCGCCTGCTGGGAGGCGGGGATCAAAAACGTTGTCGCCACGCTGGGCACCGCGCTCACGGAGCATCACGTCAAGACGCTCACCCGCTTTGCCAAGCGTATCGTGTATATGTTCGATGGCGATGCCGCGGGCCAGAAGGCCGCCCGTCGCGCGATTCAATTTATCGAGCAGGATTCGATGGACCTGCGCTGCGTGGTGCTGCCCGACGGCAACGACCCCATGGAGTTCATCACAGCGCATGGTGGACAGGAGCTTCAGGCGCGCATCGACGCTGCCGAGCCGCTCATGGACTTTGTCTACCGTTCGCTGCAGGAGTCGAGTGACATCACCACGCCGGGCGGTCGTGCCAAGGCGTTGGAAGATGCGCTGACGCTTATCTATCCGCTGCGCGATAGCTATATGATCGACACATACTTTATCCAGATTGCCGATCTGCTGGGTTTGGATCTGGAGACGGTTCGCGCGAGTTCGGGTCGCGTGTTTCGCGATGTCGCCAAGCGCGAGGATGCCGAGCGTCGTCGCGAGCAGAACTACGAGCGCCAGCGGGCGCAGGCCGAGCGTGCAGGCAACGCGGGCGGTCGGGCGTCGGGTTCGCAGGGGGCGTCTCGTGGCGCTTGGGCGTCGGGAGCGACGCCGCCGGTGTCCACACCGGTCGAGGAAGAACCGTATGACTATGTGCCGCTCGAGGCCTACGGGGCCGCGCCGGTCGAGGTCGCCGACGATATGCCGCCAATCGATGTGCCGGTTGGGCTGGATGACGCGGCGCCGGTTGCCGATGCAACGGACGTGTCTGCGGCACCGACGATGCCGATCGTGCTGACCGACCTGGAACGAAAGTCTTTGGCGGGGGAGCGCGAGCTGCTGACGATGCTCACGAGCTATCCCGACCTGTTCCGCACGTATGCCGACCGCATCTGCTCGATCGAGTGGGTGGATCCGCGCCACGAGTCCATCGCGTGGGCCGTGCTCGCGACGCCGCCGGGCACCGACCCTACGGCGTGCATGGATGCGGCACGCGCGGTGTGCCCCGAGGCAGCGTCGCTTGTCAGCGCCGGACGCATTTCGTCGACGAGCAAGCACCCCACCGAGACGAACATCGTGTTTATGCTCGATACCCTCGAGCTCTACACCATTAAGCGCCGCATGCGCGCCGCACAGGCCAAGCTTCGCCAGGACCGGTCGCTCGACGATGAGGCACGCCGTGTGCTGACGATGCAGGCGATGCAAGATTCTCAGCGCCAGCGCGAGCTCCAAAAGTCGATCGGTGGCGTGGCAGATCCGTTCCGTTTGATTGGTTTGGAGACAGCGGGCGCCGACCAGGCCTAGATGTTGTGGTCAACCAGCGTATTCGCGCCTATATCCAGTCTGAATTTTGGGTATAGACGTCATTGTGTGTGCTAAAGTAATGAGTCCTGTGGACTATGAAGGGAGAATCTGTGCCAAATAAGAGTGAGAGCACGGGTACTGGGCTGGAATCCTACGTTGCAAAGCTCATGGGCAACGGCTCAAACAGGACTTCGGTAACCGAGGACGAGATTCAGGTCGCCCTGAAGGATATCGATGTATCTGATGAGCAGCTCAACGCGGTGTATTCCGCGCTGCGCAACAGCGGCATCCAGATTATCTCCGCGAGCGGAAACGACGACGCCCCCATGGACGTCGACGATGACGATAACGATAGCGATACCGACGATTTCGATGACGACGAGCACGATTCCGGCTCGCTCGACGATCACGAGCTTAAGATGGCCCGTCAGGCCGACGCCGAGATGGGTTCTTCCAAGAGCAAGAAGAAGCGCACCGTGCGCACGTCCCGTTCGTGTTCGCGCGTGCGCGGCATCGATGCCTCCACGGTGATGCTGACCGGCGACCCGGTTCGTATGTACCTCAAGGAGATCGGCAAGGTCGACCTGCTGACCGCCTCCGAAGAGGTCGATCTGGCCATGAAGATCGAGGCCGGTCTCGAGGCCACCGAGAAGCTCGAGGCTGCCGAGGCAGGCGAGCTCGAGCTCACGCGTGCCGAGATACGTCGTCTTACGCGCATTGAGAACGTGGGCCTCGAAGCCAAGCAGGCACTCATCAGCGCAAACCTGCGTCTGGTCGTCTCCATCGCCAAGCGCTATGTCGGTCGCGGCATGCTGTTCCTTGACCTGATCCAGGAGGGCAACCTCGGTCTGATTCGCGCCGTCGAGAAGTTCGACTACCAGAAGGGCTTTAAGTTCTCCACGTACGCCACGTGGTGGATCCGTCAGGCCATCACGCGCGCTATCGCCGACCAGGCCCGTACCATCCGTATTCCCGTGCACATGGTCGAGACCATCAACAAACTCGTCCGCGTGCAGCGCCAGCTTCTTCAGGACCTGGGCCGCGACCCGACCCCCGAGGAGATCGGTGCCGAGATGGACATGAGTGCCGACCGCGTCCGCGAGATCCAGAAGATCTCGCAGGAGCCCGTGTCGCTCGAGACCCCCATCGGCGAGGAAGAGGATTCCCAGCTGGGCGACTTCATCGAGGACTCCCAGGCCATCGTTCCGCCCGATGCCGCCAGCTTCTCCATGCTGCAGGAGCAGCTCACCCAGGTGCTCGATTCGCTTGCCGATCGTGAGCGCAAGGTTATTGAGCTGCGCTTTGGCCTTGTCGACGGACATCCCCGTACGCTCGAGGAAGTCGGCCGCGAGTTTGGCGTCACGCGCGAGCGCATCCGCCAGATCGAGTCCAAGACTCTGGCCAAGCTTCGCCACCCCAGTCGCTCCAGCAAGCTGAAGGACTATATCGAGAGCTAGTCAAGCAAGAAGCGCCCTCAAGCACATCCGCTTGGGGGCGCTTTCATGTAGTCGTTGGGGACATTCTTGAATGACTGGTCGTTTAAGAACGCCCCCAATGACTAGGTCGGAAAATTTCTTAAAAAAGTTCTTGCCCTGAGCTGATTCGTCCGTATAATAAATTTCGTTGCTTGAGAGCACGCACCTATTCCTCGGTAGCTCAATGGTAGAGCACGCGGCTGTTAACCGCGCTGTTGTAGGTTCGAGTCCTACCCGGGGAGCCAGGTTGTAAAACCCGTCGCTTATGCGGCGGGTTTTTTCATGTCGCGGTCGCCGTTCGCGAACGTTACCATATCAACATTTCGTGTCGAGGATGTAATCCCGCGACCCACCACCTCAACACGGCGCGCTCGTTGTAGAATATTGCAATGATTGCTCCCACGAGATGGTGCCGCGAGCACCAGATAAGGAGATTCTTGTGTCTGAGACCATTAACGGCAGCCTGAGCGTCTCGAACGACGTTATTGCCGATATTGCCGGTTATGCAGCGATGACGTGCTATGGCGTCGTCGGTATGGCCGAACAGCTCCAGGGCGCCGAGAGCGTGCGCCTGCTTGCCGGTCAGCGCCTCCGCAAGGGCGTGCTTGTCTCCGCCGACGAGAACGGCCTTACGGTCGATCTTCACGTCGTGCTCGAGAACGGCGTCAACATGAAGTCCGTCTGCCACAATCTTTCGAGCTCCGTTGCCTTTACCCTGCAGGAGATCGCCCAGATCGATCCCGCCAGCCTTAAGATCGGCATCCACATCGACGCGCTCAAGAGCCGTCTGAACTAGCATCCGAAAACGGAGATTCAAATACCCATGATTGCAAAGACCATTCGCACCTGTTTTCCGATCGCTGCGGCTGCCGTTTCCGACAAGGCCGAGGAGATCAACAAGCTCAACGTCTTCCCCGTACCCGACGGCGACACCGGCACCAACATGTCGCTCACGCTCGCCTCGGTGACCAAGGAGCTTTCCGCCCTTCCCGCCGATGCCGACATGGAGGCCATCGCCGGCGCCATCACCCACGGCTCCCTGATGGGCGCCCGCGGTAACTCCGGCGTCATCACCTCGCAGATTCTGCGCGGCGTGGCCGAGGGCCTTGTCTCTGCCGATGAGCCCATTACGTCCGCCAACATTGCCTTCGCCTTCCGTCGCGCCGTCAAGGTCGCCTTCCAGGCTGTCCGCAAGCCCATCGAGGGCACGATCCTCACGGTCCTGCGCGATGTCTCGACCAAGGCCGATGAGTGCGAGAAGAAGAAGTTCTCGGCTGAGGATGCGCTCGATGCCATCGTCGTTGAGGCGTACCAGTCCGTCGCCCGCACACCCGATCTGTTGCCCGTTCTGAAGGAGAACGGCGTGGTCGACTCCGGCGCCTTTGGCTTCGCCATCTTCCTTGAGAACTTTGTGGCTGCAGCACTTGGCCGCAGCACCGTTGTCGAGGATTTCTCCGCCACGTTTGATTCCGCTGGCTCTGCCCGCGACGCGGCCCTTGGTCGCGTTGAGATCGAGGCCAACGACGATTGGGAGGGCTCGGAGTTCCGCTACTGCAACGAGTTCCTGTTTAAGGCCGACGCCCCGTTTGACGAGGACGAGTGCCTTAAGTTCCTGGGTTCCATGGGCGACTGCGAGCTACTCGTGGGCGCCTATCCCGACTACAAGATCCATGTGCACTCCAACACCCCCAACCTGGTGCTCGAGCACATGCTGCAGCTCGGTCAGATCTATGAGGTCTTTATCCACAACATGGAGATGGAGGCCCACGACCGTACCGCCAAGATCCACGAGGATCAGGAAAAGGCCGCCGAGCCCGCCAAGGCGCTGGGCTTTGTCGCCGTTGCCGCCGGTTCCGGCGAGGCCGACATCCTCAAGTCCCTCGGCGTCGACGTGATCGTGTCCGGTGGCCAGACTATGAATCCCTCGACCGCCGACCTGCTGGGCGCGGTGGACCAGGTCAACGCGACCTCGGTCATCATCTTGCCCAACAACGGCAACATCCGCATGGCCGCTGAGGCTGCTGCCTCAGCCTGCACCGACAAGAAGGTCGCCGTCGTTCCCACCAAGACCGTCCCGCAGGCCTTTTCCGCGCTGTTCGCGGTCCTGCCCGATTCCGAGCTCGAGGATGCCGTCGCCGCCATGGTCGACGCCATCAGTGAGGTCCGCGATGGCGAGGTCACCCGCGCCGTGCGCGACTCCAGTGCCTCTGACGGTTCTCCGATTCACTCCGGTGACGTCATGGGTATCATCGCCGGCTCCATCGACGTGGTCGGCTCCGACGTGAAGCAGGTCACGCTCGACTGCATCAACCGCATGCAGGAGGAAGAGGAGGGCGACGCGCTGACGATTCTGGCCGGCGAGGAACTGTCCGATGAGGCCTTCCAGGAGATCGTTGACGCTATCGAGGAGGCTCAGCCCGATCTGGAGATTGACGCCCATCGTGGCGAGCAGCCGCTCTATCCCGTGATCTTCTCGATCGAGTAGGCAACTGCCCATGTCCGAGCTGTGCTCCGTGCCGCGCGTCTCGGAGCGCTTTGCCCAGAGCAATGCGCTCGACGAGGATATCGCGCGACTCAAATTTGTTTCGGGTAAACGTGAGGAGGCCCTTCGCCGTCTGGGAATTCGGACGGTGGGGGACCTCCTTCTCCATATTCCTCATCGATACCTCGACTTTACCCGTTCGTGGTCCATTGAGATGGCGCCTATCGGTACCGTGTGCACCATTATCGCCACGGTCGACCGTATCGTCCAAAAGCAGCCGCGTCCGCGCATGCAGGTGACCGAGGTCTCACTTGTTGACGAGACGGGCGTGCTGCAGGTCGCCTTTTTCCGCCAGCCATGGATTGCCCAGCAGCTTAAGCAGGGCGACCGTTTGGCTGTGATGGGCAAGGTCGAGTTTGCCTACGGTTTTAAGCAGATGGCCTCGCCGCATTTCGAAAAGCTCGAGGACGGGCGTGCCGCGGGCACCATTTTGCCGGTCCATTATGTGAGTGATGGCGTGAGCCAGGCGTGGATGCGCCGTATCGTAAGCGGCGCGCTCGAAGTGGTCGCCAATCCGTTCGATCCCATTCCCGCGCCTCTGCGTGTCAAGCGCCGCCTGATGAGCAAAGCCCGTGCGCTACGCTCGATTCATTTTCCCTCGAGCATGGCTGAGCGCGATATCGCTCGCCGTCGCCTTGCTTATGAGGAGTGCCTTTACCTTCAGCTGGCGCTGCGCCTGCGCAACGATGGCGGCCTGGTCGATGTGGTGCCCTATGCCCACACCGCGGGCGAGCACCTGGTCGCGCTCAGGGAAGCCCTGCCGTTTTCGCTGAGCGAAGAGCAGGAGGCCGCGTTCCAAGACATCCTGCATGATATGTGCGATGGCGGGCGCGTGATGAACCGCCTGCTGCTGGGCGATGTCGGTACCGGTAAGACCGCCGTTGCCGCCTGCGCGCTGGCTGTGGCTGCCGATAGCGGTACGCAGGCCTGCGTTATGGCGCCCACGGGCGTTCTGGCGCGCCAATATGCCGATAAGACCGGCCCTCTGCTCTCGCAGGCCGGCATGTCCTGGGCGCTTCTGACGGGTGCCACGCCGGCCGCAGAGCGCGAGCGGATCCATGCCCAGCTGGAATCGGGCGAGCTTGATGTGCTCTTTGGCACCCATGCGGTGCTTTCGGATAACGTTGCGTTCAAGCATCTGTCGCTTGTCGTCATCGACGAGCAGCACCGGTTTGGCGTCGGCCAACGCAACGCCCTACGCGCGAAGGGCCCCGGTGCCGATCTGCTCGTTATGACGGCAACGCCCATCCCACGTACGCTGGCGCTTTCGGTCTACGGCGATCTGGACACGAGTATCATCCGCCATCGGCCCGTCCCTGGCGCTGGCGTGACGACACGCGTGCTTACCGAGTCGAGCCGCGACCTGGCCCACGGCGCTATTCGCGAGGCGCACGAAAAGGGCCAGCAGGCCTATGTGATCTGCCCCCTCGTGGAGCCGAGTGACTCGGCCGATGAGCTGGAAGACGTGCCTGGTATCGCCCGCGACGACGAGGGCCGCGTGACCGTGCCCGTGCCGCTCCACGATACGGCAACCGAGCTCGATCGCCTGCGCCTGGCGTTGCCGGGACTTACCATCGAACGCCTTCACGGCCGCATGCCGGCGGGGGAGAAGGACCGCGTGATCGATGCCTTCAAGCGCGGAGAGATCGACGTGCTCGTCTCGACCACGGTGGTCGAGGTGGGCGTCGACGTGCCCAACGCCACCGTCATGGTCATCGAGAACGGTGAGCGCTTTGGCTTGGCGGCCCTGCACCAGCTGCGCGGTCGCGTGGGCCGCGGCAGCGTGTCGGGCACCTGCCTGGTCATGACGCACTCCAAGGGCAACGGCGGCGCGTCGGCGGCACAAGACCGTCTCCAGTCGCTCGAAAAGACCTCGGATGGTTTTACGCTTGCCCAGATGGACCTGCGTTTGCGCCACGAGGGCGAAATCCTGGGGTACCGCCAGCATGGCGGTGTGTCCCTGCGCTTTGTTGACCTGGATGCCGACGAGGAGCTGATCGAATGGGCCCATTTGGACGCGGTCGAGCTCTTGCGGTATGCTTGCAACCTTGACTCCGTGGCGACGCGCCCCCTGCGCGATGCGGTCGCCATGCGTTATCGACATATCTTTAAGGAGGTCAGCGGAGGATGAGAATCATCGGCGGCGAATGGCGCGGTCGTAAGATCGAGGAGCCCCGTGGTCGCGATGTCACCCGCCCCACGACTGATCGCGTGCGCGAGGCGTGCGCATCTATGGTCATGTCGGCATTCGATTTCGATTTGGACGAGGTTCGTGTGCTGGACGCCTTTGGCGGCTCCGGTGCCTTAGGGTTAGAGATGCTCTCTCGTGGGGCCCGCTCGCTCACGACGTTTGAGATCGATCGCAACGCCGCGCGGCTCATTACCAAGAATATCGAGTCGCTCTGCCGTGACCGTGCGCGTTGGCGTGTGGTCACGGGCGACATGCTGGCAAGTGCCTCGCGCGGTCGTGTACCGGGCGGCCCCTTTGATTTGGTCCTGCTCGACCCGCCCTATGCTTTTGGTGCCGAGCCGGTCGAGGAAATGCTGCAGAACCTGGCTCAGCAGGGTCTGCTTGCGCCTGGCGCTTATGCCCTGTTTGAGCATGCCTCCGCCGATGCGGGCGCGCATCCGGCAGGCTTTGAGACTGTACGTGAGAAGCGCTACGGCATTACCTCGGTCGACCTGCTTCGTTGGGTCGGCGATGACGACGGTGAGGACGATAGTGCCGTCACCGATGCCGATAACAACGATGCCACGACGTTTCAGGAGGACGCCCATGAATGACACCATCAACCGCGTGATCGTCCCGGGCACCTTCGATCCCATCACGTTTGGCCATATTGATGTGATCCGCCGCGCCCGCCGCATCTTTCCCAGTGTGATCGTCGCTGTTGCAGAGTCGCAGGGTAAAAACGGTGTGGGCACCACGTTTATGCTCGATGAGCGCGTGGCGCTGGCCCGCGAGGCGCTCGGTAATATCGACGGCGTCGAAGTCCTGCCCTTTACCGGCCTCTTGGTCGACTTCGCTCGTGAGCAGGGGGCGGGGGCCGTGGTCAAGGGCCTGCGCGCCATGACCGACTTTGAGTATGAGCTGCAGCAGGCCGACCTCAATTATCGCTTGGATAGCGAGCTGGAGTCCATCTTTGTCATGAGTGCTCCGCAGTACGGTTACATCTCGAGCTCGGTCGTTCGCCAGATCGCCTCGCTCGGCAGCGATGTATCGACGTTTGTGCCGCCCAACGTGGTCGAAGCGCTCAGACATCGCTTTTCGTGACGTTTTTTATTGCCTGGTGGCATGTGGTAAACTAGCACGATGATATGTTACCTATGAAAGGAGACCGGATGCCGGGCGAGAATTTTCCTGGCGATAGGATCGTCAGCTTGGTCGATGAGCTCGAAGGGCTGATCGAGGAAGCCAAGCCGCCTTTCGGCAAGAACGCTCAGTTCAAGGTCATCGACGCCGACGTGTTCTTCAATATCCTCGACGAGATCCGCATGAGCTATCCCGAGGAGTGGCAGAAGTCCCGCCGTATCCTTAAGGAGCGCGAGGAGCTTATGGCTTCCGCCGCCGCCCAGGCCGATTCCATCATCGCCGACGCTCAGCAGCAGGCCCTCACCATTGCCGGTGAGCAGGAGATCGTCCGCCTTGCGCAGCAGCAGGCCGACGACATCCGCGATCGTGCCCAGCAGTACGAGCGCGAGACGCGTTATGCTGCCGAGGACTACGCAGAGCAGGTCTTTACGCACCTGGAGGAAAACCTCAAGAGTCTGACCGGCACCGTTACCCGTTGCCGCCAGCAGCTCAACGAGGACGCTGCCCAGCAGAATGGTCAGTGGTAATGGCTGAGTTCCCGAGTGTTACCGTCGATCTTTCCGAGCAGCTCGAGTTTCCTGGAGATTCGTATCCGCTGACCGGTAAGGTCGATGTCGCCACCTACACGGTGGGCGAGAAGGAGTACCAGCTTCAGGACGGCATCGACTACGACGTTGTCTTTACCAATGCCGGTACCGGTGTCTTGCTCACGGGCATGGTCCGCGCGCACGCCACCGGTGAGTGCGACCGTTGCCTGGAGCCCGCCTCGTTTGATATCGCCGGAGAGATCGAGGAGTTCTACCTCTTTGAGGAGCCCGAGGATCCCGAGGCCTACGAGGACGGCTACGAGCTCCTGGGTGAGGACCGCATCGTCGATCTGGGTGAGCCCATCAATGACGCGGTCGTTATGGACACGCCGTTTGTGGTGCTCTGCAAGCCCGATTGCCGTGGTCTGTGCCCCACATGCGGTTGCAATCTCAACGTCGAGCAATGCGATTGCGCCGCCCAGGCAGAGGCAGAATGGGCCGCTGCCACGGAAAATCCATTTGCAGCATTGAAGAATCTCAAGCTTGATGAGTAAAACTGTGGTAGTATCGCTACTTGCGCGTAATCGCCACACTGGATAGTTCATAAGGAAGGTCACTATGCCCGTACCTAAACAAAAGCAGGGTCGTATCCGCACTCACACCCGTCGTTCCGCCAACATGAAGATCTCGGCTGCGGCTCAGTCCACGTGCCCCCGTTGCGGCGCTGTCAAGCTTCCGCACCACGTGTGCCCCAGCTGCGGTTTCTACAAGGACCGCGAGGTTATCGTTACCGAGTAACGGTATACTCTGGACGCGATGCCGTTCCAAATGGAACCACAATGGCCGGCTCAATGAGTCGGCCATTTTTGTATAAGGAGCATGTATATGAGTAACGTTCGCGTTTGTGTAGACGTTGTGGGCGGAGACGAGAAACCTCAGGTTGTTCTCGATGGTATCGAGGCTGCGCTTGCCGCCGATCCCGATATCGAGGTCTTGGCAGCTGGTCCCGCCGAAATCGTCAATCCCTTTGCCGCTTCCCATGCACGTGTTGAGGCCCTTGAGGCGCCTGACGTTATCGCCATGGATGACGATCCCATTCGCGCCGTGATGACCAAGCGTAAGTCGTCGATCGTGCTTTCTTGCCGCGCCATTAAGAAGGGTAATGCGGACGCGTTTTTCTCTGCCGGCTCCACCGGCGCCATGACCGCCGCTGCCACCGCCTACGTGACGCCGTTTAGGTATCAGGCCGAAGGCAAGAAGCAGCCGGTGCGCCCCTGTCTGACCAATGCGCTGCCCAATCGCGCCGGCGGTCTGACGGTGCTGTGCGATATGGGCGCCAACCCCGATGTCGAGGTCGATGACATGGTGCGTTTTGCTCAGATGGGTAGCGCCTATGCCCGCGTCGTCCTGGGCATCGAGCATCCCCGCGTGGGCCTGCTTGCCAACGGCACCGAGGACGAGAAGGGCTCCAACTTTACCAAGGCCTGCTTCCCGGCCATGAAAGCCGCCGTTCCCGGCTTTGTTGGTAACTGCGAGGGCACCGATCTTACGTCGGGCAATTTTGACGTCGTGGTCGCCGACGGCATGTCGGGCAACATCGCGCTCAAGGCCACCGAGGGCGCTGCCAAGTTTTTGCTGCAGGAACTCAAGGGTGCCTTTATGGCCTCGCTCGGCACCAAGATCGCCGCGCTGCTCATCAAAAAGCAGATGCGCGAGATTAAAGCCAAGCTTTCGGGCGACGCCAAGGGCGGCGCGATTCTTTTGGGCCTGTGCGGCGTGGTCCTGATCGGCCATGGTGCCACCTCGGTCGAGGCTGTTAAAAACGGTACGCTTGCGGCGGCCGAAGCCGTGCGCGCCGGGCTGGTCGAGAATGTCGCCAACTCTATGGACGGTATCGTTTTATAAGAGCGAGTAAGAGTGCTGTTATGTGCTTCGCGGCGCACGTCGTGGGGTAGAATCAGAACCGTGTCTTGGTACCGCCCGGGCGGTACCATTCTTTTGGTATTCATGCACTATGAGAGGAAGCGCTATGGACCGCTCCGAAATCTTCGACAAGATCGCCGAGGTCGCTGCTGACGTTCTGGGCGTCGATGTTGCCGAAATTAGCGATGAGACCACCTTTGACGACCTCGATGCCAACTCGCTCGAGCGCCTGCAGCTGGTTACGGCTATCGAGGACGAGTTCAACCTCGAGATCGATGACGAGACCCTGCTCTCGCTCAACTCTGTCGCCGACGCCGTCGACGCTATCGAAGCTGCCAAGGAGGCCTAAGTCTTGGCTTTATCCGACCGACTTACGCGCGCCCAGGAAATCCTGGGCCACGAGTTCAACAATAAGGTGCTGCTGCGCGCGGCGCTTACGCATCCCTCGGCAGTCGAGGGACAGCCGGTTTCTGCCAGCTATGAGCGCCTTGAGTTCTTGGGCGATTCCATTTTGGGCGCTGTGGTCGCACGCTCCCTGTTTGAGTCCTATCCCGAGTTTGACGAGGGCAAGCTCACGCGCCTGAAGGTGTCGCTTGTCTCGGGCGCTACGCTGTCCGAGGTTTCTCACGAGCTGGGCATCGACGACATCATCATCTTTGGTGCCTCTGAGACCGGTACTGGTGCGCGCGGCCTGCATTCGGCCCTCGAGAACGTCTATGAGTCGCTCGTGGGCGCGCTGTACCTGGATGCCGGCTGGGACGTTGCGGCAGAGTTCATTCACCGTACGCTTAAGCCGCATTTGGCTTCCGAGCGTGCTGAGCATCCTGCAAACCCCAAGTCGTTTTTGCAGGAGTGCGTGCAAGCCGACGGTCACGAGCCCCCGGCGTATAAGCTCGTTGGCTCCGAGGGCCCGGCGCATGCGCCCACCTTTACCGCCGTGGTGTTGATCGATGGTATTCGTCAGGGTCGCGGCTCCGGCTCCTCAAAGAAGGAAGCCGAGGGAGCCGCTGCACTCGAGGCACTTGACCGCATGGGCTACACCACCAACGGCGTGATTCTCAACAAGAAGCCTGTTTAAGCGAGGAACCGTGTATCTCAAGTCCCTCACGCTCAAGGGGTTCAAGTCGTTTGCCGACCGCGCCCATATGACGTTTGAGCCGGGCCTGACCGTCATCGTCGGTCCCAACGGCTCGGGAAAATCGAACATCTCCGACTCGATTCTGTGGGTCCTGGGCGAGCAGAGCGCCAAGCAGCTGCGCGGCCAGGCCATGGAGGATGTCATCTTCTCGGGCTCGTCGGCGCGCAAGCCGGTGGGTGTCGCCGAGGTCACGCTGGTGCTCGATAACTCGGACCATATGCTGCCCGTCGATTTTGACGAGGTCGCCATCACCCGTCGCATGTATCGCTCGGGCGAAAGCGAGTACCTCATCAACTCGAGTCCGTGCCGCCTGATGGACATTCAGGACATCCTGCACGATTCGGGCCTGGGCAAGGATACACATTCCATCATCAGCCAGGGCAAGCTCGACGCCATCTTGCAGAGCCGCCCCGAGGAGCGCCGCGCCCTCATCGAGGAGGCCGCCGGCATCTCCAAGCACAAGCGCCGCAAGGAGCGTGCGCTCAAAAAGATTAAGTCGATGGACGAGCACCTGACGCGTGCCCGCGACATCAATAAGGAAATCGCCCGTCAGCTGCGGCCGTTGGAGCGTCAGGTCGATCGCGCGCGCAAGTACAAAGAGCTGTCCTCGCGTGCGAACGAGCTTACGCAGATGCTGGCTGTCGACGAGCTGCGTTCGCTGCAGTCGCAGTGGAACGACCTGGAGAGCCGCTCCAAGGAAGGTGCCGCCGAGCTGGAGCTTGCGCAGTACCGCATGGGCGAAAAGGAGCGCGAGCTCGAGAAGCTTCAGGTCATGCTCGAGGAAAAGGGCCTGTTTGTGGGCGACCTAGGCGAGCAGCGCCGTCATATGCAAGATGTGGTCGGCCGCATTAACTCCGACATGCGCCTGCTCGAGGAAAAGGGCCACAACATGGTGTCGCGCCTGTCTGACATGCGCGGACAGATTTCGAGTTCCGAGCATCAGCGTCGTCGCGTGGTCGAGGAGCTCGAGGACGCGCGTGCGCAGCTTGAGGAAGTGACCGGTGCGCATATGCAGGCCCAGGAGGACGTTGACGCCGCTGGTCCTGCCGCCGCTGAGCTCCACGAGCGTCGCGTTGCGCTCGACAATCAGATTTCGCAGCTCACGCGTGAGCAGCGCGATGTGCAGCGTGTGGCCGATAACGCCGCGCTCGAGCTCGCCAAGGTGAAGGACTCGCTGAGCAATGCCGAGGTCGAGGACAACATGTATGCCTCGCGCCTGGAGCAGATCGACGAGCAGCTTGAGGAGGTCATGGCCTCGCTTGAGAGCCGTCGCGACCGCGCCGAGGAGCTTGAGAGCGCCCTTGAGGAGGCGCGTCAGGCCCAGACCGAT
Source organism: uncultured Collinsella sp. (assembly GCA_900545605.1). GTDB lineage: Bacteria > Actinomycetota > Coriobacteriia > Coriobacteriales > Coriobacteriaceae > Collinsella. Next base: position 55,772 of record UQZL01000003.1, read on the forward strand.
GCGCGTGAGGCCACCGAGGTTGCCCGCGCGGCCCTTAAGGACCTGCGTGCCCGCGAGAGCGAGGCGCGCAACAGGCTGTCCGAGGTGCGCTCGGAGCTTGCGAGCCAAAAGAAGCTCGATGCCCGCATGGCCGACAGCTCGCCGTTGGTGAGCCGCCTGGTGGGCGCGCTGGGCGACGACGTCGCGGGTCGTCTGGGTGACGTACTCGAGGCTCCGCGCGAGCTCGAGGGCCTGGTTGAGCAGCTGCTCGCCGGCGATATCGATGCCCTGCTGTTCGATGACGCCGCCACGCTTGAGCGTGCCGGCCGTGCGGCTCTGGACCAAAAGAAGGCCTCAGGTGAGGCGCTGCTGATGGCGCGCGGCGTGAGCGGCGGTGCTGCTGCTAAGGGCGCTGCCGGTTCGCGTTTGGTCGATCGTCTGTCCGTGCGTTCCGGTTATGGCCCGGTTGTCGAGGCCCTGCTTGGCGGCTATTACGTGGTCGATGACTTGGCTGCCGCGCTGGCGGCACCAGTCGTTGACGGTGTGACCTATGTGACTCCCGATGGCGCCCGCGTGAGCTGTGGCGGCCTGGTGCGCGTTGGACTCGATGCCGGCGAGGCCTCGGGTGCCCTGGAGCGCAAGCGTCGTATTCGCGAGTTAGAGGGTCTGGAGCCCGATCTGGCTGCCGTGTTTGAGCATGTGTCGGATCAGGTCGTCGAGGCCAACGTTGCCGTCGAGGAGGCCCGTGCCGCCGAGGGCGATGCCGCCGGTGAGATCGCCCGTCTTGAGGGCGAGCGCCGCTCGCTGCTCTCCGAGATCGGCCGCTTGGAGCAAAGCGCCAACAATGCCGAGGTCGAGCGCGTGCGCATCTCCAAGCGCCGCGAGCAGGCTGCCGAGGCCGTTCGTGCCGCGCGCCCGCGCGTTGACGAGCTCACCCGTTCGCGTGACGAGGCGCGTGCACAGGCAAGCGACCTGGGTCTCCAGATTGCCGAGGCCAACGATGAGCTCGATCGCGTTCGCCGTGACGATTCCGAGGCCGCCGGTAAGCTCGCCGATGCCAAGGTGCGCCTGGCCCAGACGAGCGAGCGCCTGCGTTCGCTGAAGGGCCGCGTGCCCGACCTTGAGCATCGTCTTGAGGGCATCGACCGTCGTATCCGCGGAACACGCCAGGCTTCGCGCTCGCTCGAGCTGCTGCGCCTGCGCGTCGATCCCATGCACGAGCGCTATTCGGCCCTGCTGGAGCGCGCGTCGGATTGGGCCTCGCGTCTGCGTGACCAGGCTTCGCTCGAGGAGGCTGACTCGGCCTCGCTTAAGAAGACCATTGAGGACGCCAAGGCCGAGGTCTCCCGCGCCAAGGAGCGGGTCGATGCCGCCACCGCGACGCAAAACGAGTTCAAGGTCGCTCGCGGCAAGCTCGAGGTGCAGGTAGAGGCGGCTATCAAGGCCATTACCGCCGATGGCACCACGGTGCTCGAGGAGGCGCTCATGCTTCCTGCGCCCACCGACCGTGACGCTGCCGAGCGTGAGCTCAACCAGCTCGTGCGCCAGATCAACAACCTGGGCCCTGTGAACCAGGTTGCCATGGAGGAGTACGAGCAGCTCAAGCGCCGCGCCGATTACATCGAGGAGCAGCTGGCCGATCTGGAGTGCGCGCGCAAGGCGCTCACCAAGATCACCGTGGCCATCGACCGTAAGATGCGCAAGGCCTTCCTGGTGACCTTCGAGAAGGTCGATGCGAACTTCCGCGAGATCTTCGCCATGCTGTTCCCGGGTGGCCAGGCACATCTGGAGATGACCGACCCTGAGCATCCGGCCGAGACGGGCATCGAGGTCGTGGCGCAGCCGCGTGGCAAGCGCATCACCAAGATGATGCTCATGTCGGGCGGCGAGAAGAGCCTGACGGCGCTCGCCTTGCTCTTTGCTGTCTATCGCACGCGTACGGTGCCGTTCTATGTGCTGGACGAGGTCGAGGCGGCGCTCGATGACGCCAACCTGTCCAAGCTCATCGGCGCACTCGACGTGTTGCGTTCCGATACGCAGCTCTTGGTTATCTCGCATCAGCGCCGTACTATGGAGGACGCTGACGTCCTCTACGGCGTCTCGATGCAAGCCGACGGCGTCAGTCGCGTCGTCTCGCAAAAACTCGATCGCGAAACCGGAAAGGTCGTGAATGCATAATGGGATTCTTCGATGCTCTCTCGCGCGGACTTGAGCGCAGCCGCGAGGCCCTCAACGAGGTCTTCTACTTTGGCGGCGAGGTCGACGAGGATTTTTGGGAGGACCTAGAGGACACCCTCGTCATGGGTGACATGGGTGCCGAGGTCGCGATCCAGGTGTCCGATGACCTGCGCGATGCCGCGGCCAAGAAGAACCTTAAGACCGCCCCGCAGCTCCGTCGCGCCCTGGCCGAGCAGCTCGAGCAGCATTTTGTGCCCGTCGAGCGCGATCCGTTCGCCGACACGCCGAGTTGCGTGCTGTTTGTGGGCATTAACGGTGCCGGCAAGACCACGACGGTCGGCAAGATCGCGAGCGCCATGTCTGCCCGCGGCAAGAACGTCGTGATCGGCTCAGCCGACACCTTCCGCGCCGCCGCCATTGAGCAGCTCGATGTGTGGGGCCAGCGCGCCGGTGTCCCCGTCATCAAGCGCGACCGCGGCTCCGACCCGGCAAGTGTTTGCTACGACGTGCTCGACGAGGCCGACAAGCGCGGCAGCGACCTGGTGCTTATCGATACCGCCGGCCGTCTGCACACGAGCCCTGAGCTCATGCGCGAGCTTGCCAAGGTGGTTAACGTGACGCGTAAGCGCGCCGCCAATATGGCCGCCGGCCCCATGCCCGTCTCAGTCGTGCTCGTGATCGATGCCGCCACCGGCCAGAACGGTCTGAACCAGGCGCTCGAGTTTAACGAGGCGCTGGGCCTGGACGGTATTATCATGACGAAGCTCGACGGCACGGCAAAGGGCGGCATCGCCATGGCCGTGGCCGAGAAGCTCAAGCTCCCGATCCTGCGCGTCGGCGTGGGCGAGCAGGTCGATGATCTGCAGGAGTTCAATGCCAAAGATTTCTGCCGCGCCCTGGTGGGCGAGTCCAATTAAGGAGTGACTAGTGTTTGATTCCCTGAGCGATCGCCTCAACGACACATTTGACCGCCTGCGCGGCAAGGGCAAGCTGACCGAGGCCGATATTACTTCGGCCATGCGCGATATTCGCATGGCGCTGCTCGAGGCCGACGTTAACTTTAAGGTCGTCAAGGAGTTCGTCGCCAAGACCAAGGAGCGCTGCATGACCGCCGAGGTCATGGAGTCGCTGTCGCCGGCGCAAAACGTCGTCAAGATCGTGCTCGACGAGCTCACCGAGATGCTTGGCTCAACCGAGAGCAAGCTCGTCTTTAGCAATCGCATTCCCAATGTCATCATGCTCGTGGGCCTGCAGGGCTCCGGTAAGACCACGGCGGCCGTAAAGCTGGCCTACCTGCTCAAGAAGCAGGGCCGCTCACCGCTGCTCGCCGCGTGCGACGTCTACCGTCCCGCCGCTGCCGACCAGCTGGCCACGCTTGGCGGAGAGATTGGCGTGCCGGTCTTCCGTGGCGATGGCGAGCACCCGGTTGACATCGCCAAGGGCGCCATTCAGGAGGCCGTTGACCACCTGCGTGACGTGGTCATCGTCGATACCGCCGGTCGTTTGCAGATCGACGAGCAGATGATGCAGGAGGCCGTGGACATCAAGAAGGCCGTCAAGCCCGATCAGGTGCTGATGGTCGTCGATGCCATGACCGGCCAGGACATCGTCAACGTCGTCTCGACCTTCGCCGAGCGCACCGACTTTGACGGCGTGATCATCTCCAAGCTCGACGGCGACGCCCGTGGCGGCGGCGCGCTTTCCGTGCGCCAGGTGACCGGCAAGCCCATCAAGTTTGTTAGCATGGGCGAGAAACCCGATTCGCTGGAGCCGTTCTATCCCGACCGCATGGCCAAGCGCATCTTGGGCATGGGCGATGTTGTCGGCATCATCGAGAAGGCCCAGGAGGCAGCCGACGCCGAGCAGCTCGAGGCTGCCGAGCGCATGCTGCGCGAGGGCTTTACCATGAACGACATGCTCGACCAGATGAAGGCCGTCAAGAAGATGGGCGGCATGAAGGGCATTCTGGGCATGCTCCCCGGTGGCCAGCGTGCGCTTAACCAGATGGGTGGCAACCTGGACGAAGGTATCTTCGATAAGAACGAGGCCATCATCATGTCGATGACCAAGGAGGAGCGCCTTCGCCCCTCCATCATCAACGGCCAGCGCCGTGCCCGCATCGCCAAGGGCGCCGGCGTGACCCCCACCGAGGTCAATAGCCTTATGAAGCAGTGGGGCGAGATGAACAAGATGATGGGCCGCATGCGCACGATGGCCAATCAGGCACAGGCCGGCGGCAAGAAGGGCAAGAAGGGTAAGAAGGGCAAAAAGATGCGCATGCCCAATATTCCCGGTCTGGATGCCATGGGGCTGGGCGGCATGGGCAGCCTGGGAACGGGCGGCCCCAAGTCCGATATGGACCTGCTGCGCCAGATGGAAGCGCAGATGCGCAACAAGAAGTAACGACTAGTTGAGTCGTGTATGGCGAAGGCCGCCTGGATGGTATTCCAGGCGGCCTTCGCCGTTTGTTCGCTGGTTGTCGCACGCGTGGAAGCGCGTTCTCGACGAGGTGCTTGCCGCTAGTGGCAGCCGCAGCCTTCGTGCCCGTCATGGTCGTGGTGACCGTGGCAGCCGCAGGACTCGCCATGCTCGTGGATGTGCTCGTGATCATGTCCATGGCAGTCGCAGGTGGCCTCGCCGTTCTGTGCGAGCGTGCCGGCAATGAGGGCCTCGACGCAGGCATCGCAGCTGCCCTGGGCGCCCGCATAGACCGTGATGCCGGCTTGGGCAAGCGCGTTGATAGCGCCGCCGCCGATACCGCCGCAAATGAGCGTGTCAACGCCACCGTTGGCAAGCAGGCCCGCCAAGGCGCCGTGGCCGGTGCCGCCGGTGCCTACGACCTGCTCGTTGAGCACCTTGCCATCCTGGATGTCGTAGATCTTGAACTGCTCGCTGCGGCCAAAGTGCATAAAGATGTTGCCGTTGTCGTACGTCGTTGCCACCCTCATGGTGTCGACCTCCTTTGCTGGCCATGCGGCCGTTGTCGTGGTGATGGGGGAGTATGTGATATTGCCGCCCTCGATAACGAGCGCCCGTCCGTTGACCAGCGCATCGGCCACCTTGCGATGCGCGCGGCTGCAAATGGCCGCCACCGTTGCGCGGGCGATGCCCATCTGCTGGGCGACCGCCTCTTGGTTGAGACCCTCCAGGTCGCACAGGCGCAGCACCTCAAGCTCGTCGACGGTCATGTCGATGGCATCACCGCTGGCCAGGCCATCGGGGGTAAAGCCGCGGTATTCGGGGATGATCCCGACGCGGCGCAGTTTTTCGCGTCTTCCTGCCATGCGCACTCCAAATCTGACATATGTCAATAATAGAATAGCGAACGTGCGGATTTGCGCAAGGAATTTCTGGCATATGTCAGAAAATGAGGGCTTATGTTTGGGCTGTGGGGCCGCGCGCGCCTGGGCTACAATAAATCTCGCTTATAGGCGACTGACAGGAGGGTCAATGAGCAAAGCTGATCAACAGTTTGTAACCATGTGCCGCGATATCTTGGACCATGGCACCACCACCGAGGGCCAAAAGGTCCGCCCGGTGTGGGAGGACGGCACCCCTGCCTATACCATTAAAAACTTTGGTGTCACGGCGCGCTATGATCTGCGCGAGGAGTTCCCCGCGCTCACCCTGCGTCGTACGGCGCTTAAGTCTGCCATGGACGAGATTCTGTGGATCTATCAAAAGAAGTCCAATAACGTGCATGACCTCAACAGCCATATCTGGGATGAGTGGGCCGATGAGACCGGTTCCATCGGTAAAGCCTACGGCTATCAGATTGGTCAGAAGAGCCATTACGCCGAGGGCGACTTCGACCAGATGGACCGTGTACTGTACGACCTTAAGCACACGCCGTATAGTCGCCGCATTATGACCAATACGTACGTGTTTAGCGATCTGTCCGAGATGCACCTTTATCCATGCGCCTATAGCGTGACCTATAACGTGACGCAGCGTCCTCAGGACGACAAGCCGACGCTCAACATGATTCTCAACCAGCGCAGCCAGGACATTTTGGCCGCGAACAACTGGAACGTGTGCCAGTACGCCATTTTGCTGATGATGGTCGCGCAGTCGGTCGATATGATTCCCGGTGAGCTGCTGCACGTGATCGCCGACGCCCATATCTATGATCGTCATGTCGATATCGTCCGCGAGCTTATCGAGCGTCCGCAGTTTGCGGCACCCAAGGTAACGCTCAACCCCGATGTGCATGACTTCTATGCGTTTACGACCGATGACCTGATCGTCGAGGGCTATGAGCACGGCCCTCAGGTCAAGAACATCCCCATTGCGGTGTAGGTGACGCGCATGACGTGTAAGCTTTCTGCCATCGTCGCCGTGTGTGACGACTGGGGTATTGGCTGCGAGGGCGATATGGTGGTGTCCAATCGCGCCGATATGCGCCATTTTGTGGCCTGCTCCAAGGGCTGCCCGGTTATCATGGGACGCAAGACGCTGCTGAGTTTTCCCGGCGGGCGTCCGCTCAAGAACCGCCGCAATATCGTGCTTACGCGCGATATAGGCTTTACCCGCGAGGGCGTCGACGTGGTGCATAGCGTTGACGAAGCGCTCGCTGCGGTTGCCGATGAGCCCGTTGCCTGGGTGATCGGTGGCGGCGATGTCTATCGGCAGTTTTTGCCGTACTGCGTGGAGGCCGAGGTCACTCATAACCACTGCGTCCATCCCGTGGACACGTACTTTCCCGACTTGGACGCCGATCCCGCGTGGGAGATTGCGCAGCGTAGCGGGGTCGCGACGATTGCCGCCGGTGAGGGTGACGAGGGCGTCAATTATGAGTTCGTGACGTATCGTCGCATCGAGGCGTAAATCGTCTGGCGTGAACGGTATCATCGGGTTGATTGAATGCATGGGGCGGCGCTTAGCGTCGCCTCGTTTGGTATAGATGTGCTGTAAAGAAGGGTACAGGCTGGCTGCTATGACTGATGCCGTTGAGGTGCTGCGAATCGATTCGCTCGAGGACGAGCAGCTCGATGCTTACGTGCGACTGACCGAGCGTGAGCTTCGCTGCGTGCTGGAGCCGCAGAAGGGCATTTTTATCGCCGAGAGTGCCAAGGTCATCGAGCGTGCGGTTCGCGCCGGATACGAGCCGGTGAGCTTTCTTTTAGGCGAGCGCTGGCTCGACCAGATGATGCCGCTGTTTGACCAGCTTGTCGTGCGCGAGGGAGCGGGTCCGGTTCCCGTGTTCGTGGCTTCCATGGAGCTCATGGAGCAGTTGACGGGCTTTAACGTGACGCGCGGCGCGCTGGCGGCGTTCCGTCGCCCGCGTCAGATTCCGGTTGATGAGTTCTTGGGCGGCGTCGTCGAGGCGGCGGGGGATCGTCCGGTGCGCGTGTGCGTGCTTGAGGGTATTGTCGATCACACCAATGTTGGCGCGATTTTCCGCTCGGCTGCCGCATTGAACGTTGACGGTATTTTGGTCAGCCCGACGTGCTGCGACCCGCTGTACCGTCGCTCGGCCCGCGTGAGCATGGGCACCGTGTTTCAGGTGCCGTGGACGCGCATTGGCAGCGAGGCTCGTGTGTGGCCGCATGATGGCCTGGCGGTACTGCACGATGCCGGTTTTTCGTGTGCCGCTATGGCGTTGACGGACGATTCCGTATCGCTGGACGATCCCGTGCTGCAGGAGATTGACCGCTTGGCAATCTTTATGGGTACCGAGGGTGCCGGCTTGGGCGCTAAGACCATTGCCGGCTGTGACCACGCGGTGCGCATTCCGATGGCGCACGGGGTCGATTCGCTTAACGTGGCCGCGGCGAGCGCCGTCGCCTTTTGGCAGCTGTGCCCGCACGTGAGCAATGAGTATCACTACCAGCCGGGTTTGTATCACTAGGCAGTTTTCCGCACCGCGCTCTAATTCGGGGCGTTTCGGTCGCCGCCAGTCGGTGCTAAGCTAGTATTGGCTTTGGTCTTAAATTGCCGTTATGTTGTTTGACGTATGCTGGCGGGGAGGGCGTGTGGCTAAGAAATCTACGGCTATCGATGTAACGCAGGGTGTCATTTGGCAACAGCTGCTGTCGCTGTGCGTTCCCATCTTTTTTAGTTCGTTTTTTCAGCAGGCCTACACGCTTATCGGTACGTATATCGTTGGCCAGTTTGGCGGCAAGCTCGCGCTGGGTGGCATTCAAGCCACGATGGTGCTCACCGAGCTCTGCATTGGCTTTTGCGTTGGCGTCGGCGCCGGCTGCGCGGTCATTACCGGTCAGTATTTTGGCCAGCACGATGATGAGCGACTGAGTCGTTCGGTCCATACAGCCATGACGCTCGCGCTGGTGGGCGGTATCGCTTTCTCGATTCTTGGCATAGTGTTCGTTGAGCCCATGCTGGTGCTTATGAACACGCCGCATGAACTATTGGCCGAGGGTGTGGCCTATGCTCGCTGTTATTTTGCCGCGATGGTTGCGGCGCTGCTGCTGAATATGGGAACCGCACTGCTGCGTGCCGTGGGCGACACGCGCGGGCCCGCCGTGATCATTGCCTCTGGCTGCCTTGTTAACGTGGTGCTGGATATCATCTTTGTCGCTGTGTTGCATATGGAGGCGCTGGGCTGCGGCATCGCAGTGGCGCTGACCATTTGCTCCAATGCAACGATTATCGTGTTGCGCATGATGCGCGCTCCGAGTGCATGGCGTCTTTCGCTGTCTAAGCTCGGTATCGATCGCGGTATTTGCAAGAGTATGATCTCGTGTGGTCTGCCACTCGGTTTTCAATCGGCTGCCTATTCGATCTCGAACGTGCTGATCCAGGTGTCGGTTAATTCGTTTGGCGCCGATGTCACGACTGCTTGGGGTCTATCTGGGCGCCTGGATGGCATTATCTGGATGGTGACCGAGGCGCTCGGCGTATCGATCACTACGTTCTCGGCGCAGAACTTTGGCGCGCGCAACTACGAGCGCATGCGCAAGGGCTACCATACGTCGCTCGTGCTGTCGTTTATGCTCATTGGTGGCCTGTCTGCCGTGCTGCTGGTGTTCTCGGGTCCGTTGTCGCGTCTGTTTGTCGACGATGCTTCGATTTCGGCGTACACCACGACGATTCTTCATTTCATCGCGCCGTTTTACGCGATCTTCTCGATTATCGAAAACGCGTCGGGCTCCATTCGCGGTGCCGGCGTGAGCTTGCAGCCCATGCTGCTCACGATTTTTGGCACTGTCGTGCTCAGGGTGATCTGGGTGTTTGCGATTATGCCGTTCGATCCGTCGCTTGAGCACCTGCTGCTGGTTTACCCCGTAACCTGGCTCATCACCGCAACCATGTTCACCATCTACCACCACAGCGGCAACTGGCTAGCCCGCGCCACCGCCTAGCTCATCCGTCGGATACCCCTGATAAGTTGCGGTGAAATAGTTCCTGAAAAGCCCTTGCGGACCGTCAAACAAGTACTATTCCACCGCAACTTCCTTATGAGCTGTAGGTGTTGGCGGAAAACGAATCAATTAGTATTCGATGCCTTGGCGGGCTAGGAGGCCTTCGTCGAAGTAGTGTTTGATGGGACGCATTTCGGTGACTAAGTCCGCGAGGTCGGCCAACGGCAGCAGCCCGCGGCCGGTGAGCACGAGTTCCGTGGTGGCGGGCTTTATCGCGATCAGCGCTTCGACATCCTCGCGTGTCACGAAGCCGCGGCGCATAGCCTCGCCGAGTTCGTCCAAAATCAGAACGTCGACCTGTGATATCTGCTCGTGTGCTAGCTTCAGAATCTGTGCCGCGCAGGCCTCGGGCGTGTCGCGGTCGGCTTGTACGATGCGCAGACCCAAACGGGGCGCCGCATCATGCTCGGCGCAGTGCAGTTTCTTGGCAAACTGCAGCCTAAGAACGTCGAGCCCGTAGCCCGTCGCGCGCAGCGCGAGCCCCAGCGCAGCCGTCGTCTTGCCCTTGCCGTCGCCTGTATAGATTTGAACCTTGCCGACTTACAGTGATGCCATCTCTGTCCTTTCGTGCCCGGCGTCGGTTTATCGTCGCTCGGGTTGGGTATTCTAGAAACCATTATCAACCCCAGTAGATGGAGTTCAAGCAGATGGAGATGGATGACAACAAGCGTAGACGGAATATGATCCTCTACGTGCTCATCGCCTTCGTCGTCTACCTCGTGCTCTCGACCGTTCTGTTCCCCAACATCGGTCACACGCAGCAGATTACGAAGACCGATTACTCGACGTTTGTCAAAGCACTCGATAAGAAGAGTGTCGACAAGGTCGAGTACAACACGGACGATTACTCGATTTATTACACCAAGAAGGGCGAGGACGAGAATATCGCCTATAAGACGACCGGTGTGCCGAACGATGCGGGCTTTACCGATCGCGTGCTTGAGTCTGGCGCTTCGCTGGAGTCGGTCGTTCCCGATAAAAACTCGGGTTTGATGACCTACTACCTGCTCACACTCATTCTTCCCATGGCGATTTTCTTCCTCATCGGTTGGTGGCTCAACCGCCGCATGAAGAAGGCTATGGGCGATGACGGCCCGTCGATGAACTTTGGCGGCGGCGGTTTTGGCGGCGGCGGGCTGGGTAAGTCCGGCGCGCGCGTGATCGCCTCCAAGGACGTGGGCGTGACCTTTAAGGACGTCGCTGGCCAGGAAGAGGCCAAGGAATCCCTCAAGGAGGTCGTCGATTTTCTGGAGAAGCCGCAGCGCTACGAGGAGATTGGCGCCAAGCTGCCGCGCGGTGCTCTCCTTGTTGGCCCTCCGGGTACCGGTAAGACCCTGCTTGCCAAGGCTGTTGCCGGCGAGGCCGGTGTTCCGTTCTTTAGCATTTCGGGCTCTGAGTTCGTTGAGATGTTTGTTGGTCGCGGCGCTGCTAAGGTTCGTGACCTGTTTAAGCAGGCCAAGGAAAAGGCCCCGTGCATCGTCTTTATCGACGAGATCGATACCATCGGTAAGAAGCGCGATGGCGGCGGCTTTAGCGGCAACGACGAGCGCGAGCAGACGCTCAATCAGTTGCTGACCGAGATGGATGGCTTCGATAACCACAAGGGTATCGTTGTCCTCGCTGCCACCAACCGTCCCGACAGCCTCGATCCGGCCCTGCTACGCCCCGGTCGTTTTGACCGCCGCATCCCCGTCGAGTTGCCCGATCTGACCGGCCGTAAGAACATTCTTGAGTTGCATGCCAAGAGCGTGAAGACGCAGCCGCCGATCGATTTGACCGCGATTGCCCGCGCCACGCCTGGTGCCTCGGGCGCCGATTTGGCCAATATCATCAACGAGGGCGCCCTGCGCGCCGTTCGCGAAGGTCGCAAGCGTGCAACCCAGGACGACTTCGAGGAGTCGGTGGAGGTCGTCATTGCCGGCCAACAGCGTAAGTCCACGGTGCTTTCCGACCACGAGAAGCAGGTCGTTTCCTACCATGAGATCGGCCATGCCATTGTTGCCGCTCGCCAGAAGGGCTCTGCGCCGGTCACGAAGATCACCATCGTGCCACGCACGAGCGGTGCTCTGGGCTACACCATGCAGGTCGAGGAGGATGAGCGCTTCCTGACCACACGCCAGGAGGTCCTGGACAAGCTCGCCGTCTACTGCGGTGGCCGTGCGGCCGAGGAGCTCATCTTTGGTGAGATGACGACTGGCGCCGCCAACGATATCGAGCAGGCCACCAAGCTCGCCCGAAACATGGTGACGCGCTTTGGTATGTCCGACGAGTTTGGCATGATGGCGCTCGGTACCGTCCAGAATGCGTACCTCAACCAGGATACGTCGCTCACCTGCGCCCCCGGTACGGCCGAGCGTGTGGACGCAATTGTCGCCAAGTTGATTGAGGATGCGCACGACCGCGCCCTGCAGATCCTCAAGGAAAACAAGTTCAAGCTCCACGAGCTGGCTCGTTATCTGTACAAGAAGGAGACGATCACGGGCGAGGAGTTCATGAATCTCCTCACGCGCGAGAACCCGCTGATGCCCAAGCAGCAGTAACGCCGCGGCCGAGCCAGTAAACGCCGACGCCCCATTTGAGCAGCTTTCTCAAATGGGGCGTTTTGCTTGAGAGGGATGGAAATGAAGATCGTGGTGAGCGCCTGCTTGATGGGCGAGAGCTGCAAGTATAACGGGCTCGATAACTACCACCGCGCGTTGGTCGAGGCTTGCGAGCGCACGGGGACCGAGGTCCTCCTCGTGTGCCCCGAGGTCTTTGGCGGCCTGCTCACGCCGCGCAAGCCGTCCGAGATTGTGAACGGCGAGGTTCGTACCTGCGAGGGCATCTCGGTTGATCGTGAATTTCGCCTGGGTGCCCAACGTGCGCTCGATATGTGCGAGCAGGCAGGCGGACCGGAAGAGATAGTCGCGTGCATCCTTCAGGACCGCAGCCCCTCGTGCGGTGCGGGTCACATCTACGACGGCACCTTTAGCAGTACGCTCACCGCGGGCAACGGTGTTTTCGTCGACCTGCTCCTGCGCCACGGCTACCGTGTGATCCCGGCAAGCGAGTTCGACCCCAGCATGCTGGAGCAATAAAAAACCACCACAAGGGCACTGCTCCCTTGTGGTGGTTTTGGCCTGGGTCTAGAGCGTGTGGCCGTAGGCGTTGGCGGTCTTGATGGCGGCGGCGAATTTTTCGTCGGTGAAGGGCTCCGGGTTGCCTTGCTTCCACTCGTTGGTGGCGTGCGCGTGCTCGCACAGGGCAGGGATATCGGTCTCGGAAAGCCCGACCTGCTCAAGCGTTACGGGCAGCCCCATCTGCTTGTTGAAGTCAGCATAGCGCTTAAGGTTCTCGGTGTCGCCCGTGTAGGCGAACAACACCAGCACGCCCAGGCTTACGACTTCGCCGTGCAGGTAGGTGCCCTCACGCGGAATGCTGCAGGTGGCGTTGTAGAACGCGTGCGCCACGCTCGAGTTGTAGTAGTAATCGTTCTGGTTGGTCAGGTTCGAGACATAGCCCGTGTTGACCACGATGTCGAGCGCGATCTGCTTGACGGCCTCGCTCGACAGATTCTGACGAACGTCCTCAAGACCCTGAACACCATAGGTAAACAGCGGCTCGGAACAGGTGTGGGCAAGAGCCAGGCCAAGGCCGGCGGTGTGCTCCAGGTCGCCGGCGCTCGTGGCGTACTCGACTTCGGGCTGCTTGGACAGGGCGTCGCCCACGCCGGCCCAGAAGTACTCCGCCGGAGCCTCGGCGATGATCTTGGGATTGATGAAGATGTGCGCCGGTCGGTTGGGGTACGAATAGCCCTCGAGCGATCCATCGTCGTTGTAGACGACGGCAATGGCGGTCGCGGCGGAACAGTTAGAGCAAATCGTCGGCACCGTAAAGACAATCTTCTTGAGCTCGATTGCCGCTGTCTTGACGGTGTCGAGTGCCTTGCCGCCGCCACAGGCGATAAGCACGTCTGCCTGCTGGCAAGCGGGGGAGTTCACGACCTTGGCGATATTGGCGCGCGTACTGTTGGTGCCGTAGACGCGCGTCTCCAGAATCTCGACGTCGGTACCTTCAAGCGCCGCCTCGATGCCCGGCAGCGCCGCAGCTAGGGCTCGCTTGCCACCAATGATGGCGACTTTCTTCGCGCCGTACTCCGCCAGTGCGGCGGGCAGCTCGGTAAAGCAATCCTCGCCGACGGTGTAGTCGCTCATTCCGATTGTGCGCATGGCAGCCTTCTTTCGTTAGTTAAAGTGCTTTCAGGTATTTTGCTCCTAGAGAAGGCTAACGACCACGAGAAATTTCTTACGTATGAAACCAGTGTTGAGGGTTTTTCGCCGGCGCGGAACGTGCTAGCATACTCCGCATAAGCGTTGATGGGGACGAGTAGTCGGCCGTCCGCATGCCACAGAGAGCGGGGAGCGCTGAGAACCCGTGCATGCGACCGATGAAAATCACCCCGGAGCTGCGGTCCCAACGGACGTGCCGCGCAGGCACGTCTTAGTAGATATCGCCGAGATGGTCGTCGATACAGGCCAGCCGAGTAACGGATGCGAGCGCGCGAATACGCGGGCGAGGGCATCTAAGCTGGGTGGTTAAACGAAGAGCTTTTGCGGGCATACAGCCCGTTTTTGTGGCGCTTCGTCCCAGCTTGTAGGGACGGGCGCTTTTTTGGTGCCCAACGGGCGTGCGCGCCCACGACATGAAAGGGGTACCGTGGCAAACGAGTACAAGCAGACGATGAATCTGCCCAAAACCGGTTTTCCCATGCGTGCCGGTCTTTCCAAGTCCGAGCCCAAGCGACTCAAGGACTGGCAGGACAACAAGGTCTACGAGCAGGTTCTGAAGAAGAACGAGGGTCACAAGAAGTTCGTGCTGCACGACGGCCCTCCGTACGCCAACGGCCCGATCCACATCGGCCACGCCATGAACAAGATCTCCAAGGACATGATCAACCGCTACTGGATGATGCAGGGCTATGAGGTTCCCTATGTTCCCGGTTGGGACTGCCATGGCCAGCCGATCGAGCATAAGGTCGAGGAGAAGCTCGGCACCGAGAAGTTCAACCAGACCTCCACGGCTAAGATCCGTGAGCTTTGCAATAAGTTCGCTGTCGAGAACATCGAGCTGCAGAAGGCCGGCTTCCGTCGCCTGGGCGTGCTCGGCGATTGGGACAACCCCTATCTGACGCTCTATCACCAGCATGACGCCGCCGACATCGAGGTTTTCAAGGCCATGTTCGACAAGGGCATGATCTATCGCGGTCACAAGCCCGTCCACTGGTGCAAGCACTGCCATACCGCACTTGCTGAGGCCGAGATTGAGTACTCCGACGAGACGAGCCCGTCCATCTTCGTGCGCTTTGAGATGACCTCCAAGCCCGTCGGCCTCGAGAACTTCGACGGCCCGGTTGACTTTATCATCTGGACGACCACGCCGTGGACCATCCCCTCCGACCAGGCAGTTTCTCTCAAGCCCGGTGCCGCCTACGTCGCCGTTGAGCACGACGACCGCGCCGAGGTCATGCTCGAGGACCTGGCTCCCAAGTGCTGCGAGGAGTTTGGCTGGGAGTACACCCCGGTTGTGGTCGACGGCAAGCCCTATGTGGTTCCCGCCGAGACCTTCCATCACATTCACTATAAGCAGCCGATCTTTGACGGTGTTGAGGGCGTGGCACTGTTGGCCGATTACGTCGGTGTCGATGACGGTACCGGTATCGTCCACAACTCGCCCGGTCACGGCGTCGACGACTACTTCGCCTGCCTCAAGGAGGGCATCACCGACATTTGCATGCCGGTCGATGACGACGGCAAGTTCTACACCGGCGAGGAGTTTGGCACCGGCGGCCCCTTCAGCGGCATGGATACCGACGAGGCCAACCCGCACATCATCGAGTTCCTGCGCGAGCGCGGCACCCTGGTCCTCGAGAAGAAGATCACGCACAGCTATCCGCACTGCTGGCGCTGCAAGCACCCGGTGCTCTTCCGTGCTACCGACCAGTGGTTTGTCTCGATGGACAAGACCGGCTTGCGCGAGCAGGCTGGCAAAGAGGTCCGCGAGAACGTCAAGTGGTATCCGGCCCATGCCGCCAACCGCATTGGCGCCATGGTCGAGCAGCGTCCCGACTGGTGCATCAGCCGCCAGCGCAACTGGGGCGTGCCTATCCCCAGCTACACTTGCGCCGACTGCGGCGAGAAGGTCATGAACGATGCTACGCTCGACGCCGTCATCAAGCTCTTCCATGAGAAGGGCTCCGACGCCTGGTTCACCGACGCTCCCGAGAGCTACCTGGGTGAGGCCTGCGTCTGCCCCAAGTGTGGCGGCCATCACCTCAAGGCCGATAAGGACATCCTCGACGTGTGGTGGGATTCCGGCGTGTCCTGGAAGGCCGTCTGCGAGTATCGCCCCGAGCTTGAGTACCCGGCTGACGTGTATCTCGAGGGCTCCGACCAGCATCGCGGTTGGTTCCAGAGCTCGCTGCTCACTTCGGTGGGCGCCAACGGCCATGCTCCCTACAAGGCGGTCGTCTCGCAGGGCTTCACGCTCGACGGCCAGGGCCGCAAGATGTCCAAGTCGCTCGGCAACGTCATCGACCCCAATAAGGTCTGTGACGAGATGGGCGCCGACATCATCCGCCTGTGGGTTGCTTCCGTTGACACCAGCTCCGACGTGTCCATCGACCACGAGATTCTTGCCCGTACGTCCGATGCCTACCGTCGTTTCCGCAACACGCTGCGCTTCCTGCTTTCCGAGCTCGAGGGCCAGTTTGAGCCTGAGACCGACGGTGTCGCCTTTGCCGACCTGCTGCCGCTCGACAAGCTCATGGTTGCCCGTCTGACCCAGGTTCAGGCCGAGGTCGACGACGCTTACTCTTGCTACGAGTTCCCGCGCGCTTACCGTGCGCTTTATGACTTCGTGGTTACCGAGCTTTCCAACGTGTACCTCGACGCCCTGAAGGACCGCCTGTACTGCGACAAGCCTGGCTCGCTCGAGCGCCGCAGCGCCCAGACCGTGCTGGCCGAGCTCTTCTCGATGCTCATGCGCGATCTGCAGCCGATTTTGTCCTACACCGTCGACGAGGCCATGGCCTACGCGCCTGCCGGCTGCGTCGACCACCAGAAGTACGCCGCGCTGCTCGATTGGTATAAGTCGCCTATCACGGTCGACGAGGCCAATGAGTTCGAGGGCGTGCTCGAGGCTTCACTCGAGCTCCGTAGCGCCGTGACCAAGGCCCTTGAGGATGCCCGCTCCGTCGGCACCTTCACTAAGAGCCAGCAGGTCCGCGTCAAGGCGGTCGTTCCCGCCGAGATGTACGCGCTGCTGACCGGCGACAAGGCGGTCGACCTGGCCGAGTTCTACATCGTTTCCGATGTTGAGCTGACCCAGGGCGAGGAGCTCTCCGTTGCCATCGAGGCTGCCGAGGGCGAGTGCTGCGACCGTTGCTGGAATTACCGCACCACCGTCGGCGAGTACAACGGTCACGCACATATCTGCAAGCGCTGCGCTGACGCTTTGTAGTTACGCGGTTTTACCAAACCGCGTAACCGGTTGACGCTGCAAACCCGCCAGAGCGGCAATCTGCCTTTCAGCTTCGGCGGCATGATCAAAAGATCTATGCCGCCTTGCTTCAAGGCACTTTGCTCCCTCTGGCGGGTTTTCGCTGTCGGTAACGAATCATCGGTTATTTCGTTGCTGGTCAATATAAGATATTGCTTTGCGTTAAACGTTATTCGATGTTCTTGAGGGTAGGGGATTGATTTGGGTCGTGCTGGGGATATGACGCCGCCTTTGCGTTGGCGGTTGGGTGTTGCTGGTGGGGTGGCGCTCGTTGTGCTGCTTGTTGACCAGTTGACCAAGCTTGCGGTTCGTGCCGTGGGCGATGCACTGCATGTGACCGTCATCCCCGGCGTGATCGACTTCCTGTTTGTCCGCAATATCGGCGCTGCCTTTAGCATGGGCGAGGGGCATGGCATCGCGTTTGCCGTGCTGGCGCTGGCGGTCATTGTCGCTATTGCCGCGTACCTCATTCGTGCACCCCAGCTCGCCCATCTTGAGGTTGTGGGCATGGCGATGGTTGCGGGCGGTGCTATCGGCAACGCTATCGATCGTTTGGCCTTTGGCTTCGTGACCGATTTTATTGCCACCACCTTCATCGACTTCCCCGTCTTCAATGTGGCCGATATCGGCATTACCTTGGGCGTCGTGCTCGCCCTCTTCGGATACATGTTCTTGAGCCCCGCGGCCCGCGAGGTTGATGCGACTGCCGAGCTCAATGCCCGTGATGAGGCCCGCGCTAAGCGCAAGGCCAAGCAGCGTGGGGAGCGTGCCCGCAAGATTCGCGAAAGGAATGAGCGTTAATGGCCGACATCCATATTCTTGTTGCCGACGATTCCGCTGGTCAGCGTCTTGACGCCTATTTGGGCGCCAACGATGGCTGTCCCACGCGCTCTGCCTGCGCGCATCTGATCGAGGGAGGCGCCGTTGCCGTCAACGGTGAGACTTGTCTCTCTAAAAAGTGCGCCGTACGCGCCGGCGATCGCATCTCGGTCGACTTGCCCGAGCCGCACGACCCGACCGACGTGATTCCCGAGGCCATTCCCCTCGATATCCGCTACGAGGACGACTACCTTATCGTGCTCTCCAAGCAGCGGGGCCTGGTGTGCCATCCCGCCCATGGCCACGAGAGCGGCACCCTTGCGAACGCTCTGGTCTACCACTGCGGCATCGACCATCTTGGTACCGTACAGGGTGAGGACCGCCCCGGGATCGTGCATCGTTTGGATCGCGATACCTCGGGCCTCATGCTTGCGGCAAAAGACGACGACACGCAGCGCGCACTCCAAAATCTCATTCGCACGCGCACGCTCGATCGTCGCTATATCACGCTCGTTCACGGACATATCGCTATGGATGAGGGCACCATTAACACCGGCATTGCCCGTTCTACGCGTGACCGTGTCAAGATGGCGGTTTCGGACGATCCTTTCGCGCGCCAGGCCATTACGACCTTTAAGGTCCTCGAGCGCTTCGATTCCACGCGTTTTGACGACGGCTATACGCTCGTCGAGTGCCACCTGTTTACGGGCCGCACGCACCAGATTCGCGTGCATATGCGTCATATCAACCACGCCTGCGTGGGCGATCCACTCTACGGCAAGTGCGATGCGCGCGCCGACCAGGGCCTGACCAGGCAGTTCCTTCATTCCTGGCGCGTGGCGTTCGACCATCCCGTGACGGGGGAGCGCATTGAGTGCCGCGACGAGTTGCCGTGGGATCTCGCTGCGGTTCTCGACGATCTGGCTCCGCGCTCGCTCGGTCGCACGGCCGTTGGAGATGAAATCGTTCCGCAGCTCGGTCTTCTCGAAGCCTAGCCAGTATTAGGTGGTTTCTTGAACTCGGTAAGCCTGCGGTAAGATATACGATTGTTTACGTTACGCGTTGCTGGGAGCCTGCATGCTCGCCTTTTTACAAACCAACACACCCATCGTGATCTTCAACCAGATTGTCGTCACGCTGCTCACGGTCTGCTTTCTGTACCAGGTGGTCTTCTTTGTCATTGGCGCTCTTCGTGGCGAGGTCGCGCCTCCCAAGGCCAAAAAACTCCATCGCTATGCCTTTTTTATTGCGGCGCATAATGAGGAGGCCGTGATCGCCAACCTCGTTCGCTCCATCAAGGACCAGGATTATCCGTCCGAGCTCATCGAGGTTTTCGTGGTCGCCGATGCCTGCACCGACAACACGGCGCAGCTCGCGCGCGAGGCCGGTGCCATTGTTTACGAGCGCAATGACCTGGCCCGCAAGGGCAAGAGCTGGGTCATGGACTTTGGCTTCGACCGCATTCTCAACGAGTATCCCGACACGTTTGAGGGCTACTTTATCTTCGATGCCGATAACGTTATCTCCCGCGATTACGTTTCCAAGATGAATGATGCCTTTGACCAGGGCTTCCATGTGGTCACGAGCTATCGCAATTCCAAGAACTTCGGCAGCTCGTGGATCTCGGCAGCTAATGCCACGTGGTATCTACGCGAGGCGCGCTTCCTCAACAACGCGCGTAATATCTGCAAGACGTCCTGCGCTGTTTCGGGTTCGGGTTACCTTATCTCGTCAAGCGTTATCGAGGGCATGCACGGTTGGCAGTTCCACACGCTGACCGAGGACATTCAGTTCACTACGTTCTGCGCTATTCACGGTATTCGCATTGGCTATGCGCCGGCGGAGTTCTTTGACGAGCAACCCGTGACGTTCAAGGCATCCTGGAAGCAGCGTATGCGCTGGACCAAGGGCTTTTACCAGGTGTTCTTTACCTACGGTAAGCATCTGGTCAAGTCGACGTTCCGCTATCATCGCTTTGCCGCCTACGACATGTTCATGACGATCGCCCCGGGTATGCTGCTATCGCTGATCTCGATGCTCGCTAATGCGACGTTCTTGATTGTGGGTGGCCTTTCGCATGGTTTCTTGGCTACCGAAGTCGAGATGCAGGCGTGCGCCGCTTCGCTCATTATGACCTTCGCCATGATGTATCAGACCTTCTTTATCCTGGCGCTGCTCACGACTATCTTTGAGTACAAGCACATTCACTGCGCGCAAAAGTGGCGTCTGGTGACTAACCTGTTTACCTTCCCGATCTTTATGTTCAGCTATATCCCCATCACGGTGGCCGCGCTGTTCCTGAAGGTCGACTGGGTTCCTACCCAGCACGCCGTCAACGTTACCCTTGACGAGGTCATGCAAGGCGCCAAATAACCACCACCAAAACCACCGCAAAGGGGACAGGCACCTTTGTGGTGGTTTTTGCTTTTGCGATGCAGCTCGAGGAGGAGTCCGATGGTCTATATCCCGTTTTGGATTTGCATCTTTGCCGGCGTGGCAATTGATGCCCTAGAGCGACGGTTTCCCAATGGGCTTGCCGGCGCATGTGCCGTGGCGGCGTTGGCGGGCGTTTGGCTCGACCTCGGTTTGAACACAGCGCTTGACCACGCCGGTCTTGCGGTCATCGTCTACCTTGCCCTTGTGCTCACTGAGTCGCTCTGGCGTCGTGTTCGCCACGCCCCTGGCATTGGCATGGGGGATGCCAAGGCGCTCTTTGCCCTTTGCACCCTCGATCCCCTGGGTGGTGTCGTCGCATTTGCGGTTGCGCTCCTGACCCTTGCCGCCGCTTGTCTCATTGCAAAATCGCGCTCCCTGCCTTTGCTGCCGTTTTTGGTGCCTATATTTGCCATAATCGAGGTCGTGGGCTGCACTTTGTAACCGATTGCGCATCCTTTTTAAGGAGCATGCCATGGAATCTAATCAAGAAACGGCCGTCATTAAGGCGCGCATGGACCGTATTCCCTCGGCGTTGTCGCCCGAGCTTGTCGAGCGCATTGCCGCCGATCGTGCTTCGGGCTATGTCAACCCGTATCGTTGCAACGATGATCAGGTCATTCGTCGTATTGATCGCGCCGCCGACAAAGGCACGCTTATGCGTCCGGCGTTTATGCGCGATACCGAAAAGATACTTCATCTTCCGGCGTACACCCGTTATGCAGGCAAAACGCAGGTCTTTAGCTTCCGTAGCAATGATGATCTTTCACGCCGCGGTTTGCACGT
The DNA here is from genome assembly GCA_900545605.1 of uncultured Collinsella sp. GTDB lineage: Bacteria > Actinomycetota > Coriobacteriia > Coriobacteriales > Coriobacteriaceae > Collinsella. The sequence goes on from UQZL01000003.1 coordinate 76,888, forward strand.
ACAGCTTGTCTCCCGCATTGCGCGCGATATCGGTCGCGCCCTGGGGCTCAATTGCGATCTGATCGAGGCGATTGGCCTGGGTCACGACTTGGGACACACGCCTTTCGGCCATGCCGGCGAGCGCTTCCTCAACGATATCTATCATGAGCGTACGGGGCGTTATTTTTTCCATAACGTGCAGTCGGTTCGCGTGCTCGACGCGTTGTATGGCCGCAACGTGTCGCTCCAGACGCTCGACGGCGTGCTATGCCATAACGGCGAGTACGAGCAGCGTGTGTTTGAGCTCTCGGACATGGGCTCCTTTGACCAGTTTGACCAGACGGTTGAGGATTGCATTGCCACGGGCTATAGCGCAATTGAGCATCTGCGTCCCATGACGCTCGAGGGCTGCGTCGTTCGCATCTCGGATATTCTTGCCTACGTCGGTCGTGACCGTCAGGATGCGATCGCGGCGGGCCTGCTTTCGCCCGACGCTTTTGATGATGGCCGGGGCGGTGCCTACAACAGTTGGATCCTCACGCACGCTTCCATCGATATCGTTGAGCACAGCTATGGTAAGCCGCGCATCGAGATGAGCGAGGACCTGTTTGAGGAAATTCGCCGAGCCAAGCGCGAGAACTACGAGAAGATCTATAGCAAGGGCGGTATCGAAGGCGATTCCGAGGCGGAGCTGCGCGAGGCGTTCGTAAAGCTCTACGACCGTTGCCTGCGGGATCTAAACAGTGGCGACGAGTCCTCTTACATCTTTAAGCACCATATTTCGCGCATTGAGCAGCAGCTTTCCTACTACGATCGCACCTACGCTTGGCAGGACGACAAGGATCAAGCCGTGGTGGATTATATCGCGAGCATGACGGATGGCTATTTCTGCGAGCTCACGAGCAAGTTGTTCCCGGGATTGAAGTTTCCGCACCGTACCTATATTAACGAACGGTAGTTCGTATATATTCGGTATACTGGTTAGTTGAAAACGTTTTTGATTGATGCACGGGATGGCTATGGACGACCTTTTTTCTGCCTCGACGCGCAAGCGTTCCTTTCAGAATGCGCCGCTCGCGGTGCGCATGCGACCCAATTCACTCGACGAATACGTGGGCCAGCAAAAGGTCGTCGGTAAGGGCTCGTGGCTGCGTGCCGCGATCGAGCACGACGTGCTTTCGAGCGTGATTCTGTACGGGCCTGCCGGTACGGGCAAGACGACGCTGGCCCACATTATCGCCAACCATACCAAGAGCGAGTTTGTCGAGGTCAGCGCCGTCACGGGTACCGTGAAGGACCTGCGTCGCGTGATCGACGAGGCCAAGACGCGCCTGAATACGTACGACCGCCGCACCATTCTATTCATCGATGAGATTCACCGCTTCTCTAAGTCGCAGCAGGATGCCCTGCTGCATGCAGTTGAGAACCGTACCGTCATTATGATTGGCGCTACGACGGAGAACCCGTACTTCGAGGTTAACTCGGCACTGCTCTCACGTGGTCGCGTCGTGGAGCTTGAGCATCTTAAAGACGAGGATATCGCCACGCTTATCGAGCGTGCGCTCGAGGCGCCGCAGGGTTTGAACGGCAAATTCTCGGCCGATGAGGATACGGTCAAGACCATTTGCACGCTGGCAGCGGGTGACGCTCGCTCGGCGCTCACGACGCTCGAGCTTGCGAGCGAGATTGCCGTCACGCGTCCCGATACCGAGGGAACGCCAGCGCCTGCGGCGGGGGAGCGCTATCCCATCACCGTGGATGACGTGAAGATTGCCAACCCGCGTCGCGGCTTTACGTATGACAAAAACGGCGACATGCACTACGACATCATCAGTGCGTTCATCAAGTCCATGCGCGGTAGTGACCCCGATGCCACGATCTATTGGCTCGCGCGCATGATCGATGCTGGGGAGGATCCTAAGTTTATCGCTCGCCGCATTATGATTCACGCTTCTGAGGATGTTGGCAACGCCGACCCGCAGGCGCTTTTGGTGGCGCATGCCGCGTTTAAGTCTGCCGAGGTCATTGGCTATCCCGAGTGCCGCATTAACCTTGCACAAGCTGCGCTCTATGTGTGCTTGGCGCCCAAGTCCAATGCGTGCGAGGCCTCGATCGATGCGGCGCTAGCCGATATCCACAGCAGTGGTCTTCGCGAGGTGCCCAGCTACCTGCGCGATCGCCATCGCCCGGGCAGCGATGAATACGGTGTGTATAAGTATCCGCACGATTATCCCGAAGGCTGGGTCGATCAGCGCTATTTGCCCGAAGGCTTGGAACGCGGTGCATTTTGGCAGCCTGCCGGCCGCGGTTGGGAAGAATGGCGCGTAGAGCAAAGTGAACGCGACCGCAGCGGGAATGCACCGAAGTAGCTGCTGATAATTTTGTCCCACGTTGCTGCTCATGGCATGTTCGGTCCCCTTTGGGGTACCATGGAAACCGTCTATATATCGATTCCTTTGGGAGGCTTGTATGAGTCCCATTCAAATCGCCCTGCTGCTGCTCGCTGTTGCCGGCGTGTGGGCCATCGTTGAGCTCGCGCTTACCCTGCGCAAGACCCGCACCGTTGTCGACTCGCTCGATAAGACCGTGAACGACCTCAACAACACCATCGCCGAGGCTCAGCCTGTGGTGGCAAAGCTCGATGGCGCTGTCGATGAGCTTACGCCGGCGCTTGCCCAGATGGAGCCGCTGCTTAAGTCGAGCAAGACGGCAGTTGATGCCCTTACCTCCAATCTCGTAGAGGTCGAAGCCGTGGTTCGCGACATTTCCGAGGTTACGGGCAGCATGGCCGAGGCCAGCAATGCTGTGTCGAGCGTGACCGACTCTGCCGCCGGTGCTGTGCAGAAGCTCTTCAATAAGGTGAAGGCTCCTGCAGCCGACGCCGATCGCAAGCTCGCCGCTGCCGCTGCGGAGGCCGAGCAGCCTACCGAGCGCATCCTAATTGGCGAGGACGAGGCCGCCGCGGGCGACGATGATGGTCAGAAGTCTGTATCCAAGCCGGCTCAGTATTACACCTATACGCCCGCCGAGACCTCTGAGGAGTCCTGCGATGAGTAGCGAAGCAACCTGCCCTATCACGCTGACCGTTGCCGGTGACCCGCGTCTCGCTCGCCTTGTGCGCATGACGGCAGCCAACGTTGGTGCCCTGTGCTCTATGTCTGTCGATCGCATCGAGGACATCCGCATGGCTGCTGAGGAGGCTTTCATCTTTGGTTGCACCGCGGTCGACTGCGATGACATCACCATCAAATTCGATGTCGATGAGACCCACGTTGGCATGACTATTACCTTTGGCGACCAGGCTACGGTCGATGAAGACGACCAGGCTGCGGTGTATGCCGAGCTCATCCTCGCGAGCGTGTGCGACTCCTACGAAAAGACTACGGCGCCCCTGACGCTTTCCCTCGACCTCAAGGCGGATATCTAATATGACCGAACGTTCCCGGAGCGGCAAGACCGCTTGGGACAAGGAGAAAACCCGCGAGCTGTTTCGTCGCTACAAAGAAACCGGTGATCCGGACGCGCGCGAGCAGCTCGTCATGTCCCATATGAACCTGGTAAGGTTTCTTGCCAACAAATTTAAGAATCGCGGCGAGCCGCTCGACGACCTCATGCAGGTCGGCTATCTGGGTTTGCTCAAGGCTATCGACCGCTTTGACCCCGAGCGCGGGCTCGAGTTCACGACGTTTGCAACACCCACTATCCTGGGCGAGATCAAACGCCATTTTCGCGACAAGGGCTGGAGCGTGCGCGTACCTCGTCGTCTGCAGGAGCTCTCGGCCAAGGTCAACCAAGCTACTGACAAACTTACCAACGAGCTGCAGCGTTCGCCCAAGGTTGAGGAGATCGCTGAGTATCTAGATGTGACTGTCGATGAGGTCCTCGAGGCTATGGAATCGTCTTCGGCCTATACCTCGGTGCCCATCGAGGCTCCTGGTGCGTCCGATTCCGACGATGCCCCCTCGATTCTCGACCGTTACGCCGACGACGACAACGAGCTCGACTTTACCGATGACCGCCTAGTGATCGAGGAAGCCATCCGTGATTTCTCGCCGCGCGAGCGCGAGGTGATCGAGCTGCGCTTTGTGAAGGGCATGACCCAGATCGAGATCGCCAAGAAGCTTGGTATTTCTCAGGTGCAGGTTTCGCGTCTGCTGCGCCGCACGCTTAAGAAGATTCAGGACAAGATCGACCCCGACGGAGTGATGATTCGTTCATGAGTGAGCACCCCCAACAAACCGATCGCGTGCTGCGCGACACTCGCATTCTGACGCTGCGCATTTGGGCTGTTGTCGGCTGCATTGTCATCGCCGCTGTCATCTTTAACCTTATGGGCATCCTGGCGCCGGTTATTGAGTTTCTTGCCGTCGGCTCCATCATTGCCTTTGTGATGTCCCCGATCACCAACTGGCTCGAGCACCATGGCGTGAATCGCGGCATCGGTTCGCTTATCGCGCTTATTGTTGTTGTTGCCGTGCTCGTCGGTGTCGTTTGTATCTTGTCGCCGATTCTCTTTGGTCAGATCATGGAAGTCCTGAGCCGCCTGCCCGAGCAGCTTCGTGTTGCGGGTGGCGACCTCAACGAGATGATCTCGCATGCAAAGACGCTCAACAACACGCCGCTCAAGGAGTATTTGGACGATAATCTTTCGTCGCTGGTTGCCGTGGCATCGAGGTATGTGTCTCAGATTGCCGCCGAGCTTGGTCGTGGTGTGTTCCCACTCATCACCAATACGGCCTCGCAGCTGTTCGTTATCTTCCTTGGCCTGGTGCTTGCCTACTGGATGGCCTGCGACTACCCTCGCATGCACCACGAGATTTGCACCATCATCGGTCAGGAGAAGGAGACCTCGTACCGCTTTATGGTCGCCATCCTTTCTCGCTCTGTCGGCGGCTACATGCGCGGTATGGTCGTGACGTCCATCTGCGGTGGTTTCCTCGCCTTTATCGGTTTTTTGATCATCGGTCATCCGTATGCGGCGCTCATGGCTATCTTTACCGGCATCATGCATTTGGTTCCGGTCGTCGGTCCCTGGGTGAGCGCAGCAATCGCCACGGTACTCGGCTTCATGTTCAGTCCCATGTTGGCGTTATGGACGCTCATCGTGACGATGGTCGCGCAAAACGTCACCGATAACGTGATTTCGCCTAAGGTTATGCAGAGCTCGGTGCAGGTGCATCCCATCATGAGCCTCACGGCGCTCGTTATTGGCTCGGCACTCATGGGCCCCATCGGCATGATTATTGCCATCCCGCTATGTGCGGCCCTCAAGGGTATCTTCGTGTACTACTTCGAGAATGAGACCGGCCGCCAGCTTGTGGCCTATGACGGCGCCGTGTTTAAGGGCACACCGTACCGCGATGCCGATGGCAACCCGGTCGCCGCCTACGACGCGCTCGGCGACGACACCTTCATCTACGAGTCCGAGCTCATCGGCAACGAGACCGCGCCCGAGGCCCAGGCCATGCCCAAACCCGAGCTCGATAATCCCTGGATGAAGCTCTCGGGCCTTCAGCCCGATGCTACGGGCTTTTTCAAGAATCCCTTCGCCAAGGACGATGGCTCCAACTCGGACGACGATACCAAAACCGGCATCGACGGCTCCATGGACGATGACGACAACTAGCGGGGTAATTCGGGTTAATATTCATACGCGCTAACATGCAATTTCGCTGAAGGGCCGGCATTGTGCCGACCCTCTTTTTTGCACTTGCGCGGCGGGATGGTAATATCGTTACGTTTGAACTGTTTCGATGTGAAACCGAGGAGATTCCCTCTATGAGTGCTGACTACCCGTCAATGACTACGGCCGAGATCCGCTCCAAGTTCCTCAACTTCTTTGAGGAGCGCGGTCTCAAGCTCTATCCTTCTTCGTCCCTCGTCCCCGATGATCCCTCGCTGCTGCTTGCCAACGCCGGCATGAACCAGTTTAAGGAGTACTACCAGGGCAAGAAGACCATGAAGGAGATCGGCGCGATCTCCTGCCAGAAGTGCGTCCGCACCAACGACATCGATTGCATCGGCGAGGACGGCCGTCACCTGTCGTTCTTCGAGATGCTCGGCGATTTCTCTTTTGGCGGCGTCTCCAAGGAGCAGGCCTGCGCTTGGGCTTTTGAGCTCATCACCAAGGAGTTCAAGCTGCCGCTCGACCGCCTGTACTTCACCGTCTTTACCGAGGACGACGAGACCCATGACGTGTGGCGCTCCCTGGGCGTTGCCGAGGACCACATCTCCCGCTTGGGCGAGGACGACAACTTCTGGGCCGCTGGCCCCACCGGCCCCTGCGGTCCGTGCTCCGAGATCTACTTTGACATGGGCGAGGAGGTCGGTTGCGGCAGCCCCGACTGCAAGCCCGGCTGCGACTGTGACCGCTTCCTTGAGTTCTGGAACCTCGTGTTTACCCAGTACGACCGCCAGGAGGACGGCTCCATGCCGGAGCTGCCACACCGTAACCTCGATACGGGCATGGGTCTGGAGCGCATGGCCGCCATCATGCAGCACAAGACCGCCAACTACGACGGCGATCTGATGCAGCACCTCATCAAGCTGGGCGAGAAGATTAGCGGCAAGACCTATGACGCCGACGATTACTCCGGCGCCAGCCGCTCCCTGCGCATCATCGCCGACCACTCCCGTGCCGTCGACTTTATGATTTCGGATGGCATCCTCCCCGGTAACGAGGGTCGCGAGTACGTCCTTCGCCGTCTGCTCCGCCGTGCCGTGTTCCACGGTCGCCTGCTGGGTATCGAGGGTGCCTTCCTGACCAAGTTCATCGACGAGGTCAACGCTCAGATGGGCGAGGCCTATCCTGAGCTGCTCAAGAACGTCGCGCTCGTCAAGGGTATCGTTGCCTCTGAGGAGGAGCGTTTCTCCACGACGCTCGACAACGGCCGCGTTTACCTGGACGAGGCCCTGGCCGCGCTTGCCGAGGGCGCTGTGCTTCCGGGCGATGTTGCCTTTAAGCTTCACGACACCTTTGGTTTCCCCATCGACCTGACCGTCGAGATCGCCGGTACCACTGGGCACGACGTCGACATGGATGGCTTTACCGCTTGCATGGAGGACCAGAAGGCCCGCGCCCGCGCCAATGCCAAGGGCGACGCCTGGGGCAGCTTCAACGACGTGTGGGTCGAGCTTTCCGACAAGGTCGCCGCGACTGAGTTCGACGGTTATGACAACGATGTGATCGATGGCGCCAAGGTTGTCGCCATCGTGCGCAACGGCGAGTCCGTCGAGTCCGCCGCCGCGGGCGAGGACGTCGAGGTCGTGCTCGACCGCACCCCGTTCTATGCCGAGATGGGTGGCCAGCAGGGCGATGCCGGCGAGCTTTCCGCCGAGGGCGTTGCACTGACCGTTTCCGATACCAAGAACCACAATGGCCTGTACGCTCACGTCGCCCACGTTGTCGAGGGCACGCTTACTGTTGGTGCCGCTGTGACCGCCGCGCTCGACGCCGAGCGCCGTGGCTTCCTGCGCCGCAACCACACCGCCACGCACCTGCTCGACGCCGCCCTTAAGCAGGTCCTGGGCGAGCACGTCTCCCAGGCCGGCTCGCTGGTGACGCCCGAGCACCTGCGCTTTGACTTCACGCACTTCGAGGCTCTGTCCTCCGAGCAGCTCAAGGCTGTCGAGGACCTAGTCAACCAGCAGATCTTCGCTTCCAAGCCGGTCGTGACCCGTGTCATGGGCATCGACGAGGCTAAGGCCGCCGGCGCTGTCGCTCTGTTTGGCGAGAAGTACGGCGATGTCGTCCGCGTCGTCTCCGTGGGCGCCGAGGACCAGCCGTTCTCCCGCGAGCTCTGCGGTGGCACGCACGCTGCCAACACTGCTGAGATTGGCCTGTTCAAGATCATTTCCGAGTCCTCTACGGGCTCGAATGTCCGTCGTATCGAGGCCGTGACCTCTAAGGGTGCTCTCGACTATATGGCCGACCGCCTGGCGCTCGTCGACTCCGCCGCCGCTGCGCTTAAGTGCCGCGTGGATGAGGTTCCCGCTCGCGTGGAGAACCTGCAGGCCGAGCTGCGCGAGACGTCCAATAAGCTCAAGAAGGCTCTGACCGGTGGCTCCTCCGACGCCATCTCCAGCGCCATCGAGGGCGCCGTCGAGCTCGACGGCTATAAGCTCGTTGTCGCTGAGCTCCAGGGCCTTGAGGCTGCCGACCTGCGCAACGTATGGGATACCGTGCATCAGAAGGTCGCCGGCCCTGTCGCTTGTGTCGTCGCCAGCGTGACTGAGAAGGGCACTCCGGCCCTGCTCGCTGCCGGCTCCGATGACGCCGTCAAGGCCGGTTTCCACGCCGGTAACGTGATCAAGCAGATCGCGGGTCTGGTCGACGGTCGCGGTGGCGGTCGTCCCAACATGGCCCAGGCCGGTGGCAAGAATGCTGCCGGCATCGCCGATGCCCTCGCGGCCGCTAAGACCGCGCTCGGCGCCTAAGAATCTAAGAAGTCGCTGTGGTTGCGCTCGCGCTGGACATAGGGGAGACCAGGATTGGCATCGCCGTCTCGAGCCGTGATGGCAAGATGGCGATGCCTGTCAAGGTGCTTCCGGCTGCCGAGGTCACCGGTATGGCCAAGACGTTCCGCTACCTGGTTGAGGACTATGAGCCCGACATCCTGGTAAGCGGACGTCCCCTGACCATGGCCGGTGAGCCCGGCCCTCAGGCCGAGCGCGTTGCCGCTGTGGCGCAAAAGATTGCCGACGAGCTCGATCTTCCGTTGGAGTTTGAGGACGAGCGTCTGTCCTCGCAAGAGGCCAAGCGTATCCTGCGCGAGCAGGGATTCAACGAAAAGCAGATGAGGGGCAAGATCGACATGATTGCCGCCAGCCTGTTTTTGCAGACGTGGCTCGATCGTAAAAACGAGGAGGTTTCGCATGCCTAGTGCTTCCGATCCGCGCCAGCCGAATCGTACACAGCAGCCGGCGTCGCGCCCTGCCCAGCCTGGCCAGCTTCCGGCACAGCCGACGCAGCGCGCAGCTCAGCCTGCCGCGCGCCCGGCGCAGTCCTTCTCTCGTTCGGCCCAACCTGTTCAACGGACGGGTCAGCAGCCTTCTGCTCGTTCGGTTCAGCATTCGGCTTCTCACGCGGCTCAGCAGCCCACTGCTCGTACGGCCCAGCCTGCAGGCGGCACCCGCTTTAAGCAGCAGGCACCTACCCAGCGAACGCAGGCCCCCCAATCGCATTCGCATCACGCTCGTGGTTCGCATGGCGTTGCTCCGGCGACCCGCTCGAGCTACAACACGCATGCTCGTTGCGGTGCTCAAAAGAAAAGCTCCCCGGTGCCTATGATTATCGGTGGCGTCGTCGCCGTGTTGGCGCTTGCCGCGATCGCTTTCTTTGTCGTGCCGGCCGTCAAGGGTTTCTTTGCCGGTGAGGATACGAAGGTTACGGCTGGTCAGCAGGTTACGGTGACCATTCCCGATGGTGCTTCGGGCGATACGATCGCCTCGATTCTCTCCGAGAACCATATCGTCGAAAATCCCAAGGATTACTATGCGGCGGTGAAAAAGCTCAACGCCGATATGTCGCTCAAGCCTGGTGATTATTCGTTCACCACACTCATGGATGCGACCAAGGTTGTTCAGCAGCTCATGGAAGGCCCCAACGCGGGCTCCAATGCGCTGACTATCCCTGAGGGCTTAACGGTCGATCAAGTCGCCGACCGTGTGGCCCAGGCCCACGACAGCATCTCTAAGGAAGACTTCCTCAACCAGGCCAAGGCCTCCAACTACGTGGACGACTATAGCTTCCTTAAGGGCGCCGCTAACGACTCGCTCGAGGGTTTCTTGTTCCCCAAGACCTATTCGTTGGGTGATTCGCCGACGGCCGATGGCGTGATTCGCGCTATGCTCGATCAGTTTAAGACCGAGTACAAGTCGCTTGACTTTGCGAGCTGCGAAGCCAAGATCAAGGAACGCTACGGTGTGGAGATGTCCGACTACGACATCGTCAACTTGGCCTCTATCGTTGAGCGCGAGGGCCTCAACGCCGATCAACGTGCGCATGTGGCCTCGGTTTTCTACAACCGCCTTGCCGGCAAGCTCGATGGCCTGCGCTATCTCAATAGCGATGCGACTATGATGTATGTCACCGGTGGCGAGGTTACCGCCGACGACCTGCAGAGCGATAGTCCGTATAACACCTATAAGCATGAGGGCCTGCCGCCCACGCCCATCTGCTCTCCGTCGCTCGAGGCGCTCAAGGCCACCCTTGAGCCGACCGACTCTGATGACCTGTATTTCTACATTACGCAGGACGAGGAGTACTTCTCGCAAACCTACGAAGAGCATCAACAGTCTTGGAATTAGTATGAGGATTTTTAGCCCCAAACGTTACGTTGCCTCGGTCGATCGCATCGACCTTAATACCCTGTGGGCCGACGGCAAGCGCGCCATTCTGCTCGATCGCGATAACACCTTGGTGCCGCGAGACACCGAGCAGGTTCCCGCCGCGGTTTCCGCTTGGCTCGACGCCGCCCGCGCCAAAGGCTTTAAGCTGTGCATGGTGTCCAACAACTGGCATCGCGACCAGGTCATGAGCTCTGCGCGCGAGCTGGGACTCGAGGCCATCAGCCACGCCATGAAGCCGGCGCCGTTTGCCCTCAAGGCGGGCCTTAAGCGCCTCGGCGCCACAGCCGGCGAGGCGGTGCTGATCGGTGATCAGCTCTACACGGACGTGTGGAGCGGCAACTTCGCCGGCGTCGATACCATCCTGGTAAAGCCGCAGGCGACGCAGGACCTGTGGTATACGCAGATCTTCCGTATCTTTGAGCGCCGGGCCCTGCGCGACCTTCCCTGCGAGGAATAGGTCTCGTCATGTCCCAGCACATCAAACACGGCTGCGACCATATCTTCTTTATCGGCTTTTTGGGCGCGGGCAAGTCGACGCTTGCGCGCAACGTGGGCACCATGTTCAAGCGGCGTTTTATCGATACCGACCGTCTGGTCGTGCGCCGTTGCGGCAAGTCGGTAACCGAGATTTTTGAGACCGAGGGCGAGGATCGTTTTCGCGAGCTCGAGACCTCGGCGCTCCGTTCGCTCCAAAGCGAGCGCAGCCTGTTGGTTTCGTGCGGGGGCGGTATCGTCGAAACGCCGGTGAATATTGAACTGATGCACGAAATGGGTACGTGCGTGTACCTCGAGGGCGACTTCGAGGATTCGATTCGACAGATTCGTCGGTCCGACACGCGCCCCGATTTCCGTTCGCCCGAGCATGCCGCGCGCCTGTTTGAGCATCGTCGTCCGCTGTATCGCCAGGCCGCCGATATTACCCTTGATATTCGCAACAAGTCCTTCGAGGACGTTTCCTACCTTTGTGCCGAGATGCTTTTGGAGTGTGGACTGCTATGATTCGCCGTCAACTGATCAATTTCCAAAACCGCAGTGTCGATGTCCGCGTCGGATTGGGCGCGTTCGATGAGCTGCCGCGCATGTTTGCCTCGGCCGTGGGCAAGCCTAAGCGCGCGATGGTGGTTTGGAACGACGCCACATCCGAGCGTTTTGGTGAGGTCGTCGAGCATGCGCTGGTCGACGCCGGTTTTGCCGTGTCGCTGCTCGTCCTCGAGGTTTCGCCTGCTGGTGCCACGCTGGCCGACGCCGATGCTATCTTTGGCGCCCTGTCTGCCAACCGCATCACCTGCGACGATCTGGTTGTCGCCGTTGGCGATGCCGCAACCTGTTCGGTTGTTGGCTGGTGCGCCAACCAGTGGTGTGGCCGAACCGAGTGCGCGCTGCTGCCGACGACCTTCGACGCCATGCTCACGGTCGCGACGACCATGAAGCCGCTCGTCGCCTCGTTGGCCAATGCGCTTCCCGCTATCGCGCTCCGTCCCGAACCGGGCTTGGTTGTGTGTGATCTCGACCTTGTTCGCGAGGCGGAACCCGAGGACCTCAAGTTCGGCTATGCGGTACTTGTTGGCACCATGCTTTCGAGCAGCAAGTCCCGCTGGAATCAGTTTACTGAGACCGTCCCCGAGATTCTCGCGGGCGAGGAGGTCGCACTCGTCAATGCCGTTCAATGGTCTCAGACTGCCCGCAAGGACGTGCTGACGGCCACGAACCCGAGCGCTCGCCATGCGCTCGATTTTGGCAAGACGGGGGAGCGCACCCTGCGCGCTTGCTTGGGCGATGCCGCTTCGCAGGTCCCTGCCTACCAGCTGTTGTCCGAGGGCATGCGCTTTGAGGCGCGCCTAGCACACGATGCCTGCGACTTCGATATCGACTATGTGTTTGATCTCGATGACTGCCTGGAGGACTTTGGCATCGAGGAGCTTGCCTTCGACTTGGAGCCTGCCGCATATATCGAGGAGTTCCGCAGACAGCAGTTTGTCCGCTCGAACCGCAGCATGCTGCCGCTGCCCGCGGCGCTCGGCGCCATTCGCCTAACGAGCGTCGAGGACGAGGTTCTTGAGCGCCATGCTCACGCCTACTTGGCTTCTCGTAAAGAACTTCTCTAAGATTTATTGACTTCCATCGTCTTTCGTATCATGTTGAGGGGCGGGTTTTCAATCGGTTGCGGATCGCATGCGATTCCGTCGTTCGGTTGAGACCCGTCCCGTCTATATTGAGACAACAAGAAAGGAATCTGCATGTCTGAGTTTGCTGCCGGTCCTGCCGGTCGTATCGAGCGTGTCCGTGCCCTGATGGTCGAGCGTGGCTACGACGCCATCGTGGTGCGCGACGAGGCCAACCTTCGTTGGCTTACGGGCGTGAAGGGCGTCTTCGACTACACCTTCGAGTTCCCGCACGCTGCGTTTATTACGGCCGACCAGTGCCTGTTCCACACCGACTCGCGCTACCTCAACAGCTTTGAGGAGAACACGCCAGCCGGCAGCCCCTGGGTCTACGACATGGATGAGGGCACCATCCCCGGTTGGGTCGCCGGCAAGATCGCGGCCAACAAATGCCGCGTCTGCGCTGTCGAGGACGATATGCAGATTAATTTCTACCAGGGTATTCAGCGCGGCCTGGAGGACCGTTCCGTCGCCTGTATGCTGCCGCTGATGCACGACGATATCCGCAAGATTCGCGCCATCAAGGACGCCGAGGAGATTGAGCTCATGCGCCATGCGCAGTCGATCACCGATGCCGCCTTCCAGCACATGCTCGGCTTTATTAAGCCCGGTATGACCGAGAAGCAGGTACGCAACGAGCTCGAGAACTTTATGTTCGCCAACGGTGCCGACAGCCTGGCCTTCGGTTCCATCGTCGCGAGCGGCCCCAACACCGCCAACCCGCATGCCGTGCCGAGCGACCGCGTGATCGAGAAGGGCGATTTCGTTCTTATGGATTACGGCGCGGGCTATTGCGATTACCGCTCCGACATGACGCGCACTGTCGTGATGGGCGAGCCCACCCAGGAGCAGCTCGACCTGTACGCACTCGTGCGCCGTACGCACGAGGAGTGCGTCGCCGCCATCCATCCGGGCGTTGAGGGCAACGACATCTTCAAGCTCTCCAAGAAGATCATCGGCGATGCCGGCTATGGCGATTACTATAACCATGGCTTGGGTCACGGCGTGGGCATCGACATCCATGAGCTGCCCAACTTTAACCGCAGCAAGAATATCATCGAGGTCGGCTCGGTTATCACCATGGAGCCCGGCGTCTACCTGCCCGGCGTGGGCGGCGTGCGCCTGGAGGACTACGGCGTGGTCACCGAGAACGGCTATGAGCCCTTCACCAAGACCCCGCACGATCTGCACGTTATCGACTGCTAGTTTACTTCAGTAGATAGTTTGGGGCGGGGCGTCCGGATTGATTCGGACGCCCCGCGTTCTCTTTTTATGCGCTCGCCGCAGGCGCCGTCTGCAAGTGTATAATTTCTGTCGTATGTAATTTGGACGCTTGTGCGTTCTGCCCATAACAAGAAAGGTCGCTATGCCTACCATTTCCACCGCCGACTTCAAGAACGGCCTCGGTCTCCGCATCAAGGACAAGGTCTACACCATCGTCGAGTTCCAGCATGTCAAGCCGGGCAAGGGCGGCGCGTTTGTGCGCTACAAGACCCGCGACATCAAGAGCGGCCGCGTCGTCGAGAACACCTGCAACGCCGGCACCAAGTTCGAGAGCGTCATGCTCACCACCCGTGAGTTCCAGTACCTCTACAACGATGGCACCGACTACATCTTCATGGACAACGAGTCCTATGAGCAGGTTCCCGTTCCCGAGGACATGGTGGGCGAGAACTCCAAGTGGCTGCGCGAGAACGACATCTGCCAGCTGCTCTTCGCCGACGATGAGCTCATGGGCGTGACCCCGCCGATGTTCATCGAGACCACCATCGTCCAGACCGACCCGGGCTTTAAGGGCGACACCGTCCAGGGTTCCACCAAGCCGGCCACGATCGACACCGGCGCTGTCATCCAGGTCCCCATGTACCTCAACGAGGGCGAGGTCATCAAGGTTGACACCCGCGACGGCAAGTTCGTCTCCCGCGTCTAGCAACCAACTCTTCTAGGAGGACTCATGCCCCAGGAAATCAAGATTGACGGCATCGGCATTTCGCCCGATGTTCTGACCGCCATCGTCTCGCGCGCCGTGTCCGATGTCGAGGGCATCGCCTCCGTTGGCGTCAAGGACCTTGCCACCAACCTTGTCTCCATGATGCTCTCGTCCAAGGCCCCGGCTTCTGAGCCGGCGGTCGAGGCCGAGGTCGTCGGCGACAAGCTCGCACTCACCGTGCGCGTCGTGGTGTTCTTTGGCTATCCGTTCAAGAAACTCGCCGAGGCCGTTCGCGCTGCCGTGGTCGCCGCCATCGATGCCCAGGTTGGCGTTGAGGTCGAGCGCGTTGACGTTTGCATCGACGGCCTCGTTTTCCCCAAGGAGTAACCTTTGAGCCTTAAGGTTTATCGCGGGCGTACGCTTGCCCGCAGTCAGGCGCTGCAGCTGCTGTTCCAGGCCGAGGCCACGGACAGCCCGCTCGAGCGCGTCCTCGAGGGTGATTTCCTGATCTCGAAGGGTCCCCTCGATCCCTATGCGCTGGAGCTGTGCCGAGGTGCCTACGAGCATATCGACCGCATCGACTGTGCTCTGCGCTCCGTTGCCAAGAACTGGGATCTTATGCGCATGCCCGGCGCCGACCGCAACCTGCTGCGTATCGCCGTTTACGAGATGCGTTTCCTCACCGACGAGGAGGTCTCGGACGCCATCGTGATCAACGAGGCCGTTGAGCTTGCCAAGGCCTATGGCACCGACCAGTCCGCGTCGTTCGTCAACGGCGTGCTGGGTAAGATCGCTCGCAGCGAGGAGCTGCCGGGCGAGGACCTATACCAGGAGCTGCTGGCCGAGGATCGCGCTCGCGAGGAGGCACAGGCTGCCGAGGCTGCCGCAAAGGTTGCGGTTGCTCAGGCCGAGGCCGGCGTTCTCGACGAGGACGCTGAGGTCGCCGAGGCCGAGACCGGTACCGTCGAGGAGTAGCCATGCCAGAGGGTTCCGTCCGCAACTTCGACGAGATTTCGGACCGCTTGGACCAGATCATAGCTACCGTTCGCTCTAAGGATACGTCCTTGGAGCGTTCGCTCGATCTGTTTGACGAGGCGATTGAGCTGGGCTCCCGTGCGGTCGACATGGTCGATAAGTTTGAGCTGACGCCGCGTGAGGCCGACAAGCTCGAGCAGGAATACGATGAGGATGCGGCAAACGAATCCCAGGATAGCTAGGCCGCATCTCCGGATACGAATGGTTGATGGCATTCATGAAACGCGTGCGTCTTGATGACGAACTGATTTCACAGGGCATCTGCGCCGATCGCGCGGATGCCCTTCGCACTCTTATGGCTGGCTTGGTCTCGAGTGGCGGCGAGCGCTTGACTTCGCCGGGCCTTAAGGTGACCCCGGGCCTGCCGTTGCACGTGAAGGGGCGCATTCCCTATGTTGGCCGCGGCGGTCTTAAGCTCGAAGGCGCGCTTGATACGTTTGGTATCAATCCGACGGGCCTTGCCTGTCTGGATGTGGGCTGCTCTACCGGCGGCTTTACCGATTGCCTGCTCAAGCGCGGAGCTGCGACCGTTGTCTCGGTGGACGTTGGTCGCGCCCAGTTCGATTGGTCGTTACGTCAGGACGATCGCGTGACGCTGCATGAGCGCACAAACGTGACGCAGCTGCCTGAGCTTGGCTATGCCGGCGCCATCGACCTGGCTGTGTGTGATGTCTCGTTTACCAGCATCGCGAACATTATCGATGCGGTGCTGGCGTGCCTGGCGCCTACGGGTGCATTCTGCACGCTTGTAAAGCCGCAGTTTGAGGCTCCGGCGGCGCTGGTGGGTGAGGGCGGCATTGTGACCGATCCCGCCGTGCGCCGCGATACACTCGTTGCGGCAGTTGAACTCTTTGCTGCCAAGGGGCTGTTCCCGGTCGATGTGTGCGTGTCGCCCATTCATGGTGCCAAGGGAAACGTTGAGTTTTTCCTGTACGGCACGAGATTTGACCCCGGCGACCGCACGCAAGACGAGCTGCAATTCCAGGTATCGGTTTTGAGCGAGAAAGCTGCAACGCTATGAAGGTCTTTCTGGTTCCCAATTACTACAAGCAAGAGGCGGTTGAGAGCGGCCTGATGCTCGAGCTTTGGCTGACGCGCCAGGGCTATGAGGTCGCATGGGCTGCCGACCAGCGATCGAAGATTCAAAGCACGCCTGATATTGACGGCTCCGATCTGGTCATTACGCTCGGCGGCGACGGTACGTTGCTGCGCGCTGCCCGCATCCTCAACCATCGCGAGATTCCTATCCTCGGTCTTTCCTATGGTCACCTGGGCTTTTTAACTGCTGCGAGCCCCGAGGAGCGCGACATTCTGCAGGTCGTGAGCGACGCCCTTTCCGGCGAGCTGCACGTGAGCCGTCGCGCCACCATCGCCGCGGATATCGTGTCCGTGCGCGACGATGGCACGAAGGATGTCGTGCGCACGTTCGCCCTCAACGACATGGCGCTCACGCGCGGCCCCCTGTCCGATATGGTTGAGTTCGACATCACGGTGTCGGGCCACCATATCGATCGACTGCGTGGCGACGGCGTGGTCGTGTCCACGGCGACTGGTTCTACGGGGTACGCGCTCAGTGCAGGTGGCCCCATTGTGAGCCCCGACTATACGGGTATGGTCTGCGTACCCATTGCGCCGCACACCATTCAGGCCCGTGCCTTCTTGACTTCGCCGAGTGATGTCGTCGAAATCTTTATGTCCGATGATCGCCCGAGCGTTCCGGCGATCGCTATCGATGGACAGTTTATTACCTGCGACGGCACGGTCGAGAGCGTGGCCGTGCGCCGAGGCCCCGGCGATGTGCTGCTGCTCGACTACGGCCCCGAGAGTTTTTACAACTCGGTGAGCCGCGTATTCTACGGAGTGCGTCATGATCGATGAGCTGCAGGTTTCTAACATTGCACTCATTCGCGAGGCGACGTTGGTTCCGAGCGCGGGCCTAACGGTTCTGACTGGAGAAACCGGCGCCGGTAAGACCGCGCTGCTCTCGGCCCTCAAGCTTATTTTGGGCGAGCGTGCGGATTCTTCGACGGTGCGCGAGGGCGAGGCGCTTGCTAGCGTTGAGGCGCGGCTGTTCGACGGTCCACACGACACGGAGGGTTTCACGGTCCAGCGTAGCCTTTCTGCCGAGGGCCGCAGCCGCGTGAAGATTGACGGCCGCATCGCCAGCGTGCGCGAGCTTTCGGAGCGCGTTGGCGTGATGATGGATCTGTGCGGCCAGCACGAGCACCAGCGCTTGCTCGATCCGGCGCATCACGTTGCGATGGTCGATGCGTGGGCGGGACGTTCTGCGCTCGAGGCGCTCGAGCACTACCGTGCTTGCTTTAAAGCCTCGCGCGCGGCTGCCAAGGAGGTTCGTCGCGTCGATGAGGCCTCGCGTGCGCAGGGGAGTCGTGTCGAGGAGGCGCGCTTCGCCTTGGAGCGCATTGCCGAGGTCGACCCCAGGCCGGGCGAGTATGAGGAACTCGAGGAACTGCTGCCGCGCTCCGAACATGCCGAGGTACTGGTTGCCACTGCTAGCGATGCCCATGCATCGCTTGTCGCTGAAGGGGGAGCGCTCGATGCCGTGAACAACGCCGTGGCAGAGCTTTCCCGTATGGCTACCGTCGATCGCAAACTGGGCGACATTGCCGATGCGCTTTCGGATGCCTGTATCTCCCTTGAGGATTGCGCGAACGAGCTTCGTGCCTATCGCGATGGGGTCGCCTTCGACCCGCGCGAGCTCGCCCGCATGCGTGAGCGGTATTCCGACCTCAAGGGGCTGTTGCGTCAGTGGGGCCCCACCATGGACGATGTTTTTGCCATGCGCGATCGCTCGCAAGAGCTGCTGTCCCTGGTCGATGATGGCGATGAACAGATCAAAAAGGCGCGTGAGGCACTCGGGAGCGCCGAGCGCGAGTTGTTTGCCGCTGCCAAGGCACTTAAGCGCGCTCGCAATACGGCGGCCCCGCGCTTCTGCCACGAGGTTGGCCGCCAGATGGCGCGCTTGGAGATGGGTAGTGCCGAGCTCGTCTGGGAGTCGCGCGATCTTCCCCGTGCTGAGTGGACGCCCGTTGGTCCTTCGAGCTACGAGCTGCTATACCGCAGCGGTGCCGGTTTGACGCCGCGCCCCCTGCGTCGAATTGCGTCGGGCGGCGAGCTCAGCCGCGTCATGCTGGCAAGCAAGGTTGTCCTCGGTAACGCGGACGGTGTCGATACGCTGGTGTTTGACGAGGTCGATGCTGGTGTCGGTGGCTCCACGGCGCGTGCGCTCGCGGGCGTGCTGGCAAATCTCGCCGCTACGCATCAGGTGATTGTCGTAACCCACTTGGCGCAGGTCGCCGTCATGGCTGACAAGCATTATGTTGTCAGCAAGGAACCGGGCGATGTTCCCCAGACGCATTTGGACGAGGTAACCGGCGAAGCGCGTACCGCCGAGATCGCCCGCATGTTGAGCGGCGATCAATCGGAGGCAAGCTTGGCCCACGCAAAGCAGATGCTCAAAGAAGCTCGAGGTTAGGTCGTATCAGCGGTGTTGATGGGACAAAATAGACTGAAATTTTTGTCCCACTACGCGTTTTACTCAACGACCTTATCCGGCTGGATGAGCTCCTCGTAGTAGCTGATATGTTCGCGAGCGTCTTCGATCTCGGGCAACAGGAAGTTGTAGATGACTTCGATGATCATCGTGGCACTGATCTTAGAGAACGCAAAGTCACCCGTTGTCAGCAACGCTTCGTGATTGACGGTATTAAAGGTGTAGTCGGCGAGGCGCGCAAGTGGGGATTTGCTGTCACTGCTGATGACGACTACGGTTGCGCCGCAGTTGCGAGCCGCTTTTGCCATGCGATTCAGTCGGCGCGATTTGCCAGAGTTTGAGATGAGCACGATGACGTCACCCGGGCGTAACGTGAGCGCAAAGCCGATTGATGTCTCGCTAATGGTGCTCGCCATGCAGCGCAGGCCCAGCTGCGAAAACTTAAACGTCGCATCGAGCGCGACCGCGTTCGTATTGCCCACAGCTGCAAACTCAATAACCCCTGCATGCTTAAAGGCATGCACAACAGCCGCCAGCGTATCGTGGTCGATTCCGTCGATGGTCGCATTAAGCTCGCTTACCTTGGCAGCCAGGATGTTCTTGAGGCTCTGCTCCATATTGTCGAGCGAGACCTCGTCGGTCAGGCCCTCGTTGCGCTGGCTTTCCAAATCCCTCGCCAACGAAAACTGAAAGCTGCGGAAGCTACCAAAGCCCAGCTTGCGGCAGAAGCGCGAAACGGTCGCTTCGGACGTGGCAGCGGCGCGCGAGAGCTGAGCCGCCGTGAGGCGTGGTGCCTCGGACTGGTGCTCCAATATATAGTCGACAATGCGCTGCTCGGACTCGCTGTATCCCTGATGGGTACTAATGAGGGAAAGTGCGCTCTTGCTACTATCGGTCATGGATGGCTCCTGGTTGGCATGAAAATCTAACTCGATTTGCAATGCCATAGTATACGGGCATTTTCAATTACAAGATACACCTTGCTGTTTCAAGTGTTGATGGTAAACTTTCACCTACCGTTTACGGTTATGAAAGAACCTTTCACCGGAGAATTGCACCTTGTCTCTTCTCACGCGGACGGTAGGTTGGTATCTTTCAGTTGTGGAAAAACGCGCATTGAAGCGCGTGTAGGGGAGCGCCCGCGGGCGCTGTACTCAAGAAGGAGGGACACATGGCTAAGTTTGACATCATCGCCGCGACCGGTTGCCCGACCGGCATTGCGCACACCTTCATGGCTAAGGAGGCGCTGGAGAAGGCAGCTGCCGAGCGCGGTCTGACCATTAAGGTCGAGACTCATGGCCAGGTCGGTGTCGAGAACGAGCTCACCAAGAGTGAGATCGCTGGTGCCAAGGCCGTCGTCGTCGCAGCCGACAAGGATGTCCAGGCTGAGCGTTTCGCCGGCAAGCCCATGGTTTCCGTTGGTGTTTCCAAGGCCCTGTCCGTTGAGGCCGCCGGTAAGCTGATTGACCGCGCGCTCGCCGCCAAGGGCGACGACAGGGTTGCCGCTGCTGCCGATGTCGAGGACGAGGTCGAGGAGAAGGAGTCCATCGGTCACGTCATCTACAAGCACCTCATGAACGGCGTCAGCCACATGCTGGTCTTCGTCGTTGCCGGTGGTGTTCTGACCGCCATTTCGTTCCTGTGGGGCATCACGTCCTTTGATTCGACGGCTGCCGACTACAACAGCTTTGCCGCGATGCTCAAGATTATCGGCGGTATCGCCATGAACCTCATGGTTCCGGTGCTCTCCGCTTACATCGCCGAGTCCATCGGCAAGCGCCCGGCGCTCGTCCCCGGTTTCGTCGCCGGTATGATTGCCATCCAGGGCTTGCCTGTTAACGCCGATACCGGCATGATCGACGCCGGTGGCGCAGGTGTGGGCTTTGGCTTCCTAGGCGGCATCGTCGGCGGCTTCCTCGCTGGCTATGTCATCCTGCTGCTCGAGAAGGTTTTCTCTAAAATTCCTGCGAGCCTTAATGGCCTGAAGGCAATCTTCCTGTATCCGCTGTGCTCTACCGCCATCGTCGGTCTGGTCATGCTTGGTATTTCCGGCCCCATGGCTGCCATTAACCAGGGCATGATGGATTTCCTGCAGAGCCTCGGTAACTCCGGTCCGGTGATCCTTGGCCTGGCCATCGGCTGCATGTGCGCCTTTGATATGGGCGGCCCGGTCAACAAGGCTGCTTACGCTACTGGCACCTTCCTGCTCGGTACCGCTCTCGAAGCTGGCGTCGGCACCGAGACCTACAACTTCGGCACCAACTTCATGGCTGCCGTCTCCGCCGCTTGCATCGTTCCGCCGCTGATCACCACCTTCGCCGTCGTTGTCGGCAAGAAGTACTTCAGCCAGGAGGATCATGACGCCGGTATCGTCAACCTCATCCTTGGTTGCACCCACATCACCGAGGGCGCCATTCCGTTCATGACCAAGAACATCTGGCCCGTTATGCCCATCATGATGCTCGGTTCTTCCATCGCTTCCATCTTGACCATCTTCTTCAACGTTCACGATCCGGCGCCTCACGGCGGCTTCCTGGTCCTGCCCGTTGTCGAGAACGGTCCGCTGTGGGTCCTCGCGATCCTCATCGGCGCCGTGGTCGGTGGCATCCTGTTCGTGGCTTTCAAGAAGTACGACTTCGAGAAGAACCAGAAGCCCGCTCCTGCAACCAAGCCGGTTGAGGCCCCCAAGGCCGCTGCCGTCGAGGCCCCCAAGGCCGAGGCTGCCGACTTCGTGAAGGTCGAGAACGTCTTTGTCGCCGAGGACTTCGCTTCTCGTGACGAGGCTCTGAGCTTCGTTTCCAACCAGGCTGTCAAGGCCGGTATCGCCAGCGACGCCGACGCCGTGATGAACGCCTTCCTGGCCCGCGAGGCCGAGGGCACCACGGGCATGATGGAGGGCTTCGCCATCCCGCATGCCAAGTCCGACGCCATTACCGAGGCTGCCGTCATCGTCGTCAAGGACGTGTCCGGCGTGACCGGTTGGGACACCATGGACGGCGCTCCCGTCAACGTTGCCATCGCCCTGCTCATCCCGGGTGCCCAGGCTGGCACCACGCACCTCAAGATCCTGTCCAAGGTCGCCGAGGCGCTCATGGACGAGGACTTCCGTGCCACCGTCAAGGGTTCCACCGACGCCGCCGAGATCGCCAAGACGATCAACGCCCGTCTGGTCTAATTCCGCGGTACGCGAATAACATCGCCCCCCGTAACAAAGGCGAGGACTCCACCCGGAGCCCCCGCCTTTTTCATTCCCTTCTGAAAGTTGCGGTGAAATAGGAACTGTTTAAACGTTTCAACCGCAAAATCAGTCCCTATTTCACCGCAACTTACAGAAGGACATAGAGGGAACTGCCCATTGAGTCTTTGTCGCGAACAGATCCTCAGCCAGAATTCCGTTCCGCCGATATTGCTCTGGACCGACCGAGTTTCCGCAGCTCGCCCGCCGGGCGGGGCGATTAAGTTTGTCGCGAGTTCCGCACGCAAAGGAAAGCACTTAATGTGCTTTCCGTCTTGCGCAGGACTGTAGAGCAGCAAACTTAACCGCCCCGCCCGGCGGGCGAGCGCAGGGATACGACATCTGTCCAACAATTCGTGTGAAACACAATGAAAAACCGTTTGATGTGAGTTAATATAAACAACGTCGTGAATCTGACTCCTGCCACATACATGACAGGGGTTAAACACAAAAAAGGAGTCAATTATGGTTTCTGAGAAGGCTACCCTCGTTAATCCTCAGGGTCTGCACATGCGTCCGGCTGGTCTGTTCGCCTCCACCATGGGCAAGTACGCCTGTGACGTGACGGTCGTCACCCCCGAGAAGGAGGTCAACGGCAAGTCCCCGATGGCCCTCATGGCTGCTGGTATCCCCTGCGGTACCGAGGTCGAGGTCAAGTGCGACGGCGCTGACGAGGCCGAGGCTCTGGCTGCTGCCATCGAGCTCATCAAGAGCGGTCTTGGCGAGTAGAACTCAAACGGGTCGCATGTTGAACAACTAAGTTCATATTTGGGGGCGCAGTGACCTGTTGTAAGGTAGCTGCGCTCTTTTGTCATGGATATGGCAAAACGCTTTATCACATGACACGGAGAGAGGAATGGGAATGTATCAGGGAGTCAACGCTTCCGAGGGCATCGGTATCGGCACCGTCATGGTCGCCGTCGATCCCGACTTGACGTTTGAGCCGCACGAGGTTGCTGATTCGGCAGCAGAGAAGGAGCGCTATCAGTCCGCTCTTTCGGTCTTCTGCGAGAAGACCCATGCTCAGGCCGACCATATGAAGGAGACGGTGGGCGAGGCCGAGGCCGAGATCATGAGCGGACACATTGTCCTGGCTCAGGACCCGGGCATGACCGACGCCATCAACGCCGCCATTGACGGCGGTACCTGCGCCGAGCAGGCGCTCATGGACACCTCGACCATGTTCGAGAACATGTTCCTGTCCATGGACGACGAGATGTTCCGTCTGCGCGCGGCCGACATCGCCGACATCCGTACCGGTATTCTGGCCGAGTTGCTGGGCAAGGAGGTCGTCGACCTCTCCGTCCTGCCCGAGAACACCGTCGTTGTCGTGCACGACCTCACGCCGTCCATGACCGCCACGATCGATAAGACCCACGTTGCCGGTATCGTCACCGAGACCGGTGGCCGCACGTCGCACTCCGCGATCATTGCGCGCGCCCTCGAGATCCCGGCTGTCCTTTCGGTTTCCAACAGCTGCACCGCTCTGCGCAACGGCATGACCGTTGTCGTCGACGGTGGCAAGGGTATCGTCGAGGCCGATCCCGACGAGGAGACGCTCGCTGCCTACACCGCCAAGGCTGAGGCCTTCGCTGCTGAGAAGGCGGCCCTCGAGGCCTTCCGCGGCAAGCCGTCCGTGACTGCCGATGGCATCAAGAAGATCATCGCCTGCAACATCGGTAACCCTGATGACGTGCCCAACGCGCTCGATCACGATGCCGAGGCCATCGGTCTGTTCCGCTCCGAGTTCCTGTTCATGGACTCTGCCGAGCTTCCTTCCGAGGAGGAGCAGTTCAACGCCTACCGTAAGGTCGCCAGCGCGCTCAAGGGCGCTCCGGTCATCATCCGCACGCTCGATGTGGGTGGCGACAAGGAGATTCCGTATCTGCACATGGTCAAGGAAGATAACCCCTTCATGGGCTTCCGCGCCGTGCGTTACTGCCTGGCCAATCCCGACCAGTACAAGGTCCAGCTCCGCGCTCTGCTGCGCGCTAGCGCCTTCGGTGACGTAAAGATCATGATCCCGCTCGTCACTTGCGTCGAGGAGGTCTTGGCTGTCAAGGAGCTTGTCGAGCAGTGCAAGGCCGAGCTGACTGAAGAGGGTCGCAAGTTCAACGAGAACATCGAGGTCGGCATCATGGTTGAGACGCCTGCCGCTTCGCTGCTCGCAGACCGTCTTGCCGAGGTCGCCGACTTCTTCTCCATCGGCACCAACGACCTGATCGGCTACACCATGTGCGCCGACCGTGGCAACGACACCATCTCCAACCTGTACCAGGTTTACTATCCCGCCGTGCTCCGCTCGCTCAAGAACATCATCGAGAGCGGCGTGAAGGCCGGCATCATGGTCGGTATGTGCGGCGAGGCCGCTGCCGATCCGCTGCTCGAGCCGCTGCTGATCAGCTGGGGCCTGGAGGAGTTCTCGATGAGTGCTCCGTCGATCCTGCGCGCCCGCAAGACCATCAGCCAGTGGACCAAGGCCGAGTGCGACGAGCTCGCCGAGAAGGCACTCGCCTGCAACACCGCCGCCGAGGTCAAGGCACTGCTCGAGTCCGCAGCTCGCTAATTTGGTATCAGAGGTAACCGCGTGGTTGGAATGGGCCGGCCACGCGGCCCTCACATATACAGGGGGTACTGTAAATGTTCTACACGCTAACCGCTAACCCGGCTGTCGACATGACGGTTTCGAGCTCTCCGCTTGAGCCCGACGAAAACGTCCGCACCGGCTCGGCCAGCTACACGGCTAACGGCAAGGGCCTCGACGTGTCCTTCGCCTTTAAGAAGATGGGCGTCGACACCGTCGCGCTCGGCTTCTTCGCCGGCTTCACGGGCAAGTTCATCGTCGAGGAGGTTATGAACCTGGGTTGCCTCTGCCGCCCGGTCTGGACCGACGGTATCACGCGCATTAACACCTACGTCAACGATGGCCAGCACGAGTACGGCATCCTGAACCCGGGTGCTCCGATCACGCCGCAGCACCAGGAGGAGCTCTACAACATCCTGGACACCGCGGGTGATCTCGAGTGCCTGATCGTTTCCGGCTCCGTGCCTCCCAAAGCTACGCCTGACTTCCTGGCTCAGGTTATGGAGCACGCTCAGGCTCGTGGCGCCGATGTCGTCTTGGACCTGTCCTCCGACAAGCTCAAGGAGCTCGCTCACAAGAAGCCGCTGCTCATCAAGCCGAACCATCACGAGATGAAGGCCATCTTCGGCGTGCCGGTCGACACCGACGACGAGGTTCGTGTCGCCATGAAGATGGCTCACGACGCTGGCGTTCAGAACGTGCTGCTCACCCGTGGTAGCCGCGGCGACGCTTACTTCTCCAACGGCGAGGACATCTGGTACGCCAAGCGTGAGTTCAACATCAAGCTGGTTTCTTCCGTCTGCGCCGGCGATTGCACCCTCGCTGCGTTCCTGCACAAGTGGTACAGGGATCGCGACAACGTCGAGGAGGCCATGAAGCTCGCTATGGCCACCGGCGCTAACGTTGCCGAGTCCGTCGGCATTGGCGACTTTGGTCACGTCGACGAGTACAGCAAGCGCGTTGCTGTCCGCAAGCTCGATCGTCAGTAATCGAAACGCGACATATTCGTGCGCATGTGGCGCCCCGGTTTCGGCTGGGGCGCCTTTTTGTTCCGCCACGGGGGAGAGGTGTCCCGCCGTGCTTCATCGCTTCCACACCGTTCGCCGAGTTGTCCTAGCCTTTTACCGATGCGTGGAATATACTTTCACTAACACGTTGCTTCGTGAAAGGAACATTCATGATTTACACGCTCACTGCAAATCCCGCCATTGACTACAACATCGCCTGCGACGGTCTTGCTGCCAATACCGTCACGCGTACCCGCAATGCCGTCTACACGCCCAACGGCAAGGGCCTCAACGTCTCGTTTACGCTTGACCACTATGGTGTCGACACCACGATCCTGGGTTTCTTCGCCGGCTTCTCGGGTGAGTTTATCGTTAAGGGCGCCGAGGCCCTGGGCGTGCCCGTCAAGCCCGTGTGGACCGACGGTATTACGCGCGTCAATGTGTTCCTCAACGCCGGTCCCGACACCGAGTACAACATGGTCAATGCCGGTGCCGCCATCAATGAGGCCAACGAGCAGGAGATGTTTGAACTTATCGATTCGCTCGATGACATGACCTGCCTGGTCATCAGCGGCTCGCTGCCTCCCAACACTTCCGAGGGCTTCTTGGCCGAGGTCCTGCGCCGTGTCAAGGCCAAGGGGGCCGAGTTCGTCCTCGACATCTCGAGCCATCAGCTGGCAGACCTTATTGCCATGGAGCCGCTGCTGATCAAGCCCAATGACGACGAGCTGCTCGACATCTTTGGCATTAAGGTGAGCGGTGGCGACGACGAGTCCGTCAAGGGCGCGATGGCCGAGCTGCACGCCAAGGGCGCTAAGAATGTACTGCTGACCCTTGGTGGCGATGGCGCGTATTTCTCCAACGGCGAGCACATCTGGTTTGCCAACCGCACCTTTGAGGTCAAGCTGCTGTCGACCGTCTGCGCCGGCGATTCCTCGCTCGCTGCCTTCCTGTCCGTGTGGCACGACGCTCCCGAGCGCGTCGAGGACGCCCTGCGCCTTTCGATGGCCACTGGCGCCAACGTGGTCGAGTGCCCCGGTCTGGGGGATTTTGCCAAGGTGGACGAATATAAGAAGCACATCGAGGTTCGCCAGGTCTGCTAGTTCCGGCACCTTGTCTGAATAGTTTGATTATTTCGCATCCGTCTTAGACTAGGACGGATGCGTTTTTGTTTATCGGACTTGCGTGTGCAGTGGAGACTGTTTCTTGCTAGACTTCTTGCAGACGCAATCGATAGCCAATTTGATAGTCGCAGGAGGCCATAGGCATGTGCAATGTTTCGCTCAACGGTACTCAACCGTCCGATGCGTCCCTGCGCGTCCTGCGCGCGCTTGAGGCGGCTGGTCTTGAGGCTTGGTACGTGGGCGGTTGGGTGCGCGACGCCCTGATGGGGTACCCCAGCCACGATGTTGATATGTGCTGTAGCGGCCTGTGGCAGGAGTCCAAAGCGGCGCTCGAGGCCGCCGGCATCGCGGTTGTGGAGTCGGGCATTAAATTTGGCGGAATCACGGCTATTTCCGATGGCGAGCGTATCGAGGTCACCACGTACCGTCTGGATGGCTTTTACACCGATGGTCGTCATCCCCAGAGTGTGGAGCGTGCCGCCTCGCTCGAGGACGATCTGGCGCGCCGCGACTTTACCGTCAACGCCATGGCCTGGCATCCCGAGCGCGGGCTTGTCGACCGCTACGACGGCCAGGGTGACTTGGAGCGCAAGCTGATTCGCGCTGTCGGCGATCCCAAGCGTCGCTTTAACGAGGACGCCCTGCGCATGCTGCGTGCGGTGCGCTTTGCCTGCCGTCTGGACTTTATGATTGAGCCCGAGACCAAGCGTGCGCTTGCCGAGTGCGCGCCGCTGCTCGATGCCGTGGCGCGTGAGCGTGTGGGTATTGAGCTCGAGGGCATTCTTTCGACCGGTCATGGGGGAGACGCGATGCTCCGCTATCCCGAGCTCATCTGCGCCGCCGTGCCCGAGTTGGCAGCGGGTCGCGGGTTTGATCAGCGCAGTGTCTATCATGCGTTTAACGTCTACGTGCATATCGCCCGTGTGCTGACGGTGGCGGGGGAGCTCGCGCTGTGTGACGGCGTCGCGCCCTCGTCGAGCCTTATGTGGGCGGCGTTTTTGCACGATGTGTCCAAGCCCGAGTGCTTCACGGTCGACCATGCCGGTAGCGGACACTTCTACGGTCATCCCGAGCTCGGCGCCAAGAAGGCGCGCGTCATTATGGATCGCCTGGCGCTCTCGCACGACTTGGTGCGCGACGTGTGCCTGCTCATCAAATACCATGACAAGCCGCTGCGCCCCGAGCGCTCCTGTCTGCTCAATATGATGCGCGCGCTTTCGGGTGAGGGCGTCGACACGGCCCGCCTGATTGACGAGCTCATGGACCTTAAGCGTGCCGACACACTTGGCAAGGCCCCGTCGTGCTTCTATTACGTTGAGACGATTGAGGAGATGCGCGCGATGGCGCACGAGCTGCTGAGGGCGGGGGAGCCCTATACGCTCAAGATGCTCGCCATCAACGGCGGCGACCTGATCCGTGCTGGAGTCAAGCCCGGGCCGGAACTGGGGCAGCTTCTCAACTCCGCCCTCGACGCCGTGATCGAAGACAACATTCCCAACGATCGCGAAGCTCTTTTGGTCCATCTTAACTTGAATTAGCTACCTAGTTTACCTGCGTGTTCCATAACCTGCCGACAATTTTTTGGCAATTTGGAATTTCTTCTTGCGCTGACGTTTTTTGTCCCGTAATATATTTCCTCGCAGCACGGCAGTGCAGATGTCATGTGGCCCGTTCGTCTAGCGGTTTAGGACGCCGCCCTCTCAAGGCGGAGATCACCAGTTCGAATCTGGTACGGGCTACCACGCATCTGATACCCGGACTTCCTATGGAAGGCCGGGTTTTTTATTTTCAAACAACCGTCTGCAATTCCCGTTTGAACCAGAGCTTTGCGTTCTGCCTATGGCCCTTACGGGTACAATATCCAAGATATTTTGACTGTTAGAAGGAGTCTCATGACGGAGTCCTCTCAGCATACGTCTAAGCCCCAGGTCGAGGTTGAGGCCTCGGGCGGAGATGACAATAAGAGCGCACGCCGCGGCGCCATCTTTATCGGCGTCGTGCTGGTAGGTTATATCGTCTATCTGGTGGTAACCGGGCAGATGGGGCAGTTCTGGGCCGCTATGTCGAGCGTCCAGGCGTCATGGCTCGTTGTCGCGTGTCTTTGCATGTTCATGTACCTGTTCTTTGGCATTGTGGCCTATGCGATCGCCGTCTGGCTCGATCCCAATTCGCCCGTCGGCATCCGCGACCTGATCTCGGTCGAGGCGAGTGGCATCTTCTTTGGCAACCTGACGCCCATGATGATGGGCTCCACCCCGGCTCAGATCTATCGCCTGACCAAGGCCGGCCAAAACGTGGGCGAGGCCGGCGCCACGCAATTCACGCGTTTTATCGTGTACCAGTTTGGCCTCGTTACCTGGGGCGCTATCCTGCTGCTCGCCCGTATGCCGTTTTTTGCCGAACGCTACGGCGACATGACGCTGCTGTGCGTCTTTAGCTTTGGTGGACACTGCTGCATCTTGCTTGGCATCTTCGCCGTCGCGCTCATGCCTAAGACCGTCACGCGCGTCGCCCATTGCATCATCAATTGGCTCGAGCGCATTGGTGTCTCGGCCACTAAGATCGAGAGTTGGCGCACGTTTGTCGATGGCGAGATCTACTCCTTCTCCGAGAAGTTCAAGCTTTCGGCCGGACATTTTTCTTCCATGCTGCTCACCGTGTTTATCACCATGCTGCAGCTCGCGTTTTTCTATCTGGTTCCGTATTTCCTGATGCTTGCCTTTGGCCACCACGAGGTCGACTTTTTCTCGGTCATGGCCGCGAGCGCCTTTGTCCAGCTGCTGAGCTCTGCGGTTCCCTTGCCCGGTGGAACTGGTGGCGCTGAGGGCGGCTTTGCATTGTTCTTGGGTCATTTCTTCGGTTCGGCTTCGACCGCCGGCTATCTGCTGTGGCGTCTCATTACGTTTATTGCGCCTACCATTTTGGCTGCGCCCCTGCTGGGACTTAAGAGCGCCCACAACGAGAGCATCCATGCGCGCTGGGATCGCGTGATGCGCAAGCTCGGCCGCACGCCTCAGACGCCCTCTGCGCCCACTAAGCCGCACCCCACGAATGCTGTTACCGTTGATCCCAAGAAGCACGCTCAGAAGGCTTCTGGGACCGCAAAGCCGGCTCATAAGGCCTATGTGCGTCAGACAGGAGACGGTATTCGCGTATCTCCGTCGGCACTCAATAAGAAGAAGCACCCTAAGTCGCAGTAGGGCAGTCGTGCGTTCTTCATGATGCGAGGCATATTTGTGCTGTATGGGGGATAATCCTCTTACGTAGATTATCTCTCATCTGTTGATGAATGCTCGCATATCGAAGGGACACGCCCATGGCAACCAGCAAACCGCGTCTTGATCGTCGCATCGTTCGCAGCCGTAATGCCATCCTTTCGGCTTTCGAGCGCCTGCTCATGGAAAAGCCGCTGGCAGACATTACGGTGAGTGCTATTGCGCGCGAGGCCAATGTCGACCGCAAGACCTTTTACGTTCACTTTGGTACGGTTGACGGCCTGCTCGATGCCATTGCCGTCGATGTGGTGGAGATGATTGTCGACTCGGTCGAGAAAACGCTTGCTTCAATGGACGGCGACACCAACGAGCGCGCTCTTGGCGCGGCGGCGACCTTCTTTAAAACCGTTAACGAGGCACTGTGCAACAACTTGGTGCTTAATCGTCAGCTGATCGAGAACATTCCGCTCGATGATTTTATGGCTCGTCTTCGTGCACCGCTGGAGCACGAGATTGCCGAGCGCGATCTGCTGCCCCAAGGTCTCAAGGACGAGATGTTCGACTACTATCTGGCGTTTTTGCTGTCGGGTATTATCGGTATCTATCGCACGTGGGCACTGTCTGACGGCTCGGTTCCTATCGAGCGTGTCTCTGAGGTCGCCAACGATCTGACTCTCAACGGTCTGTCGAGTCTGGAATCTCGCTTGGATTAGGCCTAGTTGGGCTCGTCGGCGTGGAAATTCCTGTTCACGAGGTTCTCCGGCGCATTGTAGACCTCGCCGGCGTAGGAGCTATAGCCTGAGGATCCTTAAAAGAAAGTCCAGTTTATCCTTCCCACTCCAAATGGGAATCCTCCGATGCGCCTTCGCACGCACGCATGACCTCGATACCATGCGAGCGTGCGAACTCGATGAGCTCTGCGTTGCGGGCGTTTATGGTGCCGAAGGCGGCGGGGCACACGATAAGGCGCGCGCAGTGGAAGAGGAGCTCTTTGGCGCGGGCTATGGTTTTATCCCCGATCGGCTCGAAGGCGCGCTCGGCCACGCATTCCGTCGCCAGGTCGCGCGCGAGCTCGCAGTCGATGTCCCCTTCGTGCAGAACGCCCGCGTAGAACGCCTTGCCCTGCCGGATGAGCTGGCGAAACACGGCCGACCCCGTACCTGCGCCGGCGATGACGAACGTGTGCGCATCGCCGTGCGGGCGCCCAATTTCCATGCTGCCGAAGCGCTCGTTGAAGGTGCCATGTTGAAGGCCGTAAAGCTCGCCAATCGTCTCGCGCGTGAATATGTCCTCGGGTGCGCCGGCGCGGAAGACCCGGCCGTCCTTCACGCAAATCACCTTGTCGGCGCTTTTCTGCGCGAGCTCGAGTTCGTGGATGGACATGATGACAGCCACATTCCGCGATTTCGCAAGGTGGCGAAGTATTCGCAGCAGGTCGATCTGGTAGCGGATATCGAGATACGACGTGGGCTCGTCGAGCACGAGCACACGCGGATCCTGCGCGATGGCGCGTGCGAGCATGACGCGCTGGCGTTGCCCGTCGCTTATCTGCATGAAGTCGCGCTCGGCGAGCTCTTCCACATGTGCGGTTTTCATGGCCTCGTCGACCCGACTATGGTCGTCGGGCGAGAGCGTTCCCATTCGCCCGGTGTAGGGATGCCTTCCCGCCTCTACGATATCGCGGCAGGTGAGGAGCTCGGTCCGGGGGCGATCTGTCAGCATAACGGCAAGGTTCCTTGCGAACTCCGCCGTCTTCCATCGGGAAATCTCTCGCCCGTCGAGCTCGACCGCGCCGGCAAGTGGTGCCAGATGGCGTGTGATGGTTTTCAAGATGGTCGACTTGCCCGAGCCGTTCGGCCCGATGAGCGCCACGACGTCGCCCGCGCGAACCTCCAGCTCGACGCCTTCGACTACGACCTTCTTGTCGTAGCCCGCCGACAGGTCGCTTATGCGGAAAAGCGGCGCTCCGTCAGCCTGCGTTTTGGGCCGCGGCACGAATTTCCCCATCTACCTCACCCGCTTCTTCAACATGAGCGCGATAACCACCGGCGCGCCGAAGATGGCGGTGACAGCGCTGATGGAAAGTTCGACGGGAGAGAACAGCGTGCGCGCGATCAAATCGCAGCCCGCGCCAAAGATGGCGCCTCCCAAGAAGCACGCAGGAATCACGCGGATGGGCTTCGACGACTTTAGCGCCGACTTCACGAGATGCGGAACCGCGATGCCTACGAACGACACCGGACCAGCGAACGCGGTCACGCAGGCGGAGAGCATGCTCGCTAGAAGGACGAGCACCACGCGGAAGCGTGCGACGTTCACGCCGACGCTTTTCGCGTAGGCTTCTCCCAGCTGGAAGGCGGAAAGGGGCTTCGATATCGCGAATACGCATGCGCTCACGGTGATCACCACGACCGCGATGACCGCGATGTCGTCCCAGCTCGAACCCGAGAAGCTACCCAAAGACCAGTTGTGCAGGTTCACGATGGACTGGTCGTCGGCGAAGGCGATGAGAAAGTTCGTCGCCGCCGAGCAGATGTATCCCACCATGACGCCCGCCACGATGAGCATGGCCATGGAACTTATGCGCCGTGCGATGAGGAGCACGAAGCCGATGGTGATAAGCGATCCCAGAAACGCTGCGGCCACCATGGCCGGCGAGGACATGGCCTGGTTCGCGCCCAGAAGTACGATCATCGTAAGCGCGACGACGAACTTTGCGCCCGAGGAGACGCCCAAGATGAACGGGTCGGCGATGGGGTTGTTGAAAAACGTCTGCAGCAGGAACCCGGAGAGCGAAAGTGCCCCGCCGAGAAGCACGGCTGAAAGCACGCGCGGCAGACGAATCTCCCAGATGATCTGGATTTCCATGGAATTGGCCGCGCCTCCCGAAAGGATGCCGGGGATGTGGTCTGCGGGCACGAGCACGCTCCCGATGCACAGGTTGGCCCCGACGAGCACGATGAGGGCAACAGCGAGCAGCGCCGTCACGACGCGACACCGCGCGGCGCGCCCCGATTCGTCGTATGTCATGGAAAGCCGGCTTCTCATGGCGCTAGCCGAGCTTCCTCAGATAATGGAAGTTGCTCGCGTCATCGCCGGTGAACGCCCCGTGCAGCTCGTCGATAATGTCGGCGGTGGAAGTCATCTGCTGGTACATGTCGGCGCTTGTGACCCAGACGTTGCCGTTCTTCACGGCTTTGAACTGCGACAATAGCGCGTTTTTGCCTACGAAGTCGTTCAAGGTGGCAACCGATTCGTCGATGGTGCCGTTGTAGACGATAATGTCGGCATCCTTCGCCGTCGCGTAGAAGCGCTCCATTTCGAGCGTTACTGACGAACCTGACGTCGACGCCGTCTGCGCGTCATCGAGCGCGTAGTTGCCGCCTGCAAGCTCGATCATCTGCGCCACGTAGTCGCCCGCCCGCCGCGTGACGGCGGCCCCGTTCGAGTTAATGTAGAAATACGCCACGGTTTTACCTGACGACGCGAGCCTCGACGTTTGCTCGACGCGGGCCTTCTGCTCGTTGAACAGGTGCGCGGCCTCGTCTTCCTTGTCGAACAGGACGCCGAAAAGCTTAATCCACTCGACGCGCCCGAGTGCTTCGGGCTCGCTCGACGACTGTTCGGTGAGCACGACGAGCCCGAGCTTCTGCAGCTTTTCCTTCACATCGGGCGTGTGGTTGATCATGGTGTTCTCGATGGCGAGCGTGCAGCCCGAGGCCGAT
This sequence comes from uncultured Collinsella sp., assembly GCA_900545605.1. Taxonomy (GTDB): domain Bacteria; phylum Actinomycetota; class Coriobacteriia; order Coriobacteriales; family Coriobacteriaceae; genus Collinsella. Next base: position 110,748 of record UQZL01000003.1, read on the forward strand.
ATTCGCTCGTAGTCGGGCGCGCTGTACTTGCCGCCGTAGGCGATCGCCCCACTTTCGAGTGCGCTTTTGAAGCCCGCGACCGAGCAATCGTCGGCCTTCGTGCCCGACATTAAGATATTGTCGTTCGCATCGAGCGCGTCGACCAGGCACATCGTCGCCGACGACACGAGGTACACCTTGTTGGCGGGACGCCTTATGACCGCGATGTCGGAGCTCAACCCATCAGGTACCTTTGCATCTTGCGGTACCACGAGGAAGCGCTCCCCGTTCGAAATGCAGATAAGCCGCAGGCCGCCTTCGTACTCGTCGACAGTGAAGTGCTCGGCGTATTCAAGCTGAAGCGCCCCCGTCGGCTCCCAGCCGCAGCCCAAATCGGCGTTGTGGAAGTCGGCCGCGGCGCTTGAAGCCGTTCCCGCAGGGGAGCCGCCGCTTGCATCGTCGCCCGATTTCTCCTTCATGGTGGATGAGTCGAAGTGGAGCGTGTAGTCGATGGTGTGCGGCGTCGACATGGCGACGGTCTCGGCCGACACGGCGATGTCCTCGTCGAGCGTGACGGGTATCTCGAACGTGGAGTTGCCGCCGTCGTTTACGGGCGCGTAGTCCACGCCGTTGACGGTCATCTTGTCGTAGTTCGAACTCGACCAGGTGATGGTCGCGGTGTAGGTGTCGCCATCCTTCACAATTGTGGTGGGTGAGGCGATGCTTGCGCGCCCTGACCCGCCGGAGAGCGAGACGCTCACAGTGTATTCCTGAGAGCCTGCCGTGCCACCGGTCGCGTTCGGGCTCGCACTGCACCCCGCGAAGGGAAGCGCGAACAGGGCGACGAGAACGCAGGCGATCGCGCGCACCGCGATGCTGCGACGCTTCCTGCTTTCCCCCTTGGGAAGAATCGACCGCATGGCGTTACTTCAGTGCGTCGGCGCGCAGATCGACGCCGGCGGATTCGAACACGAGCGTGCGGTCGTACCACTGCTCTTTTCTAATACTCCACGCGGCGCAGGCGGTGTCCTCGTCGAGCGCATCAACGGGCACGTCGTAGGTGTACTTGCCTTCCGCGTTTTCCACATAGGGGATGAAGTCGGCCTCGCTCGCGGCGGCAGCCTCGTCGCCCGTGCCCATGAAGAGCTTGCCGTAGCCCGTGCCGGAAAGCGTCATCACGCAGTGCATGGAGCCGTTTTCCACGATGAGCTGGGCGTCCACAATCCTGAACATGTTCGAGCTGGAATCTACGGTGATCGGATAGGTGCCGTCGGCCACCTTGTCGGCGGTGATGGGGGCAGCGCTTGCGTCCTCGGGCGCATCGGCCGCCTGTTCGGTTTTTTCCTGGGAATCGGCATCGCTTGCCTTTGCGCTGTCGATTGAATTTCCGCCGCAGCCGGCGAGCGAGAACGCGAAAAGCGCCGCCGACAGGGCGAAGGCGAGGGTTTTCTTCAACATGGAGGGGTTCCTTTCAATCGCTTCGACCGCCCGCGCCGTGCGGTGGGCGGGCGGGATGCGAATGCAACGGGCATGCGCCGTCAGTCGGGGAAGGCGCATGCCCGTTGCCCGGGGACGCGACCGGCGCCCCCGTGCGCGGCGAGTTTACAGCTTGGCGATGGCGTCGTCCACGTGCGAGACGTAGATGTCGTCGACCGCGACGTTCTGTCCCAGACCCTGGAGCAGGCACGTCACTTCGAAGCCGGCGGCCACGAACTTCGCAGCCCAGCTGTCGGGGTCGGTCTCGTCTGCCATGTCGTTGTTCGCGTGGTCGCCCGCGACCACCATGAACGGCGCGAGCACGGCCTTCTTGTAGCCTGCGGCGCTCGCGGCGGCGATAACATCCTCGCAGGTCGGTTCAGCCTCGACGGTGCCGACGAAGAACTGCGTCAAGCCCTCGTTCTTGAACACTTCCTGCATCTTGGCATAGTCGGCGTTGGAATCGGCTTCGGTGCCGTGGCCCATGAGGCACAGCGCCGTCTTGCCGTCGTCGAAGGACGCCATGTTCTCCTTAATGGCTGCGGCCACCTTCTTGTAGTCATCGTCGGAGGTGAGCAGCGGGTCGCCGAGCGAGATTTTGTCGAACTTGTCGGCGTACTTGTCGAGCTCGTCTTTCACGTCGGTGTATTCCAGGCCACCCATGAGATGCGTCGGCTGCACGACGATTTCCTTCACGCCGTCTTCCACGCAGCGGTCGAGCGCCTCGGTCATGTTGTCGATCGTGATGCCGTCGCGCTTCTTCAGCTTGTCGATGATGATCTGCGCGGTGAAGGCGCGGCGGATGTCGTAGTCCTGCCAGTACTTCTCGCGGATAGCGTCTTCGATGGCGCCGATGGTGATGTGGCGCGAGTCGTTGTAGCTCGTGCCGAAGCTCGTGACGAGGATGACCGGCTTCACGGCCTTCTCCTTTTCACTCGATTTCTCGGAACTCGCGGAGGTGTTGGAGCAGCCCGCGAGCGCGACTCCGGCGAGCGCAACGGCTCCGGTTGCTGCGGCGCCCATGAAGCCGCGGCGTGACATCTGGTCGGACATGGTTTTTCCTTTCCTCGGTTTGCTGGTCCCCCGGCGACAGTTGCTTGTCGGCACAAGCGAAAGAAAAGCGCACCCCTCGGGGTTCACAAGGAGCTAACGCCACGGCGATGCCGTGAGGAAAAGGCGAAGCAGTCTGGCTTGGGGCGCGAGGCGGTTCGCCCGCGCGTCCTATACAGTAATGTCCCTTGCCCAGGATTCCCACCTGGTTCCCTCCGCAAGCCAGCGCGGGCTGTGCGGGCGCCGCGCCGGTCATTTCCTTTTATCCGATTGTCATATGCTCGTTGCCGAAACTTTTACTATGATAGTGGGCACTTGTGAACGTGTCAAAGCCCAGGGCGGGCGGCATTGCGCCTCCTGCCTGCGTATTTGCGCCCATTGCTGCCGCAGGCGCCGTGTTTTGCCCGCTGCGCGAATGGCGGCGTAAACGGTTGCGATGAGAAACGGGAAGGGAAGGCTCGGATGATTCATATCGTTGGCGCAGGCTCGGGCGCCGCCGACCTTATCACGCTGCGCGGGGCGCGCCTTCTGCGCGCAGCCGACGTGGTCGTTTGGGCGGGAAGCCTTGTGAACCCCGAGCTGCTCGCTGAGTGCAAGGAATCCTGCATCGTCTACGACAGCGCGCACATGACCTTGGAGGAAGTGCTCGACGTGATGTGCGCGGCAGATGCGCGGGGCGAGGACGTGGTGCGCCTGCACACGGGCGACCCGTGCCTGTACGGCGCCATCCAGGAGCAGATGGACGCGCTCGACGCGCGCGGCGTGGACTACGAGGTGGTGCCCGGCGTGTCGAGCTTTTGCGGTGCCGCGGCGGCGCTTCGCCAGGAATACACGCTGCCGGGAATCAGCCAGTCGGTCGTGATCACGCGGCTTTCCGGGCGTACCCCCATGCCCGCGGGCGAGGGCATGCGCACCATGGCGGAAAGTGGCTCGACTATGGTCATCTTCCTGAGCTCGGGTATGCTCGCCGAGCTTTCCGCCGAGCTTTTGGCCGCGGGCCGCAGCTCCGACGAGCCGGC
>UQZL01000004.1 GCA_900545605.1 uncultured Collinsella sp.
CGCGGCTGATCCGGTCCGACCGGGCCGCGCGGCAAGGAGATATATTGCCAGACCGCGAAGCTCTGTGGGACGTCAATTCCACTCTTCACAAGTCCTACACAACATATTGCTTTCTATAGCTAATAGAAAGACTGGTGCGGATCTTCCGCACGTATCAGATGATGACCCTTTGGTTCAGGAATATATAGAGATCGGCCACCTGTATGTGTCTATCTACCCGCGCTTTTAGCAATGTAAACCGCGCTTCAGATAAAAAGAGGGAGCGCCGCGCACAACGCGACACTCCCCTAGCGATTCAAGAGAATCTATTAGGCCTCGAGAGCCTTCTTGGCGATGGCAGCCAGCTCGTTGAAGGACTCGATGTCCTCGTAAGCCATCTGAGCCAGGACCTTGCGGTCGAGCTCGATGCCGGCAACCTTCAGGCCGTGCATGAACTGAGAGTAAGAAATATCGTTCAGGCGAGCAGCAGCGTTGATACGAGTGATCCAGAGAGAACGAATCTCGCGCTTCTTGTTGCGGCGATCACGATACTGATACTGCAGGGAGTGCTGGACCTGCTCTTTAGCATGCTTGTAAGTACGCGAAGCGGCACCGTAGTAACCCTTCGCACGGTGCATAACGGTACGGCGCTTCTTCTTGGCGGCAACAGCGCGCTTAATACGTGCCATGTTCTATCAACTCCTAGATGGTAAAACGAAAACGGGAACGCGAACTTAGGCGAGACGCGACTTGATGACCTTGCGGTCGGCAGCGGCGATCTCGGTCTCCTGACGGAAGCCACGCTTACGCTTGGTGGACTTCTTGCTCAGGATGTGGCTCTTGAAAGCCTTGGCGCGCATAAGCTTGCCGGTACCAGTCTTGCGGAAACGCTTCTTGGTGCCGCTGTGGGACTTCATCTTAGGCATGAAATACTCCTTAATCGGTTACAGAACACTAGTTACTTGCTATCGCTTGCCGCTTTATCCTCATCGAAGGCGCCCTTAATCGGGGCGAGCAGCATAAGCATGTTACGGCCTTCCATCTTAGGCTTGGACTCAACCGTAGCGTAAGGCTTGAGATCCTCGGCGAGACGCTCGAGAACGTTAAGACCCTGCTCCGGGTGAGCCATCTCACGGCCGCGGAACATGATGGTGATCTTAACGCGTGCGCCCTTCTTGAGGAAACGCAGAACGTGGCCCTTCTTGGTCTCGTAGTCGCCAACGTCGATCTTGGGTCGGAACTTCATTTCCTTGACCTCGACCTTGGACTGGTTCTTACGAGCAGCCTTGGCCTTCATGGCCTGCTGGTACTTGAACTTACCGTAGTCCATGACCTTGCAGACCGGCGGCTCCGCGTTGGGAGCGATCTCGACCAGGTCGAAACCCTGATCGTCGGCGACGCGCTGGGCATCGCGGATGGCGAACAGGCCGAGCTGAGAGCCATCGACGCCAATCAAACGACACGAAGATGCAGTGATCTCGTCGTTGATGCGGGTGTCATCAGACTTAGCTATTTTCCCCACCTCCATTCATAAAAAAATAACCCGGCGCTTCTCAGCAACCAGGTCGTACACATAGACTTCCTCGATTTGAGGAAGGGAATCTAAGTTGTATGACCAGTCAGCTGCTCATTGGCGCCAAAAGGTGGGAACCCTCAGGTTCCTCTTTAGGGCATTGCGGGAACAACGCCTTGCGAATAATAACACGTACAGCACGTTATCACATTACGTACACGAAAAAGGGGCCTTGACCCCCCTTGAACACTCGCTTGTATGTATGGTGCCCGAGGCGAGACTCGAAGGGCCTTCGCTTCGCGAAGCTCCAGGCTTCGGGCGCGTGGCGCCCTCGCCACGCTCCGCTACAAACAGGCCACAAGCCTGTTTGCTTAACGCTTCGCGCGCCCACGCGAGTTCGGCACGAAAAAGGGGGCCGCAACCCCCTTGAACGCTCGCTTGCATGAATGGTGCCCGAGGCGAGACTCGAACTCGCATGTTGTTGCCAACGGTGGATTTTGAGTCCACTGCGTCTGCCAATTCCGCCACTCGGGCACACAATGCGTGAGTTAGTTTATCACAGCTTTCTACCGATTAGTCCGAAAATGGAACTTCGAGCATTTCGATGAGTTCGACCGTGCGGAGCATCTCGCGCCGACGGCATCCGCGACCGTCAACCGAAGCCTCACCCATCTGGTTATCGTAAGGGTCCTCGCGCATGCCGTCGAAAGAGGGCTCAAACTCTGCCTGGAATCGATTGTTGGCCACCATGCGCCACGGATCGAGATTGCCAAAGTAGTGACGGCGGCGCCACTCCTCCCCCATCCTGCGAGCAGAAGATCCAAATGACACGTCGGCGTTGAGCCAACCGGTCTGTGGCGTATAGAACTCAGCCCAATCGTGCGGCCCCACCGAATCGGGCGCAACATACAGGCCGCTCTGCCAACGGGCAGGCACGCCCGCGATGCGGCACATGGTGATAAACGTGAGCGCCATAACGCCGCAATCGCCGCGGAGCGAGTGTGCGCAGTCATCGGCAATAGATCCTAAAAGCAAGTACGGCGGCTGATAGCGATAGTCGATATGCTGCGTCAGGTAATCATAGATAGCACGGGCGCGATCGAGCGGATCCTCGAGCCCGTCAATGACACGGGCTGTCAGCTGCTGTAGATACGGCGTGAATGCAATGTGCGGACGGTCCTCGGAAATATCCTCGGGCAGAGGCGCGTCCATACGCGGATGAACAGGAAGTGTGCCACCGTAGACATCACAATAAGCAGCATCGATGTGATAACGATAGGTCACCGAGAATGAGCGTTCACTCGAAGAAGACCACGAGGCGGTACGCGCCGAAGCGTTCGCGGGAGCAACAGCACCTTCCGGCGTCATGTCGAGAATCTCGACCCGAGACTGCTGACGGCAGGCAGCCGCGACGGGAAGCCAAGCGCAAACGGTCTCCCCCTCCAGAGCGCCGGGGACAGACACGGACGCTTTAAGCGTAATGACGCGAGCCAAACCGTTTTGCGACTCCATCTCCTTGAGCATCTCGTTGCGCAGTGCAATTCCGTCCGTAGGATCGGACCGCATGCCGGGGACCTCTTTGGGATACACTCGAAGCGAATTGAGATAGTTGTCGAGAACGAACAGCTCGCCATTGATAAAGCGCCAGTCAATACGCTTGCGATCAATCAGGTCGTCAAACTGCTCCTCGGTAAACTCAGGCCACTCCTCGCGAATCATCGCAATAGCCCGAGCGCGCGACACCGAAAAATGAAGCGGCGTCTCAAGCATGCGATACCGCTCGGCACGAACGCAGGCGGCAAGCGAGGGATCGGGATCTTGGGCAAGTAGGCGGTCGCAAGCCTCAATAGCCTGCGAAAGATACCCCGCGTCCTTTAAACGCAGAATCTCGGGTGGCAAGCCAACATCTAGAAAACGGAAGTCATCATTGCAAACATCAACAGAGCAACCAACAGGACCCTCGTCAATAACCTTCCCATCCGAAGGCAGCACATTAATAACAGCCATACCAAACTCCAAGTCATCAGAACTCTTGAAGTCCATTGTAGCGAGATAAAAAAGAAAGCCCCAACAAGGGAGCCATCAACACCGCCGAGCGGTAGTCAAAAAATGAATTCAGCCCAGTAACCCTGTAGCGAGTTAACGAAGGAGGCCCCGTTCACCCGAAGCTTTTCCCATTGCGCGACTTCTGGCAAAGCCAGGTGAGCGCAAGGGAAAAGCGTAGGGTGAACGGGGCCTCCGACGGGAAAGTTAAACCGCTACTTACGCCTTGTTGACGGAGCCAAACTCCTCCATGAGCTCCTTGGTGCGGGCAACGATGTTGTCGCGACCAGGCTTGAGGAGCTTGCGGGGGTCAAAGCCCTTGCCCTGCTGATCCTTGCCGGCCTCGATGTACTCGCGAACGCCCTTGGCGAAGACGAGCTGCAGGTCGGTGTTGACGTTGATCTTGGAGATACCCAGGGAGATGGCCTTCTTGATCTGATCCTCGGGGATGCCGGTGCCACCGTGCAGAACGAGGGGCAGGTCACCGGTCTGAGCCTTGATCTCGCCCAGGCGCTCGAAGGAAAGGCCAGCCCAGTCGGCAGGGTACACGCCGTGGATGTTGCCGATGCCGCAGGCGAGGAAGTCGACGCCCAGGTCAGCGATCTGCTTGCACTCAGCAGGATCAGCGAGCTCGCCGCTGGACGTCACGCCGTCCTCGGTGCCGCCGATGCCGCCGACCTCGGCCTCGATGGACATGCCCTTGGAGTGGGCAAGCTCAACGAGCTCCTTGGTGCGGTCGAGGTTAAGCTGGAAGGTCTCCTCGTGAGAGCCGTCATACATGATGGACGTGAAGCCGGCCTCGATGCACTTGAAGCAGTCCTCGTAAGAACCGTGATCGAGGTGAAGGGCGACGGGAACGGTAACGCCCGTGGCCTCGACGGCAGCCTTGACCATGTCGGCGCAGACCTTGAAACCGCCCATCCACTTAGCGGCACCAGCGGTGCACTGAAGGATCAGCGGAGACTTGGCCTCCTCGGCGGCCTGGAGAATAGCCAGGGTCCACTCGAGGTTGTTGGTGTTGAAGGCACCGAGACCGTACTTGCCGGCCTCGGCCTTCTTGAGCATGTCTGCTGCGTTGACGAGCATAAAAGAAACCTCCTGTAAGGTTGCTCCGATAACGCCTGTGATTTTACCACGGCGTATCCGAGCATAAACGTTCGTTTGTTCACGAATATCGTCCAAACAGACTTTTTTTGACCGTTTGCCCTACGGAATCGACCCGTTGGGGAAAATAACTTGACGATTGGGCGGTCTTCGTGATTCGAAAGACGGCCTCTAAGCTACATCTGCATGAAAGGGTTCCGCATAAGCTCGCGTGCCACAGTGGTCGAATCGCCATGGCCGGTTAGGCAAACGGTATCGGGCGGGAGAAGCCGGGCGAGCTTGGAGAGCGAGCGCAGAATCGCCGCCTCGTCTCCTCCAGAAAGATCGGTGCGGCCGTGGCTGCCCGGGAATAGTGTGTCGCCCACAAAGGCAATGTTCCCCTGCTCGGTGGCAGCAAACAAGACGATCCCGCCCGGCGTATGCCCTGGCGTCTCGATCACCTGCAGGCAGATATCGCCCACCTCGATAGCATCGCCTTCGGCGAGCAGGCGCGTCGGCTCCCCGGGGTCAGGCGTCTCAATGCCCCACATAGCTCGCTGTTCCTCGATGTTCGCATGCGGCACCGCCACATCCTTGGCACACAGCTCATACTGGCAGCCCTCGCCAACGGTGGTTCGCACGCCGGCAACACCACCAACATGATCGGCATGGCCATGAGTGCATACGGCGCCAAGCACGCGTACACCGGCATGTTCGGCTCGAATATGCTCCACCAAACGCTCGCCTTCCCATGCGGGGTCGATAATCACGCACTCATTGTCCGAAATAACAGCATAGCTATTGGTCTGAATGGGACCGTTTACGAGCGTCTCAATCTCGACCGATCCCTTGGGAGTTAAATCCAAGGACACAGCACTCATGTCCCTCTCCTCTCTATAGAACTCGAGGCATCAAACGATGCCTCGAGTGTAGCGAATATCGATAATGTGACACGTTCGTCGCGACTAAACGCGGCGCTTAAGCTGGGCTCCACCCTCGCCGGGCATCAGGCGGCGCGCGTCGTAGACCGAGTCGACGCTGCTGATAGAGGCCAGCAGCGGATCCAGACCACTCGCGTCCGAGATCTCGACCATAAAGCGCAAGGTTGCAATACCCTCGCGGTTGGTCGACGTGGCGGCGGAAAGAATATTGCCGCCTGCATCGCCAATGGCGATGGTGACGTCCTTGAGCAGGCCCATGCGGTCCAGGCACTCGACCACAATCTCGACCTGGAAGAGGGTGTCGGCAGCGCCGTCCCACTCCACTTCGATCATGCGCTCGGGATGCTCCATAAGGCCCTTGACGTTGGGGCAGTTGGCGCGATGCACCGAGACACCGCGACCGCGCGTGATGAAGCCGACGATGTCGTCGCCCGTCACGGGGTTGCAGCAATGAGCCAGACGGACCAGCAGGCCGCTGTTGCTCTCGCCCTTGACGATAATGCCGTTACTGGCGCTCTTACCGCGCTTTTGCGGCTTGCGGTTGGAGCCGCGAGCGGGCTGCTTTACGACCTCGGCGATAGCCTCGGCCTTGGTGAACTGTTCCTCGGGCTTGGGGTCCAAGATTTGCTCGACCTTGTTGCCCACGGCACGCGGGGCGACCTTACCGGCACCGACGGCCGCAAACAGGTCCTCGAGCTGCTTAAAGTTCATCTGCTCCGCCACGGCATTGAGCGCGCGCGTCGAGCGCGGCGTGGAAATGCCATACCCGCGCTTACGCAGGTCCTTGGCCAGTATATCGCGGCCGGCGGCAGCGTCGTCATCCTTGGTCGCGGCGGCGAAATAACGGCGAATCTTTGACTTGGCCGAAGGTGTCTTGACGATCTTGAGCCAATCGCGCGACGGCTTAGAGCTCTTGTTAGTCAGAATCTCGACACGGTCACCCGTCTTGATCTCGTGCGTGAGCGGCGCCACCGCACCGTTGATTTTGGCGCCGACACAGTGGTTACCGACCTCGGTATGAACGGCGTAGGCAAAGTCGAGCGGTGTAGAGCCGGCACGAAGCGCCATGACCTCGCCCTTGGGCGTAAAGACAAAAATTTCCTGGTCGAACAAGTCGACCTTCAGCGAATGCAGGTATTCCTTGGCATCGGTGATCTCGTCAGACGCCGCCCAGTCGAGTGAGTGCTTGAGCCAGTTGATCTGGTCGTCCAGACGCTGCGCATCGTTAGTCTTGGAGGCAGACGATCCGCCCGACTTCTTATACAGCCAGTGGGCAGCGATGCCATACTCGGCCTGCTCGTGCATTTCGTAGGTTCGAATCTGAATCTCGAGCGGACGGGCCGTGGGGCCGATAACCGTCGTGTGAAGCGATTGGTAGTTATTGACCTTGGGCATGGCGATATAGTCTTTAAAACGACCGGGCATGGGATGCCACAGGGTATGCACGGCACCAAGCGTGGAATAGCAATCGCGCACCGAATGAGTGATGACGCGCAGCGCCACCAGGTCGTAAATCTCGGAGAACTCCTTGCCCTTGCGCTTCATCTTTTGATAGATGGACCAATAGTGCTTGGAACGACCGTTGATCTGAAAGCCCTCAAGACCAATGCGATTGAGCTCATCGGTGAGCGTCTTGATGGTCTCGGCCAGATAACGCTCGCGAACCTCGCGCGACTCGGATACCATGCGCGCGATGCGCTGGTAGGCATCGGGCTCCAAGTAGAAAAAGGACAGGTCCTCGAGCTCCCACTTGATTGAACTCATGCCCAGGCGGTCGGCCAAAGGCGCGTACACGTCCATGGTCTCGCGTGCCTTAAACAGGCGGCGGTCCTCGCGCAGAGCGGCAAGCGTGCGCATGTTATGCAGGCGGTCGGCGAGCTTGACGATGATGACGCGGATGTCCTTGGACATGGCGAGGAACATCTTGCGCAGCGTAAGCGCCTGCTTCTCGTCCATGCTGTCGACTTCAATGTTGGTGAGCTTGGTCACGCCGTCGACGAGCCCTGCCACGGTTTCGCCAAACAGACCCGAGACATCGGCAAGCGAGGTCTCGGTATCCTCGACGGTATCGTGCAGCAGCGCGGCGCACACCACGTCGCAGTCCATCTTGAGGTCGGCCAGGATGATAGCCACCTCGACGGGATGGTTAATGTACATCTCACCCGAGCGGCGCTTTTGGTTGCAATGCTTCTCGGCGGCAAAGCAGTATGCCTGCTCAACCTTAGAGAAGTCGTCCTCATTCATATATTTGAGGCACAGGCGCTCCAGCTTGTCGTAGCTGTCCGCCATAATCTCGGGCGGCAGCTCATCGGCATGCTTATAGTGCTCCATCTCCGAGAACGGCTGGAGGGTGGAATCATGGGCGGTACGGGCTGCGGCATCCATCGAGGTCCCCTTCCCCTAGGCCCGCGGTACGATCGGGCGGTTAACTTTGGCTAGCATATCAGAAGCGCACGAATCGAGCGCCCAGCTCCGGAAAGCCGAGAACTCCATGCGCGAGCGCAAGCCCTCCAAATAGCGGATTGACCTGCTCAATTGCACGCGGCCGGGGTTTTCGGCCATCGCAATGCGGCGTGTGTCGTCAAACCCCGAAACGCGACAGAAACCAAGCTCTTCGAAGATTCCCAGGCCGCTTTCCACCGAACGCTCGTCGACCGGGGTGCGGGCATCGATGGCAAGGCACATCTGCGCGATGTCGATATCGCTTGCGCAGAATGAATCATCCCCGGTCTTACCGCGGTTGGAGCGCCACATGGTCTGCAGCGCGCGATAGAGTGTGACGAGTTCGTCGCGCTCGGGTGCGTAGCAGTCGAGCAGGCGCTCGTTGATGCGGGCGTCGCGCGACGAATAGAGCAGGTGGATCACGGCGGGCTGTCCGTCACGACCGGCACGCCCGCTCATCTGGTTGAACTCAATGGCGCCAAACGGCATGTGGTAGAGCACGACATGGCGGATATCGGGCAGGTTGACGCCCTCGCCAAAGGCGGAGGTCGAAACGATGCAGCTGAGGCTTCCGTCTCGGAATGCTTCCTCCACGCGACGGCGATCGGAACGCGCAAGCCCCGCGTTATAGAACGCGATATGGGTTGCGCAATCGGGCACACGCTTGCGCAACGTCTTGGCAAGCGCCACGGACTGGTCGCGCGAATTGACGTAAATGACGGTCTTCTCCCCCGTCGCCACGATCGACACCAAACGGTTCTCGCGGCTCGCAAGGTCGCGGTCGTCCTCGAGCAGCAGGTTCTCGCGCACCGTCTCGTCGACCACCGTGCGAGTGATCGGCAACATGCGGGCAAGCTCGGCTACGACCGGAGCCGTCGCGGTGGCCGTCGCAGCCATAACGACCGGGTCGCCCAGGGCTTTGAGGATATCGGGCATGTCAAGATAGGCGCTACGGTCGCCGCCCTTGGCAAGGCCGGCGTGGTGCGCCTCATCGATAACGACAAAGCCGATGCGGCCCGAACGCGCGAAACGGTCACGGTGGATAGACAGGAACTCGGGCGTCGTGAGCACGATACCGGTACGGCCCGAAGCTAGACCGGCGAACACGTCATCGCGTGCGGCCTCCACGGTCTCGCCGGTCAGCACGCCAACGCCAATGCCAAGCGATGCCATCGTCGACGAGAGGTGATAGGCCTGGTCGGCAACAAGCGCACGCAGCGGATAGACAAAGATGCTCGCACGTCCGCGAAGCACCGCCTCACGCGCGGCATGTACATGGAAGATGAGCGACTTGCCGCGCCCCGTTCCCATAACGGCCAGAACACTTTGGTGATCGGCCAGGGCATCGAGCGCCTCGACCTGCGCGCGGTGCGGCTGGTTCGAGCCGATAAAGCTATGGATAAGCGAGCGCGTGAGCTCGGTATAGGAAAGCTGGGCGAGCGTCTCGCGCTTGCGCGACTCCAGGCGCAGGCCAGAATCCGCCGGCTGCACGCCACGACGAAGCTCGCATGCCGGATCGTCGACGCCGGGCAGCGTGGTATCGCGGACCAGAACATCCTTGATCATGAGCTTGGGCTTCACACGCCCCTGCCAATGCTCGGCAACGGCCTCGAACACCAAGTCGACAGCGCCATCGCAGTTGATGAGCTTATCGATTTGCGGCACGCGGAACATGATGGCCGGCACGCTCGCGGCGCCATCGGTCGCCACAAAGCGCATGTGCTCGCCGGTTTTGCCCACCACGGCGCGATCGCACATCGTCACGCCCTCGGCGGCCAGCAGCGGCACCTTGTTGCCCTGGCCAAACGGCTCAAGACGGGAAATCTGCTCTATAGTCTCGATATTCAGCTCGGAAAGGTCGACCGTGGCGGCAACCTCGTCGATGTCTTCAAAGTCCTCAGCGGGAATCTCCGATAGCACGGCGGAAAGGCGACGACGGAATTCATCGAGCTTGGATGCCTCGATGGTCACACCCACCGCACCGGCATGTCCGCCGCGACGAATCAGCAGGTCGGAACAGCGCTCGACGGCGTCAAACAGGTTAACTTTGCCCACCGAGCGACCAGAGCCGCGCGCGATACCGTCCTCGATCGAGAACAGCAGCGCCGGCACGTGATAGCGGTTGGTCAGACGGCTTGCCACGATGCCCTTGACGCCCTCGTGCCAGCCTTCGCCGCCCACAACGATCGCGCGCCCGCCGTCATAGGTCTCCTCGACCTTTGCCATGGCATCGCGCGTGAGCTCCGCCTCGATCTCACGGCGCTGGCGGTTGATTTCCTCGAGCTCAGCCGCCAGCGCGCTTGCTTCGATGGGATTGCGGGCAAGCAGCAGGTCGAGCGCCAGCTTGGGATCGGCCATGCGGCCGGCAGCGTTTAAGCGGGGAATGAGCGAGAATGACAGGCCATCCGCCGTAATGCTCGAAAGGTCCGCCTTGGCAAGCGCGGCAAGCGCGATATAGCCGGGGCGAGCGGTTACGCGCATCTGCTGGATGCCCTCGGCAACCAGCGCGCGGTTCTCGGGCGTGAGCGGCATCATGTCGGACACGGTGCCCAGCGCCGCGACCTCGATTAGCGAACGCCAATACGACGGCTTGCCCAGGCGCTCACCCAGGACTTGCACCAGCTTGAGCGCCACACCAGCACCGGCAAGCTCGCGCGAGGGGCCCTCGTCCTCGAGCTTGGGGTCGGTCAGGGGCACACCCTGCGGCACCTGGTCGGAGGGCTCGTGATGGTCCGTGACCACCAAATCGATCCCCAGGTCCTCCAAATAGGAAACCTCTTCCTTGGCGGCAATGCCGTTATCGACGGTCACGATCAGCTGGGGGCGAGCGAGCTCGTTAACGCGGTCGAGTGCCGCGCGCGAAAGACCGTAGCCCTCATCAAAGCGGTGCGGAATAAACGGCGTGACATCGGCGCCAAACGTGCGCAGCGCCTCGGTCAACAGGCAGGTCGACGTAATACCGTCAACGTCAAAATCGCCAAAGACTGCAATGTGCTCGTGGTTGCGAATAGCACGCTCGACGCGGTCGGCAACGACCGACATGCCCGGGATAATGAGTGGGTCGGCCCAGTCGCGATCGAGCGAAGGCGTCAAAAACAATTGGCCCTCTTTGATGGAGTCAATGCCGTGCGCGACCATAATGCGCGCCACCAGCCCGGGAATGCCCAGACCAGCCGAAAGCTCCTTTTCGAGCTCGGGGTTTTGCTGAGCGACCGCCCAGCGATGCGTCGTCTTAAGCGATGACATAGGCACCCACCCCTGATAGGGGCAGGTCGCCGCGATACCTCTCACGGTTCATAGCGATGAGTCCTCTGTGTATGCCCGCTTCGGCAGGCAGATCTGTTGAACGGTTTTATTATACCGTGCAGCGCGGACGCAAAACGCCGCGGTGCGCCGCGGTTTCGGCAAACGATGGCGGTAATGGCCTCGAAATAATCGAGCGTTTCAGCCGCACGGACGCATACGAGCGTCTAGCATATCCATACAAACGAGTTCGCGGATAAAGGGAGTCACGGGACATATGAAGCAATGGGCTGGACTGGGAAAGTTCCTCGCGGGGCATATGCAGATCATCGTTCCGATTTGCGTGGCGCTCGGCGTGCTCTTTCCCCAGCAGATCGGCGTGCTCAAGCCCATTGTTCCCGCCCTCTTCGCCTTTATGACGTTTCAGGGCGCGCTCAGCAACACCTTTCACCAGGTAGCCGAGGTGTTCCACCGTCCGCTGCACCTGATTCTGGCGTTGCTGGTCTCGGCAGTGCTTATTCCCATCGCGGCGTATGCCATGGGGTCACTCTTCTTTGGCTCCAACCCCAACCTTGTCTGCGGCATCGTGCTCGAGTACAGCGTGCCCGTGGCCGTCACCGCTTTTATGTGGATCAGCATGTTCGGCGGCAACGGCCCGCTCGCGCTCACTATCATCCTGACGTCCTCAGTTATCTCCCCTGTGACGATTCCGCTCACGCTTAAGCTCTTGCTGGGTGCCACCGTCTCGATCGATGTGCCGAGCATGATGCAAGACATGGCCTTTATGATCGCCATCCCCGCCGTGCTCGGCATCGTGATCAACGAGCTCACGCGTGGATGGGGACACGAGAAGCTCTCCCCCGCGCTCTCGCCCGCCTGCAAATTCATGATGATGGGCGTTATCGCCTCCAACTCCACCGCCATGAGCGAGTACGTGCTGCACATGAACGCGGTGCGCCTGGAAGTCGCCCTCTTTATTTTGACCTTCGCCATCAGCGGCTTTGTCATCGGTTTTCTGGTCGCCCGTGCGCTGCATCTGCCATATAGCGAGACGGCTACCATGTGCTTTACCTGCGGCATGCGTAACATATCTTCGGGCGCCGTCATCGCCACGCAATACTTTCCGGGCGAAGTCGTATTCCCCGTCATGTGCGGCACGCTGTTTCAGCAGGTACTCGCCTCGCTTATCGGACATCTCTTTGAGCGTCTAACCGGCGAGGAGCGCGCCGCCCAGCGCAAGCGGGTCGAGGCCGGCCGCGACGCCATGGGACGCTAGGCTGTCCGCATTACGCGGGTGTTAGTCTTACTATACGAACGTTTCCAGATGCGCACGCAGGCGCTCAGCATCGACATCGAGCGTTGTCTCGGCATTGACCTGGGCTAAACGATAGCCGACGAAGTAGGGCGAAACCACCCAACGCGGCAGCGCCTTGGCAATGGTCCGACCGCCCAGGTGATAGAAGAACAGATTATACGACCCTGCGCGACCACCGTGGTGCTCGTTCAGGATATAGCGCAGAGCTACCTGGACTGCATCGGCGAAGAGATCCGCCTCGGCTTGATCTCTCGTGTCATCGCTGGCAGAGAGTCCCTGCGGGGCTGAAACGTTGATCTCAAAGAACCCCATGATGGGTTCGGTTGAGATGTTGGCCGAGATCCTCCCCTGTTGCCAGACATTGATGCCTTCGAAATTGGCGGAAGTCAGCGAAGCATAGCCGTCTTCCTGCTCCAAACCCACAATCTGCATGTGCGGATGAACGAGGCTACCGCCCGAGAGCGGACCCTTGTTCTTGTACATGAGCACGCTTCGATACTGCTGTGAATCGATCATCTGCTGCCAGCAACCCAGGGCAAACCGCATCACATGGTGGAGTTCATCCGGCTCATAGGTCACCAGGTCGGCATCGTGATCGGCCGACTCGATCAGCACGGTTTGACGGGTGGCGCGCAGGGTCTTGAACTTATTCTCGAGCCAAATGCAATCGCCATCACGGCGAATGATGTCGGTGAGCCCTTCTGTATCGCAAAAGGGACACGCGGTGCCGGGGCGGCGGTTGTCGTCGGGCTTACCGTTCGCCTGCTGAACGTCAAATACCAGCGCCACGGGTTATACCTCCAGCGGCACAATCTTGGTGCCATGGAGCTCGGAGGCGCCCAGTGCCGCCGCCACGGTATCGCGGTTGGCCGTGGAAATGCCGCCGCCGGGAAGGATGGTCAGGCGGTCTCCCGCACACTCGATAAGACGCGACAGATGCTCCAGGTTGTCCTCAATCGGCGTGCCGGCGGCACCGCCGTGCGTCAGGATGCGCGTAACGCCGCAATCGACGAGTGTGTCGACGGCATCGAGCTGAGCCTCGGGCGAGAGCTGGTCAAACGCCATGTGGAAGGTGATGTCGATGGGCTCACGCTTGCATTCCTCGGTCGCGCAGCCCGCGGCCATCACGAGGGCGCCCAACGTAAGCTCGTCGAGCGCCCATCCGTCAGCGCAGGGCTTGCAGCAGCCAAAGACCAAGCCGTCAACGCCGGCGCTCACGGCAAGGCCCAGGTCCATCTCCATCATACGCAACTCGTCCTGGTTGTAATGAAAGTCGCCGCCACGCGGACGGATCATGCACATCACCCGTGCATCGTGCTCGTGGGCATAGCTGGTCGTAGCGCTGATAACACCGGCCGAAGGTGTAGTGCCACCGACGGCAAGGTTGTCGCACAGTTCGATACGCTTTGCACCGGCATCGATAGCCGCCGGCACCCGCTCAAAGTTCTCGGCACAAAACTCGTACAGCATAGATAGACCCCCAAAGACAGCAGATGTTTTCCGACGGGCATTGTCACACATCCCCATGAAGTTGCGGTGGAATAGGGACTCTTTTGGCCTCTGGAGCCCGTATTCAGTCCCCATTTCACCGCAACTTAAAAAGGGGCGCTGACTGAGATAGTCAGCGCCCCTTTTGTTAGGTGGGTTAGCCTCCGAGGTAGGCTTTGCGGACGTTATCGTCGTGCAGGAGCTCTTGGCCGGTACCGGTCATGGTGATCTTGCCGGTCTCGAGCACGTAGCCGCGTGTGGCGATGGAAAGAGCCATCTGTGCGTTTTGCTCGACCAGGAGCACCGTGGTTCCGGCCTTATGCAGATCCTCGACAATTTGGAAGATCTGCTCAATCAGAATCGGTGCCAAGCCCATAGAGGGCTCATCGAGCATGAGCAGCTTAGGGTTACTCATAAGGGCGCGGCCCATAACGAGCATCTGCTGCTCGCCGCCCGAAAGGGTGCCGGCGACCTGGCGACGACGCTCCTTCAGGCGCGGGAACTGCTCGTAGACGCGCTCAAGGCCCGGAGCAACCGTGGACTTTGGCTGTGTGTAGGCGCCCATCTCCAGGTTCTCCTCGACCGTCATCTGCAAAAAGGCGCGACGGCCCTCGGGGACCTGAGCCAAGCCCTTACCCACCAGCTTGTCGGCAGGCGTATGGGTAATGTCCTCGCCCATAAACTTGATGGAGCCGGTCTTGGAGCGCAGCAGGCCCGAGACGGTCTTGAGCGTCGTGGACTTGCCGGCACCGTTCGCACCGATCAGAGCAACGATCTCGCCATCGTTGACGTTAAAGGAGATGTCCTTGATGGCGTGGATAGCGCCGTACCAGACGTTGATGTTGTAGACGGAAAGCATCGGCTCTGCCATTTAGTTCTCCCCCTTATCCTGCTTGCCCAGATACGCCTCGATAACGGCGTCGTTGTTCTGGATTTCCTCGGCCGTGCCCTTGGCGATGACCTTACCAAAGTTAAGCACGCAGATGCCCTCGCAGATGTTCATAACGAGCGACATATCATGCTCGATAAGCATGATGGCGATGCCGAAGGTGTCGCGGATCTTGACGATGTTCTCCATGAGTTCCGCGGTCTCGGACGGGTTCATGCCGGCGGCAGGCTCGTCGAGCAGCAGCAGCTTGGGGTTGGTGGCAAGCGCGCGGACGATCTCCAGACGACGCTGAGCGCCGTAAGGCAGCGATCCGGCCTGCTCGTTTGCCAGGTACTCCATATCAAAGATGGACAGCAGCTCCATGGCGCGCTCGTGGGCGGCCTTCTCGTGCTTCCAATACGTCGGCAGGCGCAGCACGCCCTCAAAGCCGGAGTAGCGCTCCTGGTTGTGCAGGCCGACCTTAACGTTATCCTCCACCGTCATGGTGTTGAACAGGCGAATGTTCTGGAACGTACGGGCAATACCCATGCGGTTGACCTGGTAGACGGACTTGCCCGAGGTGTCCTCACCGTCGAGCAGGATAGTGCCGTGCGTGGGCTGGTACACCTTGGTGAGCAGGTTGAAGACCGTGGTCTTGCCGGCACCGTTGGGGCCGATCAGGCCGGCGATCTCGGTCTTGCCGATAGTCAGGCTAAAGTCGTCGACTGCCTTAAGGCCACCGAACTCAATGCCCAGGTGGATGCACTCGAGTGCCGGGCGCTCGCCCAGGTCACGGTCGGGAACGATGGCGCCAGAAGGATACGGGACCATCTTGCCCTTGTTGAACTCAAATTTACTGGGCATCGGCTGCCACCTCCTTCTTGGAAGCAAAGCGGTCCTTGACGCGACCGAAGAACGCCTTGAGCTGCGGGTTGTTGGTAAAGATCATGACCAGGATCAGTACGATGGCGTAGATGAGCATGCGGTAGTCCGAGAACTGACGGAGCAGCTCGGGAAGCACCGTGAGCAACGCCGCCGCGATGACGGAACCGCGCATGTTGCCCAGGCCGCCCAGGACCACGAACACCAGAATGAGGATCGACGTGTTGAAGTCGAACTTGGTGGCGGAGAGCTGCGAGAAGTTACCGCCGAAGAGAGCTCCGGCAGCACCGGCGAGGGCAGCGGAAACCACGAAGGCGATCATGCGGTACTCGGTGACGGAGATGCCTACGGACTCGGCTGCAATCTTGTTATCGCGCACGGCCATAATGGCACGACCGGTACGGCTGCGAACCAGGTTGAGCACGATCACGAGCGCGACCATGACCAGGATGGCGCCGGCAAGGAAGGTCGAATAGGTCGACACGCCCGAGGCACCCTGCGCGCCCTTGATGATGGCGGTGCCGTCCTCGAGCAGGTGCAGGTCGTCGATCGTGGAGTTGCCCGTGATGTTAAAGATCACGTGCAGGCCGCGCGAGTCGACGCCCACAATGAGGCAGGTGACGATCTCTTTGATGATCTCGCCAAAGGCCAGCGTCACGATAGCCAGGTAATCGCCGCTCAGGCGCAGGACCGGGATACCGATCAAGAAGCCCAGGATGGCGGCAGCGATGGCGCCAACCACGATGCTGATGATAAGGCGCACCGGATCGGAGGGAATAGCGCTCTCGAGGGCGACCGCGGTGACGATACCCGTGTAGGCACCGATACTCATAAAGCCCGCATGGCCCAGCGACAGGTCGCCCGCGATGCCGACGACGAGGTTGAGGGAAATGGCCATGACGATGTAGGCCGTAATGGGAACCAACTGACCGGCGATCATGCGCGGGATCATATGGTTGGACTGCATAAAGAACACGATGGCGAAGGCCACGATGCACATGGCGTACGTGACAAAGTCGTGGCGCGTCTGCTTGTCTTTAAGAAACTTCATAACGCTCACCTACACCTTCTCGGGGACGTACTTGCCCAAGAGGCCGGCAGGCTTGACGAGCAGGACGATGATCAGAACACCAAACACGATGGAGTTGGCAAGGCTCGTGGAAATATAGGCCTGCGCCATCGCCTCGATGATGCCGATGAGGATGCCACCGACAAAGGCACCGGGGATGGAGCCGATGCCACCGAAAACGGCGGCGTCGAAGGCCTTGATGCCAGGCATGGCGCCCGTGGTGGGCTGCAGGACCGGCGAGTAGGAGCACAGGAGCACACCGGCGATGGCGGCAAGGGCGGAGCCGATGGCGAACGTCATCGAGATGGTGCGGTTGACGTTGATGCCCATGAGCTGAGCGGCGGCCTTGTCCTCGGACACGGCGCGCATGGCCTTGCCCATCTTGGTCTTACCTGTAAAGAACATCAGACCGGCCATGATAACCAGGCAGGCGACGATGGTGACGAGCGAGACGGCACTCACGTTGAACTTGGCCAAGAACTCCGGCACCGGGAGGGTGACGAGCGAAGTGAAGTTCTTGGGCGTGGCGCCCCACAGAAGCTGCGCGGCGTTCTGCAGGAAGTAGGACACGCCGATGGCCGTGATCAGAACGGCCAGCGGGCCCGCCTGACGCAGCGGCTTGTATGCCAGACCCTCGATGAGAACACCGAGAACGGTACAGACCACACAAGAGAGAATTACAGATGCCCAGCCCGGGAGGCCGAGATACGACGTGGCACAGAACGAGACATAGGCACCGACCATGATGACGTCGCCGTGAGCGAAGTTCAGCATCTTGGCGATACCGTAGACCATGGTGTAGCCCAACGCGATGATGGCGTAGACGCTGCCCATGGACAGGCCGTTGACCAGGTATTGGATAAAGACCGTCATGTTCCACATCCCCCTTTCGAATAGGTTTCCAGTTAATGTATGAAACAGGGACGTTACACTGTCCCTAGATACCAAGCAAGCAGGGAAGGCCAAAACCTCCCCTGCTTGGGATCAAAACCGCTCCATGTAAGGCGGTCTATTAGGCCTGTACGTACTTGCCGTCGGTGATAACGTACGCCGTGGGGTCCTTCTGGACCTGGCCCTTATCGTTCCAGGTGACCTTGCCGGTCAGACCGTCAACGGTAATCTTGAGCATAGCCTTGGGCAGCTTCTCGGCTACCTCGGTCGGGTCGGCGTCGACACCAAGACCGGCCTCCTTGAGGGCCTCGGCCACCGCGCGCACGCCATCATAGGCGTCGGCGGCAAACTGGTCGGGGGTATCGCCGTACTTATCCTTGTAAGCGTTGACGAAGTCGGCGTTCTTCTCGTCGTCGGCGGAGAACGGGGTCATGAGCAGCAGTCCCTCGGCAAGAGAAGTGTCGAAGCCCTCAACGCCCAGGATGCCGTCCATGCCGTCGCAGCCCATCATCTTGACGTCGTAGCCCATGTCCTTAGCATTCTTGAGCAGGACGGACGCCGGCGTGTAGTAGATCGGCGCAAAGATCATGGTAGCGCCGGCCTGCTTGGCCTTGGTCAGCTGGTTGGTAAAGCTCGTGGCGGAGTCGTCCTTAAAGGTCTCCTCGTCAACAATCTCGAGCTTAGACTCAGCCGCCTGGGCCTTAAAGGAATCTGCGATGCCCGAAGAATAGGCGTCGCCGGAGTTATAGAACAGTACGAACTTCTCGTCCGCATACTTCTCTGCCAGGAACTTGGCAGCGTTGACGCCCTGGTTGGGGTCGGTAAAGCAAACCTGGAAGACGCAATCCTTGCCGTCGGTGACGTCCTCGGAGGACGCGGACGGGGTGATCATGAACGTCTTGGGGTCGTTACCGCACTCTGCGGCAACGGCAACCGACGCACCCGTGGTGGTCGGGCCGACAAGGGCCTGCATGCCCCAGTCGAGCAGGGTATTAAAGGCGTTGACGGCCTTCTCGCCGTCGGCCTGGTCGTCCTCGGCTTTGCTGGCAAGCGGCAGCTCCTTGGTGGAGAAGTCCTTGCAGCCAAGCTCGACGCCCTGGGTAACGGACTTGCCGTAGGACGCGGCGGCACCGGTCAGCGGGCCGATGGTGCCGATCTTAAACGAAGCGTCGCCCGAAGCGGAACCGCTGTCGCCGCCGTTGGAGGAGCAGCCAGCTAGAATGGACATCGCCCCCAGACCTGCTGCGCTCGCGATAACGCTCCTGCGATTCATAACAGGGTTCAATGACTTACCGGCGAGGCTCGACATGCGGCTCTCCTCTCAAATCTCGTCGGGTTTTGGTTACCCGACAGGCCATCCTTCGCCGTGTTCGGCGTTCGCAAAATAGTAGACGCTTTAGTTGAGAAAAGTGGCGATTATTTCAACTTTTCTTCTACTTTGTACATTTATCCAGAAATATGCGAATCCCTGTCTGTTTATGCAGTTTAGCCACTTTATTGTGTGAAAGAAATGTTTCTATTCCGTTACAAGCGTCCTTGCCCTAAATAAAACGACCCCACCGGTCTCGTTGTATATGCACTTAGGCGGCGATGTACTTGCCGTCCTGAATCACATAGGCCGTAGCAGGCTTTTCGACTTGGCCCTCGTCGTTCCACGTAAGCTCACCCGTCAGGCCCTCGATCTTGATCTTGCGCATGGCCTTGGCAAGGTCGCCGGCAATGTCGGCGCCGTCGGCCGTAATATCGATGCCCGCCTTGTCGATGGCCTCGACGATGGCGTGGACGCAATCGTAGGCGTCGGCGGCAAACTGGTTGGGCGTCTCGTCGTAGGCGTCCTTATAGGCCTTGACGAAGTCGGCGTTCTTCTCATCGTCGGCAGAGAACGGGGTCATGAGCAGCACGCCCTCGGCAAGAGAGGTGTCGAAGCCCTCAACGGAGAGCAGGCCGTCCATGCCGTCGGTACCCATGAGGGTCATGTCGTATCCCATGTCCTTGGCGTTCTTGAGCAAAACGGACGCCGGCGTGTAGTAGATCGGCGCAAAGATGAGCGTGGCGCCGGCCTCCTTGGCCTTGGTGAGCTGGTTGGTAAAGCTCGTGGAGGAGTCGTCCTTAAAGGTCTCGGTATCGACGATATCAAGTTTGGACTCCTTGGCCTGCTCGGCAAAGGCATCGGCAACACCCGAGCTGTACGTATCGCCGGAGTTGTAGAACAGGGCGATCTTGGCGTCTGCATACTTCTCGGCCAAAAACTTGGCAGCACTCGCGCCCATGGTGGGGTCGGTAAAGCAAACCTGGAAAACCATGGTCTTGTCCTTGGTGACGTCGAGGGACGAAGCAGAGGGCGTGACCATGAGCATATCGTCGGCGATCTCGCCCGAGACAGCGACGGCGGCACCAGTCGTGACGGGGCCGACGAGCGCCTGCATGCCCCAGTCGCACAGGGTATTGAAGGCGTTGATAGCCTTCTCGCCGTCGGCGACGTCATCCTCGGACTTAAGCGAGAGCTTGAGATCCTTGGTCGAGAAATCCTTGGCGGCAAGCTTGGCACCCTTCTCGGCCGAAACGCCATAGGTTGCCGCGGCGCCGGTCAGAGGGCCGATGACACCGATCTTGAAGGTCTTGCCGTCATCGGCGGAGCCGCCGTCCGAGCCACCCGACGAGCAACCAGCGAGTGCGGCGGTGCTGCCGAGCGCCGCAGCGCCGACGAGAAAGTTCCTACGGCTGAGCGTGCTGTTGATGTTGAACATGGTGTCCCCCTTTTTCGCTGGCCGCGGTGCGGCCGTCTTGCGGTACAGGGCAAACCTTATGGCGCAAACGTTGACAGTTTGTTACGGAAGTCCGTTTGTAGCGAGCGTGTTTCCAATGTTTCCGCAGCGTTTCGGGGGTGCCGTTTTGTGCGGCTCCTGTTGCCTGGCGAGCACGCGCCCCCGGTTCACGCTAGAATGCACTCAACCTTTAAGCGGTTTATCCATCCATAAGATGCACGAAGGAGTTATCTATGAGCGAACCCCTGCGCACCGTGAACGTCGGTCTGATCGGTCTGGGAACCGTCGGCGGCGGCGTGGCCCGTCTGATCAAGAGCCACCACGATGAGTACCTGGCAGCCTACGGCATCGACCTTAAGCTGACCCGCGCCTGCGCGCTTGCTTGGGAGCAGGCTGAAGCAGCCGGTATTGAGCGCGAGGTCTTTACGAGTGACTGGCATGATGTCGTCACCGACCCAGCCGTCGATATCGTCGTCGAGCTCATCGGAGGCGAGCACCCCGCGACCGAGATCTTCACCACCGCCTTCGAGAACGGCAAGCACGTCGTCTCTGCCAACAAGGCCCTGCTGGGCCGTCATGTCGAGACGCTCGCCGAGAAGGCGCGTGTGTGCGGCGTGCAGATTAAGTGCGAGGCCAGCTGCGGTGGCGGCATCCCCATCGTCAGCACGCTCGAGCACGACCTGGTGGGTAACAAGATCCTGACCATCGCCGGCATCCTCAACGGCACCACCAACTATATCCTGTCGCGCATGGACGCCGAGGGCGCCGATTACGCTGACGTGCTTGCCGACGCGCAGGCCAAGGGCTATGCCGAGGCCGACCCGTCCGCCGATGTCGACGGCTTCGACGCCGCCAGCAAGACGGCCATCCTCGCCTCCATCGGCTTTGGCACCCGCGTTACCACCGACGATGTGTACCAGCAGGGTATCCGTACCATCGGCGCCGAGGACATCGCCCAGGCCCGCGAGCTCGGCTACACCATCAAGCTGCTGGGCATCGCACGCAACACCGACGCCGGCGTCGACGTCCGCGTGCATCCCACGCTGATCCCCGCCGACCACATGCTTGCCAAGGTCAACGGCGCC
This sequence comes from uncultured Collinsella sp., assembly GCA_900545605.1. Classification (GTDB taxonomy): domain Bacteria; phylum Actinomycetota; class Coriobacteriia; order Coriobacteriales; family Coriobacteriaceae; genus Collinsella. Next base: position 21,608 of record UQZL01000004.1, read on the forward strand.
ATGAACGCTGTCTACGTGGTAGGCGACGCCGTAGGCGAGACCATGTTCTACGGTGCCGGCGCAGGCTCCTTCCCCACCGCGAGCGCCGTCGTGGGCGATATCCTGTCGCTCTCCGAGCAGATCAGCCGCGGCGTGGCTCCGCTGCCCGAGATTGAGCCCTATGGCCACAACCTCGCCTTTAAGCCCATGGACGAGCTCCAGACCAAGTACTATGTGCGCCTGAAGGTCGCCGACCGCGTGGGCGCCCTGTCCGAGACGGTCGATATCTTTGCCAAGCATAACATCTCGATCTCGCTCATCAACCAGGTCGAGGACGGCAAGTCGGGCGTCAGCAATGTCTGCTCGGTCATCTTCCTGACGCACCGCGCACTCGAGAAGGACGTCCAGGCTGCCGCCGCCGAGCTTGCCAGCGTCGACTGCGTAGCCGAGGTCGCCAACGTCCTGCGCATCGAGGACGTTGAAGCCTGGACCGAAGGCGTCATGGCAAACTAACCCAACGCTCGCCTAGCAATACGCGCTTTGAGGGCTCCCGTCCGATGTGGGACGGGAGCCCTTTTGTCTCCTGCCCCAAGCACAACGGCAGAGCACATTTGCGCGAGCCGCTCATCGGTAACGCGGGCTACCGTTCACCGATATGCAGACGCGGCCGATTCCGGCTACCGCTACGCTGTGCTGCGAATGTCCGCCCGCGATGAGAGGAAGCACCATGTTGCTCGAGGGCAAGAAAGCGATCATCACCGGAGGCACGCGCGGTATCGGCTATGCCATCGCCTGCCGTTTTATCGAGGAGGGCGCCGCCGTCACCGTCTTTGGCTCGCGTCAGGAGACCGCCGATGCGGCCGTTGAGAAGCTGACAGCCGCCTATCCCGACGCCAAGGTCTGGGGCCGCTCCTGCGACCTCACCTCACTCGAAGCCGTGACCGAGGCCTTTGCCCAGGCTGCAGCCGACATGGGCGGCTTGGACACAGTCGTCAACAATGCCGGTATCTCCCAGCGCTCGCCTCTCCTGGACTACACGGCCGAGGAGTTCGCAAAGGCTATGGACCTTAACGTCGTCGCCGTCTTTAATGGCCACCAGGCTGCCGCCAAGATCATGACCGAGGCCGGCCACGGCGGCACCATCACTACCACAAGCTCGATGGTCGCCAAGTACGGCCAGCCCTCCGGCGTCGGTTACCCCACGTCCAAATTTGCCGTCAACGGCATGGTCCAGTCGCTCTCGCGCGAACTCGCCCCCATGGGCATTCGCGTCAATGCCGTAGCACCTGGTGTAACCAAGACCGACATGGTCGCCAACCTGCCCGAAGAGGTCATCAAGCCCATCATCGCCACTATTCCGCTCGGCCGCATGGGCGAGCCCGAGGATGTCGCCAACGCCTTTGTCTTCTTGGCAAGCGACATGTCCTCCTATGTCACGGGCGCCATCCTCCCCGTCGACGGAGCCGCCCGCTCCTAAGGGGCCACAAGCCTCAGCTCCCAGCCTCAACATAGTCCAACAAAGAAGGCGCGCCGTCTGCATCAACTGCAGGCAGCGCGCCTTCTTCTGTTATGAAAGGGAAACTGCGTCCCGGTTTTTCAGCCCAAAACGGGGCGCAGCTTCCCTCAGGGCCTTCTTTCGGAAACTATGTCCCATTCTGGGCGCGGATTCTGGGACGCGCTTTCCGCAACGGGCCTCTCGCGGAAACTGCATCCCACTCTGGACGCCAATTCCGGGATGCATTTTCCGCGGCGGCGTTGGCTACTTGCCGTCGTCGTCCTGGGCCTCATCGCGTGCATAGAGCTCCAGCATGCGGCGGCGGTATTCGCGCACGGCGAGCTTGGCGCGCTCCAGACGGCGGCGCTCGCGTGGGGTCAGCTCGGATGGGTCGACCTCGTCTCCATAGGTCTTATCGGCAAGTAGGTGCGCCGCGTCCACGATGCGGGCATCGATGTGGCCGCTCGCCGCCTCGGCGGAAAGACGCTCGGCAATCGCATCGAGCGTAGGCAGGCCCTCGAATACGCGACCATGGCCATGCGAAGTCAGCAGCTCATGCTCGCGCGCGAGCAAGCTCGCTAAGTCGTGGTGGGCGCGCAGGATGTCGAGCGCATCGGATGGATGCTCGGCAACTTCTGCCACGGCGGCGACCGGCGCGGCATCCACCACGCGGTAGAAGAGCTGCGCGAGCAATGGCATCAAGAACACCGTGATGGCGCCGGCGGCAACCATAACCGACGCGATGTCTTGCGACAGCGCGCCCGCGTTGACGGCAACGCTCGTCACGGCAACGATGATCGGCAGCGCCGTGGTGCAGTACAGGGCCACGGTAATGCGACCATACGCCGACACATCGCGCGTCGCAGGGCAAATGCTCATAGAAATAAGAATGGGCACGGCACGAATAATCAGCAACGCCACGATAAAGCCCACGAGCAGACCCGGGCGCGACGCCACGGCCGTCAGGTCGATCTTTGCGCCCGATACGGTAAAGAACACCGGAATCAAAAAGCCGTAGGCCAGGCCGTCGAGCTTGGTCTCGAGCGTATGGTTGCCCTCGGGGATGATGTAGCGCAAGACAAAGCCGGCGGCAAAAGAACCCAACACAATGTCGAGATCAAAGACGGCCGAGAAAGCCACGAGTGTGACCAGGATGAGCACCGTCAGGCGCACGAAGGTCTGCGACGTGGTATCGGCGCGTTCCTCGACAAACGCAAAGAAGCGGCTGCCGACGCGCTTGGAGCGGCTTGGGACCACGGCAAGCAACACGCAGACCACCGCAAACAGGCCAAGAATCACGAGCGTTTGGATGCCGGTACGGGCAGACAGCAGCACCGACATGGCAAGCACGGGGCCGAGCTCGCCCCAGGTGCCATACGCGAGAATCGAGTCGCCCACGCGCGTTCCGACAAGTGAACGCTCACGCATGATGGGCACGAGCGTGCCGAGCGCCGTAGAAGTGAGGGCAAGCGTCACGGCGATACCGTCGAAATGGCTGACCGAGAACCACGGGGTAAAGCGCACGGCAAGCCAGGCGATACCAAACGTGACGACCCACGTTGCCAAGCCGTAGCGCCCCTCGACACCCGTGATGCTCTTGGGATCGATCTCAAAGCCGGCAAGCAGGAACAAAAAGGCCAGACCGAGCTCGGACACAAGCGAGACCTCGGCATCTACATGGATGACGCCGAGCATATGGGGTCCCAGCACCGCGCCGAGCACGAGCAAAAAGACCGTCTCGGGAACGGGTTTTCCAGGAATCGCCGAGGCGATGAAGGGGCTTGCAAAGGCCACGAGTGCGATGATGGCGAGCGAAACGAATGCCATGTGATGCCTTTCTCTTGTTTGCGCTTCACTGTAGCACCCTCGCCGTCCTCACCGCGCCGCGAGCTGTCGTATCATAGTGAGGTTTACAAACATGTGGCTCAAGGCGACCGCGAGGCTTGCCCCGTAAACCGACCGCTGCCGCATACCGTACCGTACGCCCAACCGATCAGGAAGGCAGGAACCAATGGTCTCTCGTATCTACGTGGAGAAGAAACCCGGGTTCGACGTCGAGGCTCAGCAGCTCAAGGGCGAGCTGACCGAAATTCTCGGCATCAAGGGCATCGAGGCCCTGAGGATCATCAACCGCTACGACATCGAGGGCATCGACGAGGAGCTTTTCCGCTCCTGCGTGCCGACCGTCTTTAGCGAGCCCCAGGTCGATGTGACCTACGACGAGCTCCCCGCAAGCGATGGCGCCGTCTTTGCCGTCGAATTCCTGCCTGGCCAGTTTGACCAGCGCGCCGACTCCGCCAGCGAGTGCGTGCAGCTCATCAGCCAGGGCGAGCGCCCCGCCGTGCGCTCCGCCAAGGTCTATATGATCTCGGGCGCTCTGGACGAGGCCGCCATCGATGCCATCAAGCACTACGTGGTGAACCCCGTCGAGGCGCGCATCGCCTCGCTCGACCTGCCCGAGACGCTGTACATGGAGACCCCCGAGCCCCAGCCCGTCGAGGTGCTCGACGGTTTCCGCAAGCTCGACGAGGCCGGCCTTGCCGCCTTTATTTCCGAGCGCGGCCTTGCCATGGACGAGGCGGACATCGCCTTCTGCCAGCAGTACTTCCGCGATGAGGACCGCGACCCCACCATCACCGAGATCCGCGTGATCGACACCTATTGGTCCGACCACTGCCGCCACACCACCTTCGGCACCGTCCTGGATGACGTGACGATCGACGACGCCGTGGTGCAGCAGGCCTTCGACCGCTACATGGAGATGCGCCACGAACTCGGCCGCGACGCCAAGCCCGTCTGCCTCATGGACATGGGCACCATCGGCGCTAAGTACCTTAAGAAGACCGGTGTCATGACCGATGTCGACGAGTCCGAGGAGATCAACGCCTGCACCGTCAAGGTGAAGGTCGATGTCGATGGCGAGGACCAGGACTGGCTGTTCCTCTTTAAGAACGAGACCCATAACCACCCGACCGAGATCGAACCCTTCGGCGGTGCCGCCACCTGCGTGGGCGGCGCCATCCGCGACCCGCTCTCGGGCCGCAGCTATGTGTATCAGGCCATGCGCGTCACCGGCGCCGGCGACCCCACCGTCCCGGTTTCCGAGACGCTCGAGGGCAAGCTGCCGCAGCGCAAGCTCGTGACCACTGCCGCCGCCGGCTACTCCAGCTACGGCAACCAGATCGGCCTTGCCACCGGTCAGGTCAACGAACTCTATCACCCCGGTTACGTGGCCAAGCGCATGGAGGTTGGCGCCGTCGTGGGCGCTACCCCGGCAAACCACGTTCGTCGCGAGTGCCCCGCCCCCACCGACAAGATCATCCTGCTGGGCGGCCGCACCGGCCGTGATGGCATCGGTGGCGCCACCGGCTCCTCCAAGACCCAGAACACCGAGTCCATCGAGACCTCGGGTGCCGAGGTCCAGAAGGGCAACGCCCCGGTCGAGCGCAAGCTGCAGCGCCTGTTCCGCCGCGGCGATGCCTGCCGTCTGATCAAGCGCTGCAACGACTTTGGCGCCGGCGGTGTCTCGGTCGCCGTGGGCGAGCTTGCCGACGGCCTGTATGTCGACCTTGATACCGTGACCAAGAAGTACGACGGCCTGGACGGCACCGAGCTCGCTATCTCTGAGTCCCAGGAGCGCATGGCTTGCGCCGTCGCCGACGGTGACGTCGAGGAGTTCATGGGCTACGCCGCCGAGGAAAACCTGGAGGCTACCGTTATCGCCGAGGTTACCGCCGAGCCGCGCATGCGCATGGCCTGGAACGGCGTCGCCATCGTCGACCTGTCCCGCGAGTTCCTCAACTCCAACGGCGCACCCAAGCACCAGGTCGCCCACGTGTGCGCCCGTAGCGTGTGGCAGCCCAGCTGGGCCGGCACCACGCTCGCCGAGCGCATGACCTCGCTTGTCACCGACCTCAACGTCGCTTCCAACGAGGGCCTTTCCGAGCGCTTCGACTCCACCATCGGCGCCGCGACCGTGCTCATGCCCTTTGGCGGCAAGACGCAGCTCACCCCGAGCTCTGCCATGGTCGCCAAGTTCCCCGTGGACGGCGAGACCACCACGGCGAGTGCCATGGCATGGGGCTTCAACCCCTATCTGATGGAGGCCGACCAGTTTGCGGGCGCTTACCTGTCCGTGGTCGAGTCCATCGCCAAGCTCGTGGCTGCCGGCTTTGAGCACAAGCGCGCCTATCTCTCCTTCCAGGAGTACTTCGAGCGTCTGCGCACCGAGGCCGAGCGCTGGGGCAAGCCCACGGCAGCCGTCCTGGGCGCCCTCATGGCCCAAGTCGACCTGGGTGCCGGCGCCATCGGCGGCAAGGACTCCATGAGCGGTTCGTTTGAGGACGAGGCCGGCGAGCTCAACGTTCCGCCGACCCTGATCAGCTTCGCCGTCGCCGTGGGCAAGGCCGCCCGCGCCGTCTCGCCCGAGTTCAAGGGCCTCACGCATCGCGTCGTCCGTATCGCCCCCGCCACCTATGGCGAGGACTACCGCCCCGATGCTCAGCAGCTGCTCGCCGCGTTTGACGCCGTCGAGGCGCTCACTGCTACCGGCAACGCCCTGGCCATCTCCACGCCCGGCTACGGCTGCGGCGCCGAGAGCCTCTTTAAGATGTGCGTCGGTAACCAGATCGGTATCGAGCTTGCCGAGGATGTAGACGTGGAGAGCCTCTTCACCCCGCTCTACGGCAGCTTTATCGTCGAGCTCGCCGAGGATGCCGAGCTGCCCGAGGTCGCCGACGGCGTTGTCGTCGAGCCCCTGGGCACCACCGTCGAGGGTTATGTCATCGATACCGGCTCCGAGGTCATCGAGCTCTCCGAGCTCCAAGAGGCCTGGGAGAGCGGCATCGAGGGCGTCTTTGCCTACCGCAGCGCCGACGAGACCCCCGAGGTCGAGACCATCGACTTCCGCGCCAAGGACATCCACGTGTACGGCGGCGCCAAGATCGCCCGCCCGCGCGTGGTTATCCCCGTGTTCCCCGGCAACAACTGCGAGTACGATAGCGCCCGCGCCTTCCGCGCCGCCGGCGCCGAAGCCGACACCTTCGTGATCAACAACCTCACGCCCGAGGCCGTCGCCGAGAGCACCCACGAGCTTGCCCGCCGCATCCGCGCAAGCCAGATCGTCATGATCCCCGGCGGCTTCTCGGGCGGCGACGAGCCCGACGGCTCCGCCAAGTTCATCACGGCGTTCTTCCGCGCTCCCGAGGTCACCGAGGCAGTCCGCGACCTGCTCAAGGCCCGCGATGGCCTGATGCTGGGCATCTGCAACGGCTTCCAGGCCCTGATCAAGCTCGGCCTGGTGCCCTACGGCGACATCGTCGACGCCACGCCCGATGCGCCCACGTTGACGTTCAACACCATCGGTCGCCACCAGAGCCGTCTGGTGCGCACCCGCATCTCGTCCAACTTGTCCCCGTGGCTGTCGCAGTGCAGCCTGGACGACCCCTACACCGTCGCCATCAGCCACGGCGAGGGCCGCTTTGTCGCCAATGACGAAGTGCTCGCCCAGCTGATCGCCAACGGCCAGGTCGCCACGCAGTACGTGGGCGAGGACGGCAAGCCCAGCATGGATCTTTCCGTCAACCCCAACGGCTCCGCACTCGCCATCGAGGGCATCACGAGCCCCGACGGCCGCGTTCTGGGCAAGATGGGCCATGCCGAGCGTCGCGGCGACAACCTGTACCGCAACGTGCCCGAGCATGTCCCCGGCGATAAGTTCATGCCGATCTTTGAGAGCGGCGTGACCTACTTCGCCTAAAGCTTTCCCATCGGGTACAATCCCTTCGGGTAACAACACCCGCCACCGGCACGCCCGGTGGCGGGTTCTTTTTTGCTTCGCGCATGTAGAAAGGACATCATGGAAAGCCGCAAGCCGTATCTCGCCACCCTGCCCGGACTCATCCTGGGCTGTCTTGTTTGCTGTGCACTCTGGGGATCGGCCTTTCCCTGCATCAAGATCGGCTACGCACTCTTTGGTATCCCGGCGCACGATAGCGCCTCGCAGCTGCTCTTTGCAGGTTTGCGCTTTACGCTTGCCGGCGCCCTGGTTATCGTTGGGATGAGCGCGGCCCAACGCCGCCCCCTCATACCGCAGGCTCGCGACATCAAGCCCATCTTTATCTTGTCGCTCTTTCAGACCATCGGGCAGTACTTCTTTTTCTACCTGGGACTCTCGCGCGCCAGCGCCATGTCGAGTTCCATCATCGAGGCCAGCGCCAACTTCCTCGCAATCCTCTTTGCCGCCTTGGCGTTTCGCACCGAGAAGCTCGATACGGCCAAGGTGCTTGGCTGTATGCTGGGCTTTACCGGCGTCGCGCTCGTCAACCTTTCGGACGCGGACGGCACCTTTGGCTTTACGCTCGACGGCGAGGGCTTTATCCTAGCCTCCACCGTCGCGGGTGCCCTTTCGACCTGCCTGATTGGCATCTTCTCCCGCGAGCACGACGGCGTCTTGCTTGCCGGGTGGCAGTTTTTAGTCGGCGGCCTGGTCCTCACCGCCATCGGCTTTTTGATGGGCGGTGCGCTCTCCCCCACGGCGATCGTCCCTGCCATCGCGCTCATCATCTACATGGCGCTTATCTCCGCGGTCGCCTACTCGCTATGGTCGCGCCTGCTTGCCGTCAACCCCGTCAGCCGCGTCTCGGTCTTTGGGTTTATGAACCCCGTCTTTGGCGTGCTGCTGAGCGCGCTGCTGCTCGGCGAAGGCGCGGGCACGAGCCCCGTTACCGTCATCGTTGCCCTGCTGTTGGTCTGCGGCGGCATCATCATCGTCAACAAACCCAAAAAAGCCTAGCGAGCTCACCTTTTTAGGGAGGGCATTCGCACACTTTAGCTTAATGGAATACATCGATGAGCTGAGGGCCGCCACGCACGCAAGCGTGCGACCCTTTTCCTAGCGTATCTGGATGCCGGCTTTCTTTTTCTCGGCCTTGACGCGGTAGAGCTCCGCATCGGCAGCGCGAAGTAAGTCTTGCCAGGTATCAACGCTATCGCCGACCCGCGCGTAAACGATGGACATCCGCAATGCATACGGCACCTCGGCACGAGCGAGCTCGTCGTCAATCGCCGAACACAGGTCTATGACGTCCTGCTCCGCCGCTGCCTTTTGGAGCACCACGAACTCATCGCCGCCATAGCGTGCGATAAAGCCACCAGACGCCGAGCAGACCTCTTTGAGCGCAGCGGATATTACCTGAAGAGCATGGTCACCCTCCACATGTCCATAGCGATCGTTAATCTGCTTAAAGCCGTCAGCGTCCATCATAAGCAGATATACATCTTCGGCCTGATCCACATTTGAAAAGAGCGACAGCATATAGGTCTCAAAACGGTTACGGTTGTTGAGTCCAGTCAACGGGTCAGTCGAGATTAGTTGCTCCTGATAGACGATATAGAGCAGCAGGATGCTCAGCGTTATACCGAAGCAAAGGCCCGGTACCGAAAACAAAACCTGGAAGGTACCGCCCACCAGAGCGGGAACCGCAAAAAAGGCGAGGGTGCGATAAATGGCCTTCTTTTGCAAGCTTTCGACTTTTCGAGCCTGAATAAAGGCATGCAAGGACGTATATATGACGTAGCAGTAGCTAACGATAGGCTGAATCATATAAAGCGCTCCGCGACGATATACGCCCTGCGTATCGATATAGAACATAGTGTGCGTCCAGTAGCTGGTAAATGCCAACACGACCACCAAAGCGGTTGGCAACGTTAAAAGTATCACCCTATAGGGCGTGGTCAGAAGCCGTGAGCCCTGCATCGTCTCGGAATAGAAAAACCAAATGAGGCACGCGATGGCGAACAGCGAAAACGAAACCGCGTTGGAAATCCAGTTGGCCGTGATGCCTACAGGAGTGCTCACGCCGTCCGAGAGCGTCCAGATCATATCGAAGAAAATGTAGGCAGCAGACGTGTAGCCCAGCATGCTAAACAAAAGCTGCTGGGTGCTCGAGAACAGGGAGCGACGACTTCGTACGGCAAGTCCGATAAGAATAATCATGCACAGCAGGAATATCTCGATCTTGAGTGCCTTAATCACCAGGTGCCATTCCCTCTATATCCAAGTGGCCAGAATCGCCCGAGTCGCGCCCAGGCGCCAAACGCCCCTTTCTCTGCAGGGGTAAGGGGAATAATAGCAAAGCGCCCGAACATCACTGCAAAACAGTTTCCGTTCGGGCGCTCGGACGGCGCGAACTGCACGCCGGAATCAATTATCGGTAACGGCCGTTACTCGCCGTCGATGTCGGTCGCGACGGCCTCCTCAATAGCCTCGACGCCTTCGACCGACAGATCCTCTTTGCCGTGGCAGAACTTCTTATCGACCCAGCCAGTCAGAATCGGGGCCATGATTGCCGTGATGATGACGGCAGTGGCGATCTGCGCATACGCGGTGGGCGCAAGCTCGGCATAGCGCGGAGCGACCTCGGCGAGGGCGACCGGCGTGGTCATGGCCGTGCCGGCAATGGTGGAGCAGGCAACGGCCGCCTTGCCGTTGCCGCCACACAGGTGCTCGAAGGCAAAGGTAATGGGACCGACGATAAAGAGCGTGATGAGGCCCAGCAGGATGCCCGAAATGCCGCCGGTGATGAAGCTCGAAAGGCTCATGGACGCACCGAGCTGAAAACCGATGACAGCGATCGCGGGATTGGCGCCGGGGACCAGCAGGTTCTTGATAAACGGGAACAAGTTGCCCAGGACCATGCCGATAACAAGCGGCAGGATGGATCCGATGATAGTGCCGACGGGGATGTTGGCGAGACCCGAGACACCGAGGATGATCATCGTGACGGCGGGGCCGGCCGTAAAGAACAGGATACCGACGGCGCCCTGCTCGGACTCATCGCCGAACTCGCCCATGATGCCCGTATAGAGCGCCATGTTGCAAAACGTGATGCCGCCGATGATAGACACGGAGCTCAGACCCAGGAAGTTGTCGTTAAAGAAATATGCCACGCCCAGGCCGAGAGCCGCTGCGACGACCAGCTTGGGGATCAGCACGACGATACCGGTCTTGATGGCGCCCGGCGTGGACTTAAAGCTGATGCCGGCGCCCACAAACAGCAGGATCGCGGCGACGATGGTATTGGACCCACCGCGGCAGGCAGCCGTAAAGAAGCCGCCGATCTCAAAAACCTGCGGGCAGAAGGTGTTTAGCAAAAGACCGACGATCATGGGATAGATCATGATGTCGCCCGGGATGCGCGGGACCTTGAATTTCTTTTGCTCGTTGGCGGTTGCTTCCTGTGCCATGAAACCCCCATTTCCGCTGACGGGGTACAAAAGCCCACGTCACGCTTTGCTACAGTAAAGTTTGACCATGGTACCAGAAGAAATAGACCAGCTCGGTGAAAAATTCTACAAGTTGGGATGGAACGAGATTCGGCGCCCGCGACGCCAGCCCTATATAAGGCTCAAGACAATATAGAGTACGATGCCCGAGACGCAGCACCACAGCATCGATTTTGTCTTGATTGCCACCGCCACGACACCGGCAGCCGCAATCCAGGGAATCAAGCCCTGCCACAAGCCGGCGTCGAAAGCGCCAGGGCTTATCAAATCGTTAGCGACCAGTGCCGCAAAGGCAGCGGGCGGAATATAACCCAAGGCCTCGGTAACGCGGGGCGACAGCGTTCTCCCGCGCAAGGCAAACACTGGGGCAATGCGGAAAAATGCGATGGCCGCCCACGACGACAGCCACAGGACCAAAAACTCATTAACGGGCATCGCGAGCATCCCTTCCTTCGGCGAGAGCATCGCACACAAGCGCCGCGGCAACGCCGACGAGCACGCTTGCAGGCACGGCGATATTCGTCCACCCCAAGAACTTGCATACGGCGACGGACACCGCGCCCGAAACCGCCGCGACAACGTTGCCGCGCGACAGCCGCTGCGAAAAGAGCAGGCAGATAAAGAGCGAGGTGCAGACAAAAGCTGCAATGGCGGTGGGAACATCGACAACGGCGCCGACGATGGCGCCCATCGTACACGAAACGCCCCATGTTGCGATGAGGATCACGTTGAGCACAAAGGACTCGCGCGGGCCCCAATCCTCCCCTTCAACCAACTTGGCAAGCGAGATGCCATATGCCTCCTCGGTAAGTGTCGCGGCAACAGCCAGCGTCTGACGCTTCGAGGCACCCGTCAGATGCGGCGCGATCGATGCCGAGTAAAGCGCAAAACGCGAGGAGATGGCGGCAACGCTCGCGATAATCGAAGGCGCCGGTACACCCGCCAGCCAAAGATTGCAGATCATAAACTGGCCGCTGCCCGTCACAAACGTGCTGCTCAGGGCAAAGACCATCCAGGGCTCCATTCCCGTCTGCCCCATGATCATTCCGCACGGCGCGCCTATTGCAACATAGGTAAGCATCACTGGCCAGACGGTTCTAACGATTTTGAGCACCATACGCTTCTCATCCTGACAAGGTCTCCGAACCGCATGTAGCGACACGGCAGAATCATCATCCGACAGCAACCGAGTTCACCTACAATTGCCACCGGATCGAAAGACACAACTTTTTAGGAAGTCATTATGACAGCTATCGATCGAGACCGGGCGCGCGCGGCCTTCAAAAGCTACACCGATGCCTACGACGCCACCAACCCACGCATCGCGCTCAAAATCGAGCATACGTACCACGTGGCCGAGGCATGCGATGCCGTAGCGCGCGAGCAGGGCTGGTCGTCAGAAGATATTGACCTGGCATGGCTTTGCGGCCTGCTACACGATATGGGCCGCTTCGAGCAGCTGCGACGCTGGGACACCTTTAAGGACGCCGAGAGCATGAGCCATGCGGCGCTGGGCATCGAGGTCCTCTTTGGCGAGAATCCCGCCGATGCACCCGCCGTAACGAGCATCCGCGACTTTATCGATGACCCGGCAGAAGATGAGCTCATCCGAGCGAGCATTGCCTATCACAGCGATTTCCGTCTACCCGCGCAGCTCGACGTGCGCACGCGAAGCTTCTGCGATATCGTGCGCGATGGTGACAAGATCGACATTATGCGCACCATCGCCGACAGCACCGTCGACACTATCCTCAAGGTGGACGAGAAGACGTTTCTCGGCAGCCGTTTCTCGTCGCCGACACTTGCCGCCTTTGACGAGCACCGCTGCGTCGCACGCGATGAGCGCGATGAGCCCGCCGACTTCTTGGTGGGGCTTATCTGCTTTATGTTTGAGCTCGTCTATCCGGCAAGCCGTGCGCTGGCGCGCGAACAGGGTGATATCCACCGCCTGCTCGACGCGCCCTTTGGCATTACACAGCCCTTTACCGACCCCGCCACGCAGGCAACCTGGAGCCGCCTAAAGGACGAGATGCGCGACTGGCTGGCGCGCGCCTAGCGCTCAAGCTGGGCCAGCAGCTCCTCGACGACCTCGACGGCGTCCCCAACAACCTTGTACTGGGCAGCGCCGAAAATGGGGGCATCCGGGTCCTCATTGATGGCGATAATGCACTCCGCCCCACCGATGCCGGCAAGATGCTGGATGGCGCCCGAAACACCGATACTCACGAGAAGCTTGGGCGAAACCGATACGCCGGTCTGGCCAATCTGATGGCGATACTCCAACCAGCCGGCCTCCACGACAGGTCGCGTGCAACCAAGCTCGGCTCCCAGAGCCTCGGCGAGCCTTCGCATCAGCGGCAGGTTTTTCTTGGAACCAATGCCGCGACCCACCACGACCAGGCGCTCGGCATCGGCGATCGAAGCCTGCCGCCCCCACTCCTCGGCGGGAATCGAGATCTCGACACGGGCCTTAGCATCATCCGCAAGCGATATCTGGGTGATCGTGCCAGAGCGGTTGTAGTCAAAGTCGGGCGCCTTAAAGATGCCGGGACGAACCGTTGCCATCTGGGGACGATGATTGGGGCAGACGATGGTGGCCATTAGGTTGCCGCCAAACGCCGGACGCGTCTGTTGCAGCAGTCCCGTCTCCGTATCCATCGAAAGTACGGTGCAGTCAGCCGTAAGGCCCGTCTGCAAGCGCACGGCAACGCCGGGTGCCAGTTCGCGGCCAAAGGCGGTCGCACCGTATAGGATGGCCTCGGGTTTGCATTCGGCTACCAAATCGCAGATCAAGCGGGCGTAGACCTCCGCATCGTTTTGGCGCAGGCGCTCGTCGCGACAGGCCAGGACTTCGTCGGCGCCCGCGCAAACCAGATGCTCCAGGTCGCCGAGAGAACCCTCGGGACCCATACCGACCAGTGCCACCAGACGGCAGCCGCGCGCATCGGCAAGCTCGCGGCCCTTGCCCATAAGCTCATAGGCAACGGGAGTCACCGTATCGTGCTCGTCGGTCTGCACGAATACCCAAATGTCTCGATACGCATCGAGGTCAACCGCACCAGCGGCCTCGTCACGCTCGATCGAGATAGCGTTGACAGGGCAGGCGTCGACGCACCCACCGCATAGGATGCAGCCGTCGGTTACGCGGGCGCATCGGCTGGGTCGCTCGCCTTCCACTACGATGCCGCCCGAGGCACAGGCGCGAACGCAGCGACCGCAGCCGATACAGGCTTCGCTATCGATAATCAGTCCGCTCATCTATGCCATCCCCTCGATAATCTTGGCAAGTTTTGCCGCCTGCTCGGACGCCGTTCCGTCAACGTCCTCGCACGTTTGGTCACGGTCGGGCACAAACGAGCGCACGACCTGTGTCGGCGACCCGGCAAGACCGCAACGCGCGGGGTCGGCGTTCACGTCGGCGGCACTGACCACGCGCACGTCCGCCTCCTCCGCCGCGCGAATACCGGCAATACTCGGCATACGCAACTGGCCAATCTCCTTGGCAGTCGTCATCACGCACGGCATCTCAAGACACACCGTCTCCTCGCCGGCATCGCAGCCGTGAACAAGCGCCAGTGAACCACAGGTCGTAAAGCCCGCGCTTTGCACGCAGCTCACGTCGGTCACACAGGGAATCTCAAAAGCACCGGCAAGCTCGGGGCCAATCTGGGCCGTATCGCCATCCACCGCCATCTTGCCGCAGATGAGCAGGTCAAAGTCCTCGTCGAGCGCCTCGATGCCGCACTTGAGGGCATAGGTGGTTGCCAGGGTATCGGCACCTGCAAAGGCGCGATCGGTTAGCAGCAGCGCGTCATCGGCGCCTCGGGCGATGCAGTCGCGCAATAGCGATTCAGTCGCGGGGATGCCCATCGACACCACCGTTACGCGCACGTCCATGCCAAAGCCGATAAAGTCGTCCTTCAGCGCCAGCGCGCATTCCAAAGCGCTCGCGTCAAAAGGATTAATGACCGCCTGTTTGCCATCGCGCACGATAGTATTGGTCTTGGGGTCCATCTTGACCTCGGTGCTTCCGGGCACCGCCTTGACGCACACCACCATATGGAAATCGCTCATCTTCACGCGCCCCCTTTCTGGACGAGCTCATCCAAGAGCTTCTCCGAAAACAGGTTACCGCGACCCAGCTGCCCGGCAGGATCGAGCTGGAGCTTGAGGCGCGCCGACTCGACCATGGCCTCGTGACCGTACATCGTCTCCAAGAAGTCCGCCTTGATCTTGCCGACGCCGTGTTCGGCGGAGACGGCGCCTCCCATGGCCGTGACCTCGGAAGCCCACTGGGCAAAGAGTTCTCCGCCACGGCGGTAATCCTGCGCATCGCGCGGCAGAATGTTCACATGCAGATGGTTGTTACCGATGTGCCCCCAGGCGGCAGATTCAAGCCCACTTTCGGCCAACGTGCGGCGATAAAGGGCGACGACATCGGCCAAGCGTGCGTTGGGCACCGACATGTCCGAACCCAATTTGGTGATGGTGGGATCCGTGCGGCGACGCTCGTCGATGAGCATGTTGACGCTCTCGGGCACCGCATGGCGGAAGAATCGCTGACACTCGCGATCGACCTCGGTGCGCGCGACCCATGTCGCATCGTCGCGGCCACCCGCAAACTCGAGCACCCATCCCAGGTGGTACAGTTCCTCGGTCGCCTGGGCCTCGTCATCGCAGTCGAGCTCCACGTAGACACAGACCTTGGCCTCTTTGTCGAGCACCGGCAGCGAGGCAAACGCCGTCGACTGCTCGCGCTGGCGACGTAGAATATCCAGGGCGCCAGCGTCGAAGTACTCGATGGCAGCCGCATGGGACAGGACGGGACGCATGGAATCGGTAAAGGACACGGCCTTGTCTTCGCTATTGAAAAAGCAGCTCACACCCCAAACGACCGCAGGCGCCGCCTGCAGGGCAATCTCGAGCTCGGTGATAACGCCGAGCGTGCCGCAAGCACCGATAAAGAGGTCGATGGCGTCCATTTCGTCCGCAACGAAATAGCCTGAGGCATTTTTTGTCTTGGGCATGGTATAGCCGGGAAGATCGAGCTCGAGCGTACGGCCCACTGCCGTCACGAGCGACAGGTGGCGGCCCTGGGCAAAAGCCTCGCCGCGCTGAAGCTCAAGCAAATCGCCATCAGCCAGCGCGACGTGGAGTCCCGTGATGTGGGGGCGCATGGGACCGTAGGCGTAGCTGCGGGCACCAGAGGCGTTACATGCCGCCATGCCGCCCAGACAGGCAGATGCCTCGGTGGGATCGGTGGGAAAGAACTGCTCGGGGGCCTCTTGGAACTCCTCGTAGGCCTCAAGCGATGCCTGGTCCCAACCAGCAGTCGGCAGCACCTTCTTGCTCAGCTGCTTGCGCAGCTCCGAGAGCACAACGCCCGGCTCCACGCGCAGCAGAAATTGGCCTTGTTCATCGCGGCGAAGGCCCAAGTAGCGATTCATACGGGAAGTATTGAGGATATGCCCGCCGTGGGGCACGGCACCGGCGGCAAGGCCGGTTCGGGCGCCCTGAACCGTTACCGGGACACGCTCGGCATGGAGCTTTTCCAAAATGGCACGGACCTCGTCTTCCGTTGTCGGAAACGAGATGCTCGAGGCCTCGCCCGATGCGCGAGACTCATCGCGACCATACTCTTCGAACTCGTCGGTGAAGGGTTTGATGGTTGCAGACACGCGAACTCCCCCTTTAGCTAACTACAGTGTTTGCAGGGAGATGTTACCGCATCGTTTCGTCGACGTGTTCGAGACCGTCTCCATAATTGGCGATTTTTACGTTCGTGCAATTCGGCGAGCGGCTGGATTTCCTCGGCAGACGATGCTTTTGACACATATGGCCCCGCCGTCGCCGACCGCGCGATTGTCGCTTGAAAAAAGTTGGAGTATTTTTTGCCGCCTTTTACCTGCGGAGACACCAATCCGTCAAGCATTTGGTCAGCAATTGGTCAAGTAGTGGCTGATACGGTCGGCATCGACAGCCAAAACCGACAGAAGTTTTGGCCCCAGAAGCAGGGAGGTTCCCATGGCATATTACTGGCCCCAGTACGGCATCGCCATCGAAGTCGACGACGATCCCCATCTCCTGCCTTTCGACGAAGAGGCATTCCCCGATACGACGGTCTACCACGTTACCACCGATGTGATCTGCGACCCCGAGTCGTTCTCGGCGCTCGCCCACCGCATCGCGCATATCCACGACATCGAGCTCCCTCCCGACTTTGACGAGCTCATCTACTCGCGCCGCCTGATGCTTCACATGCTCTTTGGAGCGGACCCGTCCACGTTCGCACGTGTCTACACCACCAAGGACGCCGCATGAGTGCGAAGAAGCCGCCCCGCCTCGCAGGACTGGGGCGTCGCAAGAAACCCGTCGTTGTCTGTCTGGCTATCGTCTGCGCCCTCATCGCCGTAGGGCTATACGCCTGGCAGTCGCAGCCCGTGCCCGAAGCGGGCGCCTCAGTCACGACGGCAGAGGGTAAATCGCGACAAGAAATCCAAGATGAGCTCGATGCCATCGTCCGCGACAACATGATGACGATTTCGGTCGCGCCGGTCGCTCAGCTACAGGAGGACGGCAAGCTGCGCGTCAACGTGCAAAACGTCCAAGACAATAAATTTCCCCAGCGATTCCGCGTCATCCAAAACGACGAGACCATGTACGAATCCGGTGTGGTCGAGA
This sequence comes from uncultured Collinsella sp., assembly GCA_900545605.1. Classification (GTDB taxonomy): domain Bacteria; phylum Actinomycetota; class Coriobacteriia; order Coriobacteriales; family Coriobacteriaceae; genus Collinsella. Next base: position 39,048 of record UQZL01000004.1, read on the forward strand.
CCGGCAAGACAATCGAGACGTGCCCCGCCGGCGACATCAAAGAAGGCGAGGCATACATCGAAATCCAGGCACTCGATGCCAAGACCCTCGACAGCCACGGCAATCCGACACGTGTCAGGGTACGGGTTGAGCAAGCCGAGAACTAGCTTTTTCGGCCGACGCGGCACCGCACGCAATTCACCAGCATTCGTCCAATCATCGCGGGGACGGCCCGCGGCGAATAGAAAGGAACGACCATGGACATCACCAGGAACATGAACGGAGCCAGAGCGCTCGTCGTGGGCGCAGGGCTCGCGCTCGCGCTCGCAATGGGCGCCGCCCCGACGCCAGCTCTGGCAGCCGGGCGCGTTGGAACCACGAAAGTAATGGTCAGGACCGAGATCGACAACGTTGAGTTCAAAGTTCCGACGGTTATTCCCTTCGTCGCCAAGGCCGACGGCACGCTCCAGGGCCCCTCAGAAGATGCGACCACCATCGATAATCATTCGGCCTACGGCATCCATGTCACCAACATGAAGATCGACGCCATGAACACCTGGACCATTGCCGCCGACGCCAAGGCCGGAACCGCGCAGAACTCCATCGACTTTAAGGTCGGCCCCGACGGCGCACTCCAGAACGCCAGCGCCGCAATGCAGGGGACGGGCCTCGATCTTTCCAAGAACGCAGCCTTCGACATGGGCTACCAGGGCATTGCCGGCGACAAGGACAAAATTAAGCTCAAGACAAGCGGAAACGTCGCCCGCGTCACGCGCGACATCTTCCACGTAACCGGCGAAGGCGATCAGGTTGCAACGATCACCTGGACGGTCGAGCCCGGTGCGCACACGGCATAAGGCCGTCGCCCTGGCCGCCGCCGTCAGCATCCTAGCGTTTGGCCCAGTCATGGCCTTTGCCCAGCAAGAACAGGCGCAGGCCGCCACGCAAGTGACGGTCGACCTCTCGGAGCTCGACCGCGACGACCGCGAGGAACCGTTGGCGCAGACAGGCGACAGACGATGGCTCTTGGCAGCAGGCGCCACAGCAGCAGGCGCAGGAACCGCCGGCCTCGGCCTGCACATCAAACGCAGCCAGAAACAAAACACGGACAGGCCGCACTAAATTAGCTAAGGAGACCCCATGGCATCGAAGAACCTTTTGCCCGTCGTCGCACTCTGCGGCGCGCTCGCAACCGGAACGCCTGTCGCCGCTTGGGCGACTCCCGTCATGGCAGACTCCTTACCAGCAGCCCTAAGCTCCGCATCAAATCCGTCGAGCGCCATTGCGTGTAAGCGTTTTTCGATCGCACAGGCTGCAATCTCAACCTCGGGATGCCTTCGTCGTAATACGGACGGTTCGATAGTCGTGGATATCAATCGTTCGAACAAGGCAAACGGCTCCCAGGCGGGGTACGCCGTCTGCACGTGGCGCTCGGTTGTGCTCGACGCAGATGGCGATCCATGCAATTTAGAGCTGCACATCGACATCGCTTCGATCGATGACTCGGCGAACGGAGCGAAGGTCGCCTTCGACGGTGCGTTTTTCGAGAAAGGAGGCGGTATATGTCTGGGCTGCGCCGCCGCGAATGCAGACGACACGCAGCCCACCCTCTCATTCACGGCATCGTTGCGGCTGACCAAAGCCGACACCGATGCCATCGCGGCGGGAGAAGCGTCCCTGCTGTTCTACGCCGTCAGCACCAAAGACACAGACGCTCATTTCGAGAAGCCAGCCGGATCACTCAGCCTTACACGAGGGATAGAGGCAGGCCCTATTGAAATCGATGCCCACGCGCAAAGCAGGCAACGCATTCTTGCCGACCCGGCGCTTCTCGAAATGGAGTGGAACGGATCAGGAGCCATCGGAATTATCCCCTCCGCGCTTGACGCCAAGACGCTCCCCTCAAACGACGAACCCATCAACGCAACCATACAAGAAGAGAACGCGGACAAAGAAGCAGGTGCGGGCGACACGCCGTCGCCGACAAACAGCGTCCCAGCTTCTTTCGAAGCACCGAATGAGCCCACTACCGATCCAAACGATCCCGAGCTCGCAGACAGTCTGGGGCTTGCTACTCCTCAAGAGATCGATGAAGGTAACTGCTGCGTGCTTGCCGCGCTCGACCACACAGAGGTCATCGACGCTGCGAACATCGAAGTTGCCGCCGCCAATCAGCCCGTCCGCAAGTCGGCCATCATCGCATTTCCCGAATCCATCGAAGTCGTCTTTTTGCCATCGGGCGAGGTCGTGGCCCCAACACTGCTCACCTTGTTGGGCGCCAAGAATACTCGAAACGAAATTAAAAAGGTCACGGTTGTCGACCCTGCAACCACCGCCAAGCTGCGTCTATACGCCGTTGCTCCAGATGGAGGCAAGACCTTGGAATTCGATGGCGACACACTCCTAGCCTGGCGACGTCTGGACATTATGCAAGACGTCTCGTATCAGATCGAACTCGAAGGGTTTGATCGTGCCCGCGATGCCAATATCATCGCCGCGGCTATTGAATCCCCACAACGGCTTATGACACTGCGCTTTGACTACTATCCCTATGTCCCGACAACCACCTGAGGCTTAAATGCTGCGCATCATTCCTAATATCACTTATATAACGTATTAGACGGGTCGCGATGTGCCTCGCATTTCGTTCTGCTACGATTGCCACGTTGGCATCAATACAGGAGGGCTCATGCCGGGCTTGGGAACAATCATCAACGTTGTGCTTTTAGTTGCGGGCGGTCTTTTGGGATTAGTGGGCGGCCGCTTCATTACACCGCGCATCCAAGACACGCTCATGAAAGCATCGGGGCTGTGCGTCCTGTTTATCGGCCTGGGCGGCACCATGCAAAAGATGCTCATCATCGATGGAAAGGCGCTGGCGACCACCGGTACCACCATGCTCATTGTCTCGTTCGCCCTCGGCTCGCTCATCGGCGAGGCCATCAACTTGGAGGCCGCCATTGAAAACCTTGGCGAATGGCTCAAGCGCAAAACCGGCAGCGAGGGCGATAACGAGTTCACCAACGCTTTCGTCTCGACTTCACTCACCGTGTGTATCGGCGCCATGGCCATTGTGGGATCGATCCAGGACGGTCTGCTCGGTGACTGGTCAACGCTTGCCCTGAAAGGCGCATTGGACTGCATCATCGTCTGCACCATGACGGCGTCGCTTGGCCGCGGCTGCATTTTCTCCGCCCTGCCCGTCGCCGTGTTCCAGGGGACGATCACGCTGTTTGCCGGCGCGCTCTCCCCCATCATGACCACAGCAGCCCTCAACAGCCTTTCGCTCGTAGGCTCCATGCTCATCTTCTGCGTCGGCGTCAACCTCATCCGTCCTCAGACCTTCCGCACGGCCAATATGCTTCCCTCCGTCGTCATCGCCGTCATCTACGCCCTCCTGTTCTAAATCTATCAACGCAGCGGTATCTCGAACATCTGTTTGATGCTGTGCTATGATATGAGGTCACCGTAGCTGCGTTCGAGAGGAGGAGCGGTGGCCGACCAGGACATCAAGATGCTCATCGAGCGCATTATGGCCGAGGCCCGGACCCATCAGTCCGCCCGCTTCTCAAACGAAACCTACGCAGACGAGCCGATTCTCAAAACCGGCCGACAGATGCAGAACTTCCTCCCCGACCAGTACCGCAAAATGCGTGAGATATCGCGTTGGCAAGAAGACCCCAAGGGCGGCGCGGGCCGCTGGCTATCGGAGGCCGAGCTTTTCTACCGCCAAGGCTTGCTGATGGCCGATTTTGAGGACGACTGCCCCTACAACGGCACCTTTAAGTCGTACTTTCCCACCTACAACGCCATGAGCGACCGACAGCTGCGCGGCTACTTTACCTGGCGTGCCCAAGTGCGCCGCGGAACCGTCGAGGAAACGTCTACGTCCTTTGCCTTCCTGTATCTCTATGAACTGATCTGCGGCATTGGCGTAGATGGCCCGCTCGATGGTTTTAGCAAGATCAAGGCCTTTTGGGATGCTTATCGTGCCTTCGAGCCCGGCATCGACCGGTTTGCACGCGTGTGGCTGCAGGATTACGCCGTGTTCCACGGGCTCGATCCCAAGCTGCTTCGCGACTCTAAAACCGTCATGTTCGATAACGCCCTTATCGAGCTGCGGCGTGCGGCTCGAGACCTTGCGCCTGCACCGGAGCCGTCCGGGCAGGCCCCCAAACGTCGTAAATCCTCTGAGCCGATCCTCCCCCTTCCGCCCGACGAGGCGCGCGAGGAGCGACTCATGACCGCTATCAACGCCCTCTCCACGTATAACCTCAATAACTCAAGACTCGATCGCAGCCACCATCGCGACCTGCGCCACGTGGCATGCGCCGTGTATGTCCGTATGGCGCGTTACTATGACACACACCGAAAGACCGGTATCGTGGCGAGCTTGTTTGGGGAGGAGACGGCCATGCCCTATACCATGTTTGCCTCGGCCGTGTTCTTTGCGCCCAATCGCCACGAGGACTGCGAATACCGTCTGGACCCCATCCATATTTACCGTTGTCAAAACGGCTTTTGGGAATGCATGCGCATCCACGGCAGCAGACAAAAAAGCAGCAAGCTCGGTGAGATGATGCGCGCTTGTGATCAGCGTCTGCGCTTGGCACTGGATCCCGGCCATCCCCTTAAGGAAGAGAAGGTCCCCAAATATCTGGCTAAGATTATCGATGACGAGATCGTGGCATGGCTTTCATGGGATGCCGCACATCAGCCCGTCAAGATCGATATCGACCTGAGCCAGCTGGGGCATATCCGGAGTGCCGCCGCACAAACGCGTGAGGCGCTTTTGATCGATGAGGAGCGCGAGGACGATGCGCTTGCAGAGGTCGATACGGTGGACTCCGAGCAGCCGAAAGCCGAGCCCGCGGCAGACGCATTTGTCGAGCCGGTCACGGCGGCCGCAGGGCAGGACGAGGCCAACGAGCCAACCATTTCCACCGAACAGTTTGGTGTCGTGGCGCCGCTTCTCGTGCCGACGCCCCCGCTCGCAGCGGCTGCGCCCACTGACGCCGCGACCGAACTCGCGCCCGCCGCAGATGCCTTCCTTCGCGCACTCCTCGAGCAAAACGCAGCGCAAGCGGCATCGGCAGTAGCGCACTCGGGCCAGAGCGAGGACATGCTCGTCGACAGCATCAATGAGACGCTCTTTGACCTGGTGGGTGACACCGTAATTGAATTTGGCGCGGCAGGACCGCAAATTATCGAGGACTACGAAGCAGACGTGAGAGGATACCTAGACCATGAGTGATACCGCATCCGCAGCGCCCCGCGTACCCAAACGCGTCGCCGCCGTCATTCTCAACTCGCTCAAGGGTGGCGTGGTCCCGCGCATCGGCCTTCCCTATATCACTGTGGGACGCGAGGTCGAGATTCACGCCCTGCTCACCGATTTGAGTCTCATCGCCGATGGCGGCGCGAGCTTCCGCTTTTTAGTCGGTCGCTACGGCGCCGGCAAGAGCTTCTTGCTTCAGACCATCCGTACGCACGCCATGGGCGAGGGATTCGTCGTCGCCGATGCCGACCTGTCACCCGAGCGCCGCCTGCAGGGCGGTCAGGGGCAGGGCCTTGCCACCTACCGCGAGCTCATCCGCAATATATCGACCAAGACGCGCCCCGAGAGCGGTGCGCTCAACCTTATTCTGGATCGCTGGGTCGCCTCGTGTGCTGATGCCGATGAGTCTGCCGTCAATGCCCAACTGGCCCCGCTCGAGGAAATGGTCCACGGCTTCGACTTCACCCGCATGCTCCGACGCTATCGCACGGCCGTATCCGAGGGCGACGAAGAGGCCATGAGCCGCGTGACCAAATGGATCCGTGGCGAATACCGTACCAAGAGCGAGGCTCGCGCCGAACTGGGGTCCTCAACCATCATCAGCGATGACGACTGGTACGACTACGTTAAGCTCATTGCGCGCTTTTTGGTCGGCAGCGGCTACAAGGGCATGCTGGTGCTCATCGACGAGCTCGTGAATCTGTACAAGATTCCCAACGCGATCACGCGCCAATACAACTACGAGAAGATCCTGACCATGTACAACGACACGCTCCAGGGCAAAGCGCAGTACCTGGGCATGATCATGGGCGGCACGCCAACCTCCATCGAAGACCGCCGCCGCGGCGTGTTCTCCTACGAGGCTCTGCGCAGCCGACTCGCTCAGGGCCGCTTTGCGCGCGAGGACCTTAAGGACATGCTCGCGCCCATCATCCGTCTGCAGCCACTCACCTATGAGGAGCTACTGGTGCTCATCGAAAAACTCATGCAGATCCATGCCGGCTACTTTGGCTGGACGCCCACGCTTACCGAGAACGACTTGGTGGACTTTCTCAAGATTGAGTTTGGCCGCGTGGGAGCCGACACGCATCTGACGCCGCGTGAAGTCATTCGCGACTTTATCGAACTGCTCGACATCCTATGCCAAAACCCCGTCGCCAACGTGGCCGAGCTGCTGCAAAGTGTCGGCGGCGATGCGCTGGCGCCGGCAACCGCAACAGGCGGCACCGATACCGCAGGCGACGACCGTAACTTCGCCGAATTCACCATCTAACCTGCCAAAAAGGGACAGGTTTATTTTGGCAGGTTTTATCTGGGCAAACGTTGAAGCAGCCATGCAGCAAGCCACTGATCACCGCGTTGAGAGATTCATTTTTGAAAGGAGGTCCCGTGAACGCCTTTGACCGCTACGCCCCGTTTATCCAAGACTTCATCTACTCCCACGATTGGGAGAGTCTGCGCTCCATTCAGGTTGCGGCGGCAGATGCCATCTTTAACACACAAGACAATGTGCTCCTAACGGCATCCACGGCTTCCGGCAAAACCGAAGCGGCCTTCTTTCCCATCCTGACCGAGTTTTGGGAGAACCCGCCCGCGAGCGTTGGCGCCCTCTACATCGGCCCCCTCAAGGCACTCATCAATGATCAGTTCGTCCGCCTCAACGACCTGTGCGAAGAGGCCGATATCCCCGTCTGGCACTGGCATGGCGATGTTTCGCAGTCGCACAAGGCTAAGCTCATCAAAAAACCGAGCGGTATCTTGCAGATTACGCCTGAGTCGCTCGAGGCGCTCCTGATCCATAAGCACATGGCAATCCCTCGTATGTTCTGCGACCTGCGCTATGTGGTTATCGACGAGGTTCATTCGCTCATGCGCGGCGACCGCGGCGGTCAGACGCTCTGCCTTATCGAGCGCCTCTCGCGCATGGCGGGCGTGCAGCCCCGCCGCATCGGCCTTTCTGCCACCATCGGCGACCCCGAGCGCACGGGCGCCTTTCTCTCACAGGGAACAGGACGCGATTGCATCATCCCCCGCTTTGAGGAACCGCGCCGCGTGTGGCGCATCTCCATGGAGCACTTCTACAACTCGGGTCCCCAGGCACAGCAGTGGGGATTCGAGAGCACGGGTCCACAAGAAGCCGAGATGCTTGCTTGCGAGCGTATTGAGCCGGCGGCGCCCGCGGCGCTGCCGGCTGGCGCCCAAGACGTGCGCCACAGCGGACAGCTTACACAGGAGGAACGCCGTCAACGTCGTGAGCGGGCACGGGGCAAGGCCGCCCCTAAGGACCGTCGCGCCTCCTCGGCCCCCGAGGGCGAAGTCGACATCCCGCGAGCGACCGAACAGGCACTGCTCAACCCCACCGACACCGCGCCCGACAACGCCGATCCCGGTATGGGCTATATCTTTGAACACACCCGCGGCCGCAAGTGCCTGGTCTTTGCCAACTCACGCGAGGAGGCAGAAGCCGTATGCTCCATGCTGCGTAGCTACTGTGAGAACCGCCACGAGCCAGACCGCTTCCTGATCCATCATGGCAATCTCTCGGCATCGCTACGCGAGACCGCCGAGGAGCTCATGCGCGACGAGGAGCAGGCACAGACAACCGTCACCACCTCCACGCTTGAGCTCGGCATTGACATCGGTCGCCTGGAGCGCGCGTTTCAGATCGACGCACCGTTTACCGTCAGCTCCTTTTTGCAGCGCATGGGGCGCACGGGCCGCCGCGATCTTCCGCCCGAGATGTGGTTTGTCATGCGCGAGGAAGAACCCGAGCCGCGTACGATGATGCCCGAGACGATTCCCTGGAAGCTCTTGCAAGGCATCGCGCTCGTACAACTCTATCGCGAGGAAAAGTGGGTCGAGCCGCCTGAGCTCGATCGACTCCCCTACAGCTTGCTCTATCACCAGACCATGTCGACGCTTGCCAGCACCGGCGAGCTCACGCCGGCCGAACTTGCCCAGCGCGTGCTCACGCTCAGCTATTTCCACCGCGTCTCGGCAGACGACTACCGCGTGCTGCTGCGCCACCTCATCAAGATCGACCATATCCAGGTCACCGAGGGAGGCGGGCTCATCGTGGGCCTCGCGGGCGAGCGTATCATCAACAACTTTAAGTTCTACGCCGTGTTCCAGGAGAACGAGGAGTTTACCGTTCGCAGCGAATCGGCCGAGCTGGGCACGATCGTCAATCCGCCACCGCCTGGCGAGCGCATTGCCATCGCAGGCCATTGCTGGATCGTCGAGGAAGTTGACTGGAAGCGTCACACCGTCTTTGCCACGCAGGTCAAAGGTCGTGTGCCGGCATACTTTGGCGACTGCCCCGGAGACATTAACACGCATGTGCTCGAGCGCATGCGCCAGGCACTCAACGAACATGCGGTATATCCGTATCTTATGGGCAACGCACGGGCACGCCTTGCACAGGCTCGTCATACCGCCGAGATTTCGGGCGCGGGGACTAAACCGCTCATCAACCTGGGCGGTGACACCTGGGTGCTCTTCCCGTGGCTGGGCAGCTACGCCTTTTTGGCGCTCGAGCGCATGCTCAAGATTAAATGTGCCGCGGAGCTGGGCCTTCGCGGACTCGACCCGTCACGCCCGTACTTTATGCAGTTTAAGATGAAGGCCGACGAGGAGACGTTCTTTGAAGTGCTCGCCGCCGAAGCCGAGAAAGACTTCGACCCCATCGACCTCGTCTATCCCGGCGAGGTGCCTTACTTTGATCGTTACGATGAGTTCGTTCCCGAAGAGCTCGTGCGCAAGGGCTTTGCCGAAGGCGTGCTCGACATCGAAGGCATGAAGCAGCGCGTTCTCGGCTGGCGCGACCACGCCTAAGACCAGTCTTTTTGGGACGAGGAGACTTATTTGTCGTGAAGGACGGTGCCGAGGAAGTCGGTGTCGAAGGGCACGGCTTCGGCAAAGGCGTAGTTGCCGTCGCTGGCGATGAGCAGGTAGTTTTCCTCGCCGCCGAACTCCGCATCGCCACATGGGACCACCCAGGCGTGGGCGAATACCTCGAGTGCCGTGGCAGCGCAATCGCGCAGGAACGTCACATCGCTCCCCTCGCTTGCGCTCACGATATTGGCCACGTAGATGCCGCCGGCATTCAGGCTGCCCCGCACTAGACGCAACGCCTCAACGGTCGCCAGCTCGCGTACGGGCTCGGCACCGCCAAAGCAATCGCTCACGACCACGTCGTAGCGACGATGACCCACACTCGTCACACCCAGATACGAGCGAGCCTCAGCAGTAATCACCCGCAAGCGGTCGCCCACCGTGCGCTCCAGCTCGTCCAGATAGAACCAACGGCGCGCCAGGCGCGTAATCTCTCCGTCATACTCGATAACGTCCATGCGCAAGCCCTCGTGCGACATCAGCGCAAACTTGGGATAGGCAAACCCGCCGCCACCCAGCATGAGCATACGGTCGATGCCGTGACCATAAGCGTCGTGCATTGCACCCTCGGCCTCAAACACGTCGTCAAACGCACGATAGTACGCAAAGACGGGCTCAGCCCAACGCTCGCCAACGTAACTCGCGCTTTGGTAGACGCCGCCTTGCACCAATACGCGGACTTCGTCGCCGCCCTCGTCGTGCACGCGCTTCACACGCGCCAACCCATTGCAGGTTCGCGCAACCTGCAGACAGGCAACACGAACAGCGACAGCGGCCGCACCAAGCGCCGCGGCTCCCAGAGCAACGCCGGCAACGACGCCGGCAGAAACACTCGGCTTGTTCATCTAGAGCTCCTTTTGCAGATAAAGGCCATGGTCATAAAATCCAAGATGGCGATAGTACTCGCGCGTACCAATCGCGCTGATCACGTTGATGCGCGCATAGCCGGCATCCCGGGCAATCTCGCACGCACGCTCTACGAGCAAACGCCCCAACCCGTGATGCTGCGCCGCCTGGCCCTGGTCACCCACGCGTGCCGCCATGCCATACACGTGCACCTCGCGAATCATCGCCTCGTCCGGCGTCGTCGGCAACTCGTCCGCATGCGCGGCAACAAACGAATGGTCGGGCAGCGACAACCGCAAAAAGCCCGCGATCTTGCCCTGCGGCGTCACCCACTGCAAAAAGCGCTCGTAAGTCACTGGCGTCTCGTACGCCACTTCCTCATCAAGAGATAGCTCATCCAAGTCGGCACCCGCCGTACTGATCTCGCGATAGCGAATCTCGCGCACCGTCGCACCATCACCCCGAGCAGCCAGACGGTTCTCAACGAGCTGACGCAGGTTGGGTTTCTTGTTGCCCACCATAATGTCGTCGGAACTAAAGTCGCGGATCATGCGACTGATACGGCAGAACGCCGGCGTCACCACGATGTCGTCGGCCAGCACATCGAGCAGCTCTTCCTCGGTATAGGGACGCCACTCGCCGCGCTCATAGCAGCCCACCAGACGCGAGCCCTCGATGAGCGCACACGGGTAGACCTTGACCTCGTCGGGCATAAAGGCCCCTTCGGTCATAAAGCATTCGTAGTCGCGCTTATCCCCCTCCGGCGTGGCGCCCAGCAGGTTAAGCATAAAATGCGCATGGATCTTAAAGCCAAACAGGCGCGCAAGCGAAAACGCCCGTTCAATCTGCGCCACCGAAATGCGACGCTCGTTGATATCGAGCAGGTGCTGGTCGAGGCTCTGGATACCCATCTGGATCTTGGTGCAGCCCAGGCGGCGGATGAGCGTAAGCGCCTGCGGCGTTACGGCATCGGGGCGCGTCTCGATAACGAGTCCCACCACGCGATGCTTCGCCGTCTCGTTGATGCGCTGCTGACGCTCGAGCTCCTCCATCGTTGCCGTCTGCCACTCAGTGACCTTGTCCCACGGCGTACCGGGACCGTACAGACGACGCACCGCACGGTTATAGCCGCCCACGGCAGCATCCACACGCCCCTGCTCGTCGGCAACGCCGGCAGCAAGCTCGACCTCGTCTGTCGCAATGCCGGCGGCCCGATAGCGCTCACGGCGCTCTGCTACCACAGGCGGCAGGGCATCGGCGGGAGCGTCATCGAGCAGACGCCCCGCCTCGGCACGACTGATGCCCGGACGCGCCAACATGGGGTTAGCCGCCACACCAGCCACGGCATCGTCATTGAGCGCGCGGAAGAGCTCCGACATAAACCACGTCTGATACCCTTGCGGATAGTCGCTCCAGGTACCGCCGAGCACAATGAGCTCAATCTTATCGGTCGCATGCCCCATCTGCGAAAGCGCGGTCAGACGAGCGCTCACCTGCAGATACGGGTCGAAGCAGTTTTGCTCCGCACGGGCGCACGCCGGCTCGGCATGCAGATAGCTTTTAGGCATGCGCAGATCGTTGGGGCAAAACAGGCAATCGCCCGAGCACGGCCAGGGCTTGGTGATGACAGTAATGGTCGCCACGCCCGAGGCCGTGCGACGAGGCTTCATACGCAGCACCTGCAGCAGTCGACGTTCCAGCTCGGCATCGACATTCCACCCTGCCCAACGAGCCGGCTCCTCACGTTTTACCCGCTGGTAGAACGGCAGCAGACGGCGCTTGGCCAAATCGCGTTTGTCGGCACCCTCACGGCGCGCCTCGGCATGTATCAGTTTGACGAGCGCTTTGTCGTCCACGGTCTCGCCGCGACGCAGAGCCTCGAGTATGTTCAAGATAATCTGTTCCATGACCCCATTGTAAAGGCAAAGGCGCCGGAGCCCGTCACGGCTCCGGCGCCTCCATCAAACAGCGCAGCTATGGTGTATAAGTCTTCGATAACCGCCCGTCACTCTGAATCAAATGACATGTCGCCCGAACCGACCTCAAAACGATACGTGGCAGACTTGTCACCGTTATCGAATTCAAAATTCAAAATGGTCTCGCCGTCGTAGCCAAGCGGAAGGAAATCGCTCTCGAAGTCGCCACTGCCCAAGGTGAGGCTCGCCTTAAAGCCCGTCGAGTTCGGAACCGTCATCTCCACATCGCCCGAGCCCACGCTCACGTCCATCGACTTCGCGGGGGCCTGGTAGAGCTCGAACGTCACATCGCCCGACCCGACCTCAGCGCTGAGCGCATCAGTCACGCTGCCCGTAAACTCTACATCTCCCGCACCCAGGAAAAGGTCGAAACCATCACAGATGACACCGGCAATCTGCAGATCACCCGAGCCCACGTGCGCGTTGACTCCCTTCAGATGTTCGGCAACACGGCGCGGCAGCTCAACCGTAACCGAGCGGTCAATCGCCTTACCGTCATCACTTCCAAACTGAGAAACTTTGAGCGTCGAGTCCTCGACGGATGCGATGTTTTGCGTCGCGGCCTTGGAGGCATCCATACCATTGGCAACGCGTCCCCGCTCGATAACGCGAACCTTGTTGCCATCAACAACCTTGACGTCCACCGTAGCCGCATCGATATCGAAATCGAGGTAGCGAAACTCATCAGCATCAAAGGTCGCACTCGAAAGTTGCTGAGGCCGAGCGGAATAGTTACCGCTATCCAAGAGATCATCGTCGTCAAACATATCGTCAAAATCAGACAAATCGCCGGATAGAATAGCGGTCGTTCGCACCATATTGGAATGAGCCAATAGCCGCGAGGCACCAAATACAAGCCCGATAATAAGCACAAACGCTCCGATGCCAACGCCCAAGCGTACCTTGGATTCATGCGAAAGCTTCATCATTCATCACCCTCTTTGGCGATCGGGTCAGCGGTAGTCGCGGTAGCCACGCCAGCATCAACCGAAGCGGAAACATTCTGAGCCCTAGCTGTCACCGGTGCCGAACCGACCTGAATATCCCCGCGCGCCCAATCGCCATCGAGCGCACGCGCCACCCAGTGATAGATGGGAATCGTGAAGAAGATCAGCGCGGCAAAGGGACCGGCACCAAACAGGAACATCAGCAAAAAGAACAGTAGCCAACACACGGCCCAATACGGGAACGACTGGAACGGGCCCTTCACCGGAGTCGAGCCAACTGCGGTGCCACTCGTCGCCTGCGCCGTAGCGGCATTGGCGGCCTGCGCACTCCAACTTGCCGCTTGCGCCGCCTTGGCCGCAGCATCACTCGCCTGCGTTGCCGCCTCGGTAGCGCGCGCCGCCGCCTCATGGGTGCGAGCACGCTCTGCCGCCTCGGCCTCGCGCTGACGGGCGCGGTCCTCGTTCTCAAACTCGATATCGTCCTCGATCTCATCGCTCGGATTGAGCAGCTCGTCCAGGCTCACGCCATAAAGTTTGGCGAGCGAGATCAGGTTCTCGGTATCGGGCGAGCTCTCCGCGCGCTCCCATTTACTGACCGCCTGGCGCGACAGCCCCAGCTTTCGCGCCAGCCCTTCTTGGCTAAAACCCTTGCTGCGACGAAGGTCGGCGAGCCGCTGCGCAGTTTCTACATTCATGGTTCCTCCTATGTGATGCCAGCCGTGCCGCCGGACCATATTTGTTCTTAAGGCGCCTTGCACAGTTAAAAATCTATCCGCCACTGCCAAAAGCATGCCACCTATTCTAGTGAGATTTTTGACAACCGGCGGTTGCGGGTGCATATGAGCTGCGGAAATGTGTCCAAACAAAGCAATGGCGCCTAGCTCAGTTGTCCCCGTTGCGGCGTTAACGGTAGTATGGTCATACTGTTTATTCCGCACCGCCAACGGAGGGAGTTCCGCGCCGTGAACCGCGATTTCGCCTCATCGCTCATCCAGCTCAACAACACGTTCTATCGCGAGCACTCCGCCTCCTTCTCCGATACGCGCCAGGCCCCGTGGCCCGGCTGGGTGCGCACCATGGATATCGCGCTCGGGCAGCTCGACGTCGCCACGATCGAGCATCCCGTCCGTGTCTTCGATCTTGCCTGCGGCAATATGCGATTCGAGAACTTTGCCGCCGGCGGCGCACTTGCCGCCAAGGGCGTCGACGGCGCAAATCCCTCGGCAAATGTCAGCTGTCCGTTTGAGTTCTATGGCGTCGACTCGTGCCAAGACCTGGCTATCGATGCACACGGCCACGCCCTGCGCATTCCCAACCTGCACTTCCAGGAGCTCGATGTGCTCGACGCCCTTATGAAGCTCAACCCCGCCGAGACGCCCGACGTGCTTTTCGACGCCCCGCTCGCCGACATCTCGGTCTGCTTTGGCTTTATGCACCACGTACCGTCGTGCGAGTACCGCGTACGCGTGCTCGACGCCCTGGTGCGGCAGACGCGCCCAGGCGGCATCATCGCCATCAGCTTTTGGGAGTTTATGAACGACGAGCGCATGGCGCGCAAGGCCGTTCGAGCCGAAGCCCGCGCCGAGCTCACCCCGCCGTTTGAGGGTTACGATTCCGCGCAGTTTGAAGCCGGCGACCACCTCATTGGCTGGCAAAACGACCGCCACGCCTACCGCTATTGCCATCACTTTGACGATCAGCAGATCACCGACCTGGTGCGCGGCGTGCGTACGTTCTACAAGAGCGGCGAGGTCCCCGTGCGCGAGCTTGAGCGCTTCCATGCCGACGGTCGCAGCGGCGAGCTCAATCGCTATGTGATTCTCAAGCGCCTGTAGGCACCGACGACTCGCCGTCGAGCCGCACAGCGTCTTTCGGGCAAACTATGCCTACCCTTTTTTCAACCCATTGACGGAACGCGCAGCTATGCGTTCCATACTTATGACCAAGGAGCCTCATGGGAGCCGTCCACGTTCGCACGCCTAAGAACTTTGTGCTCGAGGAGCGCCTGGAGCGCTACGCCGATGCGATTGAGACGAACCCCGAGGCCTATGTCGGAGATTGGCGCAAGGCCTGTGCGCCCGCAGGCAGCAAGCCCTTCGAACACCTTCATCTGGATCTGGGCTGTGGCAAGGGAACCTATCTGGTCGAGCGCGCCCACCGCGAGCCCGACACCCTCTTTATCGGCATGGACCAGGAGCCCATCTGCATCGCCTATGCCGCGCAGAAAATCTGCGAACAGGGGCTATCCAACGCACTCGTCCTGCCCCGAGGCGCCGCATCGCTGCCACAGCTGTTTGCCGCAGGCGAGCTCGATGCCATCACCATTAACTTTCCCACGCCGCAGCCCAAGGCCAAGTACGCTAAAAAACGACTCGTCCATGTCGACCATCTGATGCTCTACCGCCCGCTCTTTTCAGCCGGCGCTACCGTCACACTGCGCACCGATAGCAAGCCGTTGCGCGATTACGCCCTGGGACAGTTTGCCGCGGCCGGCTACGATACGCTTTGGGTAAGCGACGACGTCCGCCGCGACCATCCCGAGCATCCCGAGACCGAGTACGAGCGCCGCACGCGCGAGATGGGTGCCGCCGTCTATGGCATTTGCGCCACACCTGGAGCGCAGCCCAGCGATGAACAGCTCGCGGCGGGCCGCGCGCAGGAGCAAAGCCTAGCCTGCTACCTGCCCGATAACCTCGATGAGCTCGCCTATGTGCCTCTGGGCATGGAAGAGGCCGTCGAGAACTTTAGAAACCGTGCCCGCAAGGGCAAGAAGCGTCTACCGCAAGAGTCCTAGGGGCTTCTGATGGTCGCGGCGTTGGCAAACAAGCGCAAATAGGCGCCAGCGAACGGCCCTCAAACCTAAGTGAGTAGACTATTTTGCAATAGCCAAGCACAGCCCGCATAGCGAAACATAAAACCGCAGGTAGAACCCTTGCGCAAAAGCCATGTGCTCGCAATATCGCAAAAAGTCTACTCACTTAGCTAGCGACTACACTAAACGGCTGGGCAGAACGCCCATTTCCTGCATTTTCTCGCGCGCTGGCACCCCGCGCCGCCGCTACGCCATAATAGTTGGCGGACAATCGCGAGAGAAAGCAACCATATGGCACAGACCACGACAGATACCGCCGCCAGCACCGTCTCCGGCACCGGGGCTGCCAGCTCATTCTCGGGCGGCACGGGAACCGAAGCCGAGTTTGGCTCGCTCGGTGCGCTCTCCCCCACCTGGTGGGAGCCCGAGGATGGCAGTGAGCCCGAACCATGGCTCACGCCTGATCAGGCCTTCGAACGCTTCTTTGAATGGACGAGCGACCGCGGCATTGAGCTGTGGGATCACCAAGAAGAGGCCCTCATGGACCTGGCAGCCGGCGATCACGTCATTTTAGGCACACCGACCGGATCGGGTAAATCGCTCGTCGCGCTGGGAATGCTCTTTATGGGCATGGCGCAGGGCAAGCGCTGCTATTACACGGCCCCCATCAAGGCCCTGGTCAGCGAAAAGTTCTTCGACCTGGTACAGGTACTCGGCCGCGATAACGTCGGTATGATCACCGGCGATACGCATATCAACACCAAGGCGCCCGTCATCTGCTGCACGGCAGAGATCCTTGCCAACGACGCACTGCGCGAGGGCGAAGATGCCGATGTTGGCTGCGTCGCCATGGACGAGTTCCACTACTTTGCCGACCCTGATCGCGGTTGGGCCTGGCAGGTGCCGCTGCTCACCCTGCCTCACACGCAATTCATGCTCATGAGCGCCACGCTCGGCGATGTCACCGCGATCGCCGCCTCGCTCGAGGAACACACCGGCGCTACCTGCGACTTGGTCGTCGATGCCCCGCGCCCCGTGCCGCTGAGCTACGACTATGTGACGACCTCCCTCGAGGGCACCGTCGAGCTCGCCATGCGCCGCGGCGAGGCCCCGCTCTACATCGTGCACTTTAGCCAGGATGCCGCCCTTGCGACGGCGCAATCCCTCGCCAATTTTGGCATCGCCAGCAAGGAGCAACGCGAGGCTATTAAGGAAGCCGCCAAAGGCACGAGCTTCTCGACGGCCTTCGGCAAGATCCTCAAACGCTTGCTCGGCTGCGGCGTCGGCGTGCACCACGCCGGTATGCTGCCACGCTATCGCCTGCTGGTCGAGCGCCTGGCGCAACAGGGCCTGCTACCCGTCATCTGCGGCACCGACACACTCGGCGTCGGCATCAACGTGCCCATCCACACCGTGGTCCTCACCGCGCTCACCAAGTTCGACGGCTACAAGATGCGTCGCCTGCGCGCCCGCGAGTTCCATCAAATCGCCGGTCGCGCCGGCCGCTCGGGCTTCGATACCGAGGGTATGGTCATCGCCGAGGCCCCGGAGCACGAGATCGAGAACGCCAAGCTCATGGCCAAGGCGGGCGACGACCCCAAGAAGCTCCGCAAGATTAAAAAGAAGAAGGCCCCCGAGGGCTTTGTCACCTGGAACAAGCAGACCTTTGAGCGCCTGATCGAGACGCAGCCCGAAACGCTCAAGCCGCGCCTTCGCATCACACACTCCATGGTGATTAGCGTGGTCGAGCAGGGCGGCGACGCCCGTGCCCGCGTACACGACCTCATCGAGACAAGCCTGCAGACCCCCGAGGAAAAGGCAAAGCTCGAGGTTCGTGCCGACGAAATCTTCGCCACGCTCATCGATTCCGGCGTCGTCGTTCGCACCGAGGTGCCGCCTGCGTCCGACGCTCCCGCAGATGCCGCAGCGGACATCGACTACGCGCTGACGGTCGATCTGCCCGAGGACTTCGCGCTCGACCAGCCGCTCTCGCCGTTTTTGCTTGCCGCGCTGGAGCTACTCGACCCCGAGAGTGAGACCTATACCATGGACCTCATCTCGATGGTCGAGGCTACGCTCGAGGACCCCAAGCAGGTATTGCGCGCACAGGAGCGCGCCGCACGCGACCGCGCGATGGCCGAAATGAAGGCCGATGGCGTCGAATACGAGGAACGCCTGGAGCGCATCCAGGATGTCACCTACGAAAAGCCGCTCGAGGACTTGCTCGATGCCGCTTTTGACAAGTACTGCCAGGAAGTGCCCTGGGCAAACGACTACCAGCTCTCCCCCAAGAGCGTCCTGCGCGATATGCTGGAAAGCGCAAGCGATTTTAAGGGCTATATTCAAAAGCTCGGCATCGCCCGCTCCGAAGGCATTTTGCTGCGCTACCTGGCAGAGGCTTACCGTTCGCTCGACCGCACCGTACCCATCGAGAAGCGCGACGAGCGTCTGCGCGACATCATTTCGTGGCTCGGCTTTGTGGTGCGCTCGGTCGACTCGAGCCTGGTGGACGAGTGGGAGAACGCTGGCAACCCCGCTGCACTCGACGCCGCACCGCCACAGGGCATCGACGAGGTCGTGGCGGACCGTCGCGGCTGCACGCTGCTGGTGCGCAACGCACTCTTCCGCCGCGTGACCCTTGCCGCCCGCGAGCACGTTCGCGACCTGGGCGAACTCGACGAGGACTGGGGCATGAGCGAGATCCGCTGGCAAAAGGCGCTCGACGCCTATCATGAGCAACACGAGGAAATCCTCACCAACGGCGACGCCCGCAGCGCCGCGATGTTTACCATCGACGAGAGCGACGAGAAGACCGATCACGTGTGGCACGTGCATCAGATCTTTGCCGACGAGGATGCCGACCACGACTTTGGCATCATGGGCGATGTCAATCTGGACGCCACGCAAGACGGCGGCGAGGTCATCTTCAAGAGCTACCGTGTCGGCTTTATCGAGGATTTGCTCGAGGATTAAGGCCTGCAAAGCGAAAAAAGCGGGGCCGCTGGCAACATCGCTAGCGGCCCCGCTTTCTCATAAACGCTCTATCCCGTTACTCGGCATCCTCGACCTCGTAGGCATCGGCCTCCGCCGGCTCATCGCCTGCATCCGGAGCGGCCTCACGCGCCTCGTCAAACGCCGTCTTCATGGTCTTGTTGCCCCAGGCGAGCTTGCGAATCGTGAGCTCATCGGCCTTGTTGTGGGCCAGACGCAGATTCTCGGTACTGCGTCGCAGGTCGTCCTTGGTTTTCCCGAGCTGCTTAATGGCGGCATCGATCTCCTTGATCGCCGACTCGAACTGCTTGCTCGCCAGGTTGTAGTTGCGCGAGAAGCCGTCCTTGAACTTCTCCATCTTGGCTTCGAAGTTCGTGACGTCGATATTCTGCTGCTTGTACTCCGCCAACTCCTGCTTATAGCGCAGCGATCCCATAGCGGCGTTGCGCAGCAGCGTGATCATGGGAATGAAGAATTGCGGGCGGATCGCGTACATCTTCTCGTAGCGGTAGCTCACGTCCACGATGCCGGCGTTATAGAGCTCGCTCTCGGGCTCGAGCAGGGTGCAAAGCACCGCGTACTCGCAGCCTTTCTGACGACGGTCGTGGTCGAGCTTCTTAAAGAAGTCCTCGTTCTTGTGCTTGGTCGCGGTTTCGTCATTCTCGTTTTTCATCTCGAACATGATCGAGATGACCTCGTTGCCGCTCGCGTCGCACTCACGGAAGATGAAGTCGCCCTTGGTACCCTCGGACGCATCGTTGTCTTTCTCAAAATAAGCGTTGGGAAACGCCGTCATGCGCAAGCGATTGAACTCAGTCTCGCAGTGTTGCTCGAGCGACTCGCCCACCATCTTGGTGGACAGGCGCACCTTCATGTCCTTCAGGCGCTCAATCTCTTCGTCCTTGTAGCGGATCAGCTCATCGCTCGCGCGCTTGGCCTGCGCAAGCTCGAGCTCGTGTGCTGCCTTGGCCTGCTCCTCGCGTGAATCGCGCACTGCCAGCTCGCTCGTCAGCTTGGCACGCGCCTCGTCGCGCTCACGCTCCGCCGCGGCGACTGCTTCCGCTAGATTCATCTTTGCCGTCAGTTCCTGTTCGCGCAGCTGCGCGCGCAGACCCTCTGCCTCCTGCTCGGACTGAGCCTTTGCGGCGGAAAACTTCTCCTGTACCGTCGCGCGGTAGTCAGCAAGCGCGCGCTCGGCCTCGCTGCGAGCGGCATCAAGCTCACGCTGGGACTCGGCGGCGGCAGCGGCAAGTGCCATCTCCTGGGCCTTGTCTGCAGCGGAGAGCTTCGCCTGCAGCTCGGCAATCTGAGCGTCGCGTGCGGACAGGTCGTTTTGCGCGGCGCCACGCGCCGCCGCCTCGGCAAGCTTGGCTTCGTCGTCTTTGCGTCCCAGCTGTGCACGCAGGCTGTCAATCTCACGCTGGAGCTCGGCGTTCTCCTTTTGGGCATCGGCACGAGCCTCAATAGCCGCACGCTGACTTGCGCTCTCGCGCTCTGCGGCAGCACCCTCGAGCTTGGCGCGTAGCTCGGCAAGCTCGGCGTCGCGCTTGGCAACTTCCTGTGCCAACTCCTGAGCCGCGATATTCTTCTGTTCAGTGAGCTGAGCGCTGCGCTGAGATTCCACCTCCCGTAAGGCGGCAGCCGAGCGCGAGCGTTCAAGCTCCAGTGCCTGCTCGCCCTCGCGCTGGACGGCCTTCACGCGCTCATCCAGGTCGCGCGAGAACTCCGTATCGCGCACCTGTTTGACGATATCCGCATAGCCGGACGCATCGACCTTAAAGACTTCGCCGCAATGCGGGCACCTGATCTCGTTCATAGCAGCTCCTCGATGGACGCACATTTCAACTGCCTACACTCTACCGCGGCACGCGGACAAAAAAGGCGCCGCCGCCATAATGGCAACGGCGCCAGAACCACCACAAAGGCGCCTGTCCCCATTGTGGTGGTTTGGGAGCCTTACAGGTCGCGGTAGTCAATCAGATGCAGATCGTCCTGAGCCTCGAGCCACGCCCGCAGCTCGGGGTCGATCAGTGCATCGACTTCCTTGGTGCGATCGGTCGTAAGCGAACTATTCTCTAGGATAAAGCGATCGAGATAGCCCGGATGGCACACGAAGACGACCGTCTCGCCGTCTGCCATCTCGCGAACCGTCTGCATAATCGAGTCCTTAGGCTCGTAGCCCGGCTCCATCGAATGCATCACCATGCGCAGGTCGGTATCTCCGCAGTGCACCACGGCCGTGGGGTCGAAGCTCGCCTTTTGCTCCTTAAGGCCCAGCTCCTGCGCCACCGCCGAAATCGCTCGATTGAGGTTTTTGCTCATAACGGCGTGGGCCTCAAAGTAATCGGGCTCGCGACCCACGATCTCGACAAAGTGATCGTGCTGCGCACGAATTTCAATGCATGCCTCGTCGAAGTCAATCAGTTCCTCGCCACGCTTAAAGCGCTCGCGGAAGGTACGGCTGCTATGGAACTCACCGTTTTCATCGAGCAGGCTTGGAATGAGTGCCGGATCGGCACACGGCTTGCCCAGGCACACGTTGGTATGCTGGCCCACCGCAATGTCAGCATCCGCCACGAGTGACCAGCCATGCTCGGCCTCGGGCATATTTGGCATGAGTCCCACCGAGCACACCAGGCCCTCATCGACGCTGCGGGCGATCCCTAAGTCAACGGCATACGAATAGCCGAGATCGTCGGCACGAATAAGCAGTTGTTTCATAACGACTCCAATCTATGGAAAAACCACCACAAAGGTGCCTGTCCCCTTTATGGTGGTTTGAAAGCTACAGTCCAAAGAAGCTCAAGATCTGGTCTCGGTTTACGGGCTTGTAGCCATTGGCGTCGAGGCCCACATCGTAGCGGTAGATGGGGCGTTCGCGATCACGGTTGCGCGTGTTGGTGCGGTCTCCCCTGCTGTGGATATGTCCGTGCAGCATAATGGCGCCACGCGCTTTGCCGTTCCAACTGAGCATGGGGTAATGGCTCAAAACCAGGCGATGTCCCTTGGCATAGCCGGGGGCAATTTCCAGGTAATCGCGCACGTCATCCCAAATGTGCGGTGCGTCCGGATCTTCCCAATCGCCGTCATGGTTACCGCGGATGAGCGTCACGTTCTGACAGGCAATGCGCTCGCGCAGGAGCACGGCCTCCGCCATGGGCAAGCGATACGTAAAGTCTCCCAGGATATAGAGGCGGTCGTCCGCAGCAACGCACTCGTTAATGGCGTCAATAACCTTGCGGTTCATCTCCTCGACCGAGGCGAACGGCCGATCCATATCGTGCAGGATATTCGTATCGCCCAGGTGCAGGTCGGCGGTAAACCACATCATCGTCTGTGTCCTCATTTCGCAACGCGTCTAACACGTGCCTAGTATACAGACGCTTTGGCGCAGCGGTTACCCAAAGAGCCCGCCGAACAGGCCTCGGCGACGCTTGTCCTGCTTTTTCGAAGCGTCATCCCGCGCCTTCTTGCCCTGCCGCTTCTTACGGTCCTGCTCCAACTCATCGTCATCGAGTAGCATATCCCACTCAAACGGATCGTCTGTCAGATCGAACAGGTCATCGTCATCAAACACGTGCGCCTCCATTACCGATTAGCGAGCATCCACAACATAGTTGAGAAGTCTACGGGCCCGTGCGGACACAAATTCATCCCGTCCGCGTCTTTCAATCGCTTGCCGCAACGCTTGCGCGGCGGAACGCTTACAGCTAAGATAGGGACACGGATGGCACCCGTGGCTGCGGGTCTTGCCAACTCCGATACACGTTTTCATCGTGAGAAGTGGCCGTCTTCGCTTACGCGGGGGCGGCCACTTTGTTTATCCCTATGTCATCTGATTCTAATGCACAAACATGCGCACGAACTTGTGCTTCCAGCTTGCGTAAGGGGCATAGCGGAACGGCACGTCCAGCCACGTTGCCTTGTTCACGATGCTCTTCTTGTGGCTAAACGTATCGAAGCTCTCGCGTCCATGGTACCGTCCCATACCGCTCGCCCCCATGCCGCCAAAGCCCATATGGCTCGTGGCCAAATGCATAATGGTGTCATTAACACAGCCACCACCAAAGGGCACGTAACGCACAAAGCGCTGCTGAACCTCACGGTCTTGGCTAAAGATATACAGGGCCAGCGGCGTCGGACGATCCGTAATAAACGTCTCGGCCTCGTCTAGGCTCTCAAACGACAGCACCGGCAAGATGGGGCCGAAAATCTCCTCCTGCATTACGGCGTCCTCAGGCGCCACGCCGTCCAAAATCGTCGGCTCAATCTTGAGCGACGACTCGCGCGCGGTACCTCCCAGCACAACCTTGTCGGGGTCGATCAGCCCGCGTACGCGCGCGAAATGCTTGGCGTTGACAATATGACCGTAATTCTCATTGTCGAGCGGATGCTCGCCAAACATGCGGCGGGCCTCCTCCTTGATGAGGTCCAGCAGCTCGTCGTGCACGCGCGCATCGACCAGCAGGTAGTCGGGCGCCACGCAGGTCTGCCCCACGTTGAGCCATTTACCAAAGGCGATACGGCGTGCCGCGACCTTCAAGTTAGCCGTCGCATCTACGATGCAGGGACTCTTTCCGCCCAGCTCAAGCGTCACGGGTGTGAGGTTTTTACTTGCACGCTCCATGACGAGCTTGCCGACCGGAACGCTACCGGTAAAGAAGATCTTGTCCCAGCACTCATCGAGCAACGCTTCGTTTTCGGCACGCCCGCCTTCGACGACCGTCACCAAGCGCGGATCAAATGCCTCTTCACAGATTTGCTTGAGCACCGCGCTCGATGCCGGAGCATAGGCGCTCGGCTTGATGACCACGGTATTGCCCGCGGCAAGGGCGCCGGCGAGTGGCTCGAGCGTCAGTAAAAACGGGTAGTTCCACGGAGCCATGATGAGTGTGACGCCATAGGGCACGGACTGCGTCTTGCACACACTCACGGCGTTGGCGAGGTCACACGGACGCAGGCGCGAGCGACTCCATCGAGCCACATGCGCAATCTGATAACGAATCTCGGAAAGCGAGGTGCCGATCTCGCACATATACGCCTCGTCATGCGACTTTCCCAAATCGGTCTTGAGCGCATGGGCAATATCGGCCTCGTGGGCCCGCACCGCATCGCGTAAACTCACGAGCGCACGACGTCGAGCATCGACATCAAACGTGGCATGTGTCTTAAAGTAGGCGCGCTGATCGCCGACGATGCGCGCAATTTCCTCGGTGTTCATGGACCCTCCTAATTCTCGCCCTCAAACATACCACCCGCGACGACCTCGTACATACGCTCGAGCTCCAAACGGTCCATTAGAAGCGGAACGGGGTATAGCGGATTGGCCTCGGCATCGGCATGGGCCGCCATTTGTGGAATATCGGAGCGGCGAATGCCCGTCACATATTTGGGTATGCCCAAGGCGGCGTTCATGCGGTCGACCCAATCGATAAAGGCCTCAGCAGCCACGTTGTCCAGCGCATTAGCCGGCGCAATGCCGGCCATGCGGGCGAGATCGGCGAGCTTGGGAGCAGCAGCTTCGCCATAGGCGCGAAGCATGTGCGGCAGGATGATGGCGTTGGCCAAGCCGTGGGGAATCCCGTAACGCCCGCCCAGGCTGTGCGCGATGGCATGGACGTATCCAACATAAGAGCGCGTAAAGGCAACGCCCGCTTTATACGCCGCCGAAAGCATATTGCGGCGCGCACGCATGTTGCCACCGCACTCATAGGCCTCGAGCAAATTGTCGTGGATGAGCTGCACCGCCTGGCGCGCCATCTTGCGCGTATAGGGCGTGGTGCTGCGCCCGATAAAGGCCTCGACGGCATGTGTCAGGGCGTCCATGCCCGTTTGCCCCGTAATGGAGGCGGGCAGGCCGCGCGTAAACTCGGGGTCGTGCACCGCAAAGCGCGGGATCAGCACAAAGTCGTTAATGGGATACTTGTAGTGCGTCTCGTCGTCGGTAATTACCGCTGCAAGCGTGACCTCGCTTCCCGTGCCCGCCGTGGTGGGAACGGCGATGAGCAGCGGCAGGCGACGATGGATACGCAACAGGCCGCGCATCTTGTTGATGGGCTTCTTTGGCTGCGCGATGCGCGCGCCCACGCCCTTGGCGCAGTCCATGGCCGAACCGCCGCCAAAGCCGATAATGGCCTGGCAGGCGCTCTCTCGATACAGAGATGCCGCTTCCTCCACGTTTGAGACCGTGGGGTTCGCACGTGTTTCGGCATAGACCACAGCGCTAATTCCCTTGGACGCGAGCGCTGTCTCGAGCGATGCCGTGAGCCCCAGACGGGCAATGCCGGGATCTGTCACGATAAGAACATGCTGTATTGAACGCTTTTGAAGCACTGCGGGCACTTCCTCAGCGTGCTCTAAAATGCGTGGCTCGGTATAGGGCAGTACCGGCAATGCGATGCGAAAAACCGTTTGATACGTTCGGCACCAGGCGCGGCGGGCTAGATGCATAGAGGAAGCTCCTTCATTTGTTGATTGGTCAACATTTGCTCGACCGATTGTACTCATCGGAGGTCGCATATGGCTTGCCAATCGTTAATCAATCAACATCTTCACATGCTTAAATTGTTTTATTAAAAATCATTCCCAATAGGCTTCACATTCGGTCTCATTTATGGATAATAGAACCCGTCAAGACGCACGTCCGGAGAGGGCCCTTACGGGACCGGACGAGCGCACCATCGCCATCGATCGAAAGGATCGAATCATGAAGTTTGTTTGCCCCGTTTGCGGTTATGTGGAAGAGTTCGACGGCGACCAGCTGCCCGAGGATTTCAAGTGCCCCCAGTGCGGCGTTCCCGGCTCTCGCTTCCTGAAGCAGGAGGAGGGCCAGCTCGAGTGGGCTGCCGAGCACGTCGTGGGCGTCGCCAAGATGGAGGGCGTCTCCGAGGACATCGTTGCCGATCTGCGCGCCAACTTTGAGGGCGAGTGCTCTGAGGTCGGTATGTACCTGGCCATGGCTCGCGTCGCTCATCGCGAGGGCTATCCCGAGATCGGCCTGTACTGGGAGAAGGCTGCCCACGAGGAGGCCGAGCATGCCGCCAAGTTCGCCGAGCTCCTGGGCGAGGTCGTGACCGATTCCACCAAGAAGAACCTCGAGATGCGCGTTGAGGCCGAGAATGGCGCCACCGCCGGCAAGACCGATCTTGCCAAGCGCGCCAAGGCCGCCGGTCTCGATGCTATCCACGACACCGTGCACGAGATGGCCCGCGACGAGGCTCGCCACGGCAAGGCTTTCGCCGGCCTGCTCAAGCGTTACTTTGGCTAAGCCAGCAGCCTGAGAGATAATCTCTAGCTCGAAGAAGGCCCGGACCGTATTGGTTCGGGCCTTTTCGTTGGCTTATTGCAGTTGCTCCTGAAGAACACTGAGCGACTGAGAGCTCAGGTCGTCGTATTGTATGAGGACGCGAGATGGAGCGTTCTTAGTCGATGCCCGATCACCCGTCCACAGGCAATCGGCGATGTTGACATAGGAAATACGAGCGTCAGCGAGAGCCTTCGCGAAACTCTCCCCTGCCTTGTCCTCGGCCAGGGCAACAGTGCAGTAAAGGCCCGCGTCTGCATGATCGATCGAAACCTCCCCTGCCGGAAACGTTTTCCGTACAAGCGCCGCCAGGCCATCACGCGCCTCGCGAGCACGAACGCGCACGCGGTTCACATGTCGCTCGTAATCACCCGATTCCAGCAAACGAGCCAAAGCGACCTGGTCAACAGAACTCACCGACGAGGCGTAAAAACCAAGGTTGCGCCTAAACCGCTCCATTAGCTCATCGGGCAGCACCATGTACGCTAGACGCAACGCCGATGACAGGCTCTTCGAAAACGTGTTGGTGTAGATAACCGACTGGGAGGCATCGATCGACGCGAGCGCGGGAATTGGCTTGCCGGCAAGGCGAAACTCACAATCAAAGTCATCTTCGATGAGGTACCGACCTGGTCGCTCGGCGGCCCAGCTCAGCAGCGCATAGCGACGCGCAATGCTCGTCACAAGACCGGTGGGATACTGATGGGACGGCATAAGGTGAAGGACA
Source organism: uncultured Collinsella sp. (assembly GCA_900545605.1). Lineage (GTDB taxonomy): Bacteria > Actinomycetota > Coriobacteriia > Coriobacteriales > Coriobacteriaceae > Collinsella. Next base: position 65,801 of record UQZL01000004.1, read on the forward strand.
TCGGTCCCAGTTTTCTGCAGAGCGCTCAGGTCCACGCCGTCGTCATCCAACGGGATATGTCGTACTTGGCAGCCCATAGCCTGATAGATGCGCGTCAGACGCAAATAGCCCGGGTCCTCAACAGCATACACCTTGTCAGCGCCAAGCAACTGAACCAACATGGTATCGAGCAGCTGGGCGCCTGCACCGATAACAATGTTGTTGGGGTCGACATTCATGCCCCTTGTCCCACGCAGATGGTGAGCAATTGCGCGTCGCAGCCGAGCGGTGCCCTGCGCCGGTGCGGGCGAAAAGATTTCGCGCTCATCTTCGGATGCCAGCGTCGCCCGTAGTGCGCTTTGCCAAAGCCGCGCCGCCTCCAAAGCGGAAGGAGAAAGTGCATCGAACAGCTCGACCTGTCCGTTGACATCATGCGCGCTGAGGCCCACAGAGACGGTATCTCGGTCGATGCCCTGCGAAGCCAAAGGCAAAACCGGTGCATCCGGAAGCTTGCAAGCGTAGTAGCCACGACGCGGCATTGAGCAAATATAGCCCTCGGCAAGTAACTGGCTATATGCATTCTCGATGGTAATGACACTGATTCCCAGATGACTGGCAAAGGCGCGCTTAGACGGAAGATGCTCCCCCGCCACAATACGTCCAGCAACAATATCATCTCGAATTTGCTGGTAAACATACTCATAAAGCGATGCTTCGCCGCGTTTTTCCAAATTGTAGTCAAGCATGAGTTTGCCACCTGACCTTATCGAGCTGTTCAATCTGGTATTAGGCTGACATTATTATTATCTCGAAAACTGAGTATTTTGCCATACCCAGCTCCCCGATAGGATGTTCCGTCAAGCAATGCACATGCCAACCAAGGGAGCAACCATGGCAGAACAGACCAGCAAGGCCGATCGCGTCAAACTCAATCGCGAACTCGCGCAGATGCTCAAGGGCGGCGTCATCATGGACGTCACCACGCCCGAGCAGGCACGCATCGCCGAGGAGGCAGGCGCCTGCGCCGTCATGGCACTCGAGCGCATCCCGGCCGACATCCGTGCCGCAGGCGGCGTCTCGCGCATGAGCGACCCCAAGATGATCAAGGGCATCCAAGAGGCCGTCTCCATCCCTGTTATGGCCAAGTGCCGCATCGGTCACATTGTCGAGGCGCAGGTCCTGCAGGCTATCGAGATCGATTACATCGACGAGTCCGAAGTTCTCTCCCCTGCCGATGACGTCTATCACATCGACAAGACCCAGTTTGACGTCCCGTTTGTCTGCGGCGCCCGCGATCTGGGCGAGGCGCTGCGCCGTGTTGCCGAGGGCGCCACGATGATTCGCACCAAGGGCGAGCCGGGCACGGGCGACGTGGTCCAGGCCGTGCGCCACATGCGCAAGATCCAAAAGCAAATCCGCGACGTTGTTGCCCTGCGCGATGATGAGCTCTTTGAGGCAGCCAAGCAACTGCAGGTTCCAGTCGAGCTGGTGCGCGAGGTCCATGCCACGGGCAAGCTTCCCGTTGTGAACTTTGCCGCCGGCGGCGTAGCGACCCCTGCCGACGCCGCGCTGATGATGCAACTGGGCGCCGAGGGCGTCTTTGTCGGCTCGGGCATCTTTAAGAGCGGCGACCCCGCCAAGCGCGCCGCCGCCATCGTCAAGGCCGTGGCAAACTTCACCGATGCCAAGCTCATCGCCGAGCTTTCGGAGGACCTGGGCGAGGCCATGGTGGGCATCAACGCCGACGAGATCGAAATCATCATGGAGGAGCGCGGACGCTAGTCCGGCAGAAAGGATCGCACATGAGCGATTATGCAGACCAAACGGTCGCCGTGCTGGCGGTCCAAGGCGCATTTGCCGAGCACGAGGCAAGACTATTCGAGCTTGGCGCACACTGTATTGAGCTGAGGCAGGCGGCTGATTTGAAGCAGGACTTTGACCGTCTGGTACTTCCCGGCGGCGAGTCTACCGTTCAAGGGAAGCTGCTTGATGAGTTGGGCATGCTCGAGGAGCTTCGTGCCCGTATCGCTGAAGGTATGCCCGTCCTGGGCACCTGCGCCGGCCTGATTCTACTGGCTCACGACCTTGCCGCCCATGACGATAAGGGCACGCCGCGTCTGGAAACCATGGATGTACTTGTCGAGCGCAATGCCTACGGCAGGCAGCTCGGCAGCTTTCGAACCAAGGGGCAAATAGCCGGCATCGACGGTGAAGTGCCGCTGACGTTTATCCGCGCGCCCCGCATCGTCGAGGTCCACGGCGACGCCAAGGCCTTAGCGAAAGTCGACGGTCGTATTGTCGCCGCCCGTCAGGGCAACCAGCTCGGCGTAACCTTCCACCCCGAGCTCGACGACGATACCCGCCTCCACGAACTGTTCCTACAAATGTAGGCATCGAAATCAACAAACGAAACGAGAGTGGATGATCTCCCACTTTGAGCTTGAATGCAGGCTCAAACCGGGAGATCATCCACTCTTGTTCTATGTAGTCGTTTAAGAACGTCCCCAATGACTACAAGGAGTGTCCCAAGCTGCCGGCAGAAAAGGAACGTCCCTAACTGCCGCATCCGGGGCAAGACAACGCCGCAGGCAGAGGACGGACAGCGAGCGGGTCGCATTTGAGGCAAGGTGACGTGAAACGAAAGGGCGCTGACCTTCTGGTCGCGCCCTTGAAGTTGAACGTCAGATTGTCCAAATGCGGCCCGCGCAGCGTCGGCCGGTCCGCCGTTCGTTAGAACGGCGGAACTAAATCAACTTGAAGCCCTTGCGCTTGCCTACGGAGAGGGTGTCGCCCAGCTTGAGGGCGCTGGGATCGATGTTATAGCTCTTGGGAGCCACGGCCTTGCCGTTGATCTTGACGCCGCCGCCGTCGATATCGCGACGAGCCTGGCCGGCGCTCGCCGAAAGACCCAGGTCCTTGAGCAAGCCGGCGAGGTAGATCTGGCCCTCGTCGTTAACGGTCAGCTCGACATGCTTCTCGGGGAAGTCGGCGAGCTGGCCCTCCTTGAACACGCGGTCGAACTCGGCCTGAGCCTCGTCGCCGGCACCGACGCCGTGGTAGGTGTCGCACAGGTCGCGGCCCAGAGCGCGCTTGAGCTCGTAGGGGTCGGCAGAACCATCGGCCAGGGCAGCGTCGATCTTGTCGACCTCGGCCGGGGTGAGCGAGCTCGCCAGGCGGTAGTACTTGCCGATCATCTCGTCGGGGATGGACATGGTCTTGCCGAACATGTCCTTGGGCGCGTCGGTCAGGCCGATGTAGTTACCGTAGGACTTGGACATCTTACGAACGCCATCGGTGCCCTCGAGCAGCGGCATGGTGAGCGCAATCTGCGGCTCCATGCCCATCTTCTCCATGAGCTCGCGGCCGGCGAGTAGGTTGAAGAGCTGGTCGGTGCCGCCCATCTCGACGTCGGCCTTGATCTGAACGGAGTCGAAGGCCTGCATCACGGGATACAGGAACTCGTGCAGGGCAATCGGCGTCTGGGACTGGTAGCGCTTGGTAAAGTCGTCGCGCTCAAGGATGCGAGCGACGGTGAACTTGGAGCACACCTGCAGCAGGCCGGCCAGGTCCATCGAAAGGATCCAGTCGCCGTTGTGCACGATGGTGGTCTTCTCGGGATCCAGAATCTTCATGGCCTGGCTCACGTAGGTCTCGGCGTTGGCCTCGATCTGCTCCTGCGAAAGCTGCGGACGGGTGGAGTTCTTGCCCGAGGGGTCGCCGATCAGCGCGGTGCCGTTGCCAATGATGAGGGTGACGTTGTGGCCCAGGTCCTGGAACTGACGCATCTTGCGCAGAGGCACGGCATGGCCCAGGTGCAGATCGGGGCTGGTGGGGTCGACGCCGAGCTTGATGTTGAGGGGCTCGCCCTTCTCAAGCTTCTTGCGAAGGTCGGCCTCGGGAACGATCTGCGCGGCGCCCGAGGTGATGATACGCATTTGCTCGTCAACAGACAGCATTGGGTATCCTCCTTTTGCTATAGCACCCTCACCGGATACGGCGGTGCTGGAAGTCCATAAACTCTCATATGATAACAAACTGACGCGACGCGGCACCTACGACAGGAAAATCCTCGTCCTGCCGCATGCGTCAATGGCAACTGGCAGACGTGTACCGTCACGCTCGACCAGATAGCGTACCTGCCGACGACGCAAGCAGTCGCGGCAACGGACCTGTCCCGTCGCATCGGTAGCGCAGACGCCCTCGGCGGTCAGCAGGCAGTGCTCGCACACCATAAGCTCGGGACGGTCGGCGTCGACCGGACCCCAGACGCCGGGTTCAGCAGCCAGTTCGGCAATACGCTCCGCATCATTGCCGAGCAACTCGGCCGGCAAGTGCACCCGCCCCGCACCGAGTCCGCGCAGCCAGGCAAGCGTGGCCCGATTCGCGCAGAACACCGGCGCCGCCACGTCAAACGTCACGCCCAGCTCGCGAGCGATCACCACCTGTCCCAGGTTGCGGCAGACGACGCGCCCGGCACGCTGTATCAGTGAGCGGGTCCGGTCAGCGTCACCCGTGCGGCACACCTCGTCAAGCACCACAACGGCGTCGGACAAATCGAGTTCTCCGCGCGGGTCGGTATCCATCAGCTGCCAAGCAAAAACCATGCGAGCGGGAACCGCGCACTCCACCAACTCCGTCGACGCGCCGCCATCCACCGCAACGTCCTCAAAGGGCAGCACCTCAACGGCACACGCAACGGGCGCAATCGCATCTGCCTCGGCCCGCATGCGCTCCAACACCGTTGCCGTTTGCCCCAACACGCCGGCGCTGCGAATCAGGTACACCTCGCAGCCCGCGTCCACCTTACGCTTGCAATGCACGACGACGCGCTTCCCCGCTGCGGCATCCACCGGGCAGGGCACCTGCGGCCAGCGCTTGGGCACATCGGGACGCGCGTCGGCACCCGGATAGAACCGAATCTCGAGCGTGTCACCCGCCGCCACGGCGGCATCGAGCTCGACGGTCACTTCCTCGTGGCCAACGGCCACCAGGCGTCCCACGCGCACGCCCTGGTTAATTGCGCGCTCAAAGCTCATCAGCTCGGCGCCCGAACGTCCTCGCAGGTACGCATCGGTAAACCCACGGTTAAACGACCTTCCCAGCTCGCGCGAAAGCTCTTCCACGGCACCGGGGTCCCACGCGCCGTCGCACAGCATATCGAGCGCCCGGCGCCACACCCGCACCACATTGAATACGTAATCGGGGTTCTTCATGCGCCCCTCGATCTTGAGCGACGCCACGCCGGCATCTACAAGCTCGGGCAGATGCGCAATACCCAGATAGTCGCGCGGACACAGCAGGCGATCCCCCTCGACGGCGACAACGCTCTGCCCCGCCTCGTCCACCAGGTCGTACGCCAGACGGCACGGCTGTGTGCAGTCGCCGCGCATCGCTGAGCGCCCACGCCGCAGGGCCGAGAACTCGCACGCCCCCGAATAGCCGATGCAAATCGCACCGTGGCAGAATACCTCGATGGGCACGCCCGTGGCACATAGCGCCGCAATCTCGTCGACCGTCAGCTCGCGTGCCGTCGTCACGCGCTCGACCCCCAGCTCATCGGCGGCAAGCCGCACGGCGCTTTCGCTATGAGCGCCCGCCTGCGTGGACAGGTGAATCTCGACCCCGGGAATCGCCGTGCGCAGTACACAAGCCAGCCCGGCATCGGCGACAATCAGAGCATCGGCGCCCAGCTCCAGTGCATGAGCTCCCAACGCCACCGCGTCGGACAACTCATCGTCAAACACGAACACGTTGAGCGTCACGTACACACGCACGCCATGGGCATGCGCCACGGCGCAGCCGCGCGCAAACTCGTCATCCGTAAAGCCATGGGCGCTCACACGGGCGTTAAAGCCGCCCAACCCCGCATAGATAGCATCGGCACCCGCGGCGATGGCCGCAAGCATCTGGTCGAGCCCGCCCGCCGGCGCCAGCAGCTCGGGCAGCGCCGTGCCGGCAGCATCCAATCCAGTCTCATATTGTCCGCTCGGCCCCATCGTCCGAATCGCCATCGACAAACTCCTTACCAAGGTATGCATTCACTCTGAAAAATGCCGTCTTCCAGCATACACGAGGCCTCGCGCGCCCCGTTTGGTTTATCGTGTAATAACTTATGTCCATCCTGCCCCGACGGCACATCCACCGTCCGGCACGACATACCTGGAGGTCAATATATGGGTCCTCGCCAACGACAGGGACGCAGCCGTTCAAAGACGCATGCTCTGCCCATAATCCTGCTCTCGTTTTTGGGCTTTTTGCTTATCGCGGGCGTGGCATTTGGCATCGGCATGGTCGGCAACGTCAACCGCTGGCTGTCCGATCTGCCCGACTACACCGACGCCAACGCGTATCTGGTGAGCGAGCCCACCGAGATCGTCGACTGCAACGGCAACAAGATTGCGAGCTTCTACACGCAAAACCGCAAGTCCATCACCAAGGACGAGGTCTCCCCCTACGTGCTGCAGGGCACCGTTGACGTCGAGGACGAGCGCTTCTACGAGCACGGCGGTATCGACCTGTGGGGTATCGCGCGTGCTGCGGTGGCAACCCTCGGCGGCGGACACGAAGGCGCCTCGACTATCACCCAGCAGCTGGTGCGCAACACCATCCTGCAGGAGGAGCAGTTCGACTCGACCATCGAGCGTAAGGTGCGTGAGGCCTACATCGCCGTCAAGATGGAGGACATGTACTCCAAAGACGAGATCCTCATGATGTACCTCAACACCATCTACTACGGCCACGGCGCCTACGGCATCGAGGCCGCAGCCGAGACCTATCTGTCCAAGAGCGCCGCCGACCTCACCCTCAGCGAGGCCGCACTGTTGATCGGCCTTCCCAACTCGCCTTCGCAGTACGACCCCACGGTCAACCCCGACCTGGCGCTGTCCCGTCGCAACAAGGTCCTTGACAACATGTTGCGCCTGGGCCACATCACGCAGGAGGAGCACGATGCCGCACAGGCCGAACCCATCACCCTCAACGTGACCGAGATTTCGGGCAGCGGCGTCGACGTATACTCGCAGCCCTACTTTGTCGCCTATGTTAAGCAGCTGCTGGAGCAGGAGTTCTCGACCGACGTGCTCTTTAAGGGCGGCCTGACCGTCAAGACCACCATCGACCCCACGATGCAGCAGGTGGCAGAGAATGCCGTCCGCGAGCAGCTCGACACGCTCTCACTCGACGGTCTGGACATGGGTATGGTCGTCGTCGACCCCAAGACCGGCTACATCAAGTGCATGGTGGGCGGCTACGACTACAACGCCGACGAGAACCACGTAAACCATGCCACGGCCAAGCGTCCCGTCGGCTCCGCCTTTAAGGCCTTTACGCTGGCAACTGCCATCCAAAACGGCATGAACCCCAACGTCACCCTCAACTGCAACTCGCCGCTCAAGGCCAAGGGCACCACGACCGAGGTCCAAAACTACGCCAACCATAGCTATGGCAACATCACGCTTAAGCAGGCGACGGCATACTCCTCCAACACCGGCTACATCCAGGTGGCGGAAGCCGTCGGCAACAGCAAGATCATCTCGCTCGTCAAAAAGCTCGGCATCGATCCCGCCAAGGACAACATCGAGGACGTTCCCGTCATGACGCTCGGCACCGGCTCGATCTCGCCGCTCGAGATGGCCGCCGCCTACGCGACGTTTGCCAACGGCGGCTACTATCGCCAGCCGATCGCCATCACCGAGATTGACTCTCGTACCGGTTCGGTGCTGTACCAGCACACGGACAATCCCTCACAGGTGCTTACCGAGGGCGAGGCCGCCGCGGTCACCGATGTTCTGTCCGGCGTCATGCAGGGCGGCGGTACGGGTGCTGCCGGCGCCCTGAGCGTCAACCAGCCCTATGCCGGCAAAACGGGCACCACCGACAACACCACCAACCTTTGGTTCTGTGGCTATACCCCGCAGCTGGCGTGCGCCCTGTGGACCGGCTATTCCGCGGGCGAGATCCCCATCCAAAAATACGGCACGGACCTGCTGGGCGACAGCACCAACCTGCCTGTCTTTAAGCGGTTTATGAACACCGTTCTGACCGGTACCGAGCGCGAGGAGTTTGCGACCGGAACCGCGCCCACCTACAAGAACAACAGCGTCTGGAAGTTCTACGGCACCAACAACACCAAGAAGACGGAGAACGACGACAAGGACGAGAACGAGGACGAAGGGGAAACCACCACAACGACTACCACGACGACCACGACCACCGAGACCACGGGCAGCGACACCACCGGCGGCACCGGTACGACCGGTGGCTCGACGGGCGGCTCCACTGGTGGTTCGACCGGCGGCGATGGCAACACGCCTACGCCTACGCCTACGCCTACGCCCACGCCCACGCCCACGCCTACGCCTACGCCCACTCCCGACCCCTCACCCACGCCTGACGATACGGTCGGCTAAGAGGTACTCGACTAAAGCCAGCAAGGCCCTGAGCAGCTTATTAAACTGCTCGGGGCCTTTTAGTTTGAATCGACCTGGTAGGCGGTCTTTATACCGGCAAACAAAAAGGGGTACCGACCAACGTCGATACCCCTTACAAGCCACTATGTAAGCGCACGCAGCGCCGAGCGCACGACCCGCACGCCTACTTGCGAGAATTGCTCAGCTTATTGATCAGCGCCTCGAGGCGCTCGCCGTCCTCGGCCGTCTGGGCAATAACCAAAATCGTATCGTTGCCGGCAAGCGAGCCAAGCACATCAGGCAACTCTGCCGCATCAACGGCGGCGGCGATGCCGGAAGCCGTGCCAGGCTGAGCCTTGATCATAACCAGATTATCAGTACGCAGAACGCCCGTTACGAGCTCGGAAACCATACGCTGCAGGTGCAAGTCCTCTGCCAGAACATAGATGCCCTCAGGGAGCTTACGCAGCCCCATGTCGGCAATATCGCGAGAGACAGTCGCCTGCGTGCAATCAAAGCCCATAGCACGGAGCTCATCGACCAGCACGCGCTGTGTGCGGACGTCCTTATTGCGCACAATATCTCTAATGGCATCCTGGCGCCCATTGCGTTTTTTAGCCATACAAACCCTCACTCCAAAAGATGGCGGAGACAATCAATCAATGATTGAATAGTTTAACGCTATTTGAAGGCTTTTGTGTATAAGAACGCATTTCGAAACAATTCTATGAAAGTTTGTTTCGTAATGAGCCATTTAGGCGGTTTTTGCGCCCGTCCGGTTAAGAAAAGCTGCCAGATGCGTACACATCACGCAGCGCGCGGGCTTGGCGCTAGCGATCGGCCCAAACAACAGACCGAGCCCCCGATGGTTATCCTTGAGCGCGGCGACCATCTGACGGGTTCGAGGCGCCTCGAGCATATCACGCATGCGGGCGGAACGCTCGATTGACGACACCCCATGCGGGCTCAGACACAAATTCTCGATGCAGGCTACCAGTCCGGCAAAGTAGAACTTTTGGCTTGCCAGCTTGAGCCGACCACCGCTATCTGCTTCCGAGAGTGAGTCCGCAAGCTCGTCGAGCGCTCGGGTTTCATCGGATACCCTGGCATACATGGTGGGATCAAAGGCATCTGTAAGCTTAGGCGCCACCGCGTGGAAACAAGCGTCGCCGCAGCCGGAGACGCGCTGCGCCTGCGAGAGCGCATATGCCATAAACTCAACCGTACGGTACGCCTTGCCGTGCGACAGGCATGCCTCAAACAGCGGACGGCCATACATCACGCCAGAGGTCTGAACGACTAGGCCGTCTAAAATCAACTGGGGCAGCCCGGTCACCATCGAAGACTTGTCTTCGATGGCAATAGAGGCAGCATCCAAGACGCGCGAATGGCGCTCTCGATGTGCATCATAGCGGTCGAGCGACACCGTAGGGAACACTATGTCTGCCGCAGTATCGCACGCGATATCGACCATCTTGGAAAGGGACTGCGGAGCAAACCACTCATCGGCGTTCATAGCGATGATTTGAGAGCCGCGCGAGGCAGCGAAACCGGCACGAAGACAAGCGCCGCGCTTCGCGTCCTCGACGTCAATCAAATCAATATGGATGTCCCTGTCGGCGGCAACTTGAAGCAAATGGCGCACACCGGGCGCAGCATCGCGGCAAACAACGACAATCTGCAAATCGTAGAGGTCTTGGTTCTGGATACTCTCGAGCGCACGCATCGCATAGCTGGGCGAACCTTCTACCACAAGGATCACCGAAAGTCGCGGATGCGAGCCACGTCGAACCAAATTATCCGTCCTCTCGACAGCAATGAATCGAACCGTGGTTCATGGTACACCCCGGCAATAAAAGCAATGAGACACCGGTTGTATTGCACGCCAAGAACAGATGTTGCACACGCGCAGCCCACAGATGACAGGAGTCGACGCACGACGCGTCGAGCCCTCCCCTAGTCGAGCACGACAAGCTCGGCGGGATCGTAATCCACGCCCATAAACGTAAGGCCGCAGGCAGGAGCCGTGGGGCCCGCAGCGTTACGGTCGCAAGCATCGATGACCTCGCGCATCCACTCGGGTTCACGGCGATGCATGCCAATCTCGACAAGCGTGCCCACGATCGTACGGACCATCGAATGCAGAAACGCATTGCCCTCGATGGTGAACGTCAGGGTGTCCTCGCCAAACGCAACCTCATGGCCAAATTCGGCACGCATCACGCAGCGATGCGTGGGCTTGCCAACGGCCGAGGCAACCTTGCAAAAGCTTTTAAAGTCCTGCTCGCCCAGCAGCGCGGGACAGGCAGCAGACATAGCCTCAACATCCAAGGGATAGCGATGCCACCACACGGCACCGCGGGACAGCACGGGGCGCGCATCGCGATCGGCAATACGGTACGTATACGTACGGGAACGCGCGTCAAAACGCGCAGAAAAGCCTTTACGGGCCTTGTAGACCTCGTTGATGGCGATATCTTTGGGCAGCAGTGCATCCATAGCCCGCAGCCACCTACGGCGCGTACACGCGAGCTCAGCATCCGTTACGGGCACGCTGATGTACTGAGCCACGGCATGCACGCCGGCATCGGTACGCCCCGCGCACGTCAGATCGATCGGGCGGCGAAGCAGCGTCTCGATGGCTCGACGTAGCTCACCCGCGACCGTCGTCTGTCCCGGCTGCTCGGCGAATCCGCTATACGACGAGCCATCATAGGCCACGCAAAATACGAGCGTGGCGTCAAGCTCGGAAATCGAATTGAAATCAGACGGCGCAGTCATGGGAGCTCCCAACAAACAAGCAACGGTATCACGACAAAAAAAGAGGGGTACGCGAACGTACCCCTCGAATATAGCCTATGCAGACGGAATGTCTACTCAGCGGTCTCCTCGGCAGCAGTCTCCTCGACAGCCTCGACCTTCTTGGGAGCAGCGGCCTTCTTGGGGGCCGGAGCAGCCTTCTTGGCCTTAGGCGTGCAAGGCTCGGTGACGAGCTCCATGATAACGATGGGAGCGTTGTCGCCCTTACGGTTACCGAGCTTCATGATGCGGGTGTAACCGCCGTTGCGGTCCTGCCACATGCCCTGAGCAGCCTTGTCGAAGATCTCGGCAACGAGCTGCTTATCGCCGAGCTTGGCGATAGCCAGACGACGAGAGTGCAGGTCGCCCTTCTTGGCCCAAGTGATGATCGGGTCGACGACCGAACGCAGCGCCTTAGCGCGGGTCTCGGTGGTCTTGATGCGGTCGTTCTCGAAGAGGGCCTTAGCAAGGCTCTTCTTCATGGCCTTGGTGTGGCTCGCATCGGTGCCGAGCTTCAGGCCCTTCTTAACGTTGTGACGCATGGTCTAGTTTCTCCTCAAATATGCGAAGCATTAAGCCTTCAGGCTCAGGCCCATGGACTCAAGCTTGTCCTTCACTTCCTCGATCGACTTAACACCGAAGTTACGGATGTTGAGCAGATCGTTCTCCGAGAACTCAACGAGCTGACGGACCGAGTGAATGCTGGCGCGCTTAAGGCAGTTGTAGGAACGGACGGAAAGGTCCAGATCCTCGATCTGCTTGTCCAGCTCGGCGTTGTCGTTGGTGACCTCGGGAGCGAAGATCGAAGCCTCCTCCTCGACCTCGGGGGTCTCGGCAAGGTTCATAAAGGCGGCCATATGCTGGTTGATGATATTGGCAGCCTGGACCACGGCGTCGCGCGGGGCGATGGAGCCGTTGGTCTCGATCTCGAGGACAAGGCGGTCGTAGTCGGTGTGCTGACCGACACGGCAAGCCTCAACGAGCTTGGCGCAACGGGAAACCGGCGAGTACAGCGAGTCGACGTGGATCACACCGATGGGATCGTTGTCGCGCTTGTTGGCCTCGCCAGAAACATAGCCGCGGCCATAGCCGATGCGCATGCTCATGGTGAGATGGCCACCCTCGGTGAGCGTAGCGATGTGCTGCTCGGGGTTGACCAGCTCAAACTCGGACGGAATAAAGAAGTCCGCACCGGTGACCTCGCAGGGGCCGTCAACCGAGATGGTGGCGGTCGCCTCGTCGGTCGTGCCGAGAGCCCTGAAGACAAGACCCTTGACATTCAGGACGATGTCGGTGACATCCTCGACCATGTTAGGGATGGTCATGAACTCGTGCTGCGCACCATCGATCTGAATAGCCTCGACGGCGGCACCCTCGAGCGAGGACAGAAGAACGCGACGAAGGGAGTTACCCAGCGTATCGCCGTAGCCACGCTCGAGCGGCTCGACGGAGACACGAGCAGACGTCTCGTTGATCTCTTCGACCTGAACCTGAGGCCTAATGAATTCTGACATGTATTACCTCCAGCCTCAGCAGCCCGGATGGACTACTTAGAGTAGAGCTCGACGATGAGCTGCTCGTTGATATCACCGCTGATCTGCTCACGCGTCGGCAGAGCGAGCACGTTACCAGACAGCTTCTCGATATCGACCTCGAGCCAGCCAGGGACCTCAAAGCGCTCGGAGGAAATCAGGGCCTCCTTGATGGGGAGGAGGTCACGGAACTTCTCGCCGACAGCGACGACGTCGCCGGCCTTGACGCGGTAGGACGGGATGTCCACGCGCTTGCCGTTCACGGTGAAGTGACCGTGGCGGACGGACTGACGAGCCTCTTTACGGGTGCGGGCGAAGCCAAGACGGAAGACGACGTTGTCGAGGCGAGACTCAAGGATGATCATGAGGTTCTCACCGGTGACGCCGTTCATCTTGCGGGCCTTGTTGAAGTAGCCGTGGAACTGCTTCTCCAGAACGCCATAGATGAACTTGACCTTCTGCTTCTCGCGCAGCTGCATGCCGTACTCAGATTCCTTGCGACGGCGCTTGGGCTGACGGATAGATTCCTTCTTGCTGCTGTAACCGAGCTCAGCGGGATCGATCCCGAGCTGACGGCAGCGCTTAAGAACAGGAGTCCTGTCGATTGCCATATTGATACGATCCTTTCAGTTACACGCGGCGACGCTTCTTGGGGCGGCAGCCGTTGTGCGGAATGGGGGTCTTGTCCTGGATGCTCGAGACCTCGAGGCCAGCAGCCTGGAGGGAGCGGATGGCGGTCTCACGACCGGAGCCGGGGCCCTTGACGAAGACGGAAACCTTCTTCATACCGTGCTCCATGGCCTGCTTGGCAGCAGCCTCGGCAGCCATCTGGGCAGCGAACGGCGTGGACTTACGGGAGCCCTTGAAGCCCACCTGGCCAGCCGACTTCCAGGAAATGACGTTGCCCTGGGGATCGGTGATCGAAACGATCGTGTTGTTGAACGTAGAACGAATGTGAGCCTGGCCCACGGAAATGTTCTTACGGTCCGCGCGCTTCAGACGGGCAGCGCGAACGTTCTTCTTAGCAGTAGCCATCTATCTAGCGCTCCTTATTTCTTCTTCTTAGCACCGATCTGACGCTTCGGGCCCTTGCGGGTACGAGCGTTAGTGTGGGTGCGCTGGCCGCGGACCGGGAGGCCCTTGCGGTGACGAAGGCCGCGGTTGCAGCCGATGTCCATAAGGCGCTTGACGTTCTGGTTGCGCTCACGGCGGAGGTCGCCCTCAACCATGATCTGGTTCTTGTCGATATAATCGCGGATGGCGTTAACCTCATCCTCGGTGAGGTCCTTAACGCGCGTATCCACGTTAACGTTGCACTCGACGCAGATCTTCGTCGCAGTGGTGCGGCCGATGCCGTAAATGTAGGTCAGACCGATCTCAACGCGCTTCTCACGCGGGAGGTCGACACCATTAATACGGGCCAACGTAGTCTCCTCTCTTAACCCTGACGCTGCTTATGACGGGGGTTCTCGCAAATGACGAGGACCTTGCCATGGCGCCTAATGATTTTGCACTTATCGCACATCTTCTTGACCGAAGGACGTACCTTCATCGTTCTTCCTTTCGGTAGCGCTCAAACTACTTCCCTACTATCTACTCGCCCAGCCGCAGGCGTTTAAAACTATGGCTGGTCTTCACACGCAAACCGACCGTAGGTTGAGCTAAGCCTGCAGTCGGAAAAGAGCGTGTATGTGTGTCGCTATTTATAGCGATAGGTGATGCGACCGCGGGTCAGGTCGTACGGGGAAAGCTCCACGACAACCCTGTCACCGGGGAGAATGCGGATGTAATTCATTCGGATCTTGCCAGAAATGTTGCACAGAACCGAATGACCGTTCTCGAGCTCAACCTTAAACATGGCGTTGGGCAGCGGCTCCTTTACCGTACCCTCGAGCTCAATTGCGTCTTCCTTCTTCACAAGCAATCATCTTTCTCTAGAAAACGACAGCGATTGAGTATTCTACAATACGCGTGCACGTATCGTAATATCTTCGTAATGGCTCCACAACTACGTGGAACTTGTTACATTTCTCCGCCCTGGAGCGAACACCAGGATCCTTGCGCATCGGTGGTAAGAATCACCGGACCGTCATCGGTAATGGCGACGGTGTTCTCGTAGTGCGCGGCGGGCAGGTGGTCGTTGGTCGTAACGATCCAACCATCGGAGCCCGTGCTCACATGATTGGATCCCATCGTGACCATCGGCTCGATGGCAATGACCATACCGGCCTGGAGACGAACGCCCCTCCCCTTCTTTCCATAATTTGGAACGTTGGGGTCCTCGTGCATCACATGTCCAATACCGTGCCCCACATAATCGCGAAGCACGCCATAGCGGTGAGACTCGGCGAGGGACTGGACGGCATAACCAATGTCCCCAATATGATTACCGGGAACAGCCTGCTCGATTGCAGCCTTAAGGCAATCGCGCGTAACCTCGCACAGGGCCTTGGCCTCGGGCGTGGGGGTACCGACGAAAAACGTCCAAGCGTTATCGCCGACCCAACCGTCGACAACGGCTCCCGTATCGATGGAGATGATATCGCCATCGCGCAGAATCATGTCGGGGTTGGGAATACCGTGGACAACGGCATCGTTGATCGATGCGCAAATGGTCCCCGGGAACCCGCCGTAACCCTTAAAGGCCGGGGTGCCACCATGCATGCGGATAATCTGCTCCGCAAGCTGATCGAGCTCAAAAGTCGAAACGCCGGGGCGCACCATGGCTCCAACGTGGCGGAGCGCCATCTTAGATAGCGCTCCTGCCTTCTTCATCTGCTCGATTTGCGTTGCAGACTTAATCTTGATCATAGACCGAGAGCCTCTTTGACATCCCCGTACACGGTCTCGCGAGCCTGGTCACCGTTGACCGACTTGAGCAGACCCTGGCCACGATAGTAGTCGACGAGCGGGCTCGTGGACTTCTCGTAGACGTCGAGACGGTTCTTGATGGTCTCGGGCTTGTCGTCGTCGCGCTGATACATCTCGCCGGCGCACTTGGGGCAGGTAGCATCGGCAGCGGTGCCGGTGTAACCGCAGGCGCGGCAGGTGCGACGCGAAGACAGACGATCGATGATGACCTCGGGGGCCACGTCGACCAGAAGGGCGCAGTCGATCTCGCGACCCATGGCGGAGAGCTCGGAATCGAGCGTCACAGCCTGGGCGGTGTTGCGCGGGAAGCCGTCGAGGATGAAGCCCTGCTGGGCGTCATCGGCGGCAAGGCGCTCCTTGACAAGGTCGATCACGAGCTGGTCGGGAACGAGCTCGCCAGCGTCCATGTACTTCTTAGCCTGAATACCAAGCTCGGTGCCACCCTTGACGGCAGCACGCAGCAGGTCGCCCGTGGAAATGTGGGCGACGCCAAACTCGGCGACGAGCTCCTGTGCGACGGTGCCCTTACCGGCACCCGGAGCTCCGAGCAATACGAGGTTCATGAGCAATCCTCCTCTAGCCTATTTAAAGAATCCATCGTAATCATACATCTTGATCTGGCCTTCGAGCTTATCGACCGTGTCGAGCACGACGCCGACCATGATGAGGATGGACGTGCCGCCAAATGCCTGGATCAGATGGTTACCCGTGAAGGAGAAGATGATCGAAGGCACGATGGCGATGAGCGCCAAAAAGACAGCGCTGGGAAGCGTAATCTTGTTGAGCGCGTTCTTGATGTAGGCCGCGGTAGCCCTACCCGGACGCACGCCCGGAATAAAGCCGCCCTGCTTCTTAAGGTTATCGGCCGTGTCATCGGGGTTGAACACCATGGAGGTGTAGAAGTACGCGAAGAACACGATGAGGACAACGTTAAGCACCCAGTTGAGCCAACCGGTCGAAAGCGCAGAGGCAACTGCCTGAATCCAGCCGATGCCGGGGAAGAACACGGCAATCTGAGCCGGGAAGTACAGCAGCGCCGAAGCGAAGATGATCGGCACGACGCCCGCGGTGTTGACCTTGATGGGCAGGTAGGTGGTCTGTCCACCCATCATGCGACGGCCCACGACGCGCTTGGCGTAGGAGACCGGAATGCGGCGCTGGCCGCGCTCAAGGAAAACGATCAGCGGGATAACCAGCAGGATGATGGCGCAGATGATCACCATGGTGATGATGCCACCGGCATTGCCCTCGGTGCTGGAGAAGATAGCCTGCGGCAGACCGGCCATGATGTTCGCAAAGATGATCAGCGACATGCCATTGCCGATACCGCGCTGGGTGATGAGCTCACCAATCCACATGATCAGCATGGCGCCCGCAGTGAGCGTGCCGACGACCATGAGGTCGAAGATGATCTCGGGAGCGCCGGCGCCATTAAAGCTGATGCCGAAGCTCTTAAAGAGGAAGAGGTAACCCACGGAGTTGAGGATTGCCAGAGCCAAGGTGAGGTAACGCGAATACTGCGTAATCTTGGTCTGACCGACCTCGCCCTCGCGGGCAAGCTCATGCAGGGAAGGCACGACGGCCTGGAGCATCTGGAGGATGATCGAGCTGGTGATGTAAGGCATGATGCCCAGCGAAAACACCGACACATAGCTCAACGCGCCGCCAGAGAAAAGATTCAGGAGGGCCATAGCACCTGCGGCGACCGAATTGTTATCGGTCGAGAAAAGGCCCAGCATCCCCTGGAAGGGAATGCCGGGCACAGGAACGTGCGCACCAATGCGGTACACGACGAGCATAGCTATGGTAAAAAGAATCTTTTCGCGCAATTCTTTGATGCGGAAAGCATTCTTAAGACCATTTAGCACGGCAGCTCGACCTTTCCGCCGGCGGCCTCGATCTTGGCCTGCGCAGAAGCGCTGACCTTGTCGACCTTGACCGTGAACTTCTTGGTGAGCTCACCATTGCCGAGCACCTTGACGGGCTCGAACTCGCTCTTGGTGATGCGAGCGGCCTTAAGAGCGGCACCGTCGATCACAGCGCCATCCTCGAACTTACGCTCGAGACGCTCAACGTTAACAGCGGTGTACTCGATACGACGGGGATTGCGGAAGCCCGGAAGCTTGGGCAGGCGCATAGCCAGCGGAGTCTGGCCACCCTCGAAGCCGGCACCCTTGGTGCCACCAGAGCGAGAGCCCTGGCCCTTCTGACCGCGGCCAGAAGTGGTGCCGTGACCCGAAGAATTGCCACGGCCGACGCGCTTGCGGTTCTTGGTGGAACCGGGCGCGGGAGTAAGATCGTGAAGCTGCATTTGCTACTCCTCTACAATCTCGACAAGGTGCTTGACCTTGAAGATCATGCCGCGGACGGACTCGTTGTCAGCAATCTCGCGAACCTCGCGGATCCTGTGGAGACCGAGGGCACGGACAGTACGGACCTGGTCCTGCTTGCAACCGTTGGTGCTGCGGACCTGCTTGATCTTGATGGTGTCAGCCATGCTTAGTTCTCCTTACCGACGAACATCTCGGAGACCGTCAGGCCACGGCGAGCCGCGACGTCCTCAGGGCTGGAGAGCTCCTTGAGGCCCTCGACGGCAGCCTTGATGATGTTGAGGCCGTTGTCGGTACCGAGGGACTTGGACAGGACGTTCTTGATGCCAGCAAGCTCAAAGAGGGGACGCACAGCGCCGCCGGCGATAACGCCGGTACCCTCGACAGCGGGCTTGATGATGATGCGGCCGGCACCAAAGTGGCCGAGAACCTCGTGCGGAATGGTGCCCTGATCGGTCACCGGCACGTGGAACATGTTCTTCTTGGCATCGAGAGACGCCTTGGAGATGGCCATGGGCACCTCAGCGGATTTGCCCATGCCAACGCCGACGTTGCCCTTGCCGTCACCAACGACGACGAGAGCGACGAGGCTCATGCGACGACCGCCCTTGACGGTCTTCGACACGCGGTTGATGTAAACGACGCGCTCCTCGAACTCGGAGGCCTCGCGCTGCTGCTTCTGATTACGAGCCATGTGCTACATACCTCCTAGAACTCGAGACCGGCGGCACGAGCACCGTCGGCGAGGGCCTTGACGCGGCCATGGTAGATACGGCCACCGCGATCGAAGGCGACCTTGGTGATGCCGGCCTCGATGGCGCGCTTGCCAACGAGCTGACCGACCTTCTCCGCAGCCTCCTTGTTCGAGGTGTGGGTGCCCTTGAACTCGGCCTCGAGGGTCGAGGCAGAGACGAGCGTCAGGCTGGAGCCCTTGCTGTCGTCGATGATCTGGGCATAGATGTTGGCGTTAGTACGGGTCACGCGAAGACGCGGACGCTCGGAGGTACCCGAGACCTTGCCGCGAACACGACGCTGACGACGCTTGAGGCCTTCCAGCTTCGCCTTATGCTTGTTCATACGTAAACTCCTAAAAAGGTTGATCTTGCCAGCACCTGACGGGGTGCTGGTCTTATGCGAGTGAGTCGGTTACGACTACTTGGCGGCCTTACCCAGCTTGCGGCGGATGTGCTCGCCAACGTAGTGGATACCCTTGCCCTTGTAAGGCTCGGGAGGACGATGGCCGCGGATCTCAGCGGCGATCTGACCGACCTGCTGCTTGTTGATACCCTTGACGTTCACGTGGGTGTTGTCGGGAACCTCGAAGGTGATGCCCTCGGGAGCCTCGACGATCACGGGGTGCGAGAAGCCCAGGGAGAACTCGAGGTTCTTGCCCTTCTGCTGCACGCGGTAACCGACGCCGGCGAGCTCGAGCTTCTTCTCGAAGCCCTCGGAAACGCCAACAACCATGTTGTGGATGAGGGCACGGGTGAGGCCGTGGCGGGCACGGGTCTCACGCTCGTCGTCGGGACGGGAAACGGTGAGGACGTTGTCCTCGACGTTGATAGCGAGCTTCTCAAAGACATCGAGCTCGAGCTGGCCCTTGGGGCCCTTGACGACAACGTTGTTGCCGTTGACTGCCACTTCGACTCCGGCGGGAATCTGGACAGGCTTATTACCGATACGAGACACGGTGATCTCCTTTCCTTCTACCTACCGAGCGAATTACCAGACGTAAGCGATGATCTCGCCGCCGACGTTGTGCTTGCGAGCATCGCGGTCGGTCATGACGCCATGGCTGGTGGAAATAATGGCGGTACCAAGGCCACCGCGGACGCGGGGCATGTCGGCAACGCCGGTGTACTTACGCAGGCCCGGCTTGGAAATGCGGCGGATGCCGTTGATGACCTTAGCCTTCTTGGGACCATACTTAAGCGTGATGTGCAGAGTCTTCTGGGGAACGGTGTCCTCGACATCGTAGCCCTCGATGTAGCCCTCCTCGTGCAGAACACGAGCGATCTCGACGAGCTTCTTGCTGCTCGGCATGGAGACCGTGGCCTTGTTCACAGAGTTAGCGTTACGGATGCGCGTAAGCATATCTGCGATCGGGTCTGTAAGGTTCATACAGATTCTCCTTCGTTCTTGATGAACACGTGCTCTTGGTTCTTCGCCGCCCTTAACGGCAAAGCCTTTTTAGCGCGTTTTCCCTGTTCCAAACTGATGCTTGAAACGCTGGTAGTGACTTACCAGCTGGCCTTCTTAACGCCGGGAAGCTCGCCCTTGAGTGCAAGCTCGCGGAAGCAGACACGGCACAGGCCGAACTTGCGGTACACAGAGTGCGGACGGCCGCAGCGCTGGCAGCGCGTGTACTCACGAGTAGAGAACTTCTGCTTGCGATTGCACTTGACGATCATCGATGTCTTAGCCACTTATATCCTCCTCACATAGAGTATTGTTCGCCCCAAGCGCCGCCCCCTTGTGGGAACGGCGCTTATAGGGCAGGTGAACCTATTTCTTGAACGGGAAACCGAAGGCGTCCAGAAGGGCCTTGGCCTCCTCATCGGTGTTGGCGGTGGTCACGAAAGTGATGTCCATACCACGCTGGTGATCGACGGAGTCGAAGTCGATCTCGGGGAAGATGAGCTGCTCGGTGACGCCCATGGAGAAGTTACCACGGCCGTCGAAGCTCTTGGCGGAGATGCCGCGGAAGTCGCGGATACGGGGGATCGCGACGGAGGTCAGACGATCGAAGAACTCCCACATACGGTCGCCACGCAGGGTAACCTTGCAGCCGATCGGCATACCAGCGCGCAGGCGGAAGGTAGCGATGGACTTGCGGGCACGGGTGATCATCGGCTGCTGGCCGGTGATGGCGCGCAGGTCGCGCACGGCACCGTCGATGGCCTTGGAATCGGTAGCGGCCTCGCCGACACCCATGTTCACGACGATCTTCTCAAACTTGGGGATCATCATGACGTTCTCGTACTGGAACTTGTCCTGAAGCTGCTGCTTGACCTCGTTGTTGTACTTGGTCTTCAGACGCGGCACATACTTCTCTTCTGCCATTGTTCACTCCTTCTTGGGGTTTTAAGCACGGGGCGTGGCCACGATGGGTTGTCCTCGTGCCTCCTGGCTGCATCCGCGCCGCTCATGGCATTTCGCGGTTTGGACTCGACGCAGCAGGAGCCGACAAAACAATCGGTACTATACGCGCATCGGGAGCGTATTTCCAGAAAAACCTCGTCTGCCTGCACAACTCCACAACTCCCCCGCACAAACCGATCCGCATGCGACGGAGGAAAATGGCAGTTGCGGTGAAATAGGGACTGTTTGACGGCTTAACTGGCTTAAACAGCCCGTATTTCACCGCAACTTATTGATGGGGATGCGACTAGCGCTTGCGGGGGACGAGCTTGGTACGGCGCAGGTGGATCATCTCGGCAGCGATGGAGATGGCAATCTCCTCGGGATCCTCGGCCTCGATGGCAACGCCGATCGGCAGGTGCAGCCCGTCGATCTGGTCCTGCGTAAAGCCCTCCTGCTCCAGGCGGGCGCGCACAAAGGCCGTCTTGCGGCGCGAGCCCAAGCAGCCCAGATAGGCGGGTTTGGCGCGCATGGCCTGGATTACCACGTCGATATCGGACTTGTGGCCTGCTGTGGCCACAACCACCAAGTCGCGCGGACCGATGGGACACAGCTCGCTCAGATTCTTGTAGTCGACCAAACGACGGTCGTAGACACCGGGCACCCATTCGGGCGTCAACGTGCCCGGGCGATCGTCGCAGGCCACGACGGCAAAGCCCGCCGTCGTGAGCACGCGAGCCGTCGCGGCGCCCACGTGTCCACAGCCAAAGATGTAGGTCAGGCCCTCGGGGCAGAGCGTCTCGATGTGCGCCGGGGGAATCTCGGAGGCAGCGTTGGTGTAGGTGACCTTACTCCCCTCCTCCACCAGCGAAAGCTCGGGGCAGCCGGCAATGGTATGGCGCGACGTCTCGCCATGGTACTCGGCCACATCGCCCTCGAGCGCGCTCGCGATAAACGGTTCAAAGTCGATGACGAAGTCGCCGATGCGCCGATAGACCAAGACGTCGGCAATTTCCTGGAACAACGGTGCCTGGGTCGCATCCAGATGTAGGTAGCACAGGCAGATGGCTCCGCCGCAGATCATGCCGGTATCGGAGTTCTCGCCGCCCATGGTGTAGCGGACCAGACGCGATTGCCCCGCGGCCAGCAGCTCTCGCGCCTCGTCCAGCGCAAAGAGCTCGATCTTGCCGCCGCCGATGGTGCCCGCCTGGCTACCGTCGGCAAAGACGGCCATCCAGGCGCCCACGCCGCGCGGCGACGACCCCGCCGTGCCGGCTACGACCACGAGCTCGCACGTCTCGCCAGCACGCAGGGCGACAAGCGCCGCATTCACAACATCGAGCTTTTCCATTGCCGCCTTCTATCCTCTAAAGATATCGGTGAGCATAGCGAGTGCCTCGAGCACGCCGCCGCCGACCGACGTCGCCTTGTCCGAAATGTAGTTGATATAGCTGGCATCGCCACGCGGATCGACATCGGCGCATTTAAAGCCCTCAGTCACCTGCACGCCGTTCGCCAAAAGCCCGCGCAGGCAGCCATCGATCTGCGTGCACATGGGCGTATCGTCCGCGTAGCCAATCACGTCTCCGGCGCTCACGATGTCGCCGATTGCGCGGTCGGACCGAAACACGCCGGCGGCGGGGCTGTGGATAACGCGCTCCTTGCCATAGCCGGCGATCACGCCCGGCACGCCCGTGTTGGGCTGGGGCGAGCCCTGGGTAATGACGCGGCCCAAAAAATGCCCGCGCATGGTCTCGACCACGGCGTCGCAATCGACCGGCGCGGTAAAGCCCGGCCCCACGGCGATGACGGTAGGCGCCATGTCGCGCGTGGTGCCCAGGTTGCGCTTGGCCAAAATCGCGTCGACCACAGCCGCGGGTTTAAGCTCATCGAGCATCTTGGCCTGAGGGTCCACCACGACGGCAACATCCCCCGCTTGGGTAATCTCGAGCGCCTCTGCCGGCGTCTGCGCCAAGCGAGCGCGAATGCCCTCGACCTGGACCTCGCCCAGGCGAATAGCCTCGCAAAAACTGATTGTGCGGCGGATGCACGTGGGAACCGCGATATCGGCCATAACGACCGACACGCCGGCGCGCACCAAGCGAGCGGCGACACCCGTGGCGATATCGCCGGCGCCGCGAACATAAACGAGCATTCCCGGGGCACCTCCCTGTGCTACGGTTTGAGCAGAGCAAAAGCGGCTCGACCGCTACTCTGATGATTATTTATTATCACAGTATTATACGGCGGTGAACAGATGGAAACGGTTAGCGGCAATCTTGCCTCGGCGCTCAGGATCGAGCCGGACATTACCGCGATTATCGGCAGCGGCGGCAAGTCGACGTTGCTCAAAACGCTGGGTCTTGAGCTCATGCGCGCTGGCGGCCGCGTGCTCCTCTGCACCACCACGCATATGCTTCCCGTTGCCGGCGTGCCATGGGACGGGTCGAATCGTCGCCTGGACGCCGTGCCTTGGAAGCCGGGCGCCTCGCATGTCCCCGGTTGCACCTGCGAGGCCTGCGCGGGCCTTGCACGCGGAGGCATCTGCCAGGCAGGCATCTTGGACCCGGAGACAGGCAAGCTCTCCGCCCCCGCCGAGCCGCTCAACGAGCTGGCGCAGCGCTTTGACTATGTGTTGGCCGAGGCAGATGGCAGCAAGCGACTCCCGCTCAAGGCGCATGCCGCCTGGGAGCCGGTAATTCCCGCCGCCACGGCAAACGTTGTCTGGGTCGTCGGCGCCTCGGGACTGGGCAAACCCGTCGCCGAGGTTGTCCACCGCCCCGAGCTCTTTTGCGAGCGTTGCGGCTGCGAGCTCACCGACACTGCCACCCCAGAGCGCGTCGCCCAGGTGCTCAATGCCGAGCTGCGGATGCTGAACCTCAACAATGCCCGCGTCATGCTCAACCAAGTCGACACGCTCAGCGACCCCACGATGGCCGACCGCTTCGAGGCAGCCCTCGGCCGCCCCCTCATCGCCACCAGCCTCAAGTAGCCGGCCCCATCTCGTCAGTTGCGGTGAAATACGGACTGCTTGGCCGTATGACGGCCGCAAACAGTCCGTATTTCACCGCAACTGAGGAGGGGACACGGCATCTTTGCTGCTAGCGAGGGACGTAGCGACCGGGTTGGGCTCCGGTGGGCTCGCCGTCGCGCGCAGCCAGCACGCCGTTCACAAACACGGCCTTGGCGCGGCCATGTGCCTCAAAGCCCTCGAGCGGCGTGTAGTCCACGGCCTGATGCTGCGTCGCGGCGCTGATCGTCCAACGCGCGCAAGGATCCCACACGCACACGTCGGCATCGGCACCCTCGGCAAGACAGCCCTTGCGCGGATACATGCCAAAAACGCGCGCCGGGTTCTCGCTCATCAAGCGGCAGAGGTCCTCGGGGCCCAGCTGGCCCTCAAAGCTCGTGGCGATCGCGACGGGACGATGCTCCACGCCGGGCCCGCCGTTGGGAATCGCGCGGAAATCGTCGCGCCCGCGGTCCTTTTGCCCGTGCAGGTTAAAGCTGCAATGATCGGTTGCAATAGTATCGATCTCGCCGGCCACAAGCGCCTCGCGCAACGCGGCACGGTCACCGGCATGGCGCAGCGGCGGGCTCATCACATACTTGGCACCCGCAAAGCCGTCCTCGCCCTGCTCCAGATAGCAGGTGTCGTCGAGCATCAGATACTGGGGGCAGGTCTCGACATAGATATTCTTCTGCCCGCGCGCTTTGGCAGCACGGATGGCCTCGAGACCCAACTTGGTCGAAAGGTGCACCACGTTGACTGGGGCGTCGCCGGCCAGGTGCGCCAGATACAGCAGGCGGCTCACGGCCTCAGCTTCACACACGTCCGGACGGCTGAGAGCATGCCCCTCGGGCCCATGAATCCCCTGCTCGTACACGCGCTTCTGCAGTTCATTCACCAACGTGCCGTTCTCGCAATGTACGCACAGGATACCGCGCACGCGCTTGAGCTCCTCCAGCACCTCGAGCGTCTCGGCGTCGTCCAGGCGCAGGTGGTCATAGGCAAAGTAGGTCTTAAACGACGACACGCCCGCCTCGCGCATGGCCGAAAGATCGGCGCGGTTGCGCTCGTTCCACTCGGCGAGTGCCATATGAAACGCGTAGTTGGCCGTGCAGGTTCCGTCGGCGCGGCGATGCCACTCGGCCAAGGCATCGGGCATGGTCACGCCGCGATCGGCCGTCGCGTAGTCCACGATGGTCGTCGTACCGCCGCAGGCAGCCGCACGCGTACCGGTCTCAAAGCTATCGGCCGTCCAATCCATGCCAGTCCAGCACTGCATGTGCGTGTGGCCGTCGATAAAGCCGGGGAACACCCAACAGTCGGTGGCGTCCTGGACGGTATCGCCCTCGCCCGGCTCGATTGCCGCGGCAATCCGCACAATCTTATCGCCCTCCATGGCAAGATCGGCGCGGCGAAGCCCCTGGGGCGTCACAAGCGCGCCGTTTTTGATGATGATCATAATTGCTCCTTATTGATTGATGCAGTTGGCCACGCGATCAAAATACGAGCAGGCGGCGATATGCTCCGTTATGCGTTGCTGTCCCTTGGCGGTATCGACGTCCCACAGCTCGTAGGCACGCGCCTCGACCAGCACCACGTCGGTACGGTCCTTGAGGATCGAACCGCCGCCGTCCTTGCCCTCAAGACACATAAGTGCATCGAGCAGTTCCGCCGGAAAGAGCACCGGGCTCGAAGGCTCACCGTTGCACGCAAGACGCACCGGATGTTTGCGGCCACACTCGTCAAACGCACGAACCATAGCCTCAAATGAACCCGAACTCACGAGCGGCTGGTCGCCCGGCAAAAAGAGGCAACCTTTCCAGTTGCGTTCGACTCCCCATGAAAGGCCCGCACGGACGCTTTCGCTGCGCAGCTCGCCGTCGTGCAGCACGCACGGGCAATGCTTGTCCTCGCAAATCTGAGCGACCTCGGGCCAACGCGTCGAAACCACGACGTCAAAGCCCCGGGGAACCGAATCGATGGTCCGGGCAATCAGCGGCTCGCCATAGATATCGGCAAGCATCTTGTTAGAGCCAAACCGCTTGCCCTCGCCCGAAGCCATAATGACGCATCCAAGTTTCATGGTGATACCTCCCCTGAAACCATCGTACCCATAACTCGCGCCGCGGGCATCCACATCGAAAGCGCTTATCCCGCACGCCCACGATGCAAAAAGGGGGCACCCCGCCGGTTGGCAGAGCGCCCCCTTTACATGGCTTACCTCAGCCCGGCTTTAGGCCTGGAGCCAACGGGCGGTGTTACGCTCGTCGAGGGCCTTGAGGGTAGCGGCGGGATCGGCAACCTTCTGCAGGAACATCATGGCAGCGATGGCGTACGGCTTGTAGCTGGCCTCCTTGTACATGCCCACGCGGTGCATGTCGAAGACGTCGGCGTTAACCTCGCCGTGCTCGCAGGAGACACCGGAGATGTCGGCGGGCAGCGGGTGCATAAAGATGGTATCCTGGCCGTTGGCGGTCTTCTCCATGAGTTCGGTCGTGGAGCACCAGTCCTGATGGGTGGCGTTCTGGGCGAGCAGTTCCTTCTCGAGCGCTGCGATGCCGGCGTCGTCGCCCTCGGCGTACAGGTTGGTACGCTTCTCCATGGCGGCAAACGGAGCCCAGCTCTTGGGGATCACGATGTCGGCGCCCTCGAAGGCCTCGGCCATGGTGTTGACCTGCTTAAAGGTAGTGCCGGACTCGGCGGCATAGCCCTTGGCGCGCTCGACGACCTCGGGCATGAGGTCATAGCCCTCGGGGTGGGCCAGGGTGACGTCCATGCCAAAGCGGGGCAGCAGGCTGATCAGCGACTGCGGGCAGGACAGCGGCTTGCCGTAAGAGGGCGAATAGGCCCAGGTGACGGCAACCTTCTTGCCCTTGAGGTTCTCAAGGCCGCCAAACTCGTTGATGAGGTAGAGCATGTCGGCAGAGGACTGCGTGGGGTGGTCGGAATCGGACTGCAGGGAGATGAGCGTGGGGCGGTGATCCAGAACGCCGTCCTCGTAGGCCTGCTGGACAGACTCGGAGACCTCGGCCATGTAGGCGTCGCCCTTGCCGATGTACATGTCGTCGCGGATGCCGATGACGTCGGCCATGAAGGAGATCATGGTAGCGGTCTCGCGGACGGTCTCGCCGTGGGCGATCTGGGACTTCTTCTCGTCCAGGTCCTGCAGCTCAAGGCCGAGCAGGTTGGCTGCCTTAGAGAAGGAGAAGCGCGTACGGGTGGAGTTGTCACGGAACAGGGAGACGGCCAGACCCGAATCGAAGATCTTGGACGAAACGTTGTTCTCGCGCAGCTCGCGCAGGGCGTCGGCGACGATGTAGAGCGCCTTGAGCTCATCGGTGGTCTTATCCCAGGTGTGCAGGAAGTCGCTGCCGTACATGCCCTTAAAATCGAGGCCGTTCAGCTGCTCGACGAGCTCGGTAAACTTGGCGTCCATGTAAATATCCTTTCCAAAGATGAAACGATTGCAATGAGTAGATGTGCTCCGGCATGCGCGTGTGGCTAGAACATGCAGAGCACTATGACGAGGACCCGCTACCGTCGAGGAAGCATGGGAGATAACGACCGCGGGCCCCAAGTCAACAGGGGGTGCCGGGGACACGAGCTGTCCCCGGCTCAACAAGATCGAGGAATGGGACTAATCGATCTTGTTGTTGGTCAGACCGGCGCGGAACACGGTGGCGTCGCCATCGGCCTGGCTCGGATCGTAGAGGTTCAGGGCAGCCACATACATGGCGGCAGCGGTGACCAGGTCGTCCTTGTAGGTGACCTCGTTGGGAGCGTGAGCCTGAGACTCGGCACCCGGGCCGAAGCCGACGCAGGGGATGCCATAGCGGCCCTGGATGGAAACGCAGTTCGTGGAGAAGGTCCACTTGTCGCACAGCGGGCGACCGGTGCGCTTGTCCATGCTGGGCTCGCAGCCGATGCGCTCGTCACCGAACATGGCCTTGTGGGCGTCGACGAGGGCCTTGACGTGCGGAGCGGTCTCCTTGTTGATCCACGTGGGGAAGTAAGCCTCGGTCTCGTAGACCTCGCCGGTCCAGGACGGACGGTCGTACATGTACATGGAGACCTTCACGTCGTCGCCGTACTTCTTGGCGGCCGGCAGGTTACGGATCTCTTCCAGGCAGGACTCCCAGGTCTCACCGGCGGTCATGCGACGGTCGATGGAGATGGCGCAGGAGTCAGCGACAGCGCAGCGGCTGGGGCTGGTGTAGAAGATCTGGCTGACGGTGCAGGTGCCGCGGCCCAGGAAGCGGGCGTCCTCGAAGTGCTCGGGGTTGTACTTGGGGTCGAGCATCTTGACGAGGCCCTTGATGTCGGTCGACTCGTCACAGCCGTTGTTGTTGAGGGCGCGGACGTCGGCGATGATGTCGGCCATCTTGTAGATGGCGTTGTCGCCGCGGTCGGGAGCGGAGCCGTGGCAGGAGGTGCCGTGAACGTCGACGCGGATCTCCATGCGGCCGCGGTGACCGCGATAGATGCCGCCGTCGGTGGGCTCGGTGGAAATGACGAACTCGGGCTTAATGCCGTCCTTGTTGTAGATGTACTGCCAGCACATGCCGTCGCAGTCCTCTTCCTGGACGGTGCCGACGACCATGATCTTGTAGCCCTCGGGGATGAGGCCCATGTCCTTCATCATCTTGGCAGCATAGGTAGCAGAAGCCATGCCGCCCTCCTGGTCGGAGCCGCCGCGGCCGTAGATGATCTCGTCGGTTTCGTAGCCCTCATAGGGATCGGCATCCCAGTTCTCGATGTTGCCGATACCGACGGTGTCGATGTGGGAGTCGATGGCGATGATCTTGTCGCCCTCGCCCATAAAGCCCATAACGTTGCCCAGGCCGTCGACCTTGACCTCGTCATAGCCAAGGCTCTCCATCTCGGCCTTAATGCAAGCGACAACCTCACCCTCCTCGCAGGACTCAGAGGGGTGGCTAATCATTGCGCGAAGAAAACGCGTCATATCAGCACGATGGGACTCAGCAGCGTTTTTAATTGCCTCGAAATCGAGTTCCTTAGTCATAACAGTCAACCTTTCTACAAGGGTTTACCTACAGGTAGATATTTCAGATAGATCACTTGTGCCAAGCAGCGTGAGGTCGAGTACCCGGCAAGCAAGTAAACGTAGGAGGCGGACGGAGGACTTTGCTCCGTCGCGAGTTCCGCACGAGCCGGAGAGCACTTAATGTGCTCTCCGTGCGAGCAGGACTGTCCGAGCAGGGAGTAAAGTCCTCCGGCTGCCTCCGGACAGGTCAGTCTGCTAGCAGGTCGGATACTCGCCCTCCCAGACGATGCGACGGTACTGATCCGGGTCCGTGTCACCTTCCGTGGAGAAGCAGAGCACGGAGCTCGTCTTGTCCAGGCCGATGAGTTCCTTGAGCTCGGCGTACTCGGGATCGAGCATGAGGGTCTCGACCAGGCCGGTGGTCACAGCGCCGGACTCGCCGGAGATGACGCGCGGGTCGCCCTTCTCGGGGGCGCCCAGGGTACGCATGCCGCGAGCGGTGACCCAGTCGGGGCAAGACACGAAGGCGGTGGTGTGGTTGCGCAGGATATCCCAGCCCAGGATGTTGGGCTCGCCGCAGCACAGGCCGGCCATGATGGAAGGCATGTCGCCGTCCACGATACGCGGATCGCCATCGCCGGCGGCAGCACCCTTGTACAGGCAGGCGGCAGGCGCGCACTCGACCACAACAAAGGTCGGCGGGTTATCGGGATACAGGTTGGTGAAGTAGCCCACCACGGCGCCGGCCAGCGAGCCCACGCCAGCCTGGACAAAGACGTGCGTCGGGCGGTTGATGGCCATCTCGCGCAGCTGCTCGGCAGCCTCGGAAGCCATGGTGCCGTAGCCCTCCATGATCCAAGACGGGATCTTCTCGTAGCCCTCCCAGGCGGTGTCCTGAACGATAACGCCGCGCTCGCAGGCGTCGGCCTCGGCGGCCGCCATGCGCACGCACTCGTCGTAGTTGACCTCTTCGATGGTCACCGTGGCGCCCTCGGCGGCGATGTTATCGAAGCGGGGCTTGGTGGAACCCTTGGGCATGTGCACGACAGCCTTCTGGCCCAGCTTGTTGGCAGCCCATGCCACGCCGCGGCCATGGTTGCCGTCGGTGGCGGTAAAGAAGGTAGCCTGGCCAAAGTCCTTGGCAAGCTGATCGGAAGTCAGGTAATCGAAGGTGCACTCGGCAACGTCCTTGCCGGTCTCGTCGGCAATGTAGTTGGCCATGGCAAACGAGCCGCCCAGGACCTTAAAGGCGTTGAGGCCAAAGCGATAGCTCTCGTCCTTAACGCACAGGTTGGACAGGCCCAGGCGCGCAGCCTGACCGTCCAGACGGGCAAGCGGAGTGACGGTATATTGAGGGAACGACTGGTGGAAGGCGCGGGCCTTCTTCACGTGGTCGAGACTCATGATTCCCAAGTGCTTGTCATCGCTCTTGGGCATCGTGTTGCCCGCCCACTGGATCTTATCGGCCATACGGTGAACTCCTTAAGTCCTCTCTTGCCGGCCCCCGCATACGCGTTTCAGCCCATTCCCATTCATGCGACTGAACTTTTATGTGGATGCCAAACAAAAAGTTTGTTAGCACTGTTCTATCACACTTTTTGCTTGGCAAACCTAACAAATTGTTTGTTGCCGTAATCGGTACCTTTTCGCCGACGAACGGTCACATAACGCAGTGACACTTTCGCTATTTGCGAACAGGTGTGGTTTATGGCAAAGTGTGCCCAAACTAATTTTTAGGAAGGTACCTATGACCCCCGCACAGATTGAGTTCTATAAGCGCCTTGCACACGGCCTGGCACTCCAATTTGGCCCCAACTGTGAAGTCGTCGTCCACGACCTGGAGACCGAGGACGTGGACCACTCCATCGTAGTGATCGAAAACGGCCACGTCAGCGGGCGCAAACTGGGTGACGGCCCCAGCCATATCGTGTTTGAGTCCATGCACGAGGGCGCCACCGACGTACACGACCGCGAGCCGTACCTCACTAAAACCACCGACGGTAAGCTGCTCAAATCGTCGACGATCTTTATCCGCAACGACGAGGGCAAGCCCGTCGGCATTTTGGGCATCAACTTTGACATTACGCTTATGAAGGCATTTGAGCGCTCGCTCGACGCTTTTACCGGCACCGGCGGCACGGGCTATACCGAGCCCGAGCCCATTACCAAGAACATCGGCGACCTGCTCGAGGACCTGCTGCACGAGTGCGAGCAGTTTGTGGGCAAGCCCGCGGCGCTCATGACCAAAGACGAGCGCATTCGTGCCATTGGCTACCTCGACCGTCGCGGTGCCTTCCTCATTTCCAAGTCGAGTGAGCGCGCCTGCGAGTTCTTTGGCATCTCCAAGTACAGCTTCTATAGCTACCTCAATGAGGCCAAGGCGGCGGCCGGCGACAAGTAGGCACTCGCCTGGATTGCCCCTCCCTTTTTGGGCGCGAGTTCTGGAAAGCACGAATCCGAGACCGAGCCGCTTGGGAAGTTCCATATAATCGATGTCATTAGTATTTCGAAAGGATGGGACAGAATGGCGTTGAGCAAGGCATCATGCACCGGTCGCGGATTGATTCCGGCAATTGGTGGACATGTGCACCGCATGTTCGATGAGGGTGAAGACGACCTGTTTTCGCTGAGCCTTGACGACGTGATGGATGATCGCCCGTGGACCGCCGACGAACTCATGGGCGGCGGCGGGGCTCGCCCGTCAAGCCCCAATCCCGCACTTGCGCCTGAGCCCGTATCTGCGCCGACTCCTGCGCAGTCGCCTGTTTCGACGCCCGCGCCTACGCCCGCACCCACTTCGGCGCCCACGCCCGCTCCCCGCCCCGCAAGCGACCCGTCCGAGACGGCGGCATTTCTCGCAGCAGCGACGCAGGGCAAATCGGCCGACAGCACCGTTATGTACAGCGCCCAGCAGTTGCCTGTTCCTGCGGCACGCAAGCCTCCGGTCGCAAGGCTCGATGAGCCCGTTGCCCATCAGGTTGCCTACGATTCCTGGGCTGCAACCGATCTGGATGAGACCTCTACCGGCATGCCGGCGCTCGATGTTCCAGTTAACCCGCTTTTTGCCGCCAACACGAGCGCCGCGGACTATGAGGGCGGTGCGGCATATTCCGGTTATTCCGATGGCTATGCTGGCACCGGTCGCATCGAGACCGAGGATTATGGCACCGCATCGAGCGATTATCTCAACGATCCGTACGCCGCCACGCCTGCACCGGAATATGACCCGGAGGCCGCGTCCGCGCCGGCGTATACCAAAAGCACGGGCGAAGAGCGCTTCGCCGATTATTACGCCGAGGAAAAGGCGCTGCGTTTCTCGGAATTTCCGCAGGCAGTCAAGGTTGCCTTTATCGCCATTATCATTGCCCTGCTCGGTGTCATTGCGTTTGAGGGGTTCCAGCTGTTCCGCGGCCCCACCCAAGCGGAGTCGGAGACCCAGCAAAAAGAGGACGACAACCAGTACCTGGACATCAACACCCTCAAGGGCGACCCCAACGACGAGGACGACGAGTAGCGAGGGCTGAAGGCGACCACAGGATCCCGCATCCAGCACCGACTTCTAAGTGCTGTTTTGTCATCCAGCTACACTTTTCCGAAGTTTTAAGGTGCCTATTTCGACTCTTTTCCGGATTTTATACTCTGTCCCTCCAGATGCGCTTTACGGTGCAGGCGTTGGAAGAAGGGCCATGTGCCGCTGGCGGCCCACATGTTCTGCAGATCAAGCTGCTCGGAGACGGCTCGCGCGAGCCGTCCAGCTGGAAGCTCTTTGCCGACGGCGCGTGCGTTGCGGACGGATCCGGCGCCTTTGCCCGCGAGTGCTTCTGCGAGGGCGCCGAGGTGTTTCTAGACCTGTGCCGCGACGCCGTACGCGCGACCGAGCTGTACCAGTGGAGCCAGAGGGAGTACGAGCTGTTGAGTGCGGCCCGCAGGATCGTAAGGGTGTAGACGGGCGGACGAGCCATCGACGATTTTGAGCTGGCAAGGGCCGGGAATTAGATTCCCGGCCTTTAACCTAGCACTGCTTTATAAGATCGAGCACCGCGGGAATGTCATCGGCATTACGAAGAGCAACATAGGTCGGTAGGCCTGGGCCAAATCCACCCTGCGTACGTTTGTCCTGGCACATGTCCTCTGGATCAATTAGGTCATCCACGCTCTTTGCCAGGCCGACGGCAATCCAGCCACCGTTGCTGGTCCTACCTTCTAACACGGCATGCAGTTTTCGCTTGCCCGACCTGAAGCCTACATAGTACTTGGCTATGTAGGACTCCCACGAAGGGTTACCACTCAGAACGGACTCGCGCACCTCATCGAAAAGCTTCTGGTTGAGCCCACCTTCGGCAAAGGTGGGGTGGTTCTCATGCAGAGTCCAGACAGGAGCCTCGTCAGGCTCCCCACGAGAAGGACGGTACTTGTCGACGACGTCTGCCGGAAGGTCGGGATACTTCCATATCTCGCACGCTTCTTTCGCCAGCTCGTCCGCGCGCTGCCCAATCTCTTCCTCACCCCATTTTTCATGCGAGACAATCGATTTGTTTAGGTAGAGCGGGCTGCACTTAAATCCGACGTCAGGCAGATTGAGCTTGTCCGAGAACGACCGGTTTGAGTACTCCTGGTTGTAGCCCGTCAGCGTAAGATTTCCCAAGTTGTTGCACAGCCTGTCGTGGACGTCTTCCCAGTTCTCACCAAGCGATTCCTTCCAGCCGTGCTCATCATCAATCGTCTGGGGCATGATGTGCTCGATCTGGTAATCGTCGGCTGAGATGGACTCCTTCGGGTGGTGCCAGTTCTCCATGCGTTCCAGGTAATAGCGCTTTTTAGAGAAGCGGTTGTAGCAGTCACGCGCCTTAAACTCCTCGACAAAATGCTCGTCTGTCGGAAAGTATGCGGTCATACCGCTGCTGTGGATAAGGAGCATCGCCGTAACGTACTCCTCGATATCGTCCTGCTGCTCGAGATTGCGATACATGCCGGCAAAGAAATTATTTAGGCCCGTGGTAAGTCTGCCGCAAACCGCTCGCCTGAACAGAAACGACTCGATAGTCTCGCAGATACGTAAAAACGCATTGCGGTCTAGTCCATTCCCCTCGTAAACCGAATAAAGCAACATTAAGAGGGGCCTTATCTGCTTCACGTCGAGGCTTACGATTCTGCCGAACACTCGGCGCAGTCCGTCGTCCTTCTCCTTACCAAGGAACAGACTGGCGTATCTATGTGCATACCCGCGCAGCTCCTTAAGCAGGCCCTCGGTGTCACCATCGTAGTCGTCGGCGAAATAGCGCTTAAACTCGTAGTAGGCCTCGTTCTCCTTCGGCATCCTATTGGGAACTTTAAGCCACAGCCAGTACCAGATAAATGCATTGAACTCGTCCTCGCCGCCTTTTCCGAACAAGCACTCGAGTGGATGCCAATAACCCTCATAAAGCTTGGTCTGTTCGTCGTTGGGAAGCGACATTAGAACGTAGTTACGGATGAGGTCAATGGGCGTGAGCGGCTTGCCCTTGGAGTTCATGGACTCAAATATGAGCTGGGCATTATCAACGCCAGCGGTGAGCTTAGTGTCGATGACCTGCACGCGGTTTAGCCCCGCCCAAAGCCTTGCCGGGTCAAATGATTTACCACGCATCTTCTCGCGGAAGAACGCATGGTTCTCGACAATCCGATCCGATTTTTCATCTGGCACGGGAGCCCCAGACACGATGGAGAACAGCGTCTCTTTATCGTCCTGCGAGAGCACCAGCTTGTAGCGTGCCAGACCGTTGTAGTCGTCATCGTTAAAGAGGTAATTTTTCCTCAGCGCCGAGATTTTGAGGTCGCCAAGGAAGCCAGCCTTGTCGGGGTTGCTCTCCAAATAGTCAGCCAAAGCTGCAATCATCAACGAAAACGTCGTCATGCGCTGCTGTCCGTCAATCAGAAGCACGCGCGAAATGCTCGTGGCAGAGCTCTCGGACTCGGGGATATAAAGCATTGACCCCACGAAGTGCGATACGCCATCACGACCCGCTCGCATGACGTCATCCCAAAGCACCTCGCACTCTTTTACACTCCACGAGTAAACTCGCTGGTACACGGGAATGACAAACTGCATCTTCGCCACGCCCATAAGGTCGAGCAGATTCGCCTCGGTTGCTTTCATTTACGCTTGTCCCCTTTCTTGTTTACGCCGCTTGCGGTCAGTCCCCCACTGAACGAAAGACGCTAAAGACCAGAGCATCGAAGCGCTGGAGCAACCGGGATGCTCGTCTCACTAGATTTTACAACGCTTGTCGCGAATACAGTTGAAAGCCAATCCGGTTCCGATGGCTCCCCCTATGAGAAGAAGGTGGATGCCAAGGGTCGCGTGACTAGCGATAAGTGCATCGCGAACGAAGTGCCGTTTGAGGAGCTGCCCGAGGGGTGGGCTTGGGCAAGGCTGGAAACCGTATATAACTTCATTGATTACAGGGGTAAAACACCTCACAAATCACCTTCAGGTGTTCGACTAATGACTGCGAGCAACATTCGCCAAGGCTATATTGATTACACACGCGAGGAGTATATTTCAGAAGACGAATATGCAACACGCTTGTCTCGCGGAGAGACCCACCGTGGCGATTTGCTGTTTACAACCGAAGCCCCGATGGGGTATTGCGCGATATGCGAAATGAAACGTTGCAGCTGTGGACAGCGTGTCATTACCCTTCAGAATTACGGCACAGTTGGTCCAGACAATGCCCTGTTCTGCCAAATAATTCTATCTCCACTGTTCCAA
Organism: uncultured Collinsella sp.; assembly: GCA_900545605.1. GTDB lineage: Bacteria > Actinomycetota > Coriobacteriia > Coriobacteriales > Coriobacteriaceae > Collinsella. The sequence continues at coordinate 101,567 of UQZL01000004.1, forward strand.
ATTCAAGTTAAGGATCATGCCACGGGGACGACCGCAAAAGGAATCAAAGCAGCAGTGCTAAAAGAGCTATTTCTTCCGATTCCGCCTCTCGCCGAGCAGCGCCGCATCGTCGAGCGGGTGAACGAGCTCATGCC
>UQZL01000005.1 GCA_900545605.1 uncultured Collinsella sp.
CGGTATAGGTACCGGACTCACCGACCTTCACGGTCACCTGCTTGTTCGCGGCGATGGCGGTGTAGAAGTCCACCTTCCCGTCCGCATCCTCTATATGGGCGATAATGGGCGTGGAAGTGTCCGCATCCCAGCCGTCAGCCTTTACCTCAAGGGTAAGTACCATGTCCTGCTTCTCATCGTCCTTTGACTGGGACACCGCAGGAGCATTGGAATCTCCCGTCCAACTGGCATGTGAGATGGCGTAAGCCCCGCCGCCGATGAGAAGCGCCGCACAGAGGATTCCCGCACCAGCCGCGCAGACCTACTTACGGGAAAACTCGCGCCCGAAGAGCACGAAAGGTTTCCCCTCTTCCTTTTCCACTGCATCCCCGGAGACCATATCGTCCGTCACCTTCGGAATCTCCGTAACCACCATGGCTCCTTCCTGATTGCGATACTTCAATATTTGCATTGTATTTCAAATTGTCACTTATATAGGTGTGACTTATATAGGGTTGGCTTGAATCATTGACACCGAAGGATGGGAGGTGTCGATGACTCAGCTGGACCCCAAGATGCGCGTGGGGCTCCGCATCAAGGAGCTAAGGGCCGGGCTCGGCCTGAGCCAGGAGGCCTTCGCGTACTCCATCGAGATGTCGCGCACCTACTTCGCCGAAGTCGAGACCGGCAAGCGCAACGTCTCAATCGAGAATATCGAGCGCATCGCAGGCGGGCTCGGCGTTTCCCTGAGAGAGTTTTTCGATTCAGACCTGTTCGATGGATAGTTCGGCTGCCGGCTTCTGACGTCATTTTTTCGGCGCTGTGGTTCGAATGCTACGCGTCATTTTGGATTCGGTTTTCCGCCACGAAGCGGCGGTGCAGGATAAGGCTCCACTACGTTTCGCCGGAGGCAAGCGGCGCAACTCGGCGAGCCGAGTTCGAAGGCGCAGGTAGATGCCTGTACCTAAAACGAAAAACACCCGTACGCGCGTGTGGTATGCGGGTGCGAGCGCGTAGTTGATCGAGGCGTTTCCGCTGGATATGGGCGATTACGCGGCTAGAAGCCCTCGGGAACGTATCCTGCCACCGTTTTCGGCTTAGTCGGTGCTGTCGCCGCGCCGCCGGGGTCGGTCGGGCCCTGCCAAACCTTCGGTACCGTCTCGTTCCTGATCTCGCGGCGAGCGGTAGATTGCTCCATAAGTGTCCGTTCGGCCTCGGGGGACGTCATCCCGAGCATGGGCCCGACGAAGGTCTCGGTGACGTCCCTGCTGGGGAAGGCCATAGGTACGCCGTCGTGGATCACGAGGGCTCCCGTCTCGCGGCCAGTCCAACGCTGGAGCTCGTCGGGCGTGATGAGCGGCCTGCGGACGAGCCCCTCGCTCGTGCCCGTCGAGCCGGTGTTCGTTCCCCTCGTTCGGTTCGTGGACTGAGCGACCGCCGTGTAGGAGCCCATCGACTCTGAGAGCTTGCGCGCGGTGTCGAGGTTGGAGCAGGAGAGAACGACCTTGTCCTTGAGGAGGTCGAGTATCGTCTCGGCTTCTTCTCGGCTGTAGCCGGAGACGGACTGAAGTGCGAGGAGCGACTGACAGAACCAGAGAACATGGACGCCTTCTGAGCGCATCTCTCCCAGGTCCTGGACGATCCTCTCGTTGCGGCCGAGGGACGCCGCCTCATCGAGGAGGAGGATGGTTTCGACGGGGCAGCGCCCGGCATGGCCCGCAGCGCAGGAGCGCAGCGCCGAGAGCGCTTGGGAAACGAACGTCTGGACGAGTTTCTTGTAGTTGCCCGTTGCCGAGGACGATGAGATGAAGACCGCCGTGGGTTCCTCGCCGATGTCCCCGAGGCCGCACTCGTCGTCGTGAAGCATCCGGGCAACGTTGCCGTCGACGTACTCGGTGAGGCAGTTGCTCAGAGTCGAGACGATGCCGGGCCCGCCTCCGTGCTCACCGTTGAGTCCGCCGAGGAAGGGGAGGGCGGGGTCTCCGGCGGGCAAAAACGCCGCCAGGGCGGCGATGCGGTCAAGCGGGCCTTGATCGCCCGACGGCGAGATTGCGGCCGCGACGGACATGACGGTCTTCTCGTCTTCCGGGATGGACGCGTCCTCGATGAGGGCGAGGGAGATACCGACGAAGAGGTTCCGAGCGCCGTCGTAGAAGAACGGCTGGCCTTTCGACGGCGCGGGCACGATGCAGCGCGAGAGCTCGCGCAGTTCTCGCGCGCAGCCGCCGGCCCCCTCCGCCCTAAAGGCCTCCTTTGCCCTCTCGAGCGGATCGAACCGAACCGAGGATGCGGGCGCGTCGAACATCACGTCGACGATGCGGTGAGTGCCCGCCTTCTCGAACGCAGGCTCAAGGAAGGCTCTGAGCTCGCCCTTGATGTCGTTGATGATGATGGAACGGCCTTGCTCGAAGTTAGCCAAGGCTGACAAAATGGCGACTCGACGGCTTTTGCCCTCGCCACTCTCGGCAAGGATGCAAGCGTGGACCGAGTCGATGAGCCTGACGCTCTTCCCGATCTCGCCCACGACCAGTGTGCCACCCGAGGGTCTTTCGCCCTCCTGCCACGATTTGCTCTTGCGCTTAAGCTCGCCGTGTGCCGAGATGAGCCTCGCGTCGCCGTGGATGGGCGCGCCCGGCGCGCGGCGCCCACCGACCCAGGTCCCGTCGTGGAGCCAGCGCGACCAGTCGAAGTGGCTCCAGACGCCTGCTATCGTGGAGATGGCGAGGGTCGCCGCGCATCCCACGAGGAAGGCGTCGTCCTGGATCAGCTCCGGCAGGACTTCGAGTGGGTTTTGGAACATGGTATCGGGGAGTTCGGGTGCTGCGGCCGTCCCGAAGCTTGTGAGCGTCGCGGCGATGCCGGTGACCCATGCTTTCAGCCAGTGCCATGCTGCCGGCAGTAGGACGAACGCGATCGCGGTCCCAGCGGCCGTGCCGGCGGCGACACAGCGCTTGAAATGCGCGCCCTCGTCGACGTTGAAGCTCTTCTGCTTGCTCATAGAATCATTCCCTTCACTATGGTTTTCGCGGGGTCGAGTACGATGCCCGCCGTATCGCCCCTGATCGCGGCCGATGCAGCGGCTGCGAGCGCCCTTGCGAGCGCGCGCTCGGCTTTCTGGCCGACCTCATCTGACGGGTCCTTCTTGCTTCTGGGGTTCTCCGTTGCGAACGCGAGCGCTTTGGTAAGGGCTCTGCTCACGGCAACCGGGGCTTTTGCCATAGAAAGCGCGTAGGACGGACATGACCGGAGACACCTCTCCGGGATAGGCCTGAGCTCGCGGACGGCTTCTCGCGCCCCCTCCAGATCTTCACCGGTGACGCAGGCGCGGACCTCGCCGACGAGCGGTTTCATGCGCTTGCGCTCCGTTGCAGGCCCGCCGTCCGGCCTTGCGGACCTCATCAGTTCCCTTTCGGGGTCCGTTGTCCGGTCGGGTGCGATGATCCTCAGCAGGGCGTTGCCCTGGCGCGCGCGTAGCTCGCGCATGGCGTCGTTCACGTAGCGGTCCCGCGCAACGCTTTCGAGGCCTTTGAGGCCGGCGCAACGCTCCACGGACTTGCTGTAAGCGGCGCTCGCCCCTTTGATTTCAGGATGCCTCGACCCTGCTTCCGCGATTGCGACATCGACGGCCTTGGCGACATCTGGGTGCCAGCGGCGGAGGTGCGCGTAGGAGATTCGGCCGTCCGCAGGCAGCGTGACGCCAATCTCGTCGGCGGGGATTTGGCGGACGGCGTCGACCGCCCGCGACCTCGCGAGGTCGCGGGCCTCATACTCGGCCGTGAGCGCCGGGGCCAAGGCCGCGTCGGTGAGCGCGTTTCTAGCCCGGTCGAGCCTGTTGCGGGCCATGAGTGAATCGAACGAGCCATCGGACGACCACGCAATAACGTGCGCGTGCTTGGAATTCGGGTGGTTTTCGTGCTCGGCGGCTACCCAACGGACGCTGGACTCGGGGATGCCCATTGCCTCGGCAAGCGCCGGCGCGAGGTTTCGGCGGCAGAAGCGCTGCCAGTCCTCCTTGCACGCGAGGTCGAGCTCACATGCCTCGTCCCTGCGGACGCTGAGCACAACGGTAGCAATCGCTCCGTCAGCCTTTTCGAGCTCCCTGCGGGCCGTGCGGAGCGGGACGGCCCCGTTCTGGTCGAAGAGCGCGGTCGATCCGGGCCTCTCGGCGTAGTAGCCGACGAGCCCCATCTTCTCAGCGAGCTCGGAGCGCCTGAGGTCGTCGACGGTGGCTGACTTGTCGGCTCCCTCGCGCGTGGCGACGTATTCGATGTTGTTGGTGATGACGGCGGAACGCCCGCGCGACCCGGGGAGGTGCACGCGGGCGTTCACGACGAGGCTGCTACGACTTGCCATCGGAAAGGCGCCCCCTCGCCTCCGAGAGCGTCATGCCACGCTGCATGAGGTCGGCTTGCTTGTCGTAAGCGGCGTAGATGTCCGAGGCGCTCACGCCATCCAGGCCCTCGAACGTGCCCTTTTCGACCTCGACTGCCGCGATTGCCGCGACGATAGAGGCGCGTGTAGCACGGTGCACGACGCGCGCGATGCGGTCCTCCTGCTCGGCGTTGCGTTCGTCGAGCATGTGGTCGAGCTGCTCGAGTAGCGGCTGCATGACGCCGCGGAGATAAGTGCCGAGCTCGGTCGAGTAGAGCGCCAGGCCGTCGGAGGCGAGCCCGGCGGCGATGAGCTCGCGGGCGGCTGCGCTGTCGCTAAGATCCTTGGAAACCCCGTAGGCGTGGAGGCGGCGATATGCCTTGTCAGGGAGCCGGAGGCTCATGACCTTCGACCCGTCTTTTCCGATGGCCATTTTAGAGTCCCTCGTTCGGGAGGGGCGCACCGACGGCGCGGAGGGCGGCGATGTTCTCGGGCGTGCGCTCGTAGGTCCTGGGCCAGAAGGTGACGGGCGCCATGGCGAGGTCATCGCGGGGGATGCCGTAGGCGAAGAGGTAGGCCTCGATGGCGTCGCCGTATTCCGCATCGTTGACGCGGTAGGCATCGGTGAAGAAGATGCCGGTCGGGTCGTCGTTGCAGCCCTTGACGAAGTAGACGCCGTTCCCGCCTTCCTTGAACGGGTTCAGAATCTTGAAATCCGGCTTCGCGTAGTAAGCGATTCCGGCACGGACGATGCGCGTGAAGCCCGGGTGTTCGACAGGGCGCGCCGCGCGCGCGAAGCCCAGGTCGGGGTCGGACTCCAGCAGATGGGTGAGCACGGAGCCGACAGCGTCGTCCTTGTGCTTGGGGACGGTTCCGAGGAGGTCGTCGAGATGCGATTTGATTTTCTTGACAAGTTCCATTATGGTTTTCCTCTCTGCCGGTGCCGTATGGGTACCGGCGATTCATTTGAGCTTCTTCGTTGGTAACGCTTCTAGCTGCGGCGAAACGTTGCGGTGCCGAAGGTGCCAAAGAACAGGAAAGAGTTTCTGGGCCAATGGCACCTTTGGCACCATCGAGAGACTTTGCAGGTGAGGGGGGGCGAGGGAGGTGCCGCAACGGAATGCTGCGGCACCTCCATCGGCCCTAATCCGTCTCCCGGTACACCCAGCAGCGCTGCTTGCCGTACGGGGGACAGAGGCGCTTGTTGCCCGGGACCCATCCAGGGCACTGCGATGACAGGATGCGGCTGACCATCTTGCAGTTGGCCTTGGTCTTTTCGAGACGGAGGGCCTTGTCGAGGATCTCGAACGTGCACATGGGACGGTCGGTGTTGCCGGGGAGATACGCGAGGACCTTCTGCACGCAGGGGTCCTCCTCGACAAAGCGTCCGCGCTGTGCGGCCGCCTCTGTCTCCATCTCAGGCGTTAGGACGGTCGAGAAGCGGGGATCACCCGTCTTCATCCACGTGCGGGCCTCTGCCCATGCCTGGTGGACGGCGGCGGGAAAGCTCTCGTCGAAGACGGAACTCTCCGTGCGCTCGATGCCGCAGAGCACCGGGAGGAAGCGCCTTGCGCCACTCGTCCGCTCGCGGATGAAGTCGGCCTCGTTCGTGGTACCGACGAAGACTACGCGCCGGGGAAACGCCTCCGTCCTGCGGCAATAGGCCCCTCGGAATTCATCGACCTGACGGGTGACCCCAGCCTTCACGCTCTCGATAGAGCGCTCGGACATGCCGTTGAGCTCGGGAATCTCAATGATCCACTTGCCCCGGTTCTGCTCGCCCGTGAGCTTGACGTCGCCGAGGTTGATCACGGAGTCGCTGAAATACTCGTCGCGCATGGCGAGGCCCCTCGCGAAGGAGGACTTGCCGATGCCTCCGGCACCGCACAGGATGGGCATGTAATCGGCCTTGCAGCCCGGGCTGTAGACGCGGGCGATGCCCTCGCAGAACAAGATGCGCTCGACCTCCGAGACGTATGCGTTCCTCTCCGCGCCAAGGTAGACATTGAGGAGCGTCCCTACGCGCGGGATGCCGTCCCAGGTGAGGGCATCGAGCATGGCAACGAGCGGGTCATAGGCGTTGTCCTCGCCGACGATGGTCAGCGCGAGCAGCATGAACTTCTCCTTCTGGAGAGAGATGATCTGCTGGAGGAGGGCGAAGAGCCGTGCGTCGTCGCTATCGCGCCACCGGCGTTCCCGCGAATCTGCATCCCAGGGCAGGGGCCTAGTCTTGAAGAGCTCGTTCGCGAGACGGTTGTAGCCGACGTTCAGGGGAAGAGACTTGAGCTCCTCGACGATCTCGTTGACCGTCGGCGGGGAGCGGCGCTCCGGGGACTGCGGCTCGGGGACGTCGTCGTGCTTCTGCGTGCCCATCAGATCGCCTCACAAGAATGGTGACGGCGAGGGCCATTGATGGGGTGGTTCTTGGCGGAGGCAAGTGCTTCGAGCCGGCGGAGGCGAAGCTCCGTGTCGATAAGGCGCTCGACCAGCTCTTCCTCCGACAAGGGGTGGTCGAGGCGGTAGTCGCGCAAGACGGCGCGGCGTCGGGCGGAATTCATCATGCTAAGATTCATCGACAGAGTCCTCCTTACGTGTGGGCTCATGTTTTTGGGCGACGGCCGAGCTTTGGTAGGGGAGGCCGTCGTCCAGACCCAGGTTTGCGATTAGGGCGTCTTCAAGCTCCACAGGGGAGCGCTCGGGCGCGAACGATCCGGCAAAGGCGGCGAGCGTCTCAAGCGACTCGACGAGCTCGTCGTCCATATCTCCTGCGCGCCGGATACGCCGGAGTTCCGCTACGACAGGTCCCATGCGCTCCTTAACCGCCTTGCGCATACGGGTGGTTGCGACCACAGAAAAAGTGCCTTCCAGCAGGCTTCTCGCGATGAATTCCTGCTTCGACAGACCGCTCAAAGCGACGCGGAGGTCGAGCTGGTCCGCCTCTGCGGGCGACATGCGGAAGGCGATGGTCTTGCAGCGACGGCGTCCCTTGGCGTCCACAATCGGCCTAGACATCCGACATCACCTCGTCCAGCGCCTCCACGAGGTCGTGCTGGGTCGAGGGGAAAAGATGCGAGTACATCTCCGTTACCTCGGCGGTCTCGTGACCCATGCGGTCGGCGATCGCCGTGGGCGAGTAGCCGCTGTTGATGAGCGCACTGACATGCGAGTGGCGGATGTCGTGGATGCGGATGCGCTTCACGCCCGAGAGCTCGCAACCCCTCTTCATCTCATGCGACAACGCGTGCTTCGTGACGGGGAAGAGCCGGTCGGTAGGGGCGATCTCGGGATGTGTCGACAGATAATCACGCAGCTCCTCACGAAGGAGGCTCGGCATGACGATGTCGCGCTTCGAGGCGCGCGTCTTGGGTGGACCGATAACGTCCTCGCCCTTGATGCGGGCGTAGGAATGACGGATACGGATAACGTTGAGATTGAAGTCGATGTCTTCCGGACGGAGGGCGAGGAGCTCGCCCTCGCGACAGCCCGAGAGGTAGAGCGTGAGGAATGCAAGGTAGATGAGCGGCTTGTCCTCGATGGCCTGGGAGAAGCGCTTGAACTCGGCAGGGGTCCAGTAGAGCATCTCCTTCTCGGGGCGCTTGGAGCCGACCTTTCCCGCCGCCAACATGGGATTCTGGGGCAGGCGGTAGAATCGGACGGCGTGGTTGAAGATGGCTGAGAACTGGTTGCAGATGGTGTGGAGATAGCTCTGCGACAGGTTCTGCTCAAGGAGCCAATTCTCCCAACGCACCACGTCCGCAGCCTTGACGTCACAAAGGCGCATGGGGCCAAAAATGGGCAGGATGTACTTGTCGATAATGGCATCCTTGGTGAGCCTGGTGCCGACTCGCAGTCGAGGGTAGATGTCACGTGCGTACATGGTTTTGACGAAGGCCTCGACGGTGACCTCGACACGCTCGTCGCAGGAGGCGAGGAAGTCGCGCTCCCAAGCCACAGCCTCCTTCTTGGAGGCGAACCCGCGCTTCGTCTTCTTATGACGCTCGCCCATAGAGTTGCGATACCAAGCCTCGACTGTCCAGGTCCCGCGCTTCTTGTCGCGGCTAACCGACATGGGCCATCGCCACCTTCTGCTTAGAAGGGGTGGAGAGAAGGCGTGCCTCGAAATACGAGCGCTGGACCTTCCCGGGGATGGTCATGATCCCCTGAGCTGCAAGCTCTGCATTCAAAGTCTTGATCAGCTTGAACGAATAGGACTTGCTCATGCCCGTGATCTCGGCAACCTCCTCCGCGCCGATAAGCTGACGTGTCATATGTAGTCTCCTTTCCAGGGTGGGGCACCGGTTGCCCCCTTGTCTTGATTATGTCCAAAAAAAGCATCAAGTACTACAAAAATTAGAAATTGGCTTCAATCTTGCTGCGAAAGTCGCATCTAATACATTTTCTGCACACATAAGGTTTCACGTGTACACTTGAGGCAACTATTTGTTGGAGGTGTATTTGGATGACTGCCGTCGACTGCGTCGGTGCAATTTCGGAAGCTTTGTCGTCATATGTGGTCGATAGGGAATGGGAACAGACGAGTAAACGCTGGGGAAGGCAGCAGCTGTCTCAGAAGCTGCTTCGTCTTCGTTCGACGCGAAAATGGACTCGAAAGGTGGCCGCGCAGGCAGCGGGAATCCCGGAATCGGCCTTAAGAAATTACGAGCTGATGAAGTCCGCCCCGAAGGAGGAGCATTTGGATAGACTTGCGAACGCTTTCGGAATACGGGCCGAGTCGCTGCACTATTACGACTTCAGTGATACGGATCTGATTGCTCAGGCTTTTTTCCAATTCGCCGCGACATACGGATTCGAGCCTGTTGCAAACGAGCACTATTCTGCGCTCAAGCCGACCTCGCCCTTCATGAAGGCGTTTCTAAAAAAGTGGGCCGCTCAGTATGCTCAGATCGAGAGCGACTCCGACCGAGACGACTATGAAAGATGGAAGGACAACTACGCAGCAGACTTTGATCCGTCCCAGTTTCCCCTTCGATATGAATATGATCCGCGAGAGTCCTGGGTGCCGATTACGCCCTGGCAAAATAGGATGCAGTCCAAGAAGCTGCCAGAGCTAAGGGCGCGGTGTACCCCTGCAAAGACCCAGCTGGATTTGGCCCGAGAGGCCGATCTCTCCCTCGCAACGCTACGTTCGTATGAGCAGGGGGCTAGGGTGCCGAAATATGCGGCGCTTCAAAAACTGTCCAGCGCTCTTGAGGTGAAGAGGGGAGCGCTTGTATTTACCGATTTCGGTAGTCCTGTTCAAGCTGCTCATGCGCTATTTCAGCTCTCGGCTTCATATGGATTGATTCCGGTTCAGCTGGAAGAGGGGCCGGCGCTTCTAGCGAGAGCGCCTGTTCCCGACTCTTTTCTTTTTGAATGGGCGAAGAGGTATGAAACGCGCGTGAAGCGGGCCGATGAATACGACGAATGGCTTGATCAGTTCGACTATTTCGAGCACGATAAGTCCGATGGCTATGTCGAGAAGTTCCGGCAGCATGAGATACGCCAACCGAACGGTTCATCGCTTATTGACGGCTATGTCTATAGCGATTTCTGTCCCTTTGACGAGCGATTTAAGAAGGGGTATGCCCTGCCCTAATTGTGGTCAGATTAGCCGGCGTGAGGACCAAATGAGTATCAAACGGCGATGGGAGAATGCCTGATAGAACGGACTGAGGCAAAACGAGCGCCTCATTTACCTGCGGCACCCGTTATCGAGTGGGAGTAGGCTGACAGGGTTAGCGAAACACAAACCAGCAGGTAGAAGCTCCTTACGTTCCCGTGAGGAGCTTCTTTTTTGCGAAGTTTGGTGCAAAAGTGGTTTTGGAGATGGCGAGAGACATCTTTCATTCAGAAGTGAGCGTCAGCCCCTACAAGAGGGACGGTAAGCAAGTCGGATGGAAGGGAACTCTCCGCTATCACGACATGGGCGAGCTGGATTTGTTCGGCAAACCCAAGAGGAAGACAACGTCCAAGGTGGCTCTTACCAAGGGGAAGAGAGCGGCCACGGCTGAGCTTAAGCGGTGGCGCGATGACATGGAGAAAGAGGTCGAAAGCCCCGAAATGCACGATTCAGCGCGGGCGGATCGGGACCGAGCGCCGATCTAGAGGCACTCGGTCAGAATCTGGAACACTTCGCTGCGCTCCAGTTTCTTGGCGCAGCCGCCGGTGAGCACGCAGGTGTCCGCAACCTTGTGCAGCGTCTCGTCAGATGCGTCGGAACCCATCTCGGCGAAGCTCGTGGGAAGCCCCATCTCGCCGATGAACGTCTGCAGGCGGTCGATGCCCTCGAGCGCCACCGTAAGGTCGTCTTTGCCCTTGGCGTCGACGCCCCACACCTCGCGCGCCCAGCGGGCGAACTGCGCGGGTGCCTCGGGGGCCAGGTGGCGGTAGAGCGCAGGATGGATGACCGCGAGGCCCATTCCGTGGTTGGTGTGGGTATAGGCGCCGTACTGGTGCTGGATCATGTGCGCCTGGAAGTCCGTTGACTTGCCGATCTTGAGCACGCCGTTCTCGGCCATGGCGGAGTCGTATACGAGCTCGCTGAGCGCCTCGAGGTTCTGATTGTCGTCCGCGATGAGGCGCATGTTGCGGATGACGTTACGCTGGATGGCGAGGTTGATGTCGTCGGTGGCGTTGCGTCCGCGCGGGCTTCCGAAATAGCTCTCCATGCAGTGCGAGAGCGTGTCGAACGCGCCGCTCATGAACTGCGCGTGCGGTACGGTGAGCGTGAGTGCCGGGTCGAGCGCCGCCCACATGGGCATCGCCCCAAGATAGGCACCCTTCACGTGCGTCTCCTCGTTGGTGATGACGGCGCCGTTGTTCTGCTCGGCGCCCGTGCCGGAGAGCGTCACGATGCAGCCCATGGGGATGAACGAGCTCGGCATCTTGCCGTCGACGTGCTCGAACGTCTCGATGTCCTCATCAAGCATCGCCTGCGCGGAGACCACCTTGCAGCAGTCGAAGACCGACCCGCCGCCGACGGCGAGAATGAAGTCGACCTGCTCCTCGCGTGCGAGCGCGGCGCCTTCCTGGCACTTCTCGTAGGTCGGGTTGGGCATGACGCCGCCGAAGTCCACCACGCGCTTGCCAGCGCTCGTGAGCTTATCGACCACGTGGCCGTAGACGCCGGTTCGCTTGACCGAACCTCCGCCGTAGGCGAGCATCACTGTCTTGCCCATGGCACCCATCTCGGCGTCGAGTGCCTGGTCCATGGCCCCCTCGCCGAAGTAGTTCCTGACCGGGTAGTCGTACGTGAATGAGTTCATGGCAATTCCTCCTAGTAAGTTATCAGTGCGGTCTGACCGCTCGTCTACACGTTGCGCACGAGCCCGGACATCCATTCGATGGTGGCGGGGTCGTGGTGGTCGAAGAACGCGCTGCGCCCGGTGTCGAGCGCGGCGATGGCGACCATCTCGTCGTCGCCCAGCGCGAAGTCGAAGACGTCGAAGTTTTGCTCCATGCGATCGCGGTGCGTGCTCTTAGGGATGCAGGCCACACCGCGCTGCAGCAGCCAGCGCAACACGACCTGGGCGACCGTCTTGCCGTGCGCCTCGCCGATGCGAGCGAGGACCTCGTTGCGGAAGAGGTCGTTTCTGCCCTCCGCAAAGGGTGCCCAGCCCTCCATGGCCACCTCCTTTCCGGCCATGTACTCCTGCGCCTCGCGCTGCTGGAAGAACACGTTGCACTCGACTTGGTTCACGGCGGGGGCGATGCGGTTGAACGAGATGAGGTTTGCGAGGTGATCGGGGTAGAAGTTAGCTGTACCTATGGCGCGGATAACGCCCTGCTCGTAGAGCTCCTCCATGGCGCGCCACGCGCCGAAGACGTCGCCGAACGGCTGATGGATGAGGTAGAGGTCGACGTAGTCGAGTCCCAGCCGCTTGAGCGACGCGTCGAAGCCGCGCTTGGCCCCCTCGTAGCTCACATCCGACATCCACAGCTTGGTCGTCACGAACACCTCGTCGCGCGGCAGGCCGCTCGCACGAATGGCGGCCCCGACCGCTTCTTCGTTGCCGTAGCTCGCGGCCGTGTCGAGCAGCCGGTAGCCGACCGAGAGCGTGTCCTCCACGGCGCGCTGGCATTCCGCGGCGTCCGGGATCTGATACACGCCGAAGCCGAGCTGCGGCATCCTGACGCCGTTGTTCAAGGTGATGTAGTCCATGGTGCCTTCCTTTCTCGCAACTTGACGTATCTACCATACGAGGGGCGCCGCGCCGGCGGAAGTTTCCGTTGGTGAGGGTTCTATAACGCTGGGGTGCGCACAGGGTTATAACCCGCGGGTTCTAGGCGTCACCTCAAAGAGATCGGCGCCGAGCTCGTCGGCGATGGCCTGAGCTACGACAGCGGTGTGGCCCTGTGCCGAGTAGTAGGCCACGAGGACGTTGCCGTCTGCAGCGGGCACTGCGGCGGGCTCGTCCTCGACAGTCGACTGGTCCTCGGCGGCGGCTTGGTTGGTCCGTTATTGTCTGAGCGCTACTCCTGCGCGTCGAAATCGGGGCGTATGGCCAGGTAGCCCGCGAGTGCTTCCTCAGTGGCGGTGTAGTAGGTCATGGTCCCGTCGAGCTTGGCAATCTCGGCCATCTCGTCTTCGGTGAGGGAGAAGTCGAAGATGTTCGCGTTGTCGGCGATGTGGGCGGGGTTCTTGGAGCCGGGGATGATGGAGGTGCCCATCTGCACGTGCCAGCGCAGGATCACCTGGGCCGGGGTCTTGCCGTACTTCTCGGCGAGAGTGACGAAGACGGGCTCCTCCAGAAGACCTTTGTCGCCGTGGCCGAGCGGGTACCACGCCTCGATCACCGTGCCGTATGGCGCGAGGTAGGCGCGCAGGTCGCGCTGGGCGTGGTAGGGGTGGCACTCAACGGTCACGAGCTGCGGCTTGATGTCGGCAACCTCGATGACCTCGGCGATCTTGTCTTGCGGGAAGTTGGAGAGGCCGAGGGCGCGCACCTTGCCCGCGCGGTACGTCTCCTCCATCGTGCGCCACGCGGCCAGGTAGTCGCCTACCGGCTGGTGCAGGATGAGCATGTCGACGTAGTCGAGCCCCAGGCGCTGGAGCGTGGCGTCCACCGCCGGCATGCCCGCGTCGTAGACACTCGGCCAGAGCTTGGTGGAGACGAAGATCTTGTCGCGCGCGATGCCGCTCTTGGCGATGGCACGGCCCACGGCGCGCTCGTTCATGTAGGCGTTGGCGGTGTCGATGTGCTCGTAGCCAGCCGCGAGCGCGGCGGTTGCGGCCGTCTCGGCCTCGGCCGGGGTCATGAGGAAGGTGCCCAAACCTTCGATGGGCATCTCGACGTCGTTGTTGAGCTTCAGATATTCCATGGTCTCCTCCTTAATGGTGACTTTTCGAATACAAGGCTACGGCGTTTACTGACGTGCGAGAAGTTCACGTTGGAATGATGGATATAACCATGGGGTATATACGGCACATAATGCGTGACAGGAGGATCGATGTACAGCCCACAGCTTGACACTTTCATCCGCGTGGCGGAGGCGGGCAGCTTCTCCAAGGCGGCACAAGAGTCCTTCATCACGCCCACGGCCGTCATCAAGCAGATGAACCTGCTGGAGTCGCGGCTAGGCCTTACGCTGTTCCACCGATCGCATCAGGGGCTTTCGCTTACGCGAGCAGGCAGGTCGCTGCTCGCCGACGCCCGCCATATCGTGCAGTACTCTCAAGAATCAATCGCACGCGCCCGCGTCGCCGAGCGTGGAGAGAAGCGCATCATCCGCGTGGGAGTGTCGCTCATGACGCCCAGCACGCCGCTCACGAAGCTGTGGCCGAAGGTGAAGGAACGTTGCCCTGGCATGAGCCTTCAGGTGGTCACGTTTGAAAACACACCCTCGGCGGCGCGCGGTTTGGCGAACCTCGGGCAAGACATGGATATCGTGGCGGGGATTTTCGACGATGCCTTTCTTAAAGAGCGCGGGTGCCTGGGCCTCGAGCTTTCGCGCGAGCCGCTCTGGTGCGCCGTTCCCGTCGACAACGAACTCGCCAAACGCGACATCGTCACATTCGACGACCTCCACAATCACAGTCTTATGCTTATACGCCGGGGCTGGAACGCCGAAATCGACCGCGTGCGCGACGAGATACTCTTGCATCATCCTCAAATCGCGCTCGTAGACTTCCCGCAATATCGGGCGGAGGTGTTCAATCGCGGCGCGAACGAGGACCTCGCGCTTGCGACGCTGCCGTTGTGGGCCAACGTCCACCCCATGCTCAAAACCGTCCCTACCGATTGGGACTGTCTCGTGTCTTACGGGCTGCTTCATTCGTCGCACCCCGCAGACCATGTGCGGGAGTTCCTCGATGCGGTGTCTGCCGTGCTCGAGGCAAAGCATCGATAGGCAATCGCGAGCAGATGCGCTTCTGCCTATGGGAATAACGGGAACTGGCTTCTGAACTCGCGTTTCGATACCGTCGAGTACCGCCTGATGTTGTTTCGGCGTCGCCATAGAGCAAGGTCCCTTGAGCATCGGACGGCATTATTGAGCGTGGGCGTTACGTAGGTATCTTTGATCTCTTCCGGCAAATCGTCGGGGATCAGCGCCTTCAGTCTATTCTCGTTGCCATCCTGAATCGCCTGGTCGTAGTACCAGCATTTGAACCTCTGGTGCGCATCGCCGGCTACTTAAGTGCTTTCGCCGCCTCGCGGGCGCGCCGCTTGGGGTTCTTCGCGGGCTTGCTTGCCTCAGCCGGCTTGCCACCGAAGAACGAGAGCTTCTCCCATTTGCCGACAACGAATTGCAAAATCTCCTCATCGGACGGCTCCGCGCCGAAGACGATGCGGGCGACGCCGTACCTTCCGCCCCCGACATGCTTCGCCAGCCCGACCCAGAATTGGCCGTCCTGATATACGGTCAGGGTGGACGACACGCTGATCTGCATGGCTGGTTCCTCCTTTATGTAGACGACCATGCAGAGAAGGGACAACCAAGGAGGCAAGTTACTGATGCGGACTCCCGCACGCCCACGACTACCCGATGTAGACTGTGTTTTCATCTCTGGTGCCCGCATTGTAGAACGCGCGGACGCGCCCTTCATCGCTGCCGACATGACGTGGCTGGGGCTTACCCCTCCGACGCGTCTTTGCGCATATTCCCACTCGGTTTCGAAACTTCAAAAAAATTCAAGTTTCGAAACCGAGTGGGAATAATTCCGTTTAAAAGAGCATTAGTTGTTAAAAGTGCCCTGTGGTATCACGGGGCACTTCTCTTTTTTGTATCGTATCGGTTTTCTGCAGCAAGTTGTCTGAGCTCATGGTTGCTGTGAGCTCAGACAACGCTGGATATCGGGGCATCAATTTTTCAGGGGTGTCCCTTTATGAGCAATTATTCGCGTAGCTAGCCTTGATATTAAGTTTAAATTCAGCAAAGATTACATTGACGTTCGGTACCCATTTAATAACCAGTTGAGCTTCTTGGTACCCATAGGGGCATTTGACCTGGTGCTTTCGTTATTCTTACCGAAGCAGTTCCGATGGGTAGTTTTATGGATCACATAATCGGAGGGCTTGCCGGAATCTGCCACATTATCTTAACAATTGGGCTTGCCTTCCTGTTCCATGCCTTCATTGAACCAGCAGAAAACAACTAACGAGGAGGAACTTATGATTGGACAGATCTACCATGTGGGATTGACGGTCAGCGACTTGGGCCGTTCCGTGGCGTTTTATCGGGACGTGCTGGGCCTTCAGTATCAGGGGGAGCTCCTGATGGAGGGCAAAGAGACGGAGGCAATGTTCCGGCGAGAAAACTGCAAGGCTCGGGTTGCTTATCTGAACGGCTCGGATCAGCTGCATATGCCGCCGGTGGAACTAATCCAGTTTGTGGAGGATGAAATTCACCGCAAGCCCGCGGATCTTTTCACAACTTCCATATCAGAACTTTGCTTCTATGCAGAGGATGCCGATGCGGTCTATCAAAAACTGGTGGAGCAGGGTGTGGAGTGTTTCTCCGCTCCCCAGATATTTGATTTTCGGCAGGATGGCTTTGGCCGGAGCAGAGCCTTCTACTTTCGGGATCCAGATGGAATCATATTAGAAATCATGCAGCCGCTGGAGAAATGATCTTTTATCCCAGCGAATGTAGCGGTCGATCTCGTCTGCGAACTCCTCCACGGTGATGCCGCGCCTGAGCATGGAGTTTGCCATCTCCGCATTCGGGGACGTCGAGACCGTCCAGCTCATGATGGCGCCGTCGAAGCAATCGAGGATGGGGCTGAGGCAGACCTTGCCCAGCGAGGCCCCACTCCGTCCTCAGGTGATCGGTGAGGATCGTTTTCTCCCTGTCCGTGAGCCGGTTCGGATTGGTGCTCCCGCCTTTTGTTGGCGGGAACGATGTGGTACCCCCGCTTTCCGTGGTGGATGCTTCCGAAACGGGCGGGAAGTCTTTGGCCTGTGTCGCGATCGACATACTTTCCGATTGTCTCACCGAAATCAACGACCTCTCGCGTTTGATTACCCTTGCGCTTGCCTGTGCCACCGAATTTATCAGCAAGGTGCTGAGCGTGCTCCATCGATACCATGTGGCGGTTATCGGCCGATTTATGACCGCAGCGGAGAATGCGTGATCATTAATGACGGTGGATCCGATGGCAAATGGGCAATCGGTAGAAAGGGCGACTTCACAAGTCACATTCCAAGGCCGCGTTCAAATTCGCAAAGAAAGCCGCCCGCGACGATCCTTTCAGTCATCGCTCTTGCGTGTCCATCATGATCTGCGGAAATGCAAGACGGTAAAGCCATTGGTTACGATTCACTTCGCGAGCCAAGCATCAAGGAGGATTATCAATCGTTTCGACATCCATTTCACGTGGCTTCAGGCCTCCAAAACCAACCCATTTTGTCCCGGGGACAAAAATGAAACTGCGCGCCTGTGTGCCGAGAAAAGTTTGCGGATTTGTCCCGCGTTATGTCCCCAACGCCCACGCGTCGGCATGCGACGGAATTCGGAGGAATGGCGGTCAAAATCGACGACCTAATTGGAGTTGACTGGAATGGCGTGACGGCAAACACATGCGAAAGAGGGGGAATAGCGGGAATAAAGGCCTCCGAACCTTCAGGTTCGGAGGCCTTCTTTTTGCATTGCCACCCGAAAAAGAACTCCTTGACGAATCCCCTTGGGCATCGGGCGGCTTTATCGGGCGTGGGCGTTTTCGTAGGCCTCTTTGATTTCTTCCGGCAAATTGTCGGGAATCAGCACTTTCATTCTATCCTCGTTGCCATCTTGAATCGCCTGCTCGTAGTACCAGCATTTGAACTTCAACATGTCCAAGGCGCGGTTCATGTTCGCGATCTCCGACTCCATGTGGGCCTTCCGCTCCTCGAACATGGCCTTGCGTTTGGGATAAGTCGATGGGCCCTCCGCGCACCATTCCATGAACAGCCGGATGTCCTTGATCTCCATCCCCGCCTTCTTCAGGCATTCGATGACCCGAAGCGCCTCGAGTTCCGTATCGCCGAATTGGCGAATACCGGACGCCCGCTTCAATTCCGGGAACAGCCCCTGTTTGTCGTAATACCGCAGTGTTGAGGTGGGCAAACCGAACATCTCCGCCACCTGTCCGATTGTGTACACGCGCATCCTCCATTCATTTTCAAGTTGAAGCTTGACCTAAAGTCAGGTTTAGGTAATACCGTCATTTTCGTCAATGCAAATAGGGAGTGCAAGGGGTGCTCCGTCATGGGCAAAAAGGTTTTGGTGGTTTCTTCGAGTCCGCGAAAGAATGGCAATTCCGAGACGCTGGCGGACGCCTTCGCCAACGGCGCGCGGGAGGCGGGCCACAGCGTGGAGACCGTGCTCCTGCGCGAAAAGCAGCTGGGCTTCGGCAGGGGCTGCCTTGCCTGCCTAAAGCTGGGGCGCTGCGTCATCCAAGACGATGCCGTGGAAATTGCCGCCAAGATGCACGACGCCGATGTTCTGGTGTCGCAACGCCCGTCTACTACAGCGTCTGCGGGCAGCTCAAGACCATGCTGGACCGCGCCAACCCGCTCTTCGGCTCCGATTATGCATTTACCGAGGTGTATCTATTGGCAGCGGCGGCGGAGGGCGGGCGCTCGACCTTCGAGGGAACGGAGAAAGCCGTACGAGGCTGGGTTGACTGTTTCCCCCGTCGCGCGCTCGCCGGAACGGTTTTCGCCGGCGGCGTGAGCGGCGTGGGCGAAATCGCCGGGCACCCTGCACTGGAGCAGGCGCGACGAATGGGCATGGAAATCTAGGCGGGCTGCTTGGCCGCGCAAATGCGGATTGGTTTTTTCGGATGTGATCACGTAAATTTGAATCAAGCCGGCGGAGGAGCAATCGGCCAATGAGATTGTGCCTGGAACGCTTGAACAAAATATTTGATTCGCAAGCGATTGAATAGCTCCATCTGTTTTGGTTAAAACAAGCTGCGTGCCGCGCGCCTGCGGTACGAAGGAGGGAGAAGGCTATGAATATCGTTGTACTGAGCGGCAGCCCTCGCAAAGGTGCCAATACCGACACCATGGTCGACGCATTTGCAGAGACTGCGCGTGAGAGCGGTCATACGGTGGAAGTCATTCGTGTTGCCAGCAAGAAGATCGGCGGCTGCCTGGGGTGCCAGTACTGCTTTGCCCATAAGGGTGAATGCGTGCAGAAGGACGGGATGGCCGGTGTGATCGAGTCGCTCAAAGAGGCCGACATGGTCGTTTTCGCCTCGCCCATCTACTGGTTTGACATCACCGCGCAGGAGAAGATCGCCATCGATCGCCTGTATGCCTTCGGTGCTACGGGATTTCCGTTTGCCAAGACGGCTCTGCTCCTCGACAGCCATAGCGATGGGGTCTATGACGCGGCGATTGCTATGTACAAGGCCACTTGCGCTTACTGCAAGTGGGACGACCAGGGCATCGTCACTATCAGCGGCATGACCGAGCGCGACAGCATGGCCTCGTCACCCAAGCTGGAAGAGGTGCGCGAGCTTGCTCGTAGGCTTGCCTAAGGGCAGGCGAGGGCCGGTTGCTGCTAACTTTAAACGCGGAAAAATGCCCGCGATGAGAAACGACGAGGCCCGGACGCAGTGCTACTGCGTTCCGGGCCTCGTCGTTTTGCGAGCTCATGACGGTTCGGTCGCCGTTGTTTTAGTCAAACAAACTCGGCATGTCGTTTTCTTTCATAAGGGCACCGGCGGAGGGGAGACTCTGCGCGGTGAACTTTTCGGCCGAGACGCCGGCGCCAAGGATCTCCTCGGTCGTGCCGACGGTGGTGACCGAGCGACCCTTCTTGGCTGTAAAGGCCTGGACGCCCTGCGTGTTGGTGGTCGTCTTGGTCTTGAGCAGCGACGTGTTGAAGTTCATCAGGCGGTAGTCGCTCGAGACCAGTGCGATGTCGCGATCTTCCTTGAGCACCTGCGCATATAGCAGCTTGCTGCCGCCGTAGATGGCGTTCTTGAGGCGCTTGCGGTTGGTCTTGGTGACGTATCCGGAAAGCGCGACGCGCACCACGCGGCCGTTCTCAAAGACAAACAGCACGTCGGCCTTATAGTCCTCGGGGTCGATGACCCAGATGACGCTCTCGTCGGGTTCCATCTCAAGATCGGTCGGCAGGTACGAGCCCAGCTGGGCCGACTTGGTGTCCTCAAACGCCGCAACCTTGCACTTGTACACCTGGCTCTTGTTGGTAAAGACCAGCAGCTCGTGGGTGTTGGAGGACGGGAACTCGATAAAGGGTTTGTCGCCGTCTTTGTACTTGAGCGTGGTCGCCTTCTTGAGCACGCGGTCCGTCATTTTCTTAAGGTAGCCATCGCGCGAGAGCATGATGGTGACCGGGTACTCCTCGACCTCGGGCTCCAAGCTTACCTCGATGACCTCGTGGGGCTCGATCCTGCCCGTGCGACGCGGCATCACATATTTCTTGTTGACCGCGGCCAGCTCGTCGCTGATGACCTTCTTGATGTTCTCCTCGCTGGAGAGGATCTCCTCAAGCTCGGCAATCTCGCCCTCAAGCTTGGCAATGTCCTTGGTGCGGTTGAGGATGTACTCCTCGTTGATGTTGCGGAGCTTAAGTTCGGCAACAAACTCGGCCTGGGTTTCGTCGATATCGAAACCCTTCATGAGGTTGGGCACGACTTCGGCCTCGAGCTTGGTGCCGCGGATGATGGCGATGGCCTTGTCGATGTCGAGCAAAATCGCCTCGAGGCCGTGCAACAGGTGCAGGCGCTCGGACTTTTTGCCCAGGTCAAAGTTAATGCGGCGACGCGTGGACTCAATACGCCACTTGACCCACTCGTGCAGGATCTGGCGCACGCCCATAACGCGAGGGTAACCATCGACCAGCACGTTGAAGTTGCACGAGAACGAATCCTGCAGCGTGGTCGAGCGATAGAGCTTGGCCATGAGCTTGTCGGGGTCGACGCCGCGCTTAAGGTCGATGGCGATGCGCAGGCCCGAAAGATCGGTCTCGTCGCGGATGTCGGCAATCTCCTTGACCTTGCCCTCCTTGGAGAGCTTGACGATGCGCTCGATGATGACATCGGTCTTGGTGGTGTAGGGGATCTCGTAGACCTCGATAATGCGCTCTTCGGGAATCCAGCGCCAGCGGGAGCGGATTTGGAAGCTGCCAAGGCCGGTCTCGACGATCTTCTCCATCTCCTCGCGGCGGTAGATAATCTCGCCGCCGGTCGAGAAGTCGGGCATGGGCATGTACTCGAGCAGGTCGCAGTCGGGATCCTGCAGGTAATGCATGGTGGCGGTGCAGACCTCGTTGAGGTTGAAACCGCAGATGTCGGACGCCATGGCGACGCCGATGCCCTTGTTGGCCGAGACGAGGATGTTGGGGAACGTGGTGGGCAGCAGGCGCGGCTCCTTCATGGCGCCGTCGTAGCTGTCAACGAAGTCGACCGGATCCTTGTCGATGTCCTTGAAGATCTCGGCGCTGATGGGGGAGAGCTTGGCCTCGGTATAACGCGAGGCGGCGTAGCTCAGGTCGCCCGAATAGTACTTGCCAAAGTTGCCCTTCGACTCCACGAAGGGGGCGAGCAGTGCCTCGTTGCCGGTGGCCAGACGCACCATCGTCTCGTAGATCGCGGCGTCGCCGTGCGGATTGAGCTTCATGGTCTGACCCACGATGTTGGCGCTCTTTTGGCGCTCGCCCTTGAGCAGACCCATTTTGTACATGGTGTAAAGCAGCTTACGGTGCGAGGGCTTAAAGCCGTCGATCTCGGGGAATGCACGCGAGACGTTGACGCTCATGGCGTAGGGCATGTAGTTGACCTCGAGCGTCTGCGTGATCGGCTGGTCAGTGACCTCGGAGTGCAGGCCGATGACGTTCTCGGCGTTGACCTGCTTTTTCTTTGGCTGGGTTTTCGTCTTCTTCTTTGCCACGATTTCCTCTTGAACTTCTTATGGCCGTCGTTATCGATTTGTTGCTATTGCAGGTCTAGCTGGTCCAGATATTCCTTGCCGTGCTCGGAGATATGGCGCTTGCGGCCTGCCTCGTCGTTGCCCAGCAATAGGTTGAACATGGTCTCCATCTTGGTGACGTCCTCGGGTTCCACCTTGATCAGACGACGCGTCTCGGGGTTCATGGTGGTGAGCCACATCATGTCCGGATCGTTCTCACCAAGACCCTTGGAGCGGTTGATCGAGCACTTCTGGTCGCCGATCTCCTTGAGGATGCCGTTCTTTTCGAGCTCGGTGTAGGCAAAGTAGGTCTTCTCTTTGCAGTTGATCTCGTAGAGCGGCGACTCGGCGATATACACGTAGCCCTCGTCGATAAGCGTGGGCACCAGGCGGTAGAGCATGGTGAGCACGAGCGTGCGGATGTGGTAACCGTCGACGTCGGCGTCCGTACAGATGATGACCTTGTTCCAGTTGAGGTTGTCCAGGTCAAAGGCGCCCAGGTTCTTGATGCGCTTGTCCTTGATCTCCACACCGCAGCCCAGCACGCGCATAAGGTCCATGATGATGTCGGACTTAAAGATGCGCGGATAGTCCTCCTTCAGGCAGTTGAGAATCTTGCCGCGGACGGGCATAACGCCCTGGAACTCGGCATCGCGCGAGGTGCGAATGGCGCCCGCTGCCGAGTCGCCCTCTACGATATAGATCTCGCGACGGCTCTTGTCCTTGGAGCGGCAGTCGATGAACTTCTGCACGCGGTTGGCCATGTCGGTCTTCTGCTGCAGGTTGGTCTTGATGCTCTGACGTGTCTTCTCGGCGTTCTCGCGCGAGCGCTTGTTGATGAGCACCTGCTCCATGATCTTGTTGGCGGCATCTTTGTTCTCGATCAAGTAGGTCGAGAGGCGCTCCTTAAAGAATGCCGTCATGGCCTGCTGGATAAAGCGGTTATTGATGGCCTTCTTGGTCTGGTTTTCGTAGGACGTCTGGGTGGAGAAGCAGTTGGTCACCAACACCAGGCAGTCCTGGACGTCCTGCCACTTAATGCCGCTCTCGTTTTTGTTGTATTTGCCCTGTTGCTTGATGTAGGCATCGATGGCGCTGGTCAGAGCGCTGCGAGCGGCCTTTTCGGGCGAACCGCCGTTCTCGAGCCACGATGAGTTGTGGTAGTACTCCTGCATCATGAAGGTGCGCGAGAAGCACATGCATGCGGTGATTTTAACGTTGTAGTCGGGCAGGTCCTCGCGGTCGCGACCGCGACGGTCGGCCTCGATAAAGAAAGGCTCGGTGAGGTAGTCGGTACCGACCTTTTCGAGCACGTAGTCCTCGATGCCCTTGGGATAGCAAAAGTCCTCTTCGGTAAATTCGCCGTCGTCGCCCTCGATGCGCAGGCGGAAGGTCACGTTGGCGTTGACCACGGCCTGACGGCGCATGGTTTCGCGATACCAGTCGTGGGGAATGCTGATGGAGGTAAAGACTTCGAGATCGGGGCGCCATTTGATGGTGGTGCCGGTACGGTCCTCGTCGCTGGGCTCAATCTCGAGTGCCTTCTTTTTGGCGCCGACGACCTTGCCCTTCTTAAAGTGCAGGGAGTACTTGTTGCCGTCGCGCCAAACCGTGACGTCCATGTATTCGGAGGCGTACTGGGTCGCGCACGAGCCCAGGCCGTTGGTACCGAGCGAGAAGTCGTAGTCGCCGCCCTGGTTGTTGTTGTATTTGCCACCTGCGTAGAGCTCGCAAAAGACGAGCTCCCAGTTAAAGCGCTTCTCGGAAGGGTTCCAGTCGAGCGGGCAGCCGCGGCCATTGTCCTCTACCTGAATGGAGCCATCGCGAAAGGCGGTAAGGGTGATGAGCTTGCCGTAGCCCTGGCGCGCCTCGTCAACGGCGTTGGACAGGATCTCGAAGGCAGCATGCGCGCAGCCATCGAGTCCGTCCGAGCCAAAGATGACGGCGGGGCGCAGGCGTACGCGCTCCTCGTCCTTGAGCTGGCGGATACTGTCGTTACCATAGTTTGCGGTGTTTTTTGCCATACTCGCTCTCTCGGTGCTCCCTTGCTGCGTTTAAGTCATATAGATAGTCAAGGTAGCATAGCCCAGCCCACAGGCGATTCCAACCAACACGAAATCCATCGAACAATCGTTCGGAATTTGGTGGAACAGCGTTTACTCGGACAAAACCGAGTCGGTTCTGTCCGAGTAAGTTTGAAGGCGGTCGAATGCGTCCTGCTACGTTTGCGGTTGGATGCGTTTGTCAAAAACGTGCCATGCGGATTATTGGATTGAATCGAACATTGGGACAGGCGTCTCATTTTATGGGCCGAGGGCGTGCGTATACGAGTCTTTTTGGTCCATAGGGGATGCTGGGCGGTTGCTAGTTGGGCCACGGGTCACTTCGCCGGCGCTGCTTTTCGCCATACGCTCATAGTGGAGGCCGATGCCACGGAGTCGACTTGGGACTCGGGCAACGGATGAGCTGTAAGCCGAAAGGAGCGGTGAGGATGATGAAGCCCATGACGAAGAAGCTGCTGTTAGGAATTCCCACCGTGACGCTTTCGGCCGTGCTGGCTTGCACGCTTACCGGTTGCGGCGGAAATGCGCCGAGTGGCTCGGCTGGCAGCTCGGGCGGCGGCAGTGCTCCCGTAGAGAAGAAGGCCTATGAGTCGCAGACGGTCGAGGTAGCTGGTATAACCTATGAGTCGGTAGCCCACGGTACGTTCTATCGCGGCGACGCTAAGCTGCAGGACGGCTTTTATCTGCACGTCAAGATCACCAACAACAATGCAAAGAACAGGACGTTTAGCTCCTTTAACGTGCATGCTGCCCAGGGCGATCTTGAGGCAGGCGACCCGTTGTTTACTTCCGGCAAGGCGGCCGTGCTCGATTACGTTGCAAGCGAGGCTCCCGATGAGCTCCACGAGGGCATCGATCTTTCCGAGAGGTCAGATATCGGTCCGGGCGAGACTGTTGAGTACGTGTATTTCTGGGCGCCCAAGACGGCGTACTACGGGCCCATCACTGTCGAGTTCGTAGATGCTTACGCCCCCGCCAAGAATCATGAGGCCATGCACTTTGACACCACGGGGTGCGAGACCAAGGAGTTCAAGGCGGCCGGCGGTGTGGCCGATTCTGGTGACGCGGCCAATATGACCGGCATCGATTGCGCATCGTACAGTATCGAGGCCGCCGATGGGTACACGCTGGATTCGTCCAACGAAGAGCACGAAAAGGCAGACTTCTTCCACGACGAGACTGGAGGACGCTTGCACATCAGCATCTTCCCGCGCTCGCCGGAGGAAGAGGTTGCAAGCCTAGAGCAGGTCTACGAAGGCAAGGAGACAACAACCGACCAGGTCGAGTACAACGGCATAACGTGGCTGCGCTTTACCGGTCCCGACAACGGCCATACGCTGTTTGCGACGGCTCCCGCAACAGGTGAAACCGTCCGCGTGTCGATTGGCTGGAAGATCGATTGGGACGCCGCCGTGCCCATGATGGAGGCGCTAAAGCTCAAGTAGCGCTGTGATTCCCATGTCAGGCGACTCAGGGCTGGCTCCGAGTTATCGGGGCCAGCCCTTTTTTGATGTTCGATGAGCCGAGTCGGCGTCTCTCGCAAAGGTAATTTAGGAGCTAGCGAGGCCTATCCGAATTGATCTCATCGGCGGTGTCGTTTTCGAGCGCCGTGCGGCGGGCGCTGTAGGCGACAAGGCCGGCGCCAGCTGCGGCGAGTGCTGCAGCGGCTGCCATGAGGGGAGCGTTGACATCGCTCGTGCCCGCAAGCACGCCCGCTTTTCCGGAATGCTTGTTATTGCCGTGATCCTTGCCGCTGCTAGAGCCACTGCCGCCACCGGAGCTGCTTCCGCCGGAGCCGCCACCCTTGTCAGTACCGCCGCCACTCGAGTCGCCACCGCCGTCCGCCGTCATCGGTGCATCGTGAAGCCCCGTCGTATCCGCGCTGTCGCATACGCCGACCTGAACTTCTGAGCGTTCGCATGCCGCGTCGGGCACATGAAGCTCGTGCAGTACGGCACCCAGCGCCGAGTTTGCGCCCGGTCGAATTTCCTCGAGCGCTACGGGATCGAGTGCCACCAGATTACGCGCCTTCGCATACAGCGTTACGCGTTTGCCCACTTCGTCGCTCCAACTTTCGGGGATGGCGAAGCTCATGCGGAACTGTGCCGTGCAACCCGGTGCCAGCACGGCGTTGCCGTTGTCGGCTACCAGCGGGTGCGTTGCAAAACGTGCGCCCAGCGTCTCGAGCGCGTACTTCACATGTGCCATGTCGTTGGCCGAAGCGTCCTCGGCAAGCTCTGGATCGTAGATCGAAGCCATGCGTGCGTTCATTCCGAATCCGATGGATGCGCTGGAGAACGGCTGGCTGGAGCCCTCTCGGTATAGATCGATCGTGCCGGCGGTCAGCAAGGTGTTGCCGTCGTTTCGCACCGTGACCATGAAGGATTCGCCTGCCGCTCCGGGCACCACCGCGCCCGAGGTGGCTACCGCGCCCGTCGGCGTCGCGCATGCCACCAGAGGCACTTCGATACCGTGTAGCTCTGCCTCGCTCTTCTCTGCACTCACAATGTGCGTGGCGAGCGCGGAGAGCATGCCTCCCGACGTTAAAAATGTCGTTATCTGATCGACGGGATGGTCTAGCTCGCACATCACGAACGGCTCCGTAAACAGATCGCCTGCCAAGGTGCTGGCGAAGATGCGGAAGTGCTTGCCCATCACTGCTGCCGGGTTGCCTTCTTCGTCGTAGGTTTGTCCCACCTTGCCATCGGTGTTCTCTACATAGAGCACGCACCTGCCGTTGTTGCTTACGCTAAACGATGCTGGGCCACAGCCTGCGGCACCCACGGGCTGCGTTGCAAATGCCGATGCGCCTCGCGTCCAAGTAATATGCTGCAGTTGCTCGTTGACGGTTGCCAAAAAGCCCGAATGTTGTGGCCACGGCACCGCGTGGGGTACTGTGGCATCTGGCGACATAACGCCCCAGCCCGCAATGGACTGGCCGATCACGGCGTACGATGCGCAGCCACAACCGCCTGCAGTCTCGTATGCAACGGGCACCACCATTTTGCCGTTGATATTCTCGGGCGCGCCCAGCTCGATGCTCGACGGTGCCTGCGGAAAGCGGAGAACTTGGCGGAACGTGAGGCTGTCGCCCAAATCATCCGACCACAGGGCAAAGCACTCCAGCGCAACCTCGGCCTCGCTGCCGAGCGCCTTCTCTGCGGTGGCTCCGTGGCGGTGGAGGTAGGCGCCCGACAGACGTCCGTCGACAAGTGTCTTGCCCACCGTGATGCGTGGGCACTGCAGGCAATGGTAGCCATCCTCCTGAAGGCGGCCGCGCGAGATGCTGCGCCACGACGTGTGCGATATCACGCGAACTCCGTCGTTGCTTATGCGCAGGCGCACAACGGACAGTATGCCGGATGTGCTCGCCGTATCGAAAAGGGTGTTGTCGCCGGCGGGGCGCTCGCCCGAGACCAGCAGCACGTAGGCGTCCTGGTTTCCTCTTCCGTCTGTATATTCCACCACGTCGAAGTCGTAATCGAATATGCCGTTGCGCTCCACATCGCCCTCGCCAAACCCAAGGGGAAAGTCCACGGGCGTGGGAGCGGACCACGTGCCGTTTGCCTTTGTGTGCACCACCAGGCGCGAGCGACCATTGTCGCCGTAGCGCACCGAGGCGATACGGAACAGGCATTCTACGCCGGCAATCCTTGCCAGCTTCATGTGAGCTTCGCTGAGCACGCCAGCAAACAGCACGTTGTCGCTCGAGGGTTTGATGCCGCCACGCTCGTCCTCCGACACGCCGGCAGAATTGGCGTTCGGGTCAGCAACGGCGTTCGTCGTCTGGCCGATATAGGCGTACTCGTACATCGGCGCGGCGTTTTCGTCGTTTTCCATCAGTGCATGGACGAAATGTTCGACCTGTCCCGTGTCGTCGCTCTCTGCATCCGCCTCGAGCTCAATACGCGTGACCGCTTGATTCCAATCGCGTACGACAGAAGCGACGTTTACGGCAGTGGCCTTAACCTCGGCGCGTGCGAGCAGCTCGGCGTTGGTGACGATGGTGGCCGATGCGATAAATTGCGGCACGCCGCCCGCCTCGGCGTTGCCGGCTGAGCCGAAGCAGGCATCTAGTGTATAGGGCGTATCTCCACCCAATGCGAGCTCAGAGCGCTGGAGTGCATACTGGTCGCCGTTGTTCACCGACATATTCCACGAATCGAGGAGTGTGGGCCACGACCCCGACCAAGCCTTGGTGGTCCACTTGAACATCACGAACTGGAGTATCACATCGACATCGACGTCTGCACCTACGCGCAGTCGCGGAAGCTGGTGTCCATCTGCCTTCTCGTACCCAATGAACAGCGTGAGGGATGCGGCGCCGCGCACGGCGGACGAAGCGACGCCTGCAACGCCGGCGCCAAAGGTGACGGCAAGCCCGATCTGGATGGTGAACGAGCCCGACGTGTTTGAATAGTCGAGCGAAATGTTTTTGAAAAACGCCGCGCCGCTGCCGTGCGTGTGGGCACCCACGGCGAGCGCCAGCTTCGCCAGCACCCAGGGGTTGACGTTTAGGAAAAACGGCACCGGTCCTAGGGTAAACTGCTCGGTCCAATTGAGGTCGGTTCTTACCTGGAAGAGGGCCTTAATATTGCCGTATGCGGGGTCGTTGTTGTTACCCCAGGTTTTGCCCACCCAATCGTAGGCGAGCGAGCCGTACAGCTGTGTGGCGATATCCATCGTGAACAGCGGCGTGCAATGGTGGCGAAGGAGCTTGGTGTTTCTTGGATCGGTGCCCGAACCGGCACTCATACTTTTGTACTGATTCCACTTCCCCTCCATCTCGTCGAGGTAGCGGTTTGCCTGCTTGGCGCCCGACTCACGCGGCGATTTCTTCCAGTATTCCGGATCAGGGTTGCCCGAATCGTTCATATAGCTGGCTGGTTTGTATCCTCCGCCAAACAGCACGTATCCAGCAAACGAGAAATCGAAGAGAATCGGAAATGTGGGCATCCAACACGTGAACTTATTGCCGCCGATGCCGGGAAACGCTGCGGGGAAATCAAACGGAGTGATCTCTTGGTCCATAGTGGTGGGGACGATAGTGGTCGATCCGGATTCCGCCTTTGCCGCCGGCGCGGTAACAACGGCCATGGGGGAGGAGAGCGTGTAGGTTTTGCCTTGGTAGTCGAGGACAAAGCGCAGCTTGCATCCTTCTTCCAGAAGGCTCGACGCTGCATCGAGGAACTTGTCTTTGAGCGTGAACGTCGCCAGATTATCCGCACCCGTTGCACTGGCCTTGACTTGGCCAATCTGCGTGACGGTTTCGGGTGAGCTGCCCGCAGCGGGCATCACTTTATTGATATGCAACGTTGCCTGCCCGCCCTGCGGCAGATGAGCCTGCACGGTAAAAGCGTGCGTGTCGGGCTGGTCGTTTGCTGCTTCGTCCGCTGGCATTGCCATGAACGTGGCTTCAGCGTACTGGATGTCCCATTCGTCGAATGTGAGCTGGCGAAAGTACGGCTCGCCGTCGGAAAGCGGACGCGTGGGCGCGGTTATGGCGGTGCCGCCCTGGATACGCGCAAGGGGAATCTCGACATCACGGTAGCCCGCCATGCTAATGAAAATGCCGCCGTTAAAGTCGTACGCGTCGAGAAGCGTTGCCTCGTCCACGTAGCCTTCCGAAAGCGGCGCGACCTCAAAGATGGCCGTGCCTTCGTTATCGGTCGTGGCGGAGAGCTGCTTGCCTGCAGCATAGCGCGATGTGAGCGTGACCTGGGCACCCGTGATGGGCGTATTCTTGTTGGCGACGTCGACCACGACCACACCGAACATGGTGCGCGAGAGAACGAGCACCCTGAAGGGGTCTTTTTCGTCGGCATAGGCTTCGGTGGGCGCGAACGGCAATATGAAGGCGTTTGCGCTTTCCGGCACGCGCGGCAACATAATGCTCGCTAACGAGGACGCTCCGGCAACAAGTAACGAACGGCGATCAAGCATCTTTGGCTCCCATCCCGCAGGTATCGGTGGAAATAATCCAATTTTGCGAGAAGGCATCCTGTCACGGTAGTGCCGTCCGAGGGCCAAAATGTCCAATTTGAGCGAGCGAAGCGCCGGGGCTCCGGGGCGCACGTGCCGCGCTAGGCAGTCTGGCCGCTAACGCAGCATATGCGCGACCAGTTCGGTGCGCGTGCCGATGCCAAGCTTTGCATACACGTTGGACAGTCGATTTTTAACGGTACCTGGCGACACGCCCATGTGGCGTGCGATTTCGGCGTTGGTCCATCCGCGGCAGGCGAGCATGGCCATGGTGAACTCCGTGGTTGTTAAATCGTCGGCAACGTCCTCGCCCGAATCGGGGTTGTGGATGCGCCGCCAGCCGTAGCTGAATCGATACGTAATCTCGATGATACGTGCGAAATCGTCAGGGTATTGCGATTTTAGGCATGCCTCGATGAGCCCCTGCAAAAGGCCGTGGTGCTCGCCAATGAGCTCGATAAGGCCATCGGGGCGCGCAATGTCCCAAGCAGCTCCGAAGTGCGTTTTTGCGGCGTCGATGTCCTTGAGGCTCATGCATGCCATGGAAGCTGCCAGGTGCAGGAATAGTTCCGAGATGGGATAGCTCCCCTGTTTCATAATCAGGGCGTTTTCCGCCATGCCTAGGCTGCGGCCGTATTCGCCGCGCAGATACAAGGCGTGCGCCATCACGTAGCTGGCGAACAGGCGCAGGCCTTCGGGCAGATGCGCCGCAAGTGGATAAAACTCTTCGGCAGAATACGGGGAAGGCAAGTGCAACAGGACGCTCGCGGCCGAGGCGAACAGGATATGCGTGGCGTGGATGGCGGGCGATTCTTTGTCGGCTGGCGTATCGAGGATGCCCGCAAGGCACCGGCGGGCGTCGGCGATACGGTTGAGCGACAGACTGGCGTATCCGCAGATAAAGCATGCGGAATAGCGCAGCGCGGGATCGGTGGCGTCAAGATAGGGGCGCGCCGTCTTGGCAGCGAGGGTGGCCTGTCCGCGAAAGTACAGCGCTTCTGCCGTGGCAATGGTGCGCGAATCGGGGTCGGTAATGCCTGCAACCACAGCGTCAATCTGCCCCGGCACAAAGGCAGTGCACATCAACGGCATGGGAATGCGCGGGTAGCCATCGCAGTCCATCTTCCATCTCCCATCAGGTGGCAACATTAGCAGCAATTGTACCCCTGCTGCTCGGGACCCCTTTCGTTTTACTGTTTGGTTTACGCTGCGGTCCGTTTTGGAAGGGTCGCGAGCATGGTGGCCCCGTTCTCGGAACTTGTTTCGACCTCTACCGTGCCACCGTGAAGTGCTGCAATCTCCCAAACAAGCGCTAGCCCGAGTCCTGCGCCGCCGTATGCCCTGCTGCGGGATTTATCTAGACGAAAGAACGGCTGGAAGATGCTCTCTCGGTACTGCTTGGGTATTCCCGGGCCCTCATCTTTGACTCGCAGGAGCACGTGGCTGTCGCTGTCGCTGATGGAGACATTGACAGTCGAGCCGGAGCGACTGTAACGGATGGCGTTTTCGGCCAGGTTGAACAGCAACCGATAGAGGAGCGTGTCGCTCCCGATTACTAAAGCGTCTCCAGCACAGTTGAGGGCTATGCTCCTATTTTCGGCAAGTGGCGCAAGGTCAGTGAGGACCTCTTCGGACAAGGGACCGAGTTCAACATCGTCCTCGCAAGGAACGCTGCGGAGCTCACTCATCTCAAGCAATACCTTGGTCATTCGAGACATGCGCTCGGTTTGTTCTTGTAGCAGGCCGAGCAGCTCGGCTGTTTCGGGTTGCAAACCGGAGTGCTCGGAGATGAATAGTTCAATCTGTGCTTGCATAAGGGCGAGCGGGGTGCGCAGCTCGTGTGCGGCGTTGCCGGTAAACTGACGCTGTGCAGAGAATCCTTCGCCAAGACGGGCGATCATGTCGTTGAAAGAGGCGCTGCATCGTTGTAGCTCGGTGGGCACATCTTCACTGAGTCTGATTTCGCTTAGGTTGTCAGGCTGCACGCGCTCAACCTGGGCTGCAAAAGCCCGTAGCGGTTTGAGTGCACGGCCGCTCACAAAGTATGCCAGCGCGCCGCCAAGGAGTGTGACTCCAGCCGTGATGTACCAGGCTGTCGTGCCAAAAGACTCCTGTGCGTCGTTTACGACGATCGTGACCCTGTCATCGGGGACCGCTTTCGTCGGGTCGAACGCCTGGGGCGAATCTTCGCCGGTTGCGTTAAAGGCCGAGATGTTACTGCCGATGGCATCCATGTAGCGCATGCCCGTATAGCCGACCAGGCAGTTCGTCAGCACGCACGCCGCACACGTGAGCAGTGCCGTCATAATCGTTATGCGCCATTGCAGCGAAAGCCTTTTCATTCGCTATCCTCCATAACGTAGCCCTCTCCAATCCGATTGCGAATCGGGTCGTATCCCAAAGCGATGCGTAGCTTTTTGCGGAGTGACGAGATATGAACGCGGGTTGCGTTGCTAAAGCTGTTTACGCTGCTATCCCAAACGTGCTCGATAAGCTCCTCTTGACTTACCGGACGCCCCTGATTAAGCATCAGGTATTCCAAGATTCCCGTTTCCTTGCGCGTAAGAGATAAAGCCTCGCTGTCCACGGAAGCGATGCGCGCCTTGGTGTCAAAGCTGAGCTTTCCGCAGGTTAAAACTACGTCGCTTTGTGTAAAGCGTCTTAGGGTAAGGCTGCGAATCCTTGCCGCAAGCTCGTCCAGATGAAACGGCTTGGTGAGGTAATCGTTGGCGCCGGCATCGAGTCCGGCGACTTTGTCGGATACTTCGCCACGTGCGGACAGAATCAGTACCTTAGTCTCGCAGTCAGTTTTCCTAAGTTCCCTGAGTACGGTCATGCCGTCGATACGGGGAAGGTTGAGGTCGAGTACCACGAGGTCGAAGGCCTCAACGTCCAGTAGGTCGAGCGCCTCCTGTCCGTCGTGACAGCAGTCGACACTGTACGCCAAGTTCCGCAAGCTGCGCGCGATTGCGTCGCACAGCGCCCGCTCGTCCTCGACGATCAAAATACGCATAACAGTCTCCTTGCACATTTCAAATCGCGCTTAACACGGATTTTATAGTCGATATGGTCCAATGGTCGCGTAACGAAAGGAGTGGTCGTGTTGTTCAAAGCGGTAAAACCCGTGGTACAGGTCGTTTTGTTGATCGTCGGAATTGCCATGGTGTGCTTTGGCGTTATGCGTGGCGAGGCAGATGCCGTGCTGGCCAAAGCGATTAGGCTGTGCTTGGAGTGTATCGGAATTGGATAAAAGAGAAAACACTGCGTCGCATGTTTTGGCTCGATTTCGCGGATTCATTCAGGCGGCGGCGACGCTCGTCACCAACATTCACCTGCCAAACTTTGCCAAAGGCGGCATCTATCAGGGCGCGGGAAAAACAGTCTGCGTACCTGGACTTAATTGCTATTCGTGCCCCGCGGCATCGGGTGCGTGCCCCATCGGGTCGTTCCAGTCGGTGGTGGGTTCATCCAAGTTCAACTTTTCTTACTACGTCACCGGTACGCTCATTTTGCTCGGCGTGCTGCTGGGACGCTTTGTATGCGGCTTTCTATGCCCGTTTGGCTGGCTGCAGGAGCTGCTTCATAAGATTCCCGGCAAAAAGTTCTCCACGAAAAAGCTCAAGCCGCTCACGTACATCAAGTACGTCGTGCTGCTGTTTGCCGTGGTGCTGCTGCCCGTCTTGGTGGTTAACGACGTGGGCATGGGCGACCCGTTCTTTTGTAAGTACATCTGTCCCCAGGGCGTGCTCGAGGGTGCCATTCCGCTGGCCATCGCCAACGCCGGCATTCGATCTGCGCTGGGGCAGCTCTTTACTTGGAAACTTGTCGTTCTCATTGCCGTGGTAGTGCTGAGCGTTTTGTTCTATCGCCCCTTCTGCAAATGGATTTGCCCGCTCGGCGCATTCTATGCGCTCATGAATAAGGTGTCCTTGTTGGGGATTCAGGTCGACGCGTGCAAATGCGTCTCGTGCGGCAAGTGTTCAAGGGTTTGTCAGATGGACGTTGATGTGGTCCGCGCGCCCAATCATGCCGAATGTATCCGGTGCGGAAAGTGCATCGGGGCCTGCCCCGTCGATGCCATCAGCTATCGCTATGGCCTGGATGTGTCGACGGAAAAGCTTCCCTTGACTGCCGATAAAAAGTAAACAAGCTTCGACAAAACGGAGGAATGACTATGAAGCTTTCTAAGATTGCGGCCCTGTTTATGGTGCCGGTGTTGGCCTTGTGCCTTGTGGCATGTTCGGCGCCCGGCGGCAATGCGAGCGAATCTGCGAGCTCCGATCCTAAGATCGCAGAACTCACTGCGCAGAAGCCGGCCAATGCCGACGAGGCCGCCGAGCTGTATGCGAAGCTCATGCAGAAGGAGAACGAGATTTTTTCGAGTGATAACGCGCTGTGGGAAAAGGTATTCAATGCGGCAAATAAAGACTCGGCAATGATTGAGGACGGCAGCAATTACGGCGATTTTCTGCTCAAGACCATCGACGGCGCCAAGGATGAGTTCACGGCGGATGAGCTTAAGACGCTCAAGACCGGTGCACAGCAGATCAAGGAGATCGAGGACAAGCTCGAGAGCTTGGAGAAGGAGTTCCCCGGCTGTGGAAGCACGCCGAGCGCAGGCGAGAGCGTCGACGCTTCGACCGCTGGCATGACGGCCGGTGCCAATGCTTCGAGCGAGACGACGAAGTTCCCCAGCTTTACGGGCAAGGACCTGGATGGCAACGACGTGAACAGCGACGAGCTGTTCTCTAAGAACAAGGTCACCGTCATGAACTTCTGGTTCACTACTTGCAAGCCGTGCGTGGGCGAGCTGGGCGATCTTGAGAAACTGAATCAGGAGCTTGCCGAGAAGGGCGGCCAGGTCGTGGGCGTCAATTCCTTTACGCTCGATGGCAACAAGGGCGAGATTGCAGATGCCAAGGACGTGCTGAGCAAGAAGGGCGTGACATATAAGAACGTCTGGTTCAAGTCGGATAGCGAGGCCGGTAAGTTCACGTCAAATTTGTTCTCGTTCCCGACAACGTATGTCATCGATCAGAATGGCAACATCGTAGGGGATCCAATCGTGGGAGCCATCAGCTCCGCCGAGCAGCGCGCAGCGCTCGACAAGCTTATCGACCAGGCGATTGCGAATAGCGGGCAGTAAAGGCTGAGTACACGTAATGTGACAAAGGGACAGTCCCTTTGTCACATTGTCGATGTTGTGTGCGGGACGGTGCGCTGTGTGGCGTGCCGTCCCGTTCGTTTTTGCCCGGTTCGTTACATTCCTCACTGGCGTCGGCAGAAAATGGGAATAGAGTAGGACAAACGCGTCGAATACGAACGGCGGGGGAGAGCGGGTGAGTGTGCCCGCGCGGGAGAGGTTGCCGTCCATGCTGGAGCTCAAAGATATTTGCAAAAGGTACGTCACGCAGTCGTTTACGCAGGTGGCGCTCGATAACGTGAGCCTGGCGTTTCGCGACAACGAGTTCGTGGCCATTCTGGGTCCCTCGGGCTCGGGCAAAACCACGATGCTCAACGTCATCGGCGGGCTGGATCATTTTGACTCGGGCGATCTGCTCATCGACGGTATTTCGACCAAGGACTTTCGCGATCGCGATTGGGATGCCTACCGCAACAATCGCATCGGCTTTGTGTTCCAGAGCTATAACCTCATTCCGCATCAGACCATTTTGGAAAACGTGGAGCTGGCGCTTACGCTCACGGGTGTGGGCCATGCCGAGCGCCGCCAGCGTGCGCGCGAGGCGTTGGAGAAAGTCGGCCTGGGCGAGCACGTTAACAAGCGCCCGAGCCAGCTATCGGGCGGGCAGATGCAGCGCGTGGCCATCGCCCGCGCCCTAATCAACGATCCCGAGATCGTGCTGGCAGACGAGCCGACCGGCGCCTTGGATTCAACGACATCCGTACAGGTCATGGATCTGCTCAAAGACGTGGCGCGCGACCGCCTGGTCATCATGGTCACCCACAATCCCGAGCTGGCGTACCAATACGCCACGCGCATCGTCAACCTGGCGGACGGCAAGATCACCGACGATTCCGACCCCTTTGATGTTGTCAAGGCCGCGCGTCGCGAGGCCAAGCCTACGCGCAAAACCTCGATGAGCTTTGTGACGGCGCTGGGACTTTCTGCCCGCAACCTTATGACCAAGAAAGGCCGTACGGCCATGACGGCCTTTGCGGGCTCGATTGGCATTATCGGTATCGCGGCGATTCTGGCGCTGTCCAATGGCGTAAACGGCTACATCAAAAAGGTCGAGGAGGATACGCTCTCGAGCTACCCACTCACCATTTCCAAGCAGGATTACGACCTGTCATCCATGATGGGCGGGCAGGGTGCTGCGGATGATGACTCGCCTGAAAACGTGGATTCGTCCGACGACAGTGCCGACGGCAAGGCTCAGGGAACCGATAAGATTCCCGTGGTCACGGCCGTAAAGGATATGTTTGCAAGTGTTAAGTCCAATGACATGACGAGCTTTAAGGCATGGCTCGATGCCGGTGGCGACGGCATCGACAAAGAGGTCAACGCTATTCAGTACGGCTATGGCGTAACGCCGGTTGTCTATCGCGCGGGCAAGGGAGACGAGAAGCCCGTGCGTCTGGTGCCCAATGCCATGACCGAGGCCATGGGCGGCGGCGCGAGCTCGGCAGCAACGGTGAGCATGGAGTCCATGGGAACCTCGGTCTTCAACGAAATGATTGACGACCAGAGCCTGCTCGACAGCCAATACGACGTCGTGGCGGGGCATTGGCCTACGTCTGCTAACGAAGCCGTGATGGTGCTTTCGAGTCGCGGCACGGTGGGCGACTACACGCTCTACAGCATCGGTGCGTTGGATATCAATGAACTCAACGATCTGGTTAACAGCGCCATGACGGCTGACGGTGGGGTCGAGACGCCCGAGACCGGCGCCGACTTTACCTACGACGATGCGCTGTCCACGACGTTTAAGGTGTTGTCGCCGGCCGATGCCTATCGCAAAAACGAAGAGACCGGCATGTGGACTGACATGTCTGGCGACGCCGATTTTATGACGGCCAAGGTTGCCAACGGTATTGACGTGCACATTGTGGGCGTGGTGCGACCTAACGAGACGGCCAACGCGAGTGCGTTGTCTCCGGGCATTGCCTATACGCATGCGCTGACTCGCCGGCTTATGGAGCGCGCCGCCGATTCGCAGATTGTGCAGGAGCAACTCGCCCATCCCGAGACGGATGTCTTTACGGGCAAGTCTTTCGATGAGCTGCAAGGCGAGGCCAAACAGGGCGTGGACCTGGGCAGCATGTTCAGTGTGGACGAGGCAGCGCTGAAGAGCGCGTTCTCGTTCGATGCGTCTGCGCTCTCGGGTGCGGCCGGCGGTATGGACCTGTCTGGTCTTGACTTGTCCGGGCTGGACATTGACCTTTCGAGCGTTGGTAAGGACATCGACTTCAGCGACATCATGGCCAAAACGCCAACCCCAGATTTCTCGGGTATCTTTGACGGTCTGGAACTCACGCCCGAGCAAATGCAGCAGGCGGGAACGCTTGCCAACCAGCTGTTTGAGGGCTTTTTGCAGTCTGATCAGTTTAGGGCGCTGACACCCGAAGATCTTAAGGACACGTCAAAGCTTGCCGCCGCGTTCTCGGCGTATCTTGAGAGTGATACGGCAGCCCAGCAAATCCTGGCCCAGCTCAAAGCGCTGGGCGGCGATGCCTTGGCCGAGCGCCTGCAACAGGCGATGACCGACTATGTGCAAAAGCAGCTGGCTCCGTATCTGCAGCAGGCTATGGATCAGGTGATGAAGGCAATCAGCGAGCAGGTAGCGTCGACGGTATCGTCCCAGCTTAAAGCAGGCGCGGCGGGGCTCATGGGACAGATGGCTACGCAGATGTCGTCGAGTATTGCCAACTTGGCGGGCGCCATGCGTGTTGATGCGAGCGCCTTTGCCAATGCCATTCACTTCAACATGGACGCCGAGGACCTGAGTTCGCTCATGATGAGCTATGCCAAGGCGTCGAAGCTCACCTATGACAACAACCTGACCACACTGGGTTATGCGGACGAGGCGGACCCCATCTCGGTCAAGATTTTCCCGCGTGACTTTGAGGCCAAGGAGCGCGTACTCGACCATATCGATGCGTACAACAAGCAGGTCAAAGCCGCCGGCCACGACGAGCGGGCAATCTCGTACACCGACTACATGGGCATCATCATGGGGTCGGTGACCGACATCGTGAACACCATCAGCTTGGTGCTCATCGCATTCGTGAGTATCAGCCTGGTGGTGAGCTCCATCATGATCGGTATCATCACCTACATCAGCGTGCTGGAACGCAAAAAGGAGATTGGCATCCTGCGCGCGATCGGCGCGTCAAAGCGCAACGTGGCCAACGTATTCAATGCCGAGACCTTTATCGAGGGTCTCATCGCCGGCGTCTTTGCCATCGTCGTCGTGGTGGCTGTGAGCTTTCCGGTTAATGCCTGGGCGCTTGCGGCCAAGCAGGTCCCCAACCTGATGAGTCTGCCCGTGCAGGATGCGCTGCTGCTTATCGCGATTTCGGTGCTGCTGACGGTCGTTGCCGGTCTGCTGCCCGCCCGCAGCGCGTCCAGGAAGGATCCCGTGGAGGCCTTGCGCTCCGAATAATGTGACAAGGGACGGTCATTTTGTCTCATTGAGACCCTTGCGAAATCGGGGTCTAATACTTTTCCGAGAAGTGAACGAGTGAAAATGGGCCCCCGAAGCATCGGCACTTTTGTGATGCAATTTCCCGCGGTTTTGATCGTTGAATCCTGCGGTTTTGGCGTCAGAAAATGTCGATGCTTCGGGGGTCCAAATACAGCCATTCACTTCTGGGGAAAGTATTAGACCTCGAGATATAGACGGCGTTTGCGAGCGGAAATCAGAACGCAAGCTTCTAGCTCTTCTTTGCAGAGAGCATGAGCCTAATTTCCGGATGGGTGTATTCGTCGAACTCTTCTTTGGGCTCGGTGTCAAAGGCGTAGTACGACCTGATGGATTCGCCCTCCGTCTTGATGCTGATTTCTTCATATAGGGAGCCGGCTAAAAATGCCTGCTTAAATTCATCCGACAGGCTGCATGGCGTGAGCAGGCCCGGTGTGGCAACGGAAATGCCCAACCCGTTGAGCGGGGCATAGAGCGTCGCGATATCCTGCTCGGCGCGGGCGAGGTTGTCTGCAAGGCTTGCCTCGGGGTCGATCTGACTGACGTAATCGACGTCCGTGAGCGTGCCATCTGCATCGAAAGAAAGGTAGATATAGGCTGCTTGAGCGCCGAGGTCATTATCGCGTAGATAGCCGATTATGCGGTAGCCGTAGTCGTGATACGACTCGTATGGGTCGTCTGCTGCGACGCGTTCGCACACGGGCTCCAAGGCATCTTGCGCGATGGCGAGCTGCTCGGCGGCTGCAGCCTTTCTTACCTGAAGCGCGTTATTTCCCTGGACAAACTGCGGGATGTAGACGCCAAGCAGCACAATGGCGGGCAACACCGCGAGAGCTATGATCTGCTTCTTGACGCTTGGAATCGTCACGCCGTATGCGTTTGCCATGGCCTCGGCATTGCTCGAGGTTTCGGCTAGCACGTCTGCCGCCGTGGCGACTGCCCCTACGGCGCCGGCGACCTCCGCGGCGCCGCCCAGGTTGCGCGCGAGATCGTTATCACTGTTCTTGAGCAGGCGGCCGGCAGCTTGCGTGGCGAGCACGCCGGCGACCTCCGCGGAATGGTCCTTGTTGGTCTGGGCCACCGCAAGCCTGCTCTGCAGTTCCTTCCACTGTTTGCCCTGCATTCCAAAGCGCGGCGCAAGAGCGCAATAGCAAAAGATGGCGAGTTCGATTACGGTGAGTGCGATGGCGGTATATATGCCCGCGGGCTGGAATTCCTTTTGGTGGAACGCGATATCGTTGACCATTTGGAGCGGCAACATCAACAGGCATGCTACGAACGACATGACGAGTGCGGTCGCTGCGATTTTGGGGTATGTGCAGTACCGCTGGATGCGTTTCTTTTCTTGCTCGGTGAGCTGCTGCATGGGGCCTCGACTCTCATCGTTTTTCGGGGGCGATGTGCACACGCTCTTGAGTATAGATGAGTGAAGGACGTCTGTTGTTCATACATAGCGGTCAACAGCGTGCTGTTGGTGATCGTTTGATCGCGAACGTCGTCTTTTGGAGCATGAAGCCGCTGCCGATGCCCACAAACAGCAAATCGAAGGTGAATGGTTTCCCGAGAAGTGAACGACCTAATTTGGACCCCTGAAGCACCCACGTTTTTCGACGCTAAAACCGCAGGATTTGAGTGATAAAACCGCAGGAATTGGCCTTCCAAAAGTGTCGATGCATCGAGGGTCCGATTTCACTCGTTCACTTTGCGGAAAACCATTCGCCTTCGTTGTATGAGGCGCCGGATGCAAGGGTGATTATCGTCAAGCTGCTGCCTCTGCCTTGTGAATCATCTGGAGCACAAGGCATAATGCATGTAACAAGGGGGCGGTTCCTTTGTCACATCCGTTGATATGAGAGAAGAGTAGATGATTCTTTCGCTTGCCCCTATGGAGGGGATTACCGGGCATGTGTTCCGTCGCGTGCATGCGGAGTGCTTCGGTGCGCTCGACTGCTATTACACGCCGTTTTTGCCGCCACCGCGGGTGGGAAACCGCTTTGGCGGCAAGGCGTTTAAGGAGATCGATCCTGCCAATAACCAGGGGCTTAACGTAGTGCCTCAGCTGATGTCCAAGAACGCGGACGAGTTTGTGTGGGCGGCACAGGTGCTCGCCGACATGGGCTATCGCGAGGTCAATCTCAACTTGGGTTGCCCCTCGGGGACGGTTGTCGCCAAGGGCAAGGGCTCGGGCTTTTTGCGCCACTTGGACGAGCTCGAAGTGTTCTTGAGCGATGTGTGCGAACGTTCGCCGTTGCCGGTGTCGGTAAAAACCAGGCTGGGGCTGGAGAGCGACGACGAATACGAGCGCGTGCTCGATCTGTATTGCCGCATGCCGCTGGCAGAGCTGATTGTGCACCCGCGCGTGCAAAAGGACCGCTATACGGGCTCGCCGCGCAAGGAGTTTTATGGCGAGACGCTGGAGCGCGCGCCGTTTCCGGTGGCATACAACGGCGATATTTTTGATCTTGAGGACATGGATGCGCTGGTGGAGGCCTATCCCGGCACACGTCATGTAATGCTGGGGCGCGGCCTGCTCGCGAACCCCGCTCTGGCTCGCATGGTCAACGGCGGTCCTGCTGCCACGGCAGCCGAGCTGCAGCGTTTCCATGACACGCTGTTTGCTGCCTATGCAGAAGAGATTGGCGGCAACGCGGTCTTTCGCATGAAGGAGTGGTGGTTCTATGCCAAATGCGCTTTCGCCGACCCCGCTACCGTTCACAAGCTCGTACGCAAGACTAAAAAGGTCGACGAATACCGCGCCGCCGTCGAGCGCGTCTTTCGCGAACAGCCGCTTGCGCCCATAGCCCGCTTCCACGGCTAGTTAGTCGTTGGGGGCGTTCTTTAACAACTAGTCATTTAAGTGCGTCCCCAACGACTATGTTGCACTAGAGCAGGTTCTTCTGTACCCACGCGATGATGTCGCTCGATTCGTAGAGTGGTTTGCCGTCGATGAAAAGGCAGGGAACCTGGCGTTTTCCGCCGACGGCGATGAGCGTCTGCTCGGCATCGGGGTCGGTCGAGATATTGCGCTCAGGGATGGTCACGCCGTTATCGGCCAAAAAGCGCTTGACCTTTAAGCAATACGGGCAGCCAGTCATAACGTAGAGCGCGAGCTCGTGATCAGTAGCCATGGGTCTCCAATCGGTTGAGGTTTTGATTGAAATACCCAAAGCCGCCGCGGTCTATGCGCGCGTCAACGACGACTCGATGGCCTGTACCAGAAACGCCGTGGCTCCGGTGCCGCAGGGCTTGTCGTAGTAGTCGATAAAGCGCTGGTCGGCAAGATAACCGTGGGCGAGGCCCAGGTATGCTTCGTCTTGGGGTTCGCGTCCCCAGTTGAGACCAATCCAACGACGATGCATCGCGACAAGCTTGCGAGCCTCGCTTCCGTCCGCATCGCCGTCGCCCACGGCAATCGAAAGCTGGCCCAGAATAGCGCGTTCAAGTTCCTTCATGTCGTTCCATGTCTCGGGGTCCATGTCCAGCAGCGCTTCATTTGCTGCATCGATAGCCTCATCGCCATAGCGTGCCCGCGCTTCGGCTCCGTAGCGCTTCTCGTTTTCCTGCACGGTGCGCCAGCGCTCCAGTTGCGGCAGGACGGCGCCCATGAGCGAGACGGCTTCGTCGAGCGACAGGCCGGTGTTTTGCGCCAGCCGCGGGGCACAATCCTCGATCATCGCCTCCATCGTTGTCTCGCAGGTGTACTTGCCGTGGTCGTAGCACCACTTGCAGTAATGGTCGGTCGTGGCGCCCGTGGCGTCGGTGCCGCAGTCGTCGGGTGTGAGTATCATGCCGCAGCTCTGGCAATAATGCTTGGGCATTTCGAGCAGGTGGGGCAGCGGCTCGCCGGTCACGGCGGCAATGAGTTTCATCATGTCGATGCCCGGTGTGACCTCGCCGCGTTCCCAACGGCTGACGGCTTGGCGTGTGACGAAGAGCTTGGTGGCGAGCTGCTCCTGGGTAAGGTGATGGGCGCGACGGACAGCAATGAGCTTTTCTGCAAAGGCCATAGCGGCTCCTTTCTGCTGGTTGATGGCTTAAGCATACGCGGCAGCAGGTGCCCTTCCAAGCAACCGTTGGTTGCACGACGGGCGACCGCGGCGAAGAATTGCGCGCAACGCCCCACACCTCCATGCCGTACAATGACCGGCATGGAACCTATCGCACACATACATACCGACCTGCCGCAGAAGTTCGGCATTCCGCGCAACAGCTTTTTGGCGCCTCATCTGCAGGGACGCATTGTTTTTGAGCCGGAATTTGCCTCCAATGCAGCGGTTGAGGGTTTGGACTCCTTCTCTCACCTGTGGCTGCTGTGGCGCTTCGAAAACGGAACGCCCGGCGGCACGGCTAAGGACATAGCTGCCGATGCCAAGTCGCAGGACAGGTCCGGCACCAACGTCAAGTGGTCGAAGACCGTGCGCCCGCCGCGTCTGGGCGGAGCCGAGCGCGTGGGTGTCTTTGCCACGCGCAGTCCGTTTCGCCCTAATCCCATCGGGCTTACCTGCGTCAAGCTCGATCGCGTTGAGCTCACCGGCAACGGCCCCATCATCCATGTACTGGGGGCCGACCTGCGCGACGGCACGCCCATCTACGACATTAAGCCCTACATCCCGTTTGCGGATTGCCACTCGGATGCGACCGGCGGCTGGATTGAGGATGCTCCGTGGCAAGAGCTCGATGTTGAGTTTCCGCAAGCGCTGCAGGATATGGTCCCGCCCGCAAAGATTTCTGGCTTGGTCGAGGTTCTACGCCAAGATCCGCGCCGCGCGGGCAGCAAGCACGAGCCAAACCGCGTCTATCATCTGGCCTACGCCGGGCTCGACATATCGTTTACGGTCGACGAAACCCAGCTAACGGTAACCGCCATCAACGACGCGCGAGACTAACCAGCCATTCGTCCGCACCCGTCAAATTAGGCGCCAAACCCCATCCCAAAATCGCCCACGCTGGTGGACAATAACGCCTACCAAAACAATCACTTTGCACGGGAGCTCAGCATGAAATACGACTTTAGCTCGCTTATCGACCGCCACGGCATGGACTCCATCGCCGTTGACTCTTGG
Source organism: uncultured Collinsella sp. (assembly GCA_900545605.1). Lineage (GTDB taxonomy): Bacteria > Actinomycetota > Coriobacteriia > Coriobacteriales > Coriobacteriaceae > Collinsella. The sequence continues at coordinate 43,488 of UQZL01000005.1, forward strand.
GGTGAGATCCCCGGTATGGCTCCGAACGCACCCGACGAGGGCTTCGACCGCATTCCCATGTGGGTGGCCGATATGAACTTTGCCACGGTGCCCACGGTCCAGGAACACATCATTCAGCGCGCCCAGCACCCCATGTTTGGCTACTTCAATCCGCGCCCCGAGTACTTCGACCGCATCATCGAATGGCAGAGCCGCCGCAATGGCGTCGAGGGCCTGGCGCCTGAGCATATCGGCTACGAAAACGGCGTGCTGGGCGGTGTCGTGTCGACGCTGCGCGCGTATGTCCAGCCGGGCGATGCGGTGCTGGTCCACAGCCCTACCTACATCGGCTTTACCAAGTCCATCGAGGCCGCGGGCTATCGCATTGTCCACAGCCCGCTTAAGCTCGACGACCAGGGCGTGTGGCGTATGGACTTTGAGGACATGGAGCGCAAGCTCGCCCAAAACCACATCCATGCCGCGGTGTTCTGCTCGCCGCATAATCCCTGCGGCCGCGTATGGGAGCGCGACGAGATCGAACGTGCCATGGACATCTATCGCCAGCACGATTGCGTGGTGATATCGGACGAGATTTGGTCCGATATCATCCTGCCGGGTCACAAGCATATCCCGACGCAGTCGGTGAGCGAGGATGCCCGCATGCGCACGGTTGCCCTCTACGCGCCGAGCAAGACGTTTAACCTGGCGGGTCTGGTCGGCAGCTACCACATTATCTACAACGAGACGCTGCGCGACCGCGTGTGCGCCGTGTCCGACAAGACCCACTACAACGAGATGAATGTCCTCTCCATGCATGCGCTTATCGGTGCCTATCAGCCGCAAGGCTACGAGTGGGTGGACGAGCTCAACCAGGTACTTGCCGGCAATATCGAGTACTTCTGCGATTACGTGGACGAGCATTTTGAGGGCGTGTCTTATTCACGTCCGCAGGGCACGTACATGGTGTTTCTGGACTGCACCGAGTGGTGCTGCGAGCATGGCCGCGATATTCAGTGGCTGCTCGACGAGGGGGCGCGCGTGGGCGTGGGGTATCAGGACGGCCGTCCGTTCCACGGACCCTGCCACATTCGCGTGAATCTGGCGCTGCCGCCTTCGCGCGTAAGGGAAGCGTGCGACCGCCTGGACCGCTACGTTTTTAATACGCGGTAAGTGTGCGCTGAATGCGGGGCCTTCTGCCAAGTCGGCTGGAAGGCCCCGCATGGTAAAACGTCTGTAACCATTGGACGCTCGAGTGGTTTCGTTTGGTATTATCTTTAGCCATTTCAGTCTGTAAACAGGATCTTCTGGAGCTCGATGAAAAGACCCCGTCGCTCGGTTGCCATTTCGTTGTTTGTCGCGCTTGCAGTGGCGAGTGCCTTTGTCGTAGCGATAGCCGGCTGCTCCGGGTCGAATGGCAGAGCCTCGGTGTCTGCATCAAAAGGCCCGGACGCCACGCAGGTAAAGGACGACGACCTTAAGACGCTCAACGTCGGCAGCGACCTCTATCCACCGTTTGTGTATGCCGACGAGTACGGCGATATCGTTGGCCTGGACGTCGAGATATTAACCGAGGCTTTGGCCCGCATTGGTTACAAGCCAAAATACCAGCTGATCGACTGGGAAAAGAAGAAAGAGCTGCTGGCGAGCGGCGAACTCGAGTGCGTCATGGGTAGCTTTAGCATGACGGGTCGCGAAAACGAGTATCGTTGGGCTGGCCCGTACCTTGCGAGCCGTCAGGTGGTCGCGGTCGATCCCCAGAGCGATATCTACACGCTTGCCGATCTTGAGGATAAGATCGTGGCGGTTCAGTCCACCACCAAGCCCGAGGGCATTTTGCTCAATCGCGCAAATGAAAACGTTCCGCAGATCAAGGAACTCTACTGCTTTTCGGACCGTTCATGCCTGAACCCCGCGCTCGCCGAGGGCCTGGTCGATGCCATCGCCGCGCATGAGTCCTCGCTGCTCACCTACGAAAAAGACTATGGTGTGACGTATCGCATTTTGGATGAGCCGCTGCTAGAGGTTGGTTTGGGCACCGCTTTCGATATCAATGATACGCGCGGCATCGACGTTAAACTCACCCGTGCCTACCAAGAAATGCTTGCCGATGGCACCATGGAACGTCTGGTGTCAAAGTACTTTGATGACCCTTCGCCATTTTTGAATATGGAGGGCCTGTCATGATCGATGCGCCCGACCACGCCGCTCAGGAGCGGGGCAATCGTTCGACAGGGGCATGGCTCCTTGTCGCCCTGCTGGGGATAGCGCTCTCGGTTGTTGCCGGCATGATGAGCTACGGCTACACGACAGCTCAGGCCGCGCAGCGCTTTGCCGACGTTGTCGATTACGTGGCGACGCAGAGCCTTTCCTACGATGCATTCAATAGCGCCTATACGACCAAAAACCTGATTCGCGTTATGGAGATCGCCGGAGAGACAGCGCGCGATATGGAGCGCGACGGTTCGGTGGATAACGCCATGCTGGAGCAATATGCCGACCAGTTCAACGTGAGCGCACTGATCGTGACGGACGCATCGGGCAATTTGGTGTCCGAGTCCTCGACAGATGGCGTGGGCTACGAGTCACTCGCTACGTATCTCAAGGAAGCACCCGTGCTGGAGGTGGCAGCCCATCCGCTTAAGTCCTATACCGCCCGCATTACGCTTTCGGATGATTCGGTTGCAGACATTGGTTGCGTGACCCGGCAAGATGGCGAGGGCATCGTTATCGCGGTCAGGCATCAGAGCGCGAAGGCAGTTGCAAGCAATACGCTCAAACTGCAGAGCCTGCTCGGTGGTTATGAGACCATCGACAGTGGCAATATCGTGATCGAAAGCGATGGCAAAGTCGTTGCGACCAATGCCGTTGAACCCACCATATTGGGCGTATTCAATCTGCCTGCAACGGATGTCTTTATTGTCGACGGTATTAAGGATCGATGCCTGCCCGGCAAAGTCCGACTGGTCAACGCCAGCGGCGAGTGGTATTTGGGCACATTTGGAAAAGCGCGCGGGTTCTACGTGTACGCCTATGCCTCGGCGCGGCGCTACTTTGAGGTCGTCGCGGCTGTTGCTGCCGGCGTGCTGGTGCTCTACAGCGGTGTTATAGCCGTTGTTGTGATGGTGCGTCGCCGCGCTGATCGCCGACGTTTGACGGACTTGCTGCAGCAGGAGCGCGACTATGGCGACAAGCTGGCAAAGGCGGCGCGTGAGGCCTCGTCTGCCAACTCGGCAAAGACAGAGTTTCTGCGTCGCATGAGCCACGATCTGCGCACGCCCATCAACGGCATTCGCGGCATGGTCGAGGTTGGCGACGCCAATGCGGACGATCTGCAAAAGCAGACTGAGTGCCGCTCAAAGATCTGGACGGCATCGGGACTGCTGCTCGACCTTGCGAATGAGGCGCTCGATATGAGTCGCCTGGAGAGCGGCCAGGTCGATCTGGAGCTTGTTCCCACAAATTTGGTGACCCTCAACCACGAGGTGCGCGATATTCTGGAGCGCCAGGCCGAGGAGCGCCTGGTGACAATTATCTGCGACCAGCAGACGCTTAATCATCCCTATGCGCGGGTGAGCGTGACGCACCTCAAGCGCTTGTTGCTCAATATTGCCGGCAATGCCGTCAAGTACAACCGTCGGGGCGGTTATGTTCGCCTGACGTGCCGTGAGGTGGAGCCGGTGGATGGCGTCCTCGTCTATGAATACACGATTGCCGATAACGGTATTGGCATGAGTGAGGAGTTTCAACAGCACCTCTACGAGCCGTTTTGTCGCGAGGAGCAGCAGGTGGAAGGCGCTTCATCGGGAACTGGCCTGGGTGCGCCTATTGCCAAACAGTTGGTCGAGCTTATGGGCGGAACCATGAGCTTTTCGAGCATCTTGGGGCAGGGGACGACGTTTACCATCCGTCTGCCGTTTGAGAAGTGCAAGTGCTCCGAGATTCCTCAGGCAGTGCGCGTGAATGCGGGCGACGGCGATGCGCTCCAGGGCTTGCGCGTTTTGCTCGTAGAGGATAACGACCTGAATGCCGAGATCGCACAGTTTACGCTCGCCCGCGCCGGTGCCGTCGTGACGCATGCTAAGGATGGTGAGTCTGCCGTCGAGATGTTTGCCGCGAGCGCGCCGCACGAGTACGACGTGGTGTTGATGGATATCATGATGCCCGGTATCGATGGCCTTGAGGCCACGCGTCGGATTCGAGCGCTCGATCGCGAGGATGCCGCGACCACGCCGATTATCGCCGTGAGCGCCAACGCCTTTGCCGACGATCGCAGGCTTTCGCGTGAGGCGGGCATGAACGCGCACCTGAGTAAACCAGTGAGTTCGCAGGAGCTCGTTGAGGCGCTTGCGCACATAGCCGCCGACGCTTCATAAGCATATGGCCCGGTTCCAAGGTGGGTTGGAACCGGGCCATATTGCTATTGATGAGGCTTGCTGAGGGGCTTACTTTTCGTGAATCTGCTTACCGCAGAGATGCTCAATCGTAATCTCGTAGAGTTGGACGCCCTTGATGTCTTTGGCGATTTCCTCCTCGACTTCTTCGGCGGAAGGGTAGTACTTAAGCGCGAGCTGGCGGACTTTGTCCTCGATAAACGCGGGCGCTTCATCTACCAGGCGACAACGACCAAAGACAACGGTACTCATAACGTAGGGAGCCCAGTCGCCGTCCTTGTACCACTCGTTGCCGTAAACGGTAAAGCAGATCTTGTCATCGCGCTTGAGTGCGTCGACCTTGTGGCCAGCCTTGGCGCCATGGAAATAAATCTTGTCGTGCTCGGCGTCGAAGAAGTAGTTGACGGGAATGGCGTACGGGTAGCCATCGTCGCCGTTGACGGCAAAGACGCCGCGCTTGCAGGTGGCGAGCAACTCGCGCGCTTCCTCGTCGGTGATGGCGCGTTTCTTTCGACGTAAGGGCCTAAACATCGTTGGTTTCCTTTCTGGCCATGCATGGTGGTTGAGCACAAACTATAGCGAAACGGATCCGTATTTCTTGATGCGGGCGAGCATGTTTTTGAGCTTGTTAAAGTCGAGCGGCTTGGGCAGGTGAGCGTTCATGCCGGCATCGTGTGCCGCCTGGGAATCCTCGGCAAAGGCGTTGGCGGTGAGCGCGATGATGGGGATATCGGCTGCATCGGCCTTCTTGCTCAGGCGAATCGCGCGGGTTGCCTCATAGCCGTCCATGCCAGGCATCATAATGTCCATCAGAATCGCATCGAAGCTGCCGGCGGGATGTGACAGGTACAGATCGACGACTTCGTTGCCGTTGGCGGCGCGGGTGACCACGACGCCCTCGGATTCTAGCAGCGCCTGGGCAATCTCGGCGTTCAATTCGTTGTCTTCGGCGAGCAGCACGTTCATGTTGGCGAGCGAGCAGTCGAGCGTACTCTCAACCGTATTCGCCCGCGCCTGGGGATTCTTGTCGATATCGAGCGGAATTTCCACGTAGAACGTGGTGCCCACATGGAACTCGCTGGTGACTTCGATGGTGCCGCCCATCAGTTCAATAAGCGACTTGACGATTGGCATGCCCATGCCGGTTCCTTGGAACTTGCTGCGCGCATCGTTACCTTCTTGGGCAAACGGCTCATAGATATGTTTTAAGAATTTGGGAGTCATGCCAATGCCGGTATCCGAAACGCTAAAGCAAAAGAGCGCGCGCCCGTTATCGAGTGGCTTGGTCTTTGAGCTAAAGGTGACGGAGCCGCCGCGCTTGTTGTACTTAATGCTGTTGTCTAACAGGTTGATCATGATCTGTCGGATATGGGTGGGACTGCCGACCATGTATGGCCCCGTGGCGTACGGCAGACTATTGTCCTGCATGGTGATGCCGTTACTGGACGCGCGGAGCTTGCACAGCACCAGCGTATCGTCACAGAGCTCTTTGAGGTTAAAAGGCGCATGCTCCAGTGTTAGCTTGCGGTCTTCGATTTTGCCCATCTCGAGGATGTCGTTGATCAGCGAGAGCAGGTGATTGGCGGCAACGCGCGCCTTGGCACGGCTCTCGCGGGCGACCTGGATATCGCCTTCCTTCAATTCCTCGATCTCGATAAGGCCCAGGATACCGTTGAGCGGCGTACGGATGTCGTGGCTCATGCGCGTGAGGAATGCCGTCTTAGCAGCGTTGGCAGCATCGGCTTTTTTGCGCTCGGTTCGAGCGCGCGCGAGCGCCCAGATGAGCAGGACGATGCCGACCGACAACATACCGATGAGGGTAGCTGCAATGGCGGTGCGGTTGCGATAAAGGAATTGAAGCGTGTTGGATTCCTGGGCCGTGTACGACGTGGAGGAGTAATTGCTTGCGGAGAGCGATTCTCCGGCATTGATGATGCCCTTGTTGATGATTCCCAGCAGCTCGGGCTTTCCGCGCGAAATCCAGCACGAGAGCTCACAGGTGTCAGGGAGCTCGACCGTCTCGTAGCCCTCGAGATCATAACGGTCGCCGATGGTTTTTACGCGTGAGCTGGGAGCGACGATGCAATGTGCCGTTCCCTTCCTGAGGGCGTCGAACGCTTCATCGTCGGATTGGTATTCGGTCACGGTCGCTGTGGGGAACAGACTTTCAAGTGCATTTTTGTTGACAAACGATGATTTGGTACAGGCGATGTTCTGAAGGTCTTTGTTCAGGTCGCTGCCGGTGTGGATGGCGGTGAGGGATATGGTCCCCAACGATACCGACTGCACAACGCCTGATTGCTCGGCAAACCAGTAATCTCGGTATACCGGCAGCGCAACGTCTATGCTTCCCTTTGACAGGGCCTTTGACATCATCTTGTAACTATCAAAGGCGACGGTTTTGACCGTAATGCCAAATTTATCGTGCAACGTCGTCGCAAGCGATGCGAGCGAGCCTTCCATTTCGCCGTTTTCGTCTTCGTTGCAGTAGGGGAGTTTGCCCGTAATGTAGCCGAGCGTGATGGTGTTGCCATTTGCTTTGAGCCAGGAACGTTCGGGGCTGTTGAGCGATGATGAACCGCTGTTTTGGGCCGAGTAGTTAGATTTGACTTCGTCGATATAGCGTGGGTTGACGCGGGCGATTGCCGACATGGCGGCATTGATGTCGTCCATCAGGTCGGGGCGGCTTTTGGGGACGGCAAAATAGTAGTCGCTCGAAACAATGTAGAACATGGGGGAGGCGCTGGGCGACGAGGTCGTGTCGTTCATGATGATGGCATCGACCTCGTTGTTTGCGAGCGCGTCAAAGAGGGCACCGCCAGTGTCGATTTCTTTATAGGTGCAGGTAATGCCTTCGTTGGCGAGCCACTGCTGGCCAACGAAGGTTTGCATAACGCCGGGGTTGCAGCCGATGGTAAGGCCTTGGAGCGCTTGGGGGTCACCCTTGGCCAGATCGTCGCGATCGGGCTTGGCGTAGATGAAGTAGCGCTCGGTGCCCTCGGGGTTCGAGGAAAAGAGCAGCTTTTGGGCGCGTTCCTCAGAGTAGGAGATGTTGGGCATGAGGTCGATCTCGCCCGCCTCGAGCATGTCCATAAGCTCGGTGAAGGTGCCGGAGACGTATTCGTACCGCCAGCCGGGCGTGTAGTACGACAGGGTCTGGAGGTACTCGTAACCCCATCCCGAGAGACGCTCGCCGGGGGTGCCGTCCTGGAAGCCCTCGTTGTTGACGAGCCAACCAACGCGGACCGTCTTGGCCTGCTGATCAGAGTCGGCGGCAAAGGCAGGGGCGGGCGCGACGGCGCTCAGTACGGCGAGCGCGGTAAGCGCAACGGCCAGGGTGCGATATATAACTGAACGAAGGACAGCGGAAGCTCTCACATGCAATCCTAACGAATCGAGACATTACCGCATAAGGATACCAGCTCAGCCTGCCCAGTCGGCAGCTGCATCGCTAAACGATCCCGCCCGGCAGTTGGGGACAGTCCCTTTCTGCCGGCACAAAAGGAACGTCCCTAACTGTCGGTTGTGGGACAATATCGAGCGAATGTGATTGGGCGTCTGGGAAAAGGGGTCGCGATGAACAGGTTGAGGACGCTTGCCGATGTGCTGCGACAGGCTGGCTTTGCACGCATCACGGGCCTGTTTCTTATCTTTTACCTGCTGTGCTCGACGGCTGTCTGGCTGTCCGAGCCTACGACCCTCACCTTTGGTGATGGCCTGTGGTTTAGCTTTGAGACGGTCTCGACGATCGGCTTTGGCGATATCCCGGCAGAAACGCCGGTTGCCCGCGGCATTACCGTCATCCTAAGCGTCATCAGTATCTTCTATATCGCCATGCTTACGGGCGTGGCGGTGAACTACTGCAATACGCTCATCAAGCTGCGCCAAAAGGACACCATGGCGCGCTTTATGGACGATCTTGAGCATTTGGAGGAGCTCGATCGTGACGAGCTCGCCGACCTGTCGCGCCGCGTGCGCGAATATCGCCGCCGCCAACGCTAGAACGGGCGCCGCGCGTCACGATTGGGGGGACTGAATATGAATATCACCGTGTATCTGGGTGCCAGCGTTGGTAACGACCCAGCGTTTCTGCCCGCGCTGCAGGAGCTGGGCAACTGGATTGGCTCCAACGGACACGCGCTGGTATACGGCGGGTCCAAGTCGGGCCTGATGGGTGCGCTCGCCGATAGCGTGCTCGAGGCAGGTGGACATGTGACGGGTGTTGAGCCGAGCTTTTTTATCGAGGCCGAGTTTCAGCATGACGGTATCGACGACCTTATCGTGACGAGCGATATGGCCGAGCGCAAGGCCAAGATGATTGAGCTCGGCGATGCGTTCATCGCCTTTCCCGGTGGGACGGGCACGCTCGAGGAGATTGCCGAGGTCATGTCCGCGGTGTCGTTGGGGCATCTCGATGCGCCGTGCATTTTGTACAACCTGAACGGTTACTACAACGACCTCAAGGCGCTGCTCGGGCACATGATTGATAAGGGGCTTTCGAGCCTGAAGCGCCAGCACGGCATCTACTTTGCCGACGATTTGCGCGAGATTGCCTCGATTATCAACGGATAAGCCTTGAGCCTGCCCCACTATGGCTCCCAATGGTGCCGTTTGCGGCGCAGACGGCTGGCTTGTCTGGGCCACACTCGCTCTACAATAAAACGTATCTATGTCGACTTTGACCGCGGGAGGACCCGATGGATAACCTTGCCAAACCCACAAACCGCGCGCTGTTTTTAGTTAGCGTTGCCGTGACCGGTGCGTTCGCAGGTGCCGCAGTCTGGCTGTTCTTCTTTGCGATGGAGCACGGTATCGACTATCTATGGACCGAGATTCCACACGCGCTGGGCGTCGCTTCGCCCGAGCTTGCCAGCGGACCGTTTGGCTTTCTGCCATACCCGTTTTTCGTCTGCCTGCTGGGCGGCCTGCTGATCGGTCTGTACGAAAAGACGACGGGCACCAAGACCGATGACCTCAACCAGGTGATGGCCAAGGTAAAGCGCGATGGGCGCTACCCGTACGACAACCTGGGCAAGCTTTCGCTCGCGGCATTGCTGCCGCTGCTGTTTGGTGGCAGCATTGGACCGGAGGCCGGCCTGACCGGCGTTATCGCGGGTCTGTGCAGCTGGGTCGGCGATCGCATGCGTCGCTTTGGAGCTGAGTTTAGGGAGCTCACGCTGCTGGGCACCCAGGCTGCCCTGACGGCGCTCTTTACCGCGCCCGTCTTTGGCTTTGTGGCACCGCTTGCCGGAAGTACTGACGGCCAGGGCGAAGACGCCGACGATGAATCCGCGTCCGGCGAGATCACCATCAAGCTGCCCAAGGCGCAAAAGACGGTGGTCTACGGCATTGCGATTGCCGGCGGTCTGGGCACCTACCTGCTGCTCGGCCAGCTTGTGGGCGGCGGCATGGGCATGCCGAGGTTCGAGGCCGCCGTGGTGGGCAACCTGGAACTTGTCTGGCTCATTCCGCTGGCGTTGGTCGGCACCGTATGCGGTTGGCTGTACTTTGTCTCTGAGCACGCGAGCGAGGCACTGTCTCATGCAATAGGGGAGCGTCCTGTCGTCAAGGCCATGCTAGCCGGTCTGGCGCTCGCCATCTGTGGCACGGTTCTGCCCTACACCATGTTTGCCGGCGAGACCCAGGCCGACGTGCTCATGGAAACCTACCTGACCATTCCCGCTGGCGTGCTTATCGCGACCGGTCTTGTTAAGGCCATGCTGACGCCCGCCCTCATCAACATGGGTTGGCGTGGCGGCCACTTCTTCCCGGTCATCTTCTCGGGTGTGAGCCTGGGCTACGGCCTTGCCATCCTCACCGGCGCCGATCCGGTCTTTTGCGTCGCCGTCTGCACGGCATCGACGATGGGTGCCGTCATGCGCCAACCCATTATGGTCGTGGGCCTGTTGCTCATGTGCTTCCCGCTCAAGGGCATCGTCTGCATAATCATCGCCGCCGTCATCGCCGCCGGCATTCCGTTGCCCAAGTCACTGCGCAAGTAGCGTATTGCGCTTTACGGTTGTTCAGAACTTGTTTTAAAGAAGCCGCGCGAGGCCGTTTGTTTACGGCCTCGCGCGGCTGTTATTTAGAGCTTCCTCAGCACGATGGCGATGGTGTTGAGGTATTTGAGCGCGCCGGCTTCAACGGCAGTGCGGTCGCCCGCTGCGTACTCGTTGTCGCAGACGAGCCAGTCTGCCCATGCCTCGTTGGTGCAGAGCATGGGTTGCATCGAGACAATCTTGACGCCGGTGGTCGGCTCGATCATGGCGCGCCACCAGGCTATGTCGTGCATGTAGTCGAGCTGCTCAGGCGTCCAAGATTTGAGCAGGCAATCGGGCAGATTATCGTGGCAGTCGCGGACCATGCCTGGGATGCTCAAGTAAAGCACGCCGCCTTGCTTTACGTAGGGGAGCAAGCGCTCGCCCAGATAATGCGGGTCGCGCCCGTAATAGTTGTACGAGTCGATGCTTACGACCGCATCAAAAAAGTCGCGCTCAAATGGCAAGCCTTGCGAGGCGTCCGCCTGAACGGGATGAATCGTGTCGCGCGAGATACCGAGCGAATCAAAGAACACGCGGTTCTCCTCGGGGTCGCTCCACAGATCGACGGCGTAGGTGTCAAACCCGTATTCGCGGGCAAGCAGGGCGCTGGTGATACCGGTGCCCGATCCAAGGTCGCAGACGCGGGCGCCGTGGGGGATGCTTGCATCGCAAAGGAGCTCTTCGCAGAGCTTGAGGGGGTTCGGCCCCATAATCTTAGAGCGCACGAGCGCTGCGTCGAAGCTGGTGGCTTTTGGGAAGGATTGAGATTCCTGGGATTGCATTGTTCTTTCCTATCAGGTGCAAATTGGCAGATGACGGAGGCGGAACGGCGCAACAAACCACGGCCGTTGGACGGCCGTTTCTATGGTTCTATGCGATTGACCGTTCCCTAAAGAACAATGACCAAAAAGACATCCCCTTGGATGATCGAGATTGGGCCAAGGCCCGTGACATCTCTATTGTAAGACGTTGAGCGCGGGCAGGGGATATGTCATTTGTCATGTATTGGCGGACAGTCGATTGTGACCACGGGTGCGCCGAGGCTCTCGTTCCCTGCGTCTTACTTCCAAATTGCGAGTGCGGCGGTGCCCAGCACGATGAGGGCGAGGCCGACGGCGTTTCGATGTGACAGCTTTTCGTTGAAGGCCAGGCGCGCGAACAGTACCGAAACAAGGATCGAGAGCTTGTCGACCTGCACCACGACGCTTACCTGCCCGGCGGCAATCGCGTAGTAGTAGAGCAGCCACGATGCACCGGTCGCAATGCCCGATGCTGCGAGAAATGTGAGTTCATATCGGTCAACGCGTGCGACCTGCTCCAGCTTTCCCTTGGCCGTCACAATCCCCCACGCCATGGCGAGTACCACGCAGGTACGGATCGCCGTTGCCAGGTTAGACTCGACGCCTTCGATGCCAACCTTGGCAAGGATGGACGTGAGCGCCGCGAAAACGGCGGCGCCGATGGCGTAGACGAGCCAGGTCCGGTCTTGCTTCTGGTCCACGCCAGCTGACTGCCTCTTCTCAATCATCAGGAACGTGCCGAGGGTGATTACGGCCGTCCCAATAAGCTTTACGGCCAGATTGCTCGTCTCGCCAAAGAGAACAATAGCGATCAGCGCGGCGAGTACGGTGCTCATCTTGTCGACCGGCACGATCTTATTGACGTCTCCAATGCTGAGCGCCTTAAAGTAGCAGATCCACGAAGCGCCGGTTGCAAGTCCCGAGAGAACGAGGAACAGCCAAGACTTGGCGGCGATGCTGCCAATGGTTCCGATGGATCCGGAAATGCCCGCCATTATCCAAGCAAAGACGAGCACCACGCAGGTGCGGATGGCGGTCGCAACATCGGAATCGGTGTGTTTGATGCCACATTTGGCCAAAATTGATGTGATGCCGGCAAAGACTGCCGATGCAAACGCTGCAACAACCCACGACACGGGTGTGGCGCCTCCTCAAGAACGACTACGCCGGGTCTACGGCGCTCGTCCGATGATACCGCTTGCGGCTACAAATCGCGTGCTCGATAGATCTTGGTGCTGACGGTGCAGCTGATTGCAAATAGCACGAACGCCAGGGCGGCAATTCCTGCGCACAGGAAACTGATGACGGCGGGATCGGGATTTGCCCCGGCAAATGACATGAGCCAGTTGCTGATGGGGTTGGAGGAGCTCAGTATTGCCATGGTGCCGCAGCCAAGCAGGGCAAACAGGCCGACGGATAGGCGCAGCGCCTCCATGTGTCCAAATCGAAAGAATATCGGCTGTGCCAAAAACACCATCATGAGGGAGATGAGCATCGACGCCGCCGAGGCGGTCGCGATTTCAAAGACCGTCTGGCCTGTCGAAGGGATGCCCATGTGATCGAAGAACGGAAGGGCGAGGATGTTCAGAAGCGTAGCCGCGCATGCCATGACGACCGAGAAGACAATAATGCACAGGTATCGCGCGCAGATGATGTCTTTGCGCGAGAACGGCAGCGTTGCCCGATAGCGCTCCCAGCCGTTTTGGTTATCGTAGCCAGCCAGCGAGCTCATGATCATGATGGGCGACATGGCGCTGACCGCACAGGTGCCGGCGCTCATGCCAGAGTCACCATCCGATGCGTTGGCAAGGGTCAGCACGACGAATATGAACAGGCCGACGCCGGCGATGCTCGGGAGAAACGAGCGCATGATGGCGGTCTCGGACATAAAGGCGCGTTTCATTTGGAGGTTCCTTTCAGCGTAAGGCGCAGATAGTCATCGATGGAGATCCGGTCGCAGGGAATCTCGGGAAAGGCCTCGAGCGCTTCTCGTCGGTTGGGTACGAGTACGTCAACGCTGTAGGTATGACGGGTGGCGCGAGCGCCTTCGACACAAGCCATCAGCTCGGCAGCTTGCGCCTGGGTGCAGTGGGCGATGCCGGTACGGTCGGTAATGTCCTCGCGCGGCAAATCGAACACGATCGAGCCATTATCGATGCAGGCGACGCGGTCTGCCGCACGTTCAAGATCGGAGGTAATGTGGCTCGAGAACAATACGCTGCGCTGTCCGTCGGCGACAAAGGAGAGCAGCTCATCGAGCAGCTCCTCACGCGCCATAGGATCGAGGCCCGCGGTGGCTTCGTCCAAGATGAGCAGCTCGGCCTTGTGACTGAGCGCGCACGCGAGCTGCAGTTTCATGCCCATGCCACGGGAGAGGTCCTTGACCTTTGCCTTGGGGTCCAGACTAAACCGGTCGATGAGGCTGGCGAAGGTGTCGTGGTTCCAGGTGGGGTACGCCGGACCTACGAGCGCCTCGACCTCCGTCACCTTGAGCGTGGAAGGGAAGGGGCACGTGTCCAGCACGAGTCCGATGCGAGAGCGCGTGCGACGTTGTTGCTCATCGGGCGCATTGGCATCGCAGCGCTGCCCAAACAGGCATACCTCGCCAGCATCTATCTTTATGAGGCCGAGCGCGGCACGGATGGTCGTTGTCTTGCCGGCGCCGTTTGCGCCCACAAAGCCAACAATCTGGCCGGGCTCTACGGCAAGTGTGACATCGCGCAACGAAAAGCGGTTGCTCACCCGGCGCGAGACGGCTTTGAGTTCTAACAGGTTTTGCATGGTATAGCCTTTCTTGCAGATGGCTACTGCATGGTTTCGGGAGCTACCAGGTCGAGCATCTCGTGCAATTTGTCGCGCGTGACGCCCAAGGTGTCGGCTTGCGCTGCCGCTTGCGCGAGCAGCTCTTCGATATGGCAGAGCTGGCTTTCACGCAAGAGCTCCTGGTTGCCCTCGGCGACAAAGCAGCCTTTGCCCTGCACGGTGCAGATAAACCCGAGTTGCTCCAGGTCGGCGTAGGCGCGCTTGGTGGTGATGACGCTCACACCTAGGTCGCTCGCGAGCGCACGAATGCTGGGGAGTTTGGCCCCCGCGGCGAGTGCGCCCGATAGGATCTGGGTCTTGACCTGCGAGGATATCTGCTCGTAGATGGGCTTGTCGCTCGAATTGGATAGGATGATGTCCACAGCGGCTCCTTAGCTGATGGGCTACACGTGTATATAACCGGTAAACACAGTATATATACACTATGCACAGTTACGCAAGAGGGAAATCGGAATGATCGGCCACCGTTTGTCTCAGTCTGTAACAACAAGACCCGAATTTCCCAGCTAGTTGTTACAGATTAAGATGTTGTTTATCCGCCGGTCCTTTTGTCTCGATCTGTAACATTTGGAGCGGTTTTGGGCGGCTAACTGTTACGGTTCGAGATTTTGCCGGCGGATCCGTTCGTTTGTCTCAATCTGTAACATTAAGGGCTGGTTTTGGAAGATAGTTGTTACAGATTGAGATTCTGCCGGCAGGCCCATCCGTTTGTCTCGATCTGTAACAGGTAGAGGTTCAAAACCCGTCTAGATGTTACAGACCGAGACAAACTGCTGCGGAGTGCCGCCGCCGACCGGTATCCAAGCCCCGACTGATGAATTTGTCCTGATAGGCGCCCTGTAACAACATTTCGCGGCTACAATAGTGCGGTTACAACGACGTAATGCACTCAATGCAAGAAAGGATCCGCATGGCAAGCCTGTCGGATGAAATCTCGTCGCGCCGCACATTCGCGATCATCAGCCACCCGGACGCCGGTAAGACCACACTTACCGAGAAGCTGCTGCTCTATACCGGCAGCATCCAGACTGCCGGCTCGGTCAAGGGCAAGAGCTCGGCCAAGCATGCCGTCTCGGACTGGATGGACATCGAGAAGGAGCGCGGTATTTCCGTTACCTCCTCGGTGCTGCAGTTCACCTACAACGGCGCCTGCGTCAACATCCTCGATACCCCCGGCCACCAGGACTTCTCGGAGGATACCTACCGTACCCTTATGGCCGCCGACGCTGCTGTTATGGTCATCGACGGCGCCAAGGGCGTCGAGGCCCAGACCAAAAAGCTCTTTAAGGTCTGTACGCTGCGCCACATTCCCATCTTCACCTTTGTGAACAAGCTCGACCACGAGGCTCGCGATCCGTTTGAGCTCATGGAAGAGATCGAGAACGTCCTGGGCATCAATACGTATCCCATGAACTGGCCGATCGGCAGCGGCCGCAACTTCCGCGGCGTGTTCGACCGTCAGACTCGTCGCGTTATCGCCTTCGAGGGCGACGGCCACGCCAACGCCACCAAGAAGGTCGCCGAGGTCGAGGCCGAGCTGGGCGACCCTGCCATGGATGAGCTCATCGGCGAGGAGAACCATAAGAACCTGATGGACGACATCGAGCTGCTCGATGGCGCTGGCGACGAGCTCGACTTGGATGCTGTGGCCTGCGGCAAGCTGAGCCCGGCGTTCTTTGGCTCGGCGCTCACCAACTTTGGCGTGGAGCCCTTCCTCAAGGAGTTCCTGCGTCTGGCCCCGACGCCGCGCGCCTATACCGATACGCTCACCAGCGAGCCGGTCGATCCCTGCCGCGACAACTTTAGCGGCTTCGTGTTTAAGATCCAGGCCAACATGGACAAGAACCACCGCGACCGCATCGCCTTTGTGCGCATTTGCTCGGGCAAGTTCGAGCGCGGCATGGACGCCTTCCACGTGCAGGGCAACCGCAAGCTTAAGCTTGCTACTGGCACCTCGATGATGGCCGATGACCGTGCGATTGTTGACGAGGCGTACGCGGGCGATATCGTGGGCCTGTTCGATCCGGGTATCTTTAGCATCGGCGACACTGTGTGCTCTGGCAAGCGCCACGTGCAGTATCCGCAGATCCCGACGTTTGCCCCCGAGATGTTCGCTCGCATTACGCAGGTCGACACGCTCAAGCGCAAGCAGTTCGTCAAGGGCATGGAGGAGCTTGCCCAGGAGGGTGCCATCCAGATCTTCCGCGAGCTGGGTGCCGGCATGGAGAGCGTCATCGTGGGCGTGGTCGGCGTGCTGCAGTTTGAGGTACTCGAGCGCCGCCTCAAGGCCGAGTACCGTGTTGAGGTTCGTCGCCAGCCACTGCCCTATACGGACATCCGCTGGATCCAGAACGACCCCGACACCATCGATATCCCGGGCCTTTCGCTCACGCGCGACACCCTGCGTGTCGAGGACATGCGCGGCGGTAAGCTGCTGCTGTTCACGAGCCCGTGGAACGTGGATTGGGCAACCGACCACAACCCCGACCTTATCCTGTCGGAGTTTGGCAACGTAGCGTTTTAACGCATCGGCGCGGTGGCCCTGCGGGGCTGCCGCGCCGATTGCTTGCCTGATGCCGCGTGAGCGGCTATCATACCCACCGTCGTCTCAAGACCGAGGCGTCCGAGCAGTTCGGGTCCGATATCCTGCTCGTTAAACCTAAAACCAAAGGAGTACATAATGATCAAGAAGGTCATGGAGGACTACAAGGTCCTGTTGCGGAGCATTCCCGCGGCAACGGTTTCGCTGTTTTTCGTGAGCGTCATCATGATGAACCTGCTGGCCAACAAGGAGCTCATCAGCCTGCCGTATCTGGCACTCGATTGCGGCTTTGTGGTGAGCTGGGTTTCGTTTTTGTGCCAGGACATGATTTGCAAGCGCTTTGGCGCCAAGGCATCCATCAAAATCTCTATCCTCGCGCTGCTGGTCAACCTCGCCGTGAGCCTGTGCTTTTGGGCATGTTCGCTCACGCCCGGCATGTGGGGCGCCTACTACGACACGGGCATGATCGAGGTCAACACCGCCCTTAACGCCACCATCGGCGGCACCTGGTACGTGGTGCTGGGCTCTTCGCTGGCAATGCTCGTTTCTGCCGTGGTTAACTCCACGCTCAACCAGTCGCTCGGCCGCATGCTCAAAAAGAATAACTTTGCGAGCTTCGCCTTCCGCTCCTATGTGTCCACGGGTGTTGGCCAGTTTATCGACAATCTAGTCTTTGCCATTGTGGTGAGCCACACGTTCTTCGGCTGGACCTGGGTGCAGGTCCTTATGTGCTCGCTGACGGGCGCTGTCGCCGAGCTGCTGTGCGAGGTCTTCCTGAGCCCCGTGGGCTACAAGGTCGTGCGCGGCTGGGAGCGCGAGAACGTGGGTGCTGAATATCTCGAGCGTCACGCAACTGCCTAAGGAGCCATTATGCAGGTGTTGATCACGGGCGCTTCGGGCGGTATCGGAGCCGCATGCGTGCAGCGCTTTTTGGACGAGGGCCACGAGGTCGTGGGCTTTGATCTGCTGCCGGCAGCGATCGAACACGAGCGCTACCGCCATCTGATCGTTGATGTTCGCGAGCCGGACTCGTTTCCAGGCGACCTTGAACCCCAAGTGATCGTGAACGTTGCCGGTACGCAGGATTCGGCCGACGATATCGCCGCCAACCTGTGTGGCACCATCAACGTGACCGAGCGCTACGCTTTTGTGGGGGAGGGGCTTGTCGCCAAGCCGGCGCCCGCTATCAAATCCGTGGTCAATGTGGGGTCGGCGAGTGGGCATACGGGGTCGGAGTTTCCCGTCTATGCCGCCAGCAAGGGCGGCGTTATCGCCTACACCAAGAACCTTGCAAACCGCTTGGCACCGCAGGCCATCGCCAACAGTGCGGACCCGGGCGGCGTTATCACGCCGCTCAACCGTTGCGTGATGGAAGACGAGCACCTGTGGAACCAGATTATGGAGCTCACGCCGCTTAAGCGCTGGGCCACTGCCCAAGAGATCGCCGAGTGGATCTACTTTGTGGGCGTGACCAACCGGTTTATGACCGGGCAGAGTCTGCTGATCGATGGCGGCGAGGCCGGCCGCACACAATTTATTTGGCCCGAATAGGAAACGCGCCCGACAGAAAACCGTCGGGCGCGTTTTTGATGCATCGATTTTTAGCCGAGGCAAGTCCAGTTGACGGGGGTCGAGCCGTGCTGTTCGAGTATCCGATTGGCAGCAGAGAAGGGACGCGACCCCATAAAAGCGGGGAGTTCTGCCGTGGCACGATTGGCCGAAAGCGGCGAGGGGTGCGTGGATGCCAGGCAGAACTTGCCGGTTGCCTTGCCCGCACCAGTTGCGACGAGCTTGCCTTCGACCATCTGCTGGGCAAAGCGACCCCATGCCAAAAAGACTACCGGCTGGGGCAGCTGACAGCAGCGTTCGATAACGTAGTCGGTGAGCGTGCTCCAGCCCAGTTTGGCGTGCGAGTTGGCGGCATGCTCGCGCACGGTGAGCGTAGTGTTGAGAAGCAGGACGCCCTGTTGTGCCCATGGCGTTAGATCTCCTGTGGCGGGAATGGGGCAACCCAGATCGGCGTTGAGTTCCTTGTAGATGTTGCGCAGGCTCGGCGGCAACTTGGTTTGCGTCGCGGGGACCGAGAACGACAGCCCCATGGCTTGGTTGGGTCCGTGATAGGGGTCTTGACCCAAGATGACAACCTTGACCTGGTCGGCCGGCGTGTAGGCGAGGGCATTGAGGATGTCGTCTTGTGCCGGGTAGATGGTTTGCTCAGCACGCAAAAGGGCGATGCGCTCGAGCAGCTGGTTCGTAGTGTCACGTACCGGCTGCGGCGCATCGCCCAACCAAGTTGCTATGTTGCGGTCGCGGGTCGCGGCGTCCATGGGGCTCCTTTACGTCAGATGCTCTGCTGGCATCTATTGTAAAGGCGCACCGGTTGCCTTTATGCCACGGCTGTATGAAGAGTGGGGTCTACGAGACGTGCTCGGGCGCTCCTGCCATGCGAGCCTGTTCATGTGCGCGGAGGCGCGGAAGCTCGACGGTTGCCACCATGACGCCGGTGAGGATGAGGGCGGCGCCAAAGAAGGCGATGGGGCTCAGAACCTCGCCGACCAGGAAGAACGAGAAGACAGCGGAGCAGACCGGCTCAAGCGAGAAGGCGAAGCCGGTGGTCTCGGCGGGCACGTGGGGCTGCACGAGCGTCTGGGTGATAAAGCCGTAGGCAGAGCAGATGAGTGCGAGCGCGACGACGACCACGATTTCGCCCGGCGTGCTGGGAAGCGTGAAGCCGCCAAAGGTGAATGCCGCGACGCCCGAGAACAAACCGCCAAAGCCTAGCTGCCAAACGCCCAGAGCCAGCGGATCGACTTCTTCGACAAAGCGCTTGGCCACGATAATGTGGCTGGCATAGATAAAGGCCGAGAGCAGCATGATGATCGCGCCGGGATTCAGGCTGGTAAAGTCGGCGCCCGAGAGCAGCAGCATGCCACAGGTGACGATAGCCGTGCCGATGAGCACCTTGCGCTCGGGGGCGCGACGCAGCAGAGCTGCGTTGGCAAACGGCACGATCACGACCGTCAGGCTCTGCAAAAAGCCGGCGGTGGAGGCAGAGGTGAGGCTGGAGCCCAGGCACATGCAGGTGAGCTCGGTTGCCATAATGGCGCCGATGATGGCGGCGCGGACCATAAGGTCGCGGTTGATGCGCAACGCGTGCTTGTGGAAGAGCAGCAGGCAGACCACAAAGGCGATGATGCAGCGTAGCGCGACGATACTCGTGGCGTTCATGCTGTCCATGCCGATCTTCATGAGGGGGTACGAAAAGCCCCATGCGATGGGAACGGAAAATGAGAGCGCGATTGCTTTTTTGCGGTCCATGGGGCTCCTTTTGTTACAGAACGGTTTCGTAAAAAGGATTCTGCTCCCAGATGTGGATGTAGTAAAGCGAATGTATCTTCAGTATGATTAAGAAATGCTAATGTTGACAGAAAAAGCCCTGGCAAAACGTTTTACGGCAACATCGATGGGGAGGCACGATGGCATCGCGGTATCAGATTGTATGTATGGTGGTCGATTGCGGCAGTCTGAAACGTGCGGCGGACGAGCTGGGCTATACGCAAAGTGCGGTGAGCCAGGCCGTCAAGGCGCTCGAGCGCGAGCTGGGTACCACGCTTATCGAGCGCGGTAAGCAGGGTGTGTCGCTTACGCGCGATGGCAAGCAGTATCTGCCGTATCTGCGACAGATCGTAACTGCTGAGGCCGAGCTTGAGGGCAAACGTCAGGAGTTGCTGGGACTCTCCTCGACTGATATTCGTATCGCGACGTTTACCAACGTGAGTCGTACCGTGCTGCCGCGTGTGATCCGCGACTTTGGTGCGCTGCACCCGGGCGTACGCTTTACCCTCAAGCAGGGCGATTACACGCGCAACGCTCAATGGGTGCACGATGGCGTGGTTGACTTTTGCTTTACGGCGCGCGGGTTTACCGCTGGGCTCGAGAAGCGCGTGGTCTATCACGACGAGTTGGTGGCATTGTTGCCGACCGCGCATCCGCTGACGGCAAAGGAAAAGGTGACACTTGCCGACCTGGCGTCCGAGCCGTTTGTGCTGCTGGATGAGGGCGAACAGAGCCTGGTGCTCGATGCATTCGCGGCGCATGGGCTGTCGCCACACGTGACGAGTGAGGTAACCGACGACTACACCATCATGGCGATGGTGGAGGAGGGCCTAGGCGTGAGTATGCTGTATCGTCGTACCGTTGAGGGCATGCGGGCCGATATTCGTGTACGTCCCATCGTGCATGCTCCCTCGCGCGACGTGGTGGCAGCTTGGCGTAGCTGGGATACCATGCCTATCGCCACGAGGCGTTTTATCGACTATATGAGCTCGCATATTGTCAATTAATGACTGGCGTGGTGTTGAGTGCGGTGTTTAGCGGGCTGTCGCTTTGGCTTGGGTGGCGCGATAGGTGCGTGCCGGGTGGCAAAGTAGTACCGCCACGACCATAAAGAACGCCGTGGTGCCCAGGCTGATGGGGTAGACCATCATAATGTTCGCAAAGGTGCGGAAGTGCGGGAACACGCAGAATACCCAATAGAAGCGGATGCCGCAGACGCAGATCATGGTGATGAGGGCGGGCGTGAGCGAGATACCAAAGCCGCGCAGGTAGCCTGACATGTTTTCGTAGAACATGCTAAAGGCATACGCCGGGAAGATCGAACACACGCGGATATAGCCGATCGAGACGATGTTGGGATCGCTGTTAAAGAGCGACAAGATCTCGCGCCCCAGGCCGACAATAACGATAATCGTGGTGAGTGCAACGATACCGCCTTCGACCAGGCAGACCTTGAGCGTTTTAGTGCAGCGGCCGATCTGGCGGGCACCGTGGTTTTGTCCCACAAAGGTAGTGCAAGCCTGGCTAAAGCTGTTGAGCAGGTTGTAGCACACGTACTCCAGGCTCATGGCGGCGCTCGATGCCGCCATGACCTCGGTGCCCAAGCTGTTGATGGCGGACTGGATGATGATGTTGGCGACGGCAAACACGGCGCTTTGGATGCCGGCGGGCAGGCCGATCTTGACGATGCGCTTGAGGGCGACGGGGTCGATAGCCAGGTCGCGAAGGGTGACGCGGACGACGGAGTCGGTCTTGAGCAGGCGAATAAAGAGCGTAGTGGCGCTGACGGTGTAGGCGATGGCGGTGGCGATGGCGACACCCGCGACGCCCCAGTGGAGTACGGGGACAAAGATGAGGTCCAGACCAATGTTGAGGACGGTGGATACGGCAAGCGCCTGCAGCGGCATGCGGGTGATGCCGACGGAGCGGAAGATCGCGGCCTCAAAGTTGTAGAGCAAGATCGAGGGCATGCTGAGCAAAAAGACGCGCAGGTAGAGCGAGGCGAGGGGCATAGTCTCGGCGGGAACGTTGAGCGCGGCGAGCATGGGCTCGGCAAAGATCTCGCCCAGAGCGATGACGACAAAGCCCACAAGTGCCATAAGAATCGAGGTATGGACGGCGCGTTTGACCATGTTCTGATCGTTGCGGCCGATAGCATTGGCGATGACCACGTTGGAGCCAAGCGACATGCCGATAAACAGGTTGAGCATAAGACTGGTAAGCGGAACATTGGAGCCGACCGCCGCCATGGCGAGGGTTCCCTGGTCGCCCGAGAAGTTACCGATAATGACCGTGGCGATGAGGTTCGACAGCTGCTCCAAGATGCTCGTGGCGGCCACGGGGAAGGCGAACAGGGGAATATTGCGCCACAGCGAACCGGTGGTCATGTCAATGTGCTTAGATGCGGTATCAGCCATACGCTCTCAATCTCTAATATGCTTTTCCGTGCTTATTTGCGCAGATGATGATACTCCTAATCGGCTAGTCGTTGGGGACGTTCTTAAACGACTAGTCGTTCAAGAACGTCCCCCAATGACTAGGTGGGGAAGGCGTGCGACAATGGTGGGCGTTGTGTTGTTCGCGCTAAGGAGTTGCCATGTTGTTGTGTCCCGTTTGCCATGAGCCGTTGGTGGACGACGAGCGCGGTGCTGTGTGCGCGGGTGGACACCGGTTTGACCGTGCGCGCGAGGGCTATCTATATCTACTGCGCTCGTCCAAGAGCGGCGACTCTATGGGCGATCCCAAGTCGCAGGCACGCAGCCGCCGTGACTTTCTGAATTGCGGTTACTATGCGCCGTTGCGCGATGCGATGGTTGAGTTGGCGCGCAAGCAGGTGCCTGGGCGCGCCGCGTCTGTGAACGGCCCCATGACGCTGCTCGATATTTGCTGTGGCGAGGGCTACTACACCAGCGCCATGGGCGCGGTGCCGGGCGTGGATGCTTACGGTTTCGACCTGGGCAAAGAGATGGTGCGCTTGGCGGCCAAGCGCGGCGATGCGACCTACTTCGTGGCCAACATGAAGGACATCCCTGTGGCCGATGGCGCCTTCGATATGGTGACCGAGCTCTTCGCTCCCTTTAACGAGCGCGAGTTTGCCCGCGTGCTGGCGCCGGAGGGTTCGCTCTACACCGTGGTGCCGGGTGCCCGTCATCTGTTTGGGCTCAAGGAGGTGCTCTACGACACGCCGTACCTTAACGATGAGAAGCTGCCGAAGACCACCGAGCTCGAGTTAGTCGGAACGCAGCGGGTATCTGCGAATATTACGCTTCAGACCCAGGCCGATATCGAGGCGGTGTTCCAGATGACGCCGTACTACTATCGCACACGCCCTGCCGACAAAGAGCGCCTGGCAAATTTGGATACCCTTCAAACCGACATCGACTTCATCATCGCCGAGTACCGCCACAGCTAACAACCTGCCAAAAAGGGACGGGTTTATTTTGGTAGGTTTTATCTGGGCAAACGTAAAGGGCCGACCGCGGAGATGCGCGATCGGCCCTTTTTAGTTGCTTGGCTGCAGAGGTTATGAGAAGCGAGCGCTTACAGGCGGTCCTTGTTCTCGGCCTTAACGGCGTGTGCCTGCTGGACAAAGAACAGGTCGTACACCACGATGACAAAGGCGCCAAAGTTGATGGCGTCGCCGCCAAACGCGGGAAGCGTGAGCACCGCTTGGGCAAGCGTGGCGACCGCGGCAACAATACCGAGCTTAAACGCGCCGTCCACCTGCGAAGGCTTGTTGGCGCCCTTGACACCGGCGACGCCTGCAGCAAGGTCGACGAGACCCTTGGCGATAAGCACGACCGCTGCGAGCGTGGCGTACGAACCGTACGTGGAATCGAGACCGCCCGTGGCGATACCGACGCCGGCGGTGACGAGGCTGGCGATGCCCAAAACAAAGTAGATGAGAGCAAGGATTTTGAGAGTCTTGCGAGTGAAGCTCATGGCTGGTCCTTTCGATACGAGTACGCCAACTTGGCGCACCCAATGTACTGCACATATGGTGAAGCACATTGTAGTTCAACGGGGCGATGCATGCGTTTGAAAGCGTCTCTTGCCTGTGCGGTCCAACCTTTCAAAAAGGAAAGCTGGGCGTAAGCCAAATCGATGGCAGCGTATGCGCGGCGCTGCGATGATGGGGCCATGGTAAGAGCTAGACCGAAGGAGGAACCATGATGTACGGAGCAGAGCAGGTACGTGAGGCGCGGTCGTTGGGAAGGCGCATGAGTGATTCCGTGATCGCTACTGTGTGCACGGGATTGATGGCGGTGCTTTGTATTGCGATGCTGTGGGCCATGTCGCATGTGGGACAATAGCGGACGGTTGGGTGCCGACACAAACGGCGCTCACGTATTCGTTTTGCTTGCTAAGGAGTACCCATGGGCGTCGTCGATCCCTTTTCTGTTGCTCGGTCCGCGGGGCTTGAGCTGATCGGGAAGTCCGAGGGCCTCACACTCACCGACGGCACGATGGAGCTGCGTGCCGATTTTGGCCGCATGCTTCCACGGCTCAAGCAGGGCCGTCTGCAGCAAGAACTGCTGGTAAAGGCTGCGCGCGCAAAAGGCATCGAGAGCCCATGGGCGATTGACGCCACGGCAGGCTTTGGCGAGGATTCGCTGCTGCTGGCGGCCGCGGGCTTTACCGTCGATCTGTATGAGCAGGATTGCGTGATCGCGGCGCTCCTCAAGGATGCTTTGGATCGCGCGGCAGATGATCCGGCGCTTGCGACAGCCGTGGCGCGCATGCGCTTACATGCGGGCGAGGACAGCATTGCCGGCCTTTACCATACAGCTGAGCTGATCGGGCGGGGCGAGCTCACCGCTCCCGACGTGGTGTATCTGGACCCCATGTTTCCCGGACGCACCAAGAGCGCGGCGGTTAAAAAGAAATTCCAACTCTTGCACCATCTGGAGCAGCCGTGCGCCGATGAGGAGACGCTGGTTGAGGCTGCGCTTGCGGTGCACCCGCGCAAGTTGGTTATCAAGCGGCCGGTGAAGGGGCCACTGCTTGCCGGTGTTAAGCCGAGCTATCAACTTGCGGGCAAGGCCGTTCGTTACGATGTCTTGGTGCCGCCGCGCCCGTAGCTTGCGTGCGATGGTTGGCGCTCCGTCGGTGCCGTGCCGATGCGGTGCCTATTTCCAAGGGTGCGATGTCAGGTGCCAGCCGCCGCAGTATTCGCATTTGTAGCAGGCCAAACCGCGCCGCCCGCGGCTTTCGCAGTCGGCCATAACTGCCTCGGCCTCGGCGCGCGTGTCGTAACGGTTTTTGCGTTCGCACGATTTGTAGCGCCAGGCCTCGTCGCGCTCGGCGTTCAGGGCGTCGCGGCGCTCGTCTTCGCGCGCAAACAGGTCGCTCATATCGCCGCCCGTGGCAGCGCCCAAAAACTCGCTTTTGGCTTTTGACCAAGCGGCTCGCTTTTTGCTCCCCATCTGCTTCGTGCCCCTCTCCAAACGCTGGTATCATTGCCCAATCAAAGTGATACCAATAAACGTGAGGTCGCCGCGTGATGATCAGAAAAACCCTCGATACCGACATTCCCGCCGTCATGGCTATCTATGACACGGCCCGCGCCTTTATGCGCGCGCATGGCAACGCCACGCAGTGGCCCGAGGGCACGCCTTCTGCCGAGCAGCTGGCTGCCGATATCGCCGCCGGTGGCAGCTATGTGTGTGAAGTCGACGGCCGCGTGGTGGCGACGTTTGCCTTTTTACCGGGCCCGGACGAGTGCTATGACGTAATTGAGGACGGGCAATGGCGCAGCGACACTCCGTACGCCGTGCTGCACCGTGTGGCGTCCGACGGCACCGCGCACGGTATCGCGGCCGCGATGTTTGCCTTTGCCAAAGAGCGTGCCGATCACCTGCGTATCGACACGCATCAGGATAACCTGCCCATGCAGGGTGCGAGTATTAAGGCGGGGTTTGAGCGCGCCGGCATCGTGTATGTGTCCGACGGCACCCCGCGCGTGGCGTTTGACTGGCTGCGTGAGGCATAAGAGCGGGGACGCGTGTCAACAATTTGCACGAACGAAAATGGCCCCGGGTGGGGCCATTTTCGTTCGCTGACTGTTT
Organism: uncultured Collinsella sp.; assembly: GCA_900545605.1. Classification (GTDB taxonomy): domain Bacteria; phylum Actinomycetota; class Coriobacteriia; order Coriobacteriales; family Coriobacteriaceae; genus Collinsella. The sequence goes on from UQZL01000005.1 coordinate 69,468, forward strand.
TGCAAGCCGGCTTTCGCAAGGCGCGAACCTACGAAAATCGCCGCGCGGCAACGCAGGGCGATGAGCTCGGTCGGGGGATAGGGCCCGCTTCGCCCGCCGGCCCGTAAATTGTATCATCCAGTGTGGAATGAGGACGCCCGTTGCCGCGTGCGATGGGCTTGCAATAAGAGGAGAGCCATGTCGAAGCAAGCGGTCGTTGGAATCTTGGCGCATGTCGATGCCGGCAAGACCACGTTGGCCGAGGCCATGCTATTCAACGCGGGCCGCATTCGCAAGCGCGGCCGCGTGGACAATGGCGATTCGCATCTGGATACGAACGAGATTGAGCGCGAGCGCGGTATTACGATCTTCTCGTCGCAGGCTGTGCTCGACCATGGCGATACTCACGTCATGCTCGTGGATGCGCCGGGACATGTCGATTTTTCTGCCGAGGCGGAGCGCACGCTGCGCGCACTCGACTACGCGATTTTGGTTGTGGGCGCCAACGACGGCGTGCAGGGGCATACCGAAACCCTGTGGCGCCTGCTTGCGCGCTATGACATACCTACGTTCATTTTTATCAACAAGATCGATCTTGAGAACCCTGGTCGCGATGCGTTGCTGGCCCAGCTTGGGCAGCGTCTTTCCGAAGGCTGTCTGGATGCCGGCGAGCTGCTGGCGGGCGGGGCCGTTCAGGAGGACGCTGCCGCGTTAGACGAAGAAGCGCTCGAGGAGTTTCTTGAGGCGGGCGGGCTTTCCGTCGCGACGCTGTCGCGCATGGTTGCCGAGCGTAAGCTCTTTCCCTGCTTTGCCGGCTCGGCGCTCAAGGACCAAGGCGTGGACGAGCTGCTGGATGGTATATGCGCGCTGATGCGCGAACAGGCATGGCACCCGGAGTTTGCCGCGCGCGTCTACCGCGTGAGCCTCGGGGATCGCGGCGAGCGCTTGGCATGGGTTAAAGTAACCGGCGGCACACTGCATGCCAAGCAGATGATTGGCGGACGTTCCGGTGCCGAGGCATGGGAGCAAAAGATCGACCAGGTGCGCATCTATAACGGCGAGAAGTATGAGCTTGCCCAAGAAGTTGCTGCTGGCGGTATTTGTGCCGTGACGGGCCTTGCGCACGTTCGCCCAGGGGATGCCTTGGGGGCGGAGCCCGTGGGCGATGCGCCTGTCATCGCTCCGGTCCTCACCTATACGGTGCTTCCGGGCGAACACGATGTCCACGCGGTGTTCAAAGCACTGACAGAGTTGGCGGACGAAGATCCCATGCTCGGCGTAAGCTGGAACACTCATCTTGAGCAGATTCATTTACAGCTGATGGGCGCCGTGCAACTCGAGGTCGTGCAGCGGGTGTTGGCCGATCGCTTTGGCCTTTCGGTTGCGTTTGAGTCTGGCGGCATTCTCTATAAGGAGACTATTTCGCAGCCGGTCGAGGGCGTGGGCCATTTTGAGCCGCTGCGCCACTATGCCGAGGTACATCTGCGCCTGGAGCCGTTGCCAGCGGGTTCGGGCGTGCAGTTTGGCACCGTGACCTCGACCGACGAACTCGATCTTAACTGGCAGCGTTTGGCACTCACCAACGCCATGGAGCGCGATCACCTGGGCGCGCTGACCGGCTCGCCCATCACCGATGTGTGCATTACGCTCACGGGCGGCCGTGCGCATGCCAAACACACCGAGGGCGGCGATTTTCGCCAGGCCACGTACCGCGCGATTCGCCAGGGGCTCATGCAGGCGCGTGAGGCTGGCGCGGCGGTGCTGTTGGAGCCGTGGTATCGCTTTGAGCTCGAGGTGCCGGGGGAGTGCGTGGGCCGGGCACTCTCGGATGCCACGCGCATGGGTGCCGAGTACGAGCCGCCGACGATGGCGGGAGACCGGGCGAAGCTTGTGGGTCGCGTGCCGGCATCTGAGGTGCAGGATTACGCGCTGGAGGTGGCCGCCTATACGAGTGGTCGTGGGCATCTGTACCTAGAGTTCGCCGGCTATGCGGCTTGCCATGATGCCGAGCGCGTCATCGAGACGGCCGCCTATGAGCCCGAGGCCGATCTGCCCAACACGCCCGATTCGGTCTTTTGCTCCCACGGCGCCGGTTACACGGTCAAATGGTACGACGTCCCCGAGGCAGCCCACGTAAAGGTCGATCCCTCCACCTTCCGCCCCTGGCGAGCAGCAGACGCCGAGTTTTTCGGCCACATGTGACAGAGGGGCAGCCCCTTTGGCAGATTCAGTTGGTATAACTCGGTATAAGTTGGTATAACTATTACCAGGGTTTGCCAATCCGAGGAGGCCGACATGAATCCAAATCCCTTTAAGCCAACGGCAGGCAAGCGGCCTCCGATGCTCATTGGTCGCGAGTCGGTCATCGAAGATTTCGAGGAAGGGCTCGATAACGGCGCCGGAGCGCCGGGCAGGCTCATGCTCATTACGGGAAACCGCGGCTGCGGCAAGACAGTTCTCCTGCGGGAGCTGCAACGTCTGGCCAGCGAGCGCGGATGGGCGGTTGTCTCCGATTCCGCTTCGCTTGGCTTATGCGACCGCTTGGCCGACGCGCTTCGCTCGAATAAACCCGTTGTGACGTCAATGGAGTTCGGTCCTTCGTTTGGCCGGATGTCGGTCGAGGCGGCGCGAGCAAAGGGCGAGACGTTGCGAGGGCTGGTCAACGAGCGCCTTAAGAAGCTCGGTCCAGGCAAGGGCATACTGTTTGCGATTGACGAGGCGCAATCGGCGTCTATCGAGGAACTGGCGGCTCTTGCCGTTCTCTATCAGCAGGTGCTCGGAGACCAGGATGCCACGGGATTACCCGATAGCGACCAGCGCGGTCTTGCGCTGGTTTTTGCCGGCTTGCCCAGTATGGTTGACGATCTGCTCGAAGAGCCGAGCGTGACGTTTTTGCGCCGCGCCCAGCAGCGTACGCTGGGGGCGATATCTTTGCCCAAGGTGCGCGATTCATATATCCAGACGGTCAAAGACGCTGGTCTTTACGTTGACGCGGAGACGGCGGACCTTGCGGCACGCAAGAGCATGGGGCATCCCTATATGGTTCAGCTGGTGGGATATTACATGTGGCGGTCTGCTGTCCGGCGTGGCTCGCAGGTCATCGAAAGGCGCGATGTCGAGGATGGCCATGCGGATGCCGTCTCCGAGTTCTACGAAGCGGTTGACGCGCCCCTGTATTACGGGCTGCGCAGTCCACAGCGCCTCTTTATCGAGGCCATGGCGGTTGACGAGGACAAACCGACGCGCATGGCGGATATCATTGAGCGCTGTGATCGTACCCAGAGCTGGGCGAGTAAATATCGCGCAAGCCTGATTCGCGAGCGCGTCATCGAGGCTGCCGGATACGGTCTCGTCCGGTTTACTGTGCCCATGCTGGGCGAGTACATCCGCGACCGAGTTTTATGGCATGAGTAGGGTGATAAAGGTGACGGAACAGAAGATGAGCCCGCAGGCTATCGAGGTGCGTGGCGCGCGCGTTCATAACCTTAAAGACATCGATATCGATATTCCGCTGGGAAAGCTTGTGGGCATTGCCGGCGTGTCGGGTTCGGGCAAGAGTTCGCTGGCGCTGGGGGTTCTTTATGCCGAGGGCTCGCGCCGTTACCTGGAGGCGCTCAGCACCTATACCCGCCGTCGCCTGACGCAGGCCGAGCACGCTCAGGTGGATGAGGTATTGCACGTGCCGGCGGCTCTCGCATTGCATCAGCGCCCCAGCGTGCCGGGCGTGCGTTCCACCTTTGGCACCATGACCGAGCTCAACAATAGCCTGCGTCTACTCTTTAGCCGCTGCGCCCATCACGTGTGCCCGCATTGCGGGGCGCGTGTGGAGCCGAGCCTTAACGTGGCTGCGGGCCTGTCGCTCACGTGCCCCGCATGCGGCCGCGAGTTCTACGCGCCGGGTGCCGAGGATTTGGCTTTCAATAGCGGTGGTGCATGTCCCACCTGCGGCGGCACCGGCGTTATGCATGAGGTGGACGAGGCGAGCTTGGTGCCCGACGAGTCAAAGACTATCAACGAGGGCGCGGTGCTTCCTTGGGGCACGCTCATGTGGGATCTGATGAAGCAGGTGGCCGGCGAGATGGGCGTGCGCACCGACGTGCCGTTTAACCAGCTCACGCCTCAAGAGCGCGACATCGTGTTTCATGGTCCGGCGGTTAAGAAGCACATCCTCTACGTGCCCAAAAACGGCGAGGGCGCTACGCCACTCGACTTTACCTATTACAACGCCGTCTATACCGTCGAGAATGCGCTCGCCAAGGTCAAGGACGATAAGGGCTTAAAACGCGTTGCGCGCTTTTTGCGCGAGGGCCCATGCCGCGATTGCGGCGGCACGCGTCTCTCCGAGGCTGCGCGGCAGCCCCAGGTGCGCGGTATCAATCTGGCACAGGCGGCGGCCATGACTTTGGGCGAGGCGATTGAGTGGGTGCGTGGGGTGCCCGCATCCTTGCCGCCCGAGATGCAGCCCATGGCAGCGGATATCTGCGATTCATTTTTGAGCACGGCCCGTCGTCTGGTCGACCTGGGTCTCGATTACCTTTCACTCGATCGCGCCGGTGCCACGCTCTCCACGGGCGAGCGTCAGCGCGTGCAGCTCGCTCGCGTGGTGCGCAACCGATCGACGGGCGTGCTCTATGTGCTGGACGAGCCTTCGATCGGCTTGCATCCTGCCAATGTCGACGGCTTGGTGGGCGTGATGCGTGATCTGGTGGATGACGGCAACACCGTGGTTGTTGTCGACCACGACACGCGCGTGCTGGCGGAAGCCGACTATCTGGTCGAGATGGGCCCCGTTGCCGGAGCAGGCGGCGGCAATGTGATCGCCGCTGGTACGGTGGACGAGGTCGAGCAATCGCAGGGCAGTCGCATCGCGCCGTTTTTGCGCGCCGAGCCTAGGCGCTTGCGTCCGCAGGTGACTGACGAGGAAATGTTCGACCAGGGCCACATCCGCATGGCAACCGATGCCATCCATACCGTCAAGCCGCTCGAAGTCGATATCCCGCGCGGCCGCCTTGTCGCGGTGACGGGCGTTTCGGGCTCGGGCAAGACGACGTTGGTGCTCGAGACGCTCATTCCGGCGCTTAAGGCCCGGGCAGCTAGCGAGCGCCTGCCAAGACATGTGCGTTGGGTCGATGCCGAAGGCATTGCTCGCGCAAACCTGATCGACGCCACGCCCATCGGCGCCAACGTGCGCTCGACGGTCGCAACCTATGCCGACATCCATGATGAGCTGCGCCGCGCCTTCGCCCGTACGCCCGAAGCCAAGGCAGCCGGCTACAAGGCAGGTGCCTTTAGCTACAACACTGGCACTCTGCGCTGCCCTACGTGCGATGGCACGGGCTCGATATCGCTCGACGTGCAGTTTCTGCCCGACGTCGAGATCGTCTGCCCAGCGTGTCGCGGTTCGCGTTATGCAGACACGGCTTCGCATATCCATCGCGAGGGCAAGGACGGGAGCCTGCTTACGTTGCCGCAGCTCATGGACATGAGTGTGGACGAGGCCATCGACGCCACACTGGGACTCAAGAAAGTCCAGGCGCGCTTGCAGACCTTGCACGACCTGGGCTTGGGTTATCTCACGCTCGGTGAGCCCACGCCGGCGCTCTCGGGCGGCGAGGCGCAGCGTCTTAAGCTTGCGAGCGAGATGGGACGCGTGCAGGACGATGCCGTATTCGTGTTCGACGAGCCTACGATCGGCCTACATCCGCTCGATGTTCAGGTGCTGCTGAGTGTGTTCGATGGCCTCGTTGCCAAGGGCGCCACGGTTATCGTGATTGAACACGATCTCGACCTTATCCGTAACGCCGATTACGTGATCGACATGGGCCCGGGCGGTGGCGATGCGGGCGGGCAAATCGTCTGTGCCGGCACGCCGGGGGACATCGCGGCCTGCTCCAAGAGCATTACCGGACGTTATCTATAACCGAATGCGACAAAGGGACAGTCCCTTTGTCGCATTGATACCTATTTCACGCATTGAGCTGCGAGATAGTCGCGGAAGAATGGCAATTCAAATGCGACGAGCCCTCGTCCTCGCTCCCCGATGATGCCGGCGTCTATCATGCGGCGTCGGTAGCGGGAGACCTGCTGCGGCGAACGCTTAAGGCGCTCGACAAGGTCAGCGGTGGTGGACTCTTCCTCGTCATCGAGCATGGCGATGAGGAATCGCTTGTCCTCTGCCGTGAGTTCCCGATAGGTTGCCGCGAGGATTCGGTCGTCCATCTCGTCGCGCGCGATTTTGATTCCCAGGTCAAAGTCGCGTGACGAGATTTCCTTCGAATCGCTTGTGAGGTCCCAGGCACGGTAGCCTACGAGTTGCAATAGGAAGGGAAAACCAGAGATCGAGCGAACGGCTCGATCGATTCCCTCAGCATCTGCCAGGCGATCGTTTTCCTGGATTGTGCGAATCAAGGCCTCGCGCACGTCATAGTCGGCAATGCGGCCCAGATGATATTGTTGGGCGCGGCGAAGGAACGAGACCGTCTTGTGGTTCAGTAGCGTCGATACGTTGTTGGGAAGTCCCGCCATGAGCAGCGCGACGCGTTTCCCATCGGTCACAAAGTGCTGATACGTCGCTGCGAGCTGAATCATCTCGTCGAGTGTCGGGTCCACCTCGTCAACCGTGACGAGCAGACCGGCGCCCGCCTCGTTGAGCTGGTCGATGATGTCGCTCATGCGATAACGCCAGGTTGAGGCATCGTGAACGCGACTGACCTCGATGCTGCCGAGCGGTGCAATTCCGAGACCGGTGACTTCGAAGTGGTTGGACGGGTCGATAAGATGGCCGGCAGCACGTTTCGCCCCAAGCTCGATTTCCTCAAGCATTCCCGGGAGCGCGGTCGTCTTTACGGCAATCCAGCCGTGGGATTCCGCCCTTGTCGCGAGCGACGACATGAGAGCGGTTTTACCGGTTCCACGCGCGCCTGAGAAGATCGAGGTTAATTCTGGGCGCCTGCGCTGGCTCAAGAAGGCACGGTCCAAATCCCGAATAATCTGTTGTCTGCCAGCGAGATGGGCAGGAACTTCGCCAAAACTAGGGGTAAACGGGTTTTCGAGGTATTCCACAATGCCCTCCTTTAGCGTCTCGGGTTAATTTCATTTTATTCTAGTTAATCTCAATTAAAAACGATTAATTTCATTTCAAAGCATAAGGTTGGCGTCGTGCGTTATCGAAGCGGTGCTTGAATAGCTTACGTTGGAGCTCGAAAATGGGTTCAACACATTCGCGAAATTTGCACGCCCTATTGTGAGTGGGCTCTCAGATGAGCTGAAGCTGCCATCGTGCGGCTGATAGGGGCAATCATGAAAAACAGAATCTATGGGTATGCTCGAGTTTCGTCAGCAGATCAGAACCTGGATCGCCAACTGGATGCGCTGGAGCGGTTTCCGGTCCAAACGAATTTGATCTATGCTGACAAAGCGAGCGGAAAGGACTTCAGGCGTCCTCAGTACCGGCGTCTTCTTCGTCGTCTGCGCGAAGGGGACGTTCTGGTGATTAAGAGTATCGATCGATTGGGTCGCGACTACCGTGAAGTTCTCGATGAATGGCGTCGCCTAACGACGGACAAACACGTTGCCATCGTGGTGCTCGATATGCCATTGCTTGATACACGCGAACAACCCAATGGAATTACGGGGACTTTTATTGCCGATCTAGTGCTTCAGGTTTTGAGCTACGTGGCTCAGGTGGAGCGCGAAAACATAAAGCAGCGCCAGGCGGAGGGTATCGCGTCGGCGCGTCTGCGGGGTGTGAGATTTGGGAGACCGACGCTCGAACGTCCGGATAACTACCGCGATGTCATCAAATCATTCGAAGGAGGTGAGGTTACGAGGCAAGAGGCCGCAATGCTTTTGAACGTTAGCGCATCGACGTTTGATCGTTGGAGACGGGCGGACGCGAACGGATATGACCGTTCGCCGTTTGCCCGTCCTCTTTAGCTAGACATTTTGACGAGGGGAGTTTATTGCACAGGACCCACTCCTTCCCTCGATGTTTATCCAGTTCACGCCCTTGAATCAAATAGTGCCACCGCGTCGCCAATTCGTCTGCTATTTGACGAGGGGGGGTTAAACGACTACCAAAGGATATGTAATGAAGAAAAAGTTATTTACGGCAGTTCTGGCTTTTAGCGCGGCGGCGCTAATCGGCATTTCTCTACCACTCGGAATTACGGGTCGCGGCTGGAGTCCGACATGCGCATTTGCAGCGACTAAGAAAAGTGGAAAGAAGCCAAAGCCAGGTAAGAAGGATTCAGTAAAAATCGATCAACTAAACTGGAGCGTCTCAGAAGGCGTTGTTGATGGCGTCGAGATGATGACATTTGAATATGACAATAAATCGAGCTTCGATATTGCTCAGTTCACTATTCAGTTTGAGCCGAAAGGGGAGTTGACTGACGAACAGAAACTTCTGTTTACTGACGTTTTTGATGAGGAAGAGGCTGCGCACGATTATTCAACGCTGAAAATGACGGCGGATAGCCAGCGAATCGTCGAGAAGCGAGAATCAGTTGATAGCGTTCCGTGCATTACCCATGGTGACTATGTCGCCAATGCCCAGCAGAATCAATATGACCTGATGGAGCCTTCAGTGGCGACTATTGCCTATCTAGGCGGCGATGGAAAGATATATCTCGAGTACTATAGTTTCAAGTCGAAAACCTATACGACTTCATCAAAGGGCGGTGTCAAGGCGTATGACTGGCCAACAAAAGCCCTTGCAAAATCCTTGCCGAAGCCTGACTGCCCTATCGTTTATACGTCGTTAGACGAAAAAGACTGTCTTTCGTTTGTCGCATTTGGCATCGATTGTGATGGGTACGACAAATACATCAAAGCTTGCAAGAAAAAGGGATACAAGGACATCGAATATTCGTATGACAGCAGTTTTTGCGCAAAGGATAAAAAGGGACGGGAACTGATGATCGGATATAGCGACCGAGATCAGCGGATGGACGTCAGCGTTTCAGTTGATTAACGTGGGCATATGATCGAATGATCAACGCGTTATGATGCCTATGTATGGATTGGGGTGCCGGCCTATGGTCTGTGCCCCAATCTTTCTGAAGTTACGTGCAGCAGAATAGGTATAAAATTAACGTATGAATGTGTATTTATATTATGTTGGATTTAAGTCCTTCCTTTCTGAATTGGTTGACATCAAAACCCAATATAAATGAATTGAGTCCGTAATTACTCTGAGGACAACTGGAGGACAAGGGCTAAATGAGCGTTTCCAATCCGTTTAAAACAATTGGCCAGAAGATAATTGTCGCCCTATTGGCGTTAGGCTTGATTGCAGCTTGCGGCGGCTGCGTGTACCTGTGGTTGACGCGCGATCAGACCGTTATAAGCGATGATTCGATTCGGGAAGAAATTAAGCCGGTAACGAAGTTGCTTACCTACGAATACGATTTTACTCAGGTTCTATATATTGACGATGCAGGGAATCCGTTTGGTTTTAACAACCCATTTACTACTAAGCGATATGTAGCGACCATCGATGGCAAGGCGGATATCGGCCTGAACGTAGACGATGAGAACCTGAAGGTCAAAGTCCATCGTTCGAAAAACAACGAGTCGGTAATAAAATCTGTTAATGTTACGCTTCCGCATTCCGAGATCGTGACGTTGTCAACGGATCCGAACTCGCTTAAAAAGTACGTTGAGGACAATGGTTTTCTTAATTGGAATCAAGTCAGTACGGACGATTTAAATAAATTGCTTCAGCAGGCTGATAAGGACCAGAGGCAAAAGGTTCAAGAAAGTGGCATGCTGGAAAAATCTGATGAACGTGCAGTAAAACTGGTGAAAAAGCAGGTGTCGACGTTCTGTGGTCCAGACGTAAGGGTCAATGTCGAATTCGAAGATTAATATCTACCTTTGAAATCAAATTACTGATTCAGCTGAATGCCCGCTATCGCGATGCCTTACGTTGCGATAGCGGGCATCTCTGATTTCGTTTGAAGGGTGTCAATGTGACAATTGTCCGATATGACAACGAGACTGTCCCTTTGTCACATTCCCGGAAAGCCTGTTTGGCGCAGGGCTTCGTAGAGGACGATGGCGGCGCTGTTGGAGAGGTTGAGTGCGCTGATGCGGTAGTCGTCCGGATTGACGAAGTTGCCGCAAATATCCTGCTGAAGGATGGCCTCGTGGCTGTCCTCGGTATGCCCCAGCGATTCCTCGCGGGCTTCCCAGGCCTCGGCGTTATCGAGTGAGTCGCAATCGCGCAGCATCGGGATACGCTCGCAGCGCTCAGGCGCCGCGGCAAGCAGTGGCTCGGGAATCCCTGAGCTCTCGCTGCCAAAGACCAAGTAGTCGCCATTGCGGTAGGTACTTTGCGCATAGGTGCGGCGTGCCTTTTTGGTCAGCAGATGCAGGCGCTCGTCGGCGGGGGAGAGGCCGTTGCGGGCAAGGAAATCCTCCCAGCCGGCATAGGTCGTCACGTCCAAGTTTTGCCAGTAGCCCAGGCCGGCGCGACGCACCGTCTTGTCATCGAGCGAAAAGCCCAGTGGCTCCACCAGATGCAGACGGGTACCGGTAACCACGCAAGTGCGGCCGATATTGCCCGTATTGGCCGGAATCTCGGGCGCATACAGCACAATGTCGAACATGAATCTCCTTGGCTCAGAACGAAAAACCACCACGAAGGGACAGGCACCTTCGTGGTGGTTGGCGACTACTTTGCGGACAAATGCCCGCTTGGATAAACCTAGGCGCGGTGCCAGTCGGTCAGGCAAGCATCGAGGGAGGCGATGAGCGCATCCTTGTCCATGTGACGGCCGATGATGCACAGGCTCGTCATGCGGTCGCCCGTCTCGTCGTCCCAAATCTGCATGATCTCGGGGTTCTCGTCGATAATCTTCTGCTTCTCGCCCTCGGGCGCCGAGTCGACAAACAGGCCGTTCTCCATCAGGCGCATCTGGTGTCCGGCCTGCTCGAACATGTAGCACATGTCCGGATCGCCGGTCTGCCACAGCGGACCCTTGACGCGGATGACCTCGTCGGGCCACTCCTGCTCAACAAAATCGGTGAACTTCTGCAGGTCAAACGGCTTGCGGCGCGAGTACACAAAGGTCTCGATGTCGTACTCGAGCACCTCGGGGTCGTCGTGCTCTTCGGGATGCTCCATGGCCTCGATCCAGGCAGCGGAGTTGTAGGCGCGCATAAAGTCGAAGCGGTCGGTATCGAGCAGCTCCTCCATGGGGACCTCGCCGTTTTGGGCCTCGACGATCACGGCGTCTTTCTGCAGGCTGCGCACGATGGCCTTGAGCTCGGCGATCTGCTCAGGGCTCACGGTATCGGTCTTGTTGAGGATCAGCGTGGAGCAAAACTCGATCTGCTGGATGAGCAGGCTCTCGATGTCGTCCTCGTCGATATCCTCTGCCAGCAGGTCGCGACCGCCGTTGAACTCGTCGTACATACGGGCGCAATCGACCACGGCCACGATGTTGTCGAGTGCGAGCTTGGGCTCGCCGCCCACCTTGGCCTCGTCGCAGAAGCTCGAGATGGTGTAGGCGATGGGGATGGGCTCGCAAATGCCCGATGCCTCGATGATGATGTAGTCGAAGTTGCCCGAATCGGCGATGCCCTGCAGCTGGTTGGCCAGGTCGTCCGAAAGCGTGCAGCAGATGCAGCCGTTGGTGAGCGGGATGAGGTCGTCGGTCTCGGAAAGACCGCCGTCGGCGATAAGGCTGGCGTCGACGTTGATCTCGCCGATATCGTTGACGATCACGGCGGCGCGGATGCCGCCGTCGTTAGCGAGGATGTGGTTGAGCAGCGTGGTCTTGCCGGCACCGAGGTATCCGGTAAGCATGATGATCTTCACGGGTTTGTTGGGCATGTGCCCTCCTTTGTTAGACATGGCTTACAGTTGAATCTTATGCCAAACGCCTGCTCTTATACCCACGCGCCGGCAAATAACACAAGCTACTCCCAGGCTCCCCATACATCGGGGCAATAACCGACGGCGGCCTTTTTGCCGTTGCGCACGATGGGCTCGGCTAGAACCTGCTGGTTCTCGAGCAGTTTATCGAAGCGCTGACTGGGGGTAAGGTGCTGGATGAGCGCGAGCGTCTCCTCGTCCTTGGCTTTGGGGTTGAGCAGCTTGTCGATGCCGCCGACCGCCTGCATCACGCTCGTGAGCTCGCCCTTGCTCATCTCCTTTTCCTTAAGGTCAATAAACTGCACCTTAATGCGGCGCTCCTTAAAATAACGCTGCGCCTTCTTGGTATCGAAGGACTTCTTGGTGCCGAAGATTTGAATATTCATTTATTGTTCCGCCGTTCTGACGAACGGCGGTCACCTCGACGCTGCAAAGCCATCTGATGGGCAATCTGCCTTTCAATCGTCGGGCGCGGGCAAAAGCCCAGCGCCCTCCTCTTTCAAGGCACCTTGCCTCATCAGCTGGCTTTTCGCTGACATCAACGAAACATCGAGGCGACCACCGTTGGACTTATCGAATGAAGTTGGTCGTGGCGTGATCGGCCTCGGGGACTTCGATGCCGGCGGCGCGGCCTGCTTCGATGCAACGCAGGAGCCAGGCCATGTTCTTGCCGATATTGCGCATGGTGGCAAGGCCCTCGGCATCGCCTTCGGCGTCGCCGGGCACGCGGCCAAACACGTTGTTCCAGTAGGTGGAAGCCACCACGGGCATCTGCTTGATGGTGAAGTACTTGTTGAGCACATCGAAGGTGGTCGACGTGCCGCCACGACGCGCAACGGCGACCGCGGCGCCAGGCTTGTGCTCAAAGGCGCGGCCGCCCGCGTAGAAGGCACGGTCGAGGGCCGAAAGAATACGGCCGCTGGGGTGTGCATAGTAGACGGGCGAGCCAAAGACAAAGCCGTCTGCCTGCTCGGCGGCGGCGATAAGCTCGTTCACCACATCGTCGTCGAAGGCGCAGCGCCCATCAAGCTTGCCGCACTGGCCGCAGCCGATACAATCGCGAATGGGTTTGGCGCCCAGCTGGAACACCTCACTGTCGATGCCCTCGGCACTAAGTTGCTCGGCGATCTCGGCGAGCGCACGAGCGGTGTTGCCATTTGCCTTGGGGCTGCCGTTGACTAAAAGAACCTTCATCACAAACTCCCTCTGCTGTCGGTGACTTCTGCAGAGGATTATCTCATGATGGGGCAGGCGATGCGCGCCGCGACCCGTGCCGTTAATCCAACTTGGTACCCGGCACCTGCACGGCCTCGGCGAGCAGTGTCTTCAGCTCGTTTAGGATGGAGACGGGCTGGCGGTCGACGCTGTCTAGATGAAGCGTTGCCACGCGCATAGGCGGCAGGTACTCAAGCGAGCCGATGAGCACGGGCGAGCCTAAGGACCGCTCGATCTCGTCGGCGATCTGGTCGGTTTCCTGGGGATCGAGGTTATCGAAAAGCGCCACGAACATCGGTCCGGTTGAGCGGAACAGGCAACCCTTGCCGCGTGAGCAGTCCATGAGGCAGGCGGCGCTTTCGGCCAAAACACGGTCACCCGCATCAAAGCCAAAGCGGGCATTGACCTGAGCGATATCGTCAATTTTAATGGCGACAAAGCCCACCTCGTGCGCCACGCGACGCATCTCGCCAATGGCGTTGACCAGGGCGTGGATATCGCCCAAGCCGGTCACGGAATCGGTCGTATCTGCCAAGCTTCGGTTGATGATAATGCCCACATACATGTTGGGCTCGGTATCGGTGGCGTCCAGGCGGTAGCCCGTACAGTCACAAAGCACGTATTTTCCGGTGGCGTCTATGACGCGATACTGCATGTAATGGAAGTGCCACGTGCCGTTTAGCACCATATCGAGCTCGGTGCGTACATTGTCGCGGTCTTCGGGGTGAACGCGGGCAAGCCACATGTCGACAGAGTTGTAGGGGTGTTGCGAGGGCAGGTCAAAATCGCGCACGGCATTAACCGACCATTGCGATTCGCCGGTATCGAGGTTAAGGATAAACGGATAGCGCGTCTCGGAGCTCATGGAGATCGCTTGGAACACGCGGTCGTTGCAGGGAAGCTGATCGGCGATCGGGCGTTGCGACGCGTTGTCTTCTTTCGGTTGCTGCACGCGGTGCATGAGCTTGTAGCGATACATTTTTCGGTCGGCGTCCATGACCGTCTGGCGATGCGTATCGCCAGCAAGCGGGTCGACGCGCGAGCAGCCAAAACTAAAGCTCGCGATCATGGGCGCTTTGCCGTCCGATGTTGCCTCGATAAGATCGCTGCGCGTCCGCTCCAGGCGCCGCTCGAGCTCGGCTTCGTCTACCGTAGGAGACACGAGTACAAATTCGTCTCCGCCGATACGGAACAGCAGATCATCGTGCTTCATTGTTTCGGTGAGCACGCGGCAGATGCCCAGAATGTAGCGGTTGCCCTCGGCGTGGCCAAACGTATCGTTGCAATGCTTGAGGTGGTCGATGTCGATATAGGCGCAGGTGAAGGGGATGCCTTTGCGCCAGAGTTGATCGACGTGGCGGTCGAGCCCGCCACGGTTGCCAAGATTGGTGAGCGGATCGATATAGGCGCTGCGCTCAAGCAGCTGCCGTTCCTGCTGCAGGACGGCATGCGTTTTTTGTAGCTGCTCGCCAATGGCACGCAGCTCTGCGGGCAATGCCGAAACATCGAGCTCGGCGGTTGAGGCCCCGTTCGCAAGCCGTTGAAGGTGGGCGATGATTGATTGCTCGCCCAGGCGATACGACTCGTTCATGATGTAAAACCTCCTTGGGCGAGACAACGGTTTGTATCATATGCCCAATTGCATTTTAATGGGGATAATAAGTTAGCCAATGGGGACAAACGTGCCCCTCAACGGTAGCGGCCTGCATGTGAACGCATCAATCCTCGCCATCGCCATCGAGCAATGCCTCAAAATCTACCGCCGGCATGGGACGGTAGTAGAGGAAGCCCTGAGCGTAGCGGGCGCCCATCTGACGGAGCAGCTGAGCCTGTGCCTCCGTCTCGACGCCTTCGATCACAACGGGCAGATCGAGCGATTGCGCCATCCCGAGCATCGACGAAATGATTTGCGCGCTACGGCCTTGATCGCCGTCGACGGGCACAAACGTGCGGTCGAGTTTGATGACGTCGACGTTGACGTTTTTGAGCATCGCGAGCGTGGACTGGCCGGTGCCAAAATCGTCCATGTAGGTCGAGAAGCCGCGGGTGTGCAGGTCGGCCGTCAGTTTATCCAC
Source organism: uncultured Collinsella sp. (assembly GCA_900545605.1). Taxonomy (GTDB): domain Bacteria; phylum Actinomycetota; class Coriobacteriia; order Coriobacteriales; family Coriobacteriaceae; genus Collinsella. The sequence continues at coordinate 84,621 of UQZL01000005.1, forward strand.
AGCCTCGGGCTCTCCGGTATAGGCAGTCTCGGTAATCTCGATGCGCATGAGCTCGGGCGGTAGGTTGTATTGGGCGGCGAGCGCCCCCATATGTTCGGCGACATCGCAGGCGAGGATGTCGACACGCGACACGTTAAGGGAAATCGGAATTACTCGAAGTCCTCGATCGATGCGCTCGCGCAGCCACGAGGCGACACCCTGCCAAATGTACTTGTCGAGCGTCACCACAAAGCCGCTTTCCTCGAGTGCGGGGATAAACGTTACAGGCGAAATGAGGGAACCGTCCTTGCCAATCCAGCGCGTGAGAGCCTCGGCGCCAACGATCTCGCCAGTTTCCATGTCGACCTGGGGCTGCAGGTAGTAGGTAATGCGGCCGTTTGAGAACGCATACTGGAATTCGGTCAGCGTGCGGTGGAACGCGGTTTCACGCTCGTACTCCTCGGGGCGGAAAATGGCGACGCGCTCCTTAAAGTCGTTTTTTGCGCGCCGATTGGTAAACATGGCCTTGGCCTGCGCGTCGATGGTGATTTCCTCGTTGGGGTCGATGGGGCAAACGCCCATGGACGGCCAGAAACCCACACCGTCATCATGCTTGGCCACGGCGGCGCGAACGCGGTTATGGATTTGATGGACGGTGTCGTGCTCAAAGGGGATGAGAATGCAAAAGTCGTCTTGGCCCCAGTATCCTGCGACGCCCATCTCGGCATTCTCGATGTCTTTGAGGACCGTGCCCACATCGGCGAGCACGCGGTCGCCCTCGGCCTGTCCGTGCCATTCGTTAAACAGTCGCATATGACCCATGTCGACGGTGGCGATACACCAAGCGCCGTCGCGCCCTGTCCTCAGAAATGCGTTGGCACGCCGCATAAACTCGCTGGGTCGATAGAGGCCCGTGAGCGTATCGATGCGTTCGGCGACGGCGCTTTTACGCTCAATCTCGGGTATGGGGAGGCTGTCGTTGGGGGCAAGCCCGCCGGCGGCGCGAAGACGACGGTCGAGTTCGCCTAAAACAGCGGTCGCTTGATTGATTAAGCGCTCGTAAAAGGCCGGGACGACAAGACAGACGGGGGTAATGGTGTCGTTCGTGATTCGAACAGGAGCGAAAACGGCCTCTTTAAGATGATGGGTCAGTTGCTCGAATGCCTCGTGGTCCAGATCGTTGCTGAGCACGACGAACTGGGCGTTTCGCGAGCGGAAGACGCGACTTCTGCCGCGAGTGATCGATAACATGCGGCCTGCGTATTCGGCGAGCATGTTGTCGACAGCCTCGGCCCCGTAGAGCTCGTTGAACTTTGCCGTGCCACAAACGCGGACCGCTATAAGCCCCGTCTCGCAACGGTCGCGACGGCAGGCATCGATGGCGTTGATCAGCATACGCTGCGTTCCGAGGCCCGTGGCGGCGTCGACGGTCTCGGCGAGTGAGTGGTTAACAAGTTCGCCGACATAGAGCGAGGGGGTATTTCCGTCGCCGTCGATGCGAAACCCGCGAGCGCGGCAGAGGACGTAGTCGCCCGCGGCATTGCGCATGCGGTACTGCATGACGCGGCGGTGTTTGGAGCCATTATAGATTTGGTCGATGTCGTTGATGTAGGCCTCAAGGTCATCGGGGTGGACGCGCGTTTTCCAGTAATCGTGGCAGTTGTCTACATGCTCAGAAGGAAGACCGAGATCGCGCGAGGCGCCTTGTGACCAAAGGGTGCGATGTTTGTCCAAGTTCTCGATAAAGCAATAACGGCCTTCGTTGAGCATCGAAAAGGCGTCAAAAACGCGATCGCTTATTTCGAAGTCGTCGGTGTGGACTTGCGCGATATTGCGTCGATCAAGATGCATGGCATGGCGTAGCTTGTAGTCGTACATGCGATGGTCGGCATCGAGTGTCATGCGATTGGAGACTTCACCCAGGGCGGGGTCGGCGTGCGACACTCCGTAGCTAAACGAGTGAGGCATCTCGGAATCGTTGTTTTTGAGTAGGACCGTTCGGCAGTGTTCCAGGCGCTCGGCGAGGTCGTCCTCGGTCGCAATCGTAGACAGGATGGCAAACTCGTCGCCGCCTATGCGAAACGCCGCCTCGTCCACCTTCATATACAGCTTGAGATAGAGACTCACCTGCAAGATATAGCGGTTGCCCTCGTCATGCCCAAAGACGTCGTTGCAGTGCTTAAGGTTATCGATGTCGATAAACGCCATGGTCACGGGCAGTTCCTGCTCCCAGATTTCCTCTAGGGAACGGGCAAAGCCACCGCGGTTGCCAAGTCCGGTGAGCTGGTCGGTAAAGGCCGTCCTAATCAGATCATCCTGACGCTCGAGAAGGTCACGGACGGTCTTTTCGAGCGTTTCGGTGTAATTACTGACAGTATCCATGTTCTAAGCGGCTTTCTGAGGTCGGGGCGGATTGCGTCGGGCGAGCTCGTTGTGTACACGCGTCGTTGCTCAGCGCTTTGCATGTATCCAGGCCCCCGCCTTGCCGCGTTGTTGAGTTAATTTGCCGGCTAATGTTCGCTGTTGATAACAGCTGAGTAGTGTAAACAATAGTGCACAATTATATATGGGTGCACATGCTGTGGGCGGCTATTATTCGACAAGCGGTAGCGCGACGATGCGATGTTCGATAAAAATGCGACTGGGACGATATATGTTGACGGGTATACTTGTCCCGTTTTAAAACGCAGGAACGGAGATGGTCGCATGGTACAGCCGGATACGACGCGCACGGTGGGGCTTGCGCTCGAGGGAGGCGGCTACCGCGGTATGTATACGGCGGGCGTGCTCGACGTTTGGATGGAGCACGGTTTGACCTGCGACCATATGGTGGGTGTCTCGGCGGGCGCGGCGTTTGGCTACAACTTTAAATCGCGCCAGATCGGCCGCGCCATTCGCTATAACAAGGCCTATTGCGCCGACAAGCGCTATGCAAGCGTGACCAGCTGGCTGCGAACCGGCGATATGTTCAATGCCGATTTTGCCTATCACGAGGTGCCCATCGAGCGCGATCCCATTGATTTGGAGGCGTATCGCGCCTGCCCTATGCGATTTACGTGCGTGTGTACCGATATCGAGACGGGCAAGGCCGTCTACCACGACCTGCCCTATGGCGACGAGAGGGATATCGAGTGGATCCGGGCGTCGTCGGCGATTCCCGTGGCGACGCGTCCCGTTGCTATTGACGGGCATAAGTATCTGGATGGTGGCGTGGCCGATTCTATTCCCAGCGCATGGCTGTTTTCGCAGGGGTATGACCGCAATATCGTGGTACTCACGCAGCCGGCGGGCTTTGTGAAGCAGCCCAACAGCGTGATGCCCATGCTGCGGCGCGTGTTCCGTCACTACCCGGAGTTTGTTGCAGCGCTTGAGCATCGGCATGAGGTCTACAATGCCACGCTCGATGACCTGGCACGTCGCGAGGCTGCCGGCGAAATCTTTGTGGTGTGGCCGAGCGAATCGGTGAAGGTGCCGTCGCTGTGCCGCGAACCGGATGAACTCGAGCGCATCTACCAGGTCGGCCGCCACGATGCGGAGGCAACCTTGCCCGCGCTGGAAGCGTATCTGGCGGGGTAGGGGTCGCACACGGAAAGCGCATCCCGGAATGGAGGCCCAAACTGGGACGCGCTTTCCATTGCTGAAGATATGAGGCTGCGAATCAGTTGGTCGGCCTATGCCTGCTGCCAGGTGTCGACGAGCTCCTTGGCCGCAGCGTAGGGATCATCGGCGCTGCAGACGGCGCTCACCACGAAAAAGCCGTCGACGCCGGTTGCCTTAAGCTGCGGCAAGTCGGCCGTCTTAACGCCGCCGCCCACCACGATGGGCACGGGGCTTGCCACGTGGAGTGCGGCTAGGTCCTCAAAGCTCTTGGTGATGATAGAGCCGTCGGCCGCGCGTCCGCAGTCGCGCTTGGTCTCGGTCTCGTGGAGCGGGCCGATGCCCAGGTAGTCGACCAGGCTCATGTCGGCGGTCTTGACGTACTCGAGCATCTCTTCGCAACGGGCCGAAAGGCCCACGATGGCATCGGGGCCCAGAAGCTTGCGGCAGACCTCGACGGGAATATCGCTCTGGCCCACGTGCACGCCGTCGACGGCAATACCCTGCTCGCGCGCGGCGAGTACGCAGTCAAGGCGGTCGTCGATCAGCAAGGCGACCTGACCGGTCTTGCCGGCCTGTGCGATTGCCTGCGCGGCGTCGCCGGTCAGCGCAATGATCTCGCGGGCGCTTGCCACCTTGGAGCGCACCTGGATGCAGGTAAAGCCTGCGTCGAGCGCCTGGGCCACCACATCGCCCACGGGGCGTCCGAGGGTGTTTTCGGGGCCGAGCACCAGATAGGCCGAGATATCAAGGTTGTCGCGGATGCTCATCGTGCTTCCTCCTGCTTTTTGATCTGCGCTTCCATGCGCTCGAGTTTGCCGGTCATGGTGTCGGTAAATCCAGGTCGAATATCGGCTTTGAGCACGACTTCGGTTCGGATGCCCTTGCTCGCCAACACAAAGGTTGCGTCACGCACGACCTGCATGACTTCGTCCCAGTCGCCCTCGATCTCGGTGAACATCGAGGTGGTGCGGTTGGGAAGGCCGCTCTCGCGAATGACGCGCACGACCTCGGCGACCTCGGCGGACAGTTCATCGCCGGTGCCGCACGGGGCGATGGCCACAGCGACGAGCGTGTTCATGCCGGCATTGGTTGCGGGCTCGGACATGGCTTACGCCTCCTCGAGCTCGAGTCGGTTATCGGCGATGTCTTGGGCGGTTGCGCGGTAGAGCTCGTCGATAAAGGCGACCTTAAAGCTTGCCGGGGCATCGGCGACGGCGGCGGCACGCGTGCCGGCGACGTTGTAGACGGCGGTACCGCAGACGGCTGCCGTAAACGGATCGGCAGCGCAGGCGTACACGGCCAGCACGCCGCCCTGCGAGCAACCGCAGCCGGTAATCTTGGACATGAGCGGGCTGCCGCCGTGGGATTTGGCCACGGTCGTGCCGTCGGTAATCAGGTCGACTTCGCCCGAGACCACAACGGCGCCGCCGGTGTAGCGAGCGAGCGCCACGGCGGCATCGCGGGCGGCGTCGACCGTGTCGGTGGTATCGACACCACGTACGCGGCTCAGATCGGCCGACTCGCCCTCAAGACCCCACAGGCCGGAGAGTGCGATGATCTCGGAGGCGTTGCCGCGTACGATGGCGGGCTTGTACTGCTTGAGCTCGTTTACCAGCTGGGTGCGCAGGCTACCGATGCCCAGACCCACCGGATCGAGCACCCAGGGCTTGCCGGCGTCGTGTGCCGCCTTGGCCGCGCGGGGAATCGTCTGCTCGTAGATGGGGAAGAGCGTGCCCATGTTGAGATAGATGGCGCCGCCGCCGGCAACGAGCGCCTCGCCCTCGTCGGGAAGATAGACCATGGCGGCCGAGCCGCCCACGGCGAGTTGCGCGTTGGCGACAAAGTCAATCGTCACCGTGTTGGTGATGGAGCCGGCCATCGGGTTGGTGGCGCGAATCTCGTCCACGGCCTTGACTACCTGTTGTTTAAGCTGTTTCGAATCAATCACTGCACATGCCTCCTTGGCATAGAAAAGGGGCGCTGTGCATAGACAGCGCCCCGGCAAAGGCGGCATGCTCCCTACGCCAGCATTAACTGACAGGTTCAAAGGATTGGGCCCATTGCCCTCTCAGCCTTGTGGTTTGCACCGCCGGCACTCCCGCATCGAATCTGTTGTTCCCTATACTAGCGCACCTGCCAAAAAGGGACAGGTTTATTTTGGCAGGTAACAACTGGGGTGATGCGTTTTCCCAGATAAAACCTACCAAAATAAACCTATCCCTTTTTGGCGGGTCGGTACAATAGACGGGATAAAGAATGACCGAGGGGACCTTATGATCAAACTTGTGCTGACCGATATGGACGATACGCTGATTCCCGCTGGGCAAGACGGTGCCAGCGACTATGCCATCGAGGGCATTCATGCCATGCAGGCGGCAGGCCTGCATTTTGGCCCGGTTTCGGGCCGTCAACCGTCCGCGATGGGCTGGATGTTCCGCAATCGCTCCGAGTGTTTCTCGACCGGCGCGTTCTGCAACGGGCAGGTGATGTTTGTCGATGGCGAGGCGGTCGCCTCGCGCGCAACTGATAACGATGCCCTGATGCGCCTAGCCGACTATCTGGAGCAAGAGACCGACGACACCTATCTCAAGGTCTACAGCCTGGGCGATGACTTTTGGGACAGCGATGCCTATTGCGTGACGAGCGATCCCGAGCGCGTGCGTCGTGCTATGGAGTCGGGCGGCAACGCGTGGCTCAAAGGCGAAGAGGCCCCGTGCCGTCCTGTCGTCGATGACGCCCCGGTATACAAGGCGAATATCTGGAGTGCCCGCTCGCGCGAGGAACTCGCCGAGCTGCGTGAGCGCGTTGCCGCCGAGGTGCCGGAGCTCTCGCTCGTGTTCCCCAACAACCGCGTGCGCCTGTTCGACATTCTCCCGGCCGGCTGGGACAAGGGCTGCGCCACACTGGAGCTGGCAAGTGCCCTGGGTCTGACGCCCGACGAGGTCGCGGTGTTCGGCGACTCCGATAACGACCTGCCCATGATCGATGCCGTCCCCAACTCCGTGGCGGTTGCCAATGCCAACGAGGCCGTTACGGCCGCTGCGCGCTGGCATATCGGCGCCGCGGCAGATGATGCGGTCGCCGAGGCTCTACACCAGGTTGCTGTCTGTGCGGCGACGGGGGAGATGCCGCCGTTTATGCGCCGAGCAGATGCGGCGGGCCCGCACATCGCGAACGCCTAGGGAGGCCACTATGAAGCTCCAGCAGCTCAGATATGTCGTCAAGGTTGCCGAGTGCGGCAGCATCACCGAGGCCTCGCGCCGGCTCTTTGTGTCGCAGCCTTCGATTACCGCGTCGATCCGCGATCTCGAAAACGAGATGGGTGTGCACATCTTTGAGCGCACCAACAAGGGCGTCATTGTGTCCGAGGAAGGCGAGACCTTCTTGGGCTACGCGCGCCAGGTACTCGACCAGGCCGACCTGCTCGAGGGCAAGTACAAAGGCACGTCCGAGCAGGTGCCGCACTTTAGTGTGAGCTGCCAGCATTATTCCTTTGCCGTTAATGCGTTTGTCGATGTAATCCGCGAGTTCGATGCCGCGCGCTACGACTTTACCCTACGCGAGGAACAGACCCACGAGATTATCGAGGATGTCGCGCACATGAAAAGCGAGCTGGGCATCCTGTATCTGTCCGAGCACAACCGCGAGGTCATCGAGCGCATGCTTGCCGCCAACGAGCTCGTGTTCGAAGGGCTCTTCTGCGCCACGCCGCATGTCTTCGTCTGCGCCGACCATCCGCTGGCGGGCCGCTCCAGCGTGACGCTCGAGGATCTGGAAGACTACCCGTTCCTGTCCTACGAGCAGGGCAGCTACAACTCGTTTTACTATTCCGAGGAGCTGACCTCGACGTTCGAGCGTCGCAAAAATATCCGCGTGCGCGACCGTGCGACGTTGTTCAATTTGGCCATGGGCCTCAACGGCTACACGGTATGCTCGGGCGTGATCAGCCACGAGCTCAACGGCCCCGGCATTATCTCGATTCCGCTCGACGTGGACGAGTACATGGAGATTGGCATCATCACGCGCAAGAACACGACGCTCACGCGCTACGGTCGGGCCTATATCGACGCGATTCGTCAGCATATCTAGGCTGCTGTGCTCCGCACGGTTCAAGTCTCTTTATGACAGTCCAGACTGATATAGGAAGCATCTATATCAAACTGTTATAAACGTATATTTTACGATGACCATATGAGCGCTCATACTCTGTCACAGTAAAGCAACCAATGCAAAGGGAGATATCTATGAGCACTTCGATTCAACCGAACGCGCCGTTTCGTGCCGATATCGTCGGCAGTTTTCTTCGTCCGCAGGCTGTAAAGGACGCCCGTGCCGCCTATGTCGCGGGTAAACTCGACGCTTCCGGCCTTAAGGCCGTCGAGGACGATGCCATTCGCGATTTGGTGGACAAGCAAAAGGCCGCTGGTCTGCAGGTGATCACCGATGGCGAGTTCCGCCGCAGCTACTGGCACCTCGATTTTATGTGGGGCCTTAACGGCATCGAGCGCCGCACCTCACGCACGGGTTATATGTTCCATGATGAGGAGACGACGGCCGACACCGCCGTGGTTACTGGTCCCATTAGCGGCGAGGGCCACCCGTTCGTCGAGCATTTTAAGTTCGTCAAGGCGCTTGAGGGGGAGGGCCAGGTCGCACGCCAGACCATTCCGGCGCCGATCCAGACGTTCTCTGAGGTCACGCTCGATCGCTGCGACGGCCAGCAGGAGAGCCTGCGCGCTGTCTATAAGACCGATGAGGAACTTGCCGACGCCATTGCGGCCGCTTATCGCACGGTGATCGCCGACCTGTACGCAGCAGGCTGCCGCAACATCCAATTTGATGACTGCACTTGGGGCATCTATTGCGATACCGACTTTGTGTCCAAGACCGGCATGAGCCCGGTTGACCTGCAAAAGGTGAGCGAGCTGGGCGTGGCGCTCAACAATGCCGCCATCGCGGGCAAGCCCGACGATCTGGTTATCAACACGCACGTGTGCCGCGGCAACTATCACTCCACGTATGCCTTCGAGGGTGGTTACGATCCCATTGCGCCGTACCTGCTCGCACATGAGAACGTCGACGCGTTCTACCTTGAGTTCGATACGCCACGCGCCGGCGGCTTTGAGCCGCTCAAGTACGTTGCTCCCGGCAAGAAGGTCGTGCTGGGCCTGGTGACCACCAAGGCGGCTGAGCTTGAGGACGAGGACGTTATCGTCGAACGTATCCACGAGGCCGCAAAGTATGTGCCGCTCGAGAACCTGTACCTGTCGCCCCAGTGCGGCTTTGCCAGCTGCGAGATTGGCAACAAGCTGACCGAGGACGAACAGTGGGCAAAGATCGCGCTGGTCAAGCGCATTGCCGAGCGCGTTTGGAAGTAACGCTACCGCTTGCAGGTGACGGCGCGCGCGAGACATGACGTATCGCGTACAATGGTTCGGATCGTATCGTTCGGGCAGGTTATCCGATATGCCTGATCGCCCTTCCATTCGAAAGGACTTCCATGTCCCAATCCTCGACGCCCGCCGTCACCGATGCCATCTACGATGCATCGTCGCTCGGCCGCCCACGCATGTTTGTGTTGGGTTTGCAACACATGTTTGCGATGTTCGGAGCCACGGTGCTCGTGCCCGTGCTCACCGGCCTTTCCGTTTCGGCGACGCTTCTGTTCGCCGGCATCGGCACGCTGCTGTTTCATTTTCTATCGCGCGGTAAGGTGCCCGCGTTCCTGGGCTCCTCGTTTGCCTTTATCGCGGGTTATGCCGCCATTGCGCCCAACGGCGAGGCTGAGCTTTTGCCCTACGCTTGCCTGGGCGTAGCTTGTGCCGGCCTGCTCTATCCGGTGCTTGCGGCCCTGTTCCGCGCCTTTGGCGCCAAGCGTGTCATGCGTTTCTTCCCGCCGGTGGTGACTGGCCCCATCGTCATTTCCATCGGCTTGATCCTGGCAAGCTCTGCCATTGCTAACTGCCAGACCAACTGGTTTGTTGCTGCTATTGCCGTTGCCGTGATCATCATCTGCAACATTTGGGGCCGCGGCATGGTCAAGATCGTGCCGATTCTGCTGGGCGTTGTGGTGAGCTATGCCGTTGCGGCGGTGCTGGGCGAGGTTGATTTTTCGGGGGTTGCCGCCGCGCCGTGGGTCGGTCTACCTGTCGTGTGGGACAACACCGTGTTCGCGCTCTTTGGACCGCAGTTCGATAGCAGTCTTGCCACGACGGCCATTATCACCATCATGCCACTGGCCTTTGCGACCATGATTGAGCACATTGGAGATATTTCCGCCATTGGCTCTACCTGCGAACGCAATTACATTGCCGATCCCGGTCTGCACCGTACCCTGCTCGGCGATGGCCTGGCGACTATCTTGGCATCGCTCTTTGGCGCCCCTGCCAATACGACGTATGGTGAGAACACCGGTGTGCTTGCCCTGACGCGCGTGTTCGACCCGCGCGTGATTCGCATTGCCGCCTGCTGTGCCATTGTGCTTTCGTTCTGCCCCAAGTTCGCTGCTGTGATCGCTGCTATGCCGGCATGCGTTATCGGTGGCGTGTCGCTTGTGCTCTACGGCATGATCAGTGCCGTGGGCGTTCGCAACCTTATCGAGAACCAGGTTGATTTCCAGAACAACCGCAACGTGCTGGTGGTGGCTCTGGTGCTCGTGCTTTCGCTCGGCATTGCCTACAGTACCACCGGCGCCATCGTGCTGGAGCTGGGCGGCGTGACGATTTCGCTTTCGGGCCTTGCCGTGGGCTCGCTGGTGGGTATCGTGCTCAACGCGATTCTGCCCGGCAATGATTTTGAGTTCGATGTCTCGGAACTCGAGGAGACTGTCAAGTAGTAGTTGTGTTCAGCTAAATCAAAAAATGGCGCCCATGCGTACGCGTGGGCGCCATTTTTAATTGCGGCTTTAGCCTGTGCGGGGCGCGCAGCGCGCCGCATCAGAAACCACCCGCTATGC
>UQZL01000006.1 GCA_900545605.1 uncultured Collinsella sp.
CCGTAGGTAATGGCGGTAACGTCTCCCCAGAAGCTCGGAACTTGGGATACGGAATCCCCGAGTTTGTTGATTTGGTTGGCACAGTCGCTGATGCCCTTCTCCATGTTGTTGAGACGCGCAGCCGTGATGGCGGTCTTGGCGTCCTGCCAAACCTGCTTTGCGTAGGTCACAAGGTTTGCCATGTCTAATCCTCTCTTTAAAGCGTGAAGGTCGTCCACGCGCCGATTTCGTCGATGATCGTGCTCGTCCCGGGCATCGTGCTCGCCCCGGGGAATACCGCCTTACCGGGCAAGTTCGCATCCCAGCGCTTGAATGACGCAATCTTGTGCGTGCCCTCGTTCGTCTGCATCCACAGTCCGCCGTCGACGCGCTTGTCTCGAGGCGGCTCGCCGGACTGCATGTAGTAGGGCTTGGTCGCGGCTGCGGCGGCGTTGGCCTGCTTGGCTGCGGCGGTAGCTGCGGATGCGGCTTTGTTCGCGGCGTCGGCATTAGCGTTTGCCGAAGCGGCAGAAGAGTCTGCTTTGCCGGCCGATGCGTTGGCTCGGTCGATGACCTGATTGAGGTTTGCGATCGTGTCGTATAGCTCCTTGACCGCATCGCCGCTGGTCGTGCCGGATTCTAGCGATACGAGGTTGCGGTCGACCGAAGCATGGAAGACGCGTGTGCAGACCACATCGGAGCCCTGCCAGAATTGGACGCAAAGATGCGCTGAATCGGTCTTGAGCACGCTGCCGGGTGCCGCGCACTCCCAGGTGGCAGTCTCGTATCCGCTGACCGAGTTCATCGTCTTGTAGCCGCTGTTGCCGCACCCATCGGCATACGCCAGCTTCGCCGTGATGCCGGCGGCGGACGTGATCGCCTTGCCGTTGTCCGTCAGCTTGACCAGAAGCGTGCGACCGTTTGAATCGCCGCCGGAGAGCATCACTGGCGGGATGTAGTCGTTTGCCGTGTCCACATCGATGGTGATGCGGCGGAAGTTGTCTAGAGCCATCTTGACCCCCTTAATTGCTTGCTGCGGTCAATAATCGGGCAGCTGTCCCCCGCCAGATTTTTACGAGTTGCTGAGCGATATGGCGTGAGTGATCATTCCTTGGCCTCCAGTGCCTTGAGCGCGGCGAGCGCGGCTCTGAAGGTCTCGACCGGGTCGACGGCCTCGGTTCCCTCCCCCGCCTCGTCGGCCGTGGCCGGTTGAGGGTCGACGATGGCCGCCAGCGCGTCGAAGCACGCGACCGTGGCAGCGGTGCGCTTGTCTACGTAGGTTGGCTGCACGAACACGAAGTCCTTGCCCTGCGAACACGGCTCCGACACCTCCGACGCCTTGACAACCTTGCGCGTCCCATCGCTCATGACGGCGATGAATACCATGCCGTTCTTCTCGGCCTCGGCAAGCGCTTCCGCGTCGTAGCAGGTCAATTGCCCCTCGACGTTGCCAACAGGGTCATGCGCCATGTAGTCGACGATGTATGCCATTTGCATTCCTCTCTATCCAGTCGTTCCGACCGTTGAATACGATGTGAAGAGACCGTTGATCGTGTTTATAACGAAGGTCCCGTAATGCCATCCGACTGTGCCGTCGTGATTGTCGTGCACCTCTGAGACCAAGGGTTGAGACACGGAGCCGGTTCGTCCGTAAGTCGTGGTAACGTTTCTGTCGGACGTCGCCGCGGTGGAGATGATCGGAGATGATATGCGAACACTTCCCTGCGCCTGCATCTGGATTCCGTAATAGACGGCCCCCGTGTCCGTGTCGCGCATCGACGCCGTGTAGTCGATGTATCCGACTTTTGTCGGGGTGCTTCCATTGGTGGTGCGGTAACCGGCGAGCTCGCCCGCCGATGTGAGCATGGTGTACCAATTCGTGTAGCCGCACTTGAACGTCCCGTTTGCCGTGATGTTGTTGGCGGTCATGTAGTTTGTCTTGAGCGTGCCGGTGGTGAGGTTCCAGCTGTTTCGACCTAGCTTGTCGGCTATGGTGCCGGTGGCCATGTACGAGGCGTTGATGTACACCATGTCGTTCTGCATGTAGATGCCCTGCTCGGTGCCGCCTTTCGTCAGGCGGTCGAACATCTCCTTCTGGTCCATCTGCTCGTCGTAGGCGCTCAGGATGCCGTCGGCATAGTCCGATGCGTTCTTCTGCTCGATGGCGTGTCGCGCCCCGGTCGCGGCATCGGCGTAGTCCTTGACCGCGCTCGAGTAGGCTCCGTAGGCGGCGTCGTACTCGTACATGGCGGCCTTGAGCTCCTCGGCGGTCTTGCACTTGAGCACCTTGTCGACCTTGTCGGTATAGGAGCCGTACGTTCCGCCCTCGTCGGTCGTGCCGAAGGCCTTGGTGTAGCGGGGGCCGAGGACCGACGATACGAACTGGGCGCTCAGCGCCTTGTTGGACTTCAGCGAGTTGAATTGGCTCGTCGCCTCCTCGCGCTCCTTGTCCACGTCCTGCTTGGCCTTCTTCACGGCGGCTGCCTCGGCCTCGGTCACGACGCCGTCCCTTGCGAGGTCCTGTACCGTCGTGTCGAGACCATTGAGCGAGCCCGTTAGATCGTGCGCGCTCTGGTAGGCCTTGTTGAACGCCGCCTCGAGGACCGGCGCTGTATGGGTCACGGAGCCATCGCCGTATGTGACGCGGTCCATCGACCAAATAAAATATCCGTTTGCCCATTGCGGTATGTCTTCCGACCATCCCAGCTCGGGATTCTGCATGTTCAGTGGCGGCACTGTGTCGGACTGATTCTTCGCATAGAGCTTCACCGTGGACTTGACCACGGTGTCGGTCGTAGCGATGTCCTTGTCATCGAGCGTCGCTCCGGGGCCTAAATGAACCTCGCTGGCATCAAGATTCCAGTAGTTCTTGCCAGACTTATCCTGGATAATGCCGGCCTTAATGAGGTTGGCGCTGATGGTGCCGGAGACGATCGCGTCGGCCACCAAACCGTGACCGTTGCCGAGCGTGCGGAAATTCCACGTGCCATCGGAATTTTTGCCGTCGGCGATGCGGAAGTAACCGCCGCCGATCTGGATGCACATGGTCGGATTGGCCTCTTCCGGCTTGTCGTAGACGAACAAGCCCTTACCGGGCTTGATGTAGGTGTAACCGCCGGTCTCGTTCATCACCTTGTTAAGGCCATCGATTAGGCCGTCAAGGTAGGCGCTGCCGAGCGTCGCTGCGCTGTCCCAGCTGCCGGCGCTGCTAGTCAGGCGGTCGATGGTCTGCTGAACGCGATCGGAGCGCTTGACGATGCCCTCGATAACGTTGCCGACCTTCACGCTGGAAGGCGAGCCGTCACCGAGCAGGTCTTCCACGATCTCCAGCACGCGACCGCTCAAGCGAAGCGGCTTGAGGAAGGTGGTGTCGACCATCTGGAGGTTGTCGCCGAGGTCGCAGGCGTTGGCATCGAAACCCGCGCGACCGAGGGCCTCGACCGTGCCCTCATAGCTCACGATGGGCTTTGAGCGCTCGGCTAGCGCCGCCCTGCCCTCGACGAGAAGTGTCGCCTTGTCCTCGCAGTCGCCGTCCTCAAAGATGCCCTCGGTATGCACGAGCGACCCATCGGGACCGGGCACGCCCCAGACCTCGAGCAGCGAATCATCCTGGATGTATTCCTTGCCGCCGTTGATGTCGGCGAAGGTGATTTTTCGCGAGTATCCGCCAGTGGCATTGCCGTCGTCATCGGTAGTCTGCACGCCCTTGCCGTAGCAGTACAGGCGCGTCACCACGTCATCTGCGGACAGCACACGGTCGATGCCGGACAGACCGCTGCCGTAGTCGAGGCGCAGTGCGGTGTTGGCGCGACCCAAGCGCTTGACAAGACTGACCGAGCGCTTGGCGATTGAGTTGCCGTCAGCTGACAGCTGAATTACCGGCTCGACCTCCATCTTGTAGGCTTCGGCTATATCTTTGACGGAAGCCAGCGAGGACTGGTGGTAGACGCTGTATTCGCCGCTGCCCTCATCGCACTGGCCTACCGACCATCTGGTGCCATCAAGCGCCTTTGCGATTGCCTGCTCGGGCGTGTCTTTGGAGCCGCGGCGAAGCGTCGGCATGAAGTGGCGGGACAGCTCCTGCATGGAGCCGTAGCAGTTGACGGTGCAGATAGGCACGCTCTTCGCCCTCGACTCACGCGAGGACATGACGATCCACTCGCACGTGCGCCCCATGGAATCACAGAACACGATGCGGTCGTACTTGTCGACACCGTTATCCAGCAGGACGAGCTCAACCTTGTCCACGCCGCACTGGTCGACATTGCGCGTGCGCGTGGCCTGCATCGGAGTGAGCTCGCCGATATATGCGCCGAAGCGGTTGAAGTGGATGAATCTCTTTGACATCTGACCGTCTCCTAGGGGATGAGCCAGAGCGGCTCAAAGGATGTCGTGATACTGCTTGCACCGACCACTGTGATGGTCGAGTCCCCTACTGGCAGGTCGAAGAAATCCGATGTGAGTGTCGGGCAGGTCAAGACGCCATTGATGTACACGCCGCGCGATTTGGTCGGCGAGGTCTCGATGACGGCGGTGGCACCGGCGGCAAAATTCCTCTCGGCATCGACCTCAATGAACACGCCGTCCGCGCGGGAAATCTTCAATTTCTTCTCGGCCTTGAGCGTGGCGGTGAATGTCGGGAACACCCGGCAGTTGCCGTTCACGGTCAATTTGGTACCGCTCACCGCCGTTTTCCTGCCGTACAGCATGGGCATGGCGCTCATCGTCAGGTCAATCTCGTAGTAGGCGAACACTCCGCCCTGCCATACCTCGCTGGGGTTGGACGATTCGAGCCTGCCGACGAAATCACCGGGGAGCGCCCTCCACGTGATACGGGCATCGCGACCGACGATGGAGCCGAGCGCGACCTTGGACTTGACGTCCTCCTGCCACGTGCCGACCGTGCGCAGGTGGAGCGTCACCATACGTCTGCCGGCATAGGCGAGACCGCTGCCGTCCGTCAGCGAAAGGTCACGGGAGCCATGGGCTCCTGTAACGGTCGTGTAGGACGTGTCGAACGAGATGGCATCGACCTCCGGCGCGGAGGTCAGGTACCAGCCCATATCGCCGAGCCTGGTACCGTTCACGGTGACCGTGCCGTCATCGACGAACATGCTGTTGCGCGAGTAGATACCCAGCCTAGAATCAGCCATTTAGACCTCCATTGCGTCGCGCTTGCCGAGCTCAGAGTCGATGGAAGGCGCGAGCAGCATGGCGAGCGTCTTGAGGTCGACATCGAGCTTGAGCGCACCGATCTTGCTGAGCGCGGTGACGATTGCGTAGACAATGTCCTCGACAGACAGCCCACCAGAGCCACCAGCTGCCCCCTGAGCGCCGTTTGCGCCAGATGCGAGCGACATACCAGCAGCCACGTCAACAGCCGCGGATGCGCCACTCACGCGGTCCACGAGGGCATCGGTCATCTTGTCGGCATCCGAGAGCAGCGCAGGGGTGTTACGTTTGATGCCGACACCGATGCCGGACGGGATGAACTTACCGACCTTGTCGCGGAAGACACGCGACGGCGAGTGGATACCGAGTGCGCTCATCGCCTCGTCGACCAAGCCCGAGAGCGCATTTCTGATGTTGTTGTACAGGCCGCCGATGGCACCCGAGATGCCGTTCCAGAGACCGGCGATGATCTGGCTGCCGGCATTCCAGAGCCAAGTCCCAGCGCCGGAGACTGCGGCCATCGCGGCGTTGTAGATTCCGCCCAGGATGCCGCCGAGCGCACCGACGGCGCCGCTGGCAATCTGCTGGCAGCTCTGCCAGACCTGCGACCAATTACCGGAAATCAGCCCGGCGACCAGATTGACCACGCCCTGCACGATTTGCGCAATCGAGCTGATCACCTGATTGACGGACGAGACGATTCCCGAGATAAACGGGGCCATCGCCGCGAAGGCAGGCTCAAGCGTTCCAACCAAAAATTGAACAACCTGCTCGATTACGAAGCCCGCAACGGACATGAATTGGTTGAGCGCGGCACCGACCACCTCGAGCGCGTCGCCGATGAGGTCCATGACGGTCTCAAAGGTTGAGCCGAGCTGGTCGAGCCACGGGCTGCACTTGGTCAGCAGGTCGGAGATGCCCTGAATGACCGCCGTGATGATGGGCAGCAGCAGCGACTCGATTCCGGCGACCAGCTGGCCGACAAACGACAGGACGCTGCCGACCAAAATGATCAGACCGTCAAGCAGGCTCGTGAGCGGAGGTAGGATGACCGTCAGGATGCTGGTCAGCGGCTCGATGAGCTGGGAGATGCAGTCAAGCAAAGGCTGTAGGATTTCGGCCGCCACGGGGGCGAGCTGGGCGATCACGGTGCCGATGGTCTCGAAAATCTGGCCCATGCACTCGACCAGCACCGGAAAAATCTCAGATGCCGCGCTGGCGCACTTGTCGAAAATATCCTGAAGCACAGGGGCGAGCGTGGACACCGCGCCCATGAGCGCGGAGCCGACCGTCTCGGCGACCTGCGCGAGCGCCTGCTGCAGCTGGGGGCTGATCATGACCAGACCGGCGAGGAGCGACAGCACGATACCGACGGGACCTCCGAGCATCTTAAGCGCGTTGCCGAGAAGCGCGGAATCCCCCACGAGGCCTTTTAGGGCCGGGCCGACCATGGGGATGTTGACGAGAAGCTCGCCGATGGTGCCGAGAAGCCCGGTGCCTCCCATGGCGGCGACCAGGGAGCCGACCAATGGGATTGCCGCCAAGATTCCGTTGGAGAAGCCCGAGAAGCTGTCACCGTTGAGCACGGACGTGATCTTCTCGAAAGCATCGACGATCATCGGTGCGATGGTGTTGGAGACGAGATTCCCCCACTGCTCGAAAACGGGTGTCAGCTTGGTCGTGACGGCGTCAACAAGCGGGATTGCTGCATTGAAGATGTCGCGCAGGCCGTTCAGGACGGGGGTCATGGCCTTCTCGCCGAGACGGCTGAATGCGGCCTTGACGTTAGCCATCGCGCCCTTGAACGTGGTACCCGCGGACTGCGCCGCGCCGCCCAAGTTCTCCTGCATGGCGGCTGCGAAGTTCTCGAAGTCGACCTTGCCGGAGGACACCATCTTCTGGGCCTCCTCGGCGGTGATGCCGTAGTGTTTGGCGAGGAATTGGAGGATGGGAATGCCCGAGTCGAGGATCTGGTTGACCTGCTCGCCCTGGAGCTTATTTGAAGCAGCCACCTTGGAGAAGATGGAGCCCATCTCCGTGAAGTCTCGACCCGAGATTTGAGCGGAATCGCCGACCGTCTTGAGGACGCTCGTGAGCTGGTCGCCCTGCTTGACGCCGGATGCCACAAGCTGGGATGCCGTGGTCGCCGCGTCTCCCAGGCCGTAGGCGGTGCCCTTGACCGAAGCCAGGGCGTTGTTCATGATCTCGTCGATGCTGCCGGCATCATGGCCGAGGCCCTTCAATTTCGCGCGTGCGTCCTCGATGCTGAGGGCGCGGTTGAATCCGCCCGTTGCGGCGAGTTTGCCGAGCGCGAGGGTGGCGCCGGCACCCACGCCGACGATAGCGGTGGAGATGCTCTTAAATGCGTTGGCTGCGGAAGAGCAGATTTTGCCGATTGCGGACATGCCGGCGGAGACGGCGCTTTTCGCGCCCTCGATGCCGGTCTTGGCGAAATCCGGCAGTTTATCGAATGCGGACTTGGCGGCTGTCCCGATATTGGAGAACCACGTGTGCGCGGTCGAGCAGACGTTTTTAATCGGCTGCGGGAGCCTTGACGCGATATTGCTAACGACGGTCTGAACCTTGCTGCCGGCGCGGGAGAGGCCGTCCGAGATGGCGTTTCCGATCTCGGCTGCGGCAATCTGCATCTTGTTCTTTGCGCTGCTGGCGAAGTCGGCGATTGATGCCTTTACCCTGGCGAGGCCGGCTGTCGCCTTTGCCGCGATCGGCCCCCACATGTCGATGCCGGATGCGGCGCGGACGAGGGAACCAAGAGCGCCGGCCATACCGGTTGCGGAACTCTTACCCGCGTCCAGCGACTTGGCACCTGCCAAGAAGTTCTTGACGGCGCGGGCGAATGCATTGGACGATTGATCCGTATATTGCGCCAACTCCTGCTGCGCCTTGGCGGCGGACTCGTTGGCGATGTTCAGCTTCTCGGTAGCGGCCTTGACGTCGGCGGCGCTCTGCTCGGATTTACGGCGTGCGGATGCCAGGCGCTCCTCGGCGGCGACTGCCTGTGTGGAGCCCTCGCCGTACTTGGCGATGGCATCCTGCAGCCTCATCTCGGCCACGCGGACGCGCCCGGCATCGTCCGCCTGCTTCATGCGGGCCTTGCTCAGCTCGTTGGTGGCGGCTTTGACATCATCGGTGAAGACCTTGAGGGCATCGCCGGCGAGGCCCTTGGAGGATGCGGCGAAGGACTCCTTCAGCTGCTTGCCGAGCTGCCGACCGCTAATACCGCCTGCGTTCCTGAATGCGCTTTTAAATGAATTGCTGGCTTCGTCGCCGGTCGACTTTACCTCTTTGTTGACCTTGGAGCGGAAGCCCGTCATCACGGGGAAAATCGAAATATGTGCGGAACCGACCTCAGATGACATGCGCGATCTCCCCCGATCTCGTTACTCGTAAAGCGAAGCGAACAGCGGCGCCATGTTCTCTGCCGCCTTCTGTGCTTCATCGCCAGAGGCCTTGAAGGAGGCAGCGCGGAACTGCTCTTCCTCGGTCGGGATGGGAGATGGGAACTTGTTCTGCGTCAGCGCCGCCACGATGAACATGTCGGCAAAGCTGGTCGGGTATTTAAGCCCGGCCACGTGCGCCCCAGTCGAAGTCGAGGGGTCTCCGGAGAGCGCCCCGAACAGCGCGATCGCATCCGCATAGCGGAGCCTGCTTCCGAGGTCGGCCTGCAGGCTCCATCCCCTTGCCGCGAAATCTGCCCTCGCGGCGTCCTCGTGCTCCTTCAGCTCGGCGATGAAGCGGGCTATTCCCCCAGGGTCGCTCCCTGGGCCTTAGCCAACTTCTCGCCGAAGACCTCGAGGATCTTGACCATCGTCTGGAGCGGCTCGGACTTGAAGCGCTCGACGGCATCGGTGCCGCCCTTGCCGTCCTCGATGAGCGTGCAAAGGTGCTCGAAGGCATCGTCATCGGTGCCGTTCTGGATTGCGGACACCTCGGCATAGCTCGGGCACATGGGCAGGCGGTAGACGTTGCCGGCGGACGTGCGGACGAACAGCGTGTTGTCGCCGATGACGTACTTGACCTCATTTGCGCTGGCGATGCGCTCGAACTCGGCCTGCTCCTTCTCCTCGGTCCAGTTCTCGAAATCCTCGACGGTCGGCTCGAACTCTTTCTCTTCAGCCATCTCGACTTTCCCTTCTCTCGAATGGCCTCTTACGACATGGACATTGTTCGGCCGGGGTCCCCCGATAAAAAAAGGGCACCGCGCCGAAGCGCGATGCCCAACGAGAGAAGGGAAAGCTGTGTTTCGCTTAGGAATTCTTGCCAGCGGCGGCAGCAGCGGCTGTCGCAGTGACGTCGGCGGGAGTGCAGTGAGCCTCGATGTAGGCCTTGCCCTCGTAAAGGTCGTCGCGCACCCACTTGACGGTGACGGCGCGACCGAGGACGGAACCGCGCTCGGCCTGACCCGGCTCGTTGGCGGTCACCTGGATGACGCCGGCGCGGCGGTCGACGTTGCCGTTCTTGTAGGTGATCTCCTCGTAGGCCATCCACTTTGTGTCGGGCGTGAAGGTATCGACGGCGATGACGCCGTCGGCATCGGGCTTCTCGCCGAAGCAGAGCTCGCGGGTAAGGTCGTTGTCCTCGGCGGTGGTGAACGCGGTGTAGATAGTGGTGTCACCATTGAGCGTGTAACCGCCCTGCCAGAACTCGATGGGGTCGCCGGTCTCAGTGGAGTCCTGCGGCGCTCCGTCATTGGCGATGAGACCGAGAGCAGCGGTGCTGCGGGCGTACACCTCGGGCAGCTTAGGTGTGGCGTTCTTCTTACTGATCATGGTGCGCGTGATGACGTTGTCCTCAGAGTACGGGACGATGCAGATCGCACCGGTTATGGGCACACCTACGTTTGCGAGGTCGTTACCCTGCTTGTCTTTAGCCATTGCAGGCTCCTTTCCAGGGCAAAGCCCTAACCTTAATCCTCAATTGCACCGACGACCGAATACTCGACCGTCATGTAGCACTTGCTCGAATCGTGCTGGTCCGTCACTCGGTACGGGCCGTTGCATCCGTCATCGATGACCGCCGCGATGGGAGACCCCTTCTCGTAGGCGATAGTCGGCGATGTGAGCGCGGCGAAGGCACGTCTGGCAAGCTCACCAGCCTGTAGTGTGCTCTGGCGGTTCCCCGCATAGATGGAGATGCCGACCGAGCGGTCGAAGGTGGTGAGACCGGTCTTCTGGCCCCCATCGTCGCGCACCACGCAATAGGGCGTGCCGCCGTCGAAGTCTGACGGCTCGCGGTTGTCGACCTCGATTTTCGTGCCGAGGACGGCGCGGAGATACCCGCAGAGGAACATCTCCAGATCGGGGGGAACCACCGTCTGCATCTACTTCACCGCTTTCAGGGCTCGGGCGAGATAGCCGCCCTTGGATTCGAGCAAAATCGTCTTCCAGTCGTGACCGACCACGCGATAGCTGTTTCGGTGCGCCGACTTGTGGACCTCGATGCGGAACCCATCGCGGTACGCGCCGGTGTCGACGGGCGCGGTCGCGCGGATGTTCGCGAGCGCCTGCTGCGCCTTGGACAGGCACATGTTCTCGACGCCCGCGCTGTGGAGGATGTCATCGAAGAACTTGTCGTTGAAATTGACTTTCGTCTGACCTGCTGCAGGCATCAGCCCTCCACCTCCTGAAGGCCGACCTCGAGGGTCGGTTGCCAGCCCGTGAACGGGTTGGCGTCGACGGACGGGACGACGTCCACCGTGTAGACGTGCGAGCCGTCCTTGATTCGGTCGCCGCGCCTGATATCGACTGTGGGGTCGGCAACCGTGAGCGTGACGGCTGTTACCGCCTGCTCGCGTGCGCCATCTGGCGTCATGACCGAGGATGCCGTGGCGATGAAGCCGCTGAACGCGAGCTCATCGACCTCGCCATCCCAATCAGAGACGGTGCGTGCTGGGTTGTACGGGTCTTCCACAAGGGGTGCGCGGAGGCGCTTGAGCGGTCGACCGAAGTTGCCGAAGTCCGAGCCGATCATGGGAGCCTCGCAATCCTGTACCTGTCGAGAATCTCGCGCTCGTCCTGCATGAGCTGGATGGAAGTCGCACCGGACCCGTTGAATGCATAGCTCACGGACGCGCCGTTGACGCTCTGGGAGCGCACGGTGCCCGCGGGGGCGCTCGCCGCTCGGCGGGAGACCTGCAGCGCGACCGCGATGAGGTCTGGCACTTCTTCCGTGTTGAATCCAGCCGTGACGGTGTACTCGATGCCGCTCAGGCACGGCTCGACGGGCGCGGCAAGCTCGACAAGGCCCGCCGTGTTCCACTGGGCACCGCCCAGAAGGTCGGTGCCGTCGGTCAGCGTGAGCTTCGTGACCTCGGTCACGTTGAGCGCGGGGATGCGGATGATCTTGCCGCCAGCAGAGCCGACCTTGCCGGACAGCTCCATCGACGGCGCGATGTGCCATCCGCAGTAATTGCGAATGGCACGTACTGCCGCGGCGTTGAACATGGGGGCATCGAGCCCGCTGTAGTCGGTATGGTTGCCGAGGAAAGATTCGGTCATGATGCCCCCTTCCAATCAGTCAGCCGAGGCTATTTCGCAGCCTTGGCGGTCTTGGCGGTCTTGGCGGTCTCGGTATCGGCCACGGGCTCGTCGGACTGGACCTCGATGCCGGAATCGTCGGACTGGGAGACGACCTTGGTCTCGTCCGTGGATACCTTGACGAAGGCGTACGGGTACTTGACCTGCAGCGTGCAGCGCTCCTTCAGGCGGAAGGCGGTCACGCCGGTCTCGAAGTTGTCCTTATGGGAGTCGCTGGTCTTCAGCGTGCGCGTGCCGCGGGAGAGGACCTTACCGCCACGGAAGAACGCGCCGACCACGCAATCGCCCTTCGCCTGGGTCGGGGTGACGACCGTGGGCAGGCCCCACGGGGTCTGCTGGATGACGAGGGTGCCGGTGCCGTTGTAGGGCGGCAGGAAGAAGCCGCCACCGTAGTACTGGCCGTTCTTGTCGCGCTTGAGGCGCAGGGTCTTATAGTCCTCGGGGCTGATGACCAAACCGTCGGCGGCGAAGTTGACGTTCTTCTTGATCATCGTGATTGCCGAGAAGATTCGGTCCTCGAGCGGCTCGGTGCTGGTGTTGGCGATGACGGAGTCCTCGGGGATGCGCGCAAGAAGGCCCTTGACTTTGACGCCGGAGCCATCGCTCGTCCAAATATCGGTCTCCTTGACCAGATCGAACTCATACTGGTTGTGGTCGTTGATCTCGGAAACGACATAGGGCAGGTCGTCGATCATGTCATCGGTGATCTCCCACATATCCGTGATGGTGTGGAGGGTATCGCTCTCCCAAGTGGGGTCGGGGAAGTGGGTGTGGGCGGCAGCTGCGCCCTCGGCGGTCTCGCCGGGCTTGCCCTCGAGCTTGCCGTAGACCGGGTACTTCAGCACCTGGCCGCCCATGGTGCCTTTGGCAAACAGGTCGATGATGCGGAGGTCCTGGCGGGTGGCGAACACGGGGGTGTCGAGCTCGGTCAGATACGGGGCGTTTGCGCCAGTAGCACCGCCGGTGGCGTTGACATCCGTGTTGGCCTTGACGTTGAACTCGGAGGTCTCGAAGTTGATGGTCTTCGCCTGGGCGACGTCGAGGCCCTTGGCCTTCAGCTCGTTGGCGAAATGCTCGCCGATGCTCTTGGCGGTCACGGCGTTCTCCTCCTTCTTCTGCTCGAGGTTCTTGCCCTCGGCGGCGTTGTCGAGGATCTCGGCGCCGTCCTTGAGCAGGGCGGCATGCTCCTCGAGCTTCTTGGCCTCGGAGACGTGCTGCTTCAGCCGCTCGAACTCCTCATCGGTGAGGTTCTCCTCGCCCTTGGCGAGGATGTCCTGTGCCGCCTTCTTCTCGGCGGCGATACGCTCCTTAATGCGCATGTTTGTCCTCCTAATCGGTGACTGCTCCGCCGAGGTATTCGGCGATTTTCTTTATCTCAGACTTGCGCTCGGCAAGTGCATGAGCCTTCTCGTCGGTCTCATCGGACTCATCCTCATCGGAATCGTCATCGGAGCCGACATTCTTGAGCACGTCCTGCAGGCACTGGACGGCCTGCTGGATGAGGGACTCGTTGTCCTTGGAGATGGCGCGACCGCTCTTGACGTCGGTGACCTCGGCCTGCTGGTTGCAGGCAATGGGCACCACTGAGACCTCGAAGAGCTTGACCTTCTCGATGCGGCGGTGCGACCACTGGTCGCCCTCATCCTTGACCCAAGCGGTCTTCTGGGCGAGGAAGCCTACCGACATCTGGTGCACGAGGCCGCGCTTGAGCAGGCCGTACGCCTTCTTGCCCTCATTCGTGTCGAGGTCGAACTTGAACTTGACGTTCAGACCCTTCTCGTCCTCGCAGGCGGAAAGGGACTCGCCAATGCAGTTGAGCGGGGAATCGTAGTTGTGGCCCCAGTAGAGCGGGATTCCCGCGCCGCCGTCGGGGTAGTCGGCGGAAAGCGTCTCGGCGTAAGCGCCCTTGGTGATCTCGTCGTCGATAAGGTCGCGCTCCCACGTGGAGGCGTAGCCCTCGAACACGCCCTCCTCCTCGGGGACGGCCTTGACCTCGAAATTGAGGAAATCGAGCTTGCCCATCTTGTTACCTCCCGTTCGGGCTCGCGCCCGTCTGGGCGTTCTGGGTATTGCCGCCGTCCTGCGGGGACGGCTGACCACCTTGGGTGACATTGAGCGGGACGATCACCTCGTCGCCGTCATCCTTGGCGGGAAGGTTGAGCTTGCGTCGGCCCTCGTTCAGAGACATGAACGGACGACCGGTCGCCGTGCTCAACGCCTTGTATTGTTCGCTGGGGGTACCCCGCAGCTGCGCATCCATGTTCGCGAGGATGAAGACGTCCTCCTCGCCGACCGCCTTAGGGATGACATGATTCAGCTGCTGCTCGAGCTGAACGACGTATGGGGACAGCTCGACATTCCACAGCTGGTCCTTGTAGGCCTCCACGCTTGACTTGTTGCCGGTACGGATGCCGACGTTCTCGGGCGAGATGTGGTATGCGTTGCACACCGCGATGCCGATCCGGTCGCGAGCATCGAGGTCGGCCATGTCGACCGGCTTGAATGCATCGACCGTGACGATATCCATGCCGTCCTCGAGCAGGGGCCAGCCGCCGTCCTTACCGCCGCCCTTGCGGTAGGCGCGCATGCCCTGGATGAAGTCATTGCGCGCCTGCTCGCTCGCCCACTCCATGCCGGCGGGTCGCTTGATGTAGGCGGGGATGCGACCGCCGTTCTGGGCGATGAAGCGACGGTAGCTCGCCAGCTCGCGCGCCTCGGTGAGCAGCGGCCCCAAGGCGCCGGACATTGGCTTGGGATTGCCGACCGCGCCGGGATAGCCGAGCGACAGCAGGACGTTCTTGTTCGGAAGCTCGTAGTTGACCTGACCGTTTGGGAGCGTGATCTGGACGCCAGTCGGCTCCGCGAGCGCGTTGTATTGCACGGAATAAGTGCCGTACGGGATACGGCGCAGACGGTAGTCGTAGTCCTCGTCCATCGTGAGCAGCATCAGCCACTGGTCGTTGAGCATCATGTCGACCACCAGCGAGTGGATGAGACGGTAACGGGTCTCGTTCGCTACGTAGCTCGGGTCGGCGATGAGCTTGCCGATTTCCGAATTGGCCGCCTCCTCGCGGTCGCCGTTGGGCTTCACGCGGTACGCATGGAACGGGAGCGCCGCGATCTTGCTCGCCACGAAATCGACCACCATGCGCACGTTGTACTCGGCGGCCCACAGGTCGCGGCGGTCGTAATCGCCGAATGCGATGTCCTCGGCCAAGCCTGGGGGAATCATCGGCGCGTACGGAACAGCGTGCTGCGCGGTGGTCTCGGGCTGCCTGGCGGCATTCTCGGCAGTCTCGGATTTGCCCGTGAAGCCATCGTAAGCCGCCCTGATGCGGTCGGAAAAGCGCATGTGTCAGCTCCTAGATAATCGTCAGCGGATAGGGCGAAGGCTTGGCCTTGGGCTCGGGCCGCTCGCAGTTGCGCAGCGCCCAGAGCGCCTCGCTCGCGGCGACCACCGCCGAGATCTGACCCTGCGATGCCCTGCGCGTCCAGACATCGACCTCGCCGAGCTTTCGAGTGACAGCGCACTTGAGCTGCTGCGTGAGGACCGGCTGGTCGGTGTGGCGGATGGTCCCGTCGAGCACCGCATCCTTGAAGCTGCCTGCAACGGAGCCGAGCTTGCTGCCCTCGATGGCATGGACCGTCCATCCTTCTTCCTCAAGCATGTCGCGGAAGTCCCCCGCAGGGCATCCCTTCGACTGAAGCGCGACCTCGTCGATACCCCATGCCTCCTGCACGGACTTGAGGTATTTCGACACCCACAGGTTGCCGTCTCGGCGAGCGATGACCTCGACATGATCCAAGCCATCCCCGCGTGCGCCGGCGACCGCGACGTAGGTGGTCTTGCGGTCCTCGCTGGTGTCGATGGCGAGCATGACGCGCTCGTCCTCAGGGATTCGGCTGTCGTTATCGGTGAGCGACTCCCACGTCTCGACGTCCACGTAAGGGTCCACGTCAGCCGTGACCCACTGGCAGAGCACCTCGGTGCGGAAGGCCGCCTCGGTCATGCCGTCGATGTCGGACTTGAGCGACTTGAGCGTCATGCCGCCGTAGCCGCAAGAGGGGTTCGCCTGCAGGAGGTCCTCGTCGCTGTCGAGCTCGCAGCCGTCACGGCCCGACCACTCGAAGATGCCGATGGCGTTGTCGTGCTTGTCGGCCCACTCGAACGGGTCCATGCCGCGCTTCTCGACGAGCTTCTCCCAGCTGGCGACCACCTTGAGCGCGGCCTTGCGCTGGGCGGCGAGAACGACCGACTTCGCGTCTCCGGCGTTGGAGATTCCCCAGAGCTGACCGCTCCAGAAGGATTTCGTGGTCTGCGAGGTGGCGTTCCACGCGACCCAGTTCTCCTGCTCGCGCAGCTCGTCCATGAGGACGCGGGCGGCAGGCTTGCCGCGGGCGTTCTTGGCGGCGCGAATCTCGTAGTGCGCCAGCGACGCAGCCTGGATGTACTCCTTGCCGTTGGTGTCCGAGACCTTGTTGGTCGCCTCCTGCAGATCGGCTATCGCGACTTCCGATTCGGCCTCGCTCGGCGGCTCCGGGTTGCACCATAGGCGCACCTGCGACCAGGGCTCTCGCGCGATGTCGAGGTTCTGGGCGGTGCCGACGATCTTGAACTTCACGGGCGGGACGCGCTCCGGGTGGCGCTGGGAATCGACGAACAGCCACCAGCTGGAAAGCACGCTGGCGAGCGTCGTCTTACCGTTCTGGCGCGCCACGAGGACGATGACCTTCTTGAAGCGGTAGCTGCCGTCCTCGTTCAGCTCGAGCGCATGGATGAGGAGCCACTTCTGCCACGGTCGCAGCTCCACGTGGAGCACCTCGCGGGCGTAGTCGATGACCTCGAAGCCCAGCGAGGTCTCGGGCGTGAGCTCGCGCAAGGGCTTGGTCCAGATTCGCGGCTCGGCGTACCCCTTCTCTTCAGCTTTGACGTGGAGCAAGCCCATTAGCCGTTCACGACCTTGAAGCCGGAGGTGAATGCCGCCAGCGAGCTCGACTTCTTCTTCTGCGGCTCGGCCTTGATGGACTTGTCGCAGCTCGGGTTGAGCTTCAGCGCGTCCAGGACTTTCAGGTACTGGCTCACGGTGGTCGTGTCGGGCTTGTCGGCGGCGTTTATCCAGTCGTGCTGTTCCAGTTTATCGAGTTTCTTCGCCAAAGACCGCCCCAGACGGACTGTAGCCACGAATTTCGGGGCGATATTGCCGTACTGGTCTCTCAACCAGTCGGCGTGCAAAACGGCATCTTCAAACGTCTCTGAAAAGCCCTTAAGTTCATCCAACTTCATCCAAAATCACCTCGTCCGCCGGCTTTTCGGGGCATGTTTCCCGAACATCAATCAAAAACACCCCTCTACCTGCGGTTATTCCAGATCGGAATATCGGGGAGAGAGGAAGAAGGCACACGCGGATGGTAGTCCGCTAAACCCGCAGGTAGATCGCTTACCGCCCCTCCCCCTCAGTCTGCAGTCCACTTGCGGCTCAGCACCCCCAGGCTCACGGGCGGCTCGCCGTTGCCTCGTCTCGAGTTGCACGCGAAATGCGCGGGCTCGAAGTTCGCCGGGTCTTCCTGCAGGTCGGGTCGCTTGCTCACGGGCACGCGGTGGTCCAGCGTCAGCGAGTCGGCGGTCGTGCCGGGGTCAGCCGAGTAGTCGATGGGCTGACCGCACAGCCAGCACACCGGGCGCTCGGCCTGGCACCTGGCGAAGAACTCCGCCTTGAGCCTGTGGAACCTGCGCGTCTGCACGCGGCCCGCGCTGTTTCCTCCCATTGCCTGTGTCCCTTCTCCCGTTACTTCTCTGTGCCAATGGTCGCGGTGCCGTCCCCCGAATCGAAGCCGATGCACTCCACGCGGACATAGATCCCCTGCGGGTCCGACCATCCCTTGGTCAGGTCGTGCGAGCAGATGAGCGAGTCGTCGCGTATCACCCCGCATCTGGTCAGACAGTCCTCGAGCGTCTTCAGCAGGTTGCTGGTGTCCGGCTTCACGAGGTGCGGCTCGCCCTGCCGGTGGTTGCCGGTCACGTGGAAGCACCACGTCACGTGCAGCCTCAGCGCACCGCCGAGCGGCTTGTCCGGCACGCCGGCGGCGATGATGCGGGAGATGATCCTGTCCTCGGCCTCCTTCAGCTCGTCGGACTTGCGGATGCCGAGCTTGCTCTTGCGCCTGAACGGGATGAGGGCGTTGTGCGTGACGGTGGGCACGGCCATGGCGAGAAACGCCGACCACTCCCCCGCCATCAGCACAGCCCCCTGATTTGCGCGAGCACGGCCAGACAGCCCCACAGGATGAGCAGCAGCCCGAGCGCGACCAGTGCCAGCGCGACCAGATAGCCGACGAATGTCCATGGGTCGAATTTCATACGAACCCCTCTCGTTTGATTCAGTTGTCGAAAAATTTGGAAAGCGGCGAAACGCGGAATTCCCGTTTACACCGCGGGGGTGTGTACAGACCGTTAGCCACCCGCGTACGAGTGCGGGCGCGGCTTTAGCCCGCACGCACGTGTCTGTACTCACCCTTGGGTGTAGGGTACAAACCCCTATTACGTAGTAATAGGTTTGTACCCCTGTTTTTGTACCCCTACAAACCTGTAATACCTAGGGTTTGTACCCCGTGGGTTATATAAATCAGAACCTAGTCCGAAAGGTCGATTTCTCCGTCGAAATCAAGCGCCTGATTGTTCTTGTCATAGAGCAAATCGGTGCCTTCCTTTACTCGGAACGGGCTCCATTTTGCGTTGTTTCCAGTTGCGTATTTAAGCGCCCTCATATCAAAAAGCTTGCCCCTGAACTCGACCTCACCGATTCGCTCGAGCACATTACTTCTTGTCGGCTCAACCCCGTCCTCGGCGCACTGTTCCATGGCCTCACGGATCAGGCTCACCTTCTGCTGCTGCTCAGATTTGAAGGTTTTCTGTGATGCTTCCCTTCCCTTGGAGCGGCTAGCCCTCGGGTCGTACTCGCCCTCGCATTTCAGGTCCGCCAAGGCACCCGTCTCATCCGGCAGGTGCACCGGGTACTCGAACCACAGGTTCTTGGGCTTGAAGCTGCGGAACTCGCGGAGCGTGCCCTCGATGCGCCACGCAGCCCAGCCGCGCGATGATTCCTGCAAGCTCTCGTGGATGGATTCCAGCTCGCGGCGTAGCTCGATGGGCGCGCCGTTCGTCTGCTCGTTCGCCCACTTCTGCAAATCGTCAGCCGAGTCGATGCCGACGAACCTCTCATCCGAGCGCCATCCCGGCAAGAACTTGTCGAAAGCGGCCCAGATCGCGTGCTGCCTGCGCCAGTCGTAGTGCGCCTTGGTGCACTCGTCCGTCAGCTCCAGCGCGGTCATGTCCAGCAGTGCGTCCGGGTCTCGCGCGAACACGCCCGAGCCGGACGCGCGGTCCATGGAGCGTTTCTGTCCCTGCAGGCCCTTGGAATGGTGGTGGCAGTAGATGACGGCGCAGCCGACCTGCTGGGCGACCTTGTCGAACTGGTTGCAGAACGCGGCCATCTGGTCTGCGCTGTTCTCGTCTCCCGTGATGACCTTGTAGATCGGGTCGATCACCACGGCGATGGGGCGCGTCTTGAGCGCCCGGCGGATAAGCGACGGAGCCAGCCTGTCCATCGGCACGGAGCGCCCTCGCAGGTTCCAGATGTCGATGTTCCCCACATTCTTGGGCGCATAGCCGAGCGCCCCGTACACGTCCTTGAAGCGGTGCAGGCAGCTCGCGGAATCCAGCTCGAGGTTGACGTAGAGCACCCTGCCCTGTGCGCATTCCCAGCCGAACCACGGCTTGCCCTCGGCGAGCGACACGCACAGTTCGATGAGAGCGAACGACTTGCCCGCCTTGGACGGCCCCGCGAGCAGCATCTTGTGGCCTTGACGGAGAACGCCGTCGATGAGCGGCGGCGCGAGCTCGGGCATGTCATCCCATTCGGATGCCAGATTCTCGGGGTCGGGCAGGTCGTCGGTGGTCTCCTGCATCCAGTCCCACCATTCCGACCACGATGCCTTGCCGCACGGGCCGCTCACCAAACGCTGCCGCTCGCCCGAGCGCATGGCACCGGGCATCCTCGACAGGCGGCTCGGGTTCTTGTTCTGGGTGTCGGGGTCGAGTCCGTTCTTGCGGCAAACGTCGTACAGCCGCATGACGCGATCGCGGTACTCGTTGTAATCGCGCGCATCGACCTTCACCACGGCGTGCAGGCTCTTCTTGCCTGAGTCGACGATCGCGGCGCACGGCAGCTGAAGCTCCTGCATGAGCGCCAGCTGCTTCTCCTTGGCGAGCGTGTCGGATTCGACCAGCGCGTACTTGAACTCGGAGACGTTCGCGTTGCCGACGCCCTTGCCGTCCAGCGGGTTGATCCGGATCCATGCGCCGGCGCGGTCGTCGTAGGCACCCAAAGCCTGCTCGATTGAGCCGTACTTCTTCAGGTCGCGCATGAGGTCGCCGGCGGTGCGCGAGTAGCACCCCTTCGATTTGGGGAGCCATTTGCCCTCGCGGTCCCAGCTCTCGCACACGTAGCCGACCACATCATCCTCGTCGAACAGGTGGCCGAGGTACTCGACGAGCTCCTCGGGACCGGTCTTGTCGGTCTCGGGCAGCTCGACCGGCTCAACCCATGACGGGTCGATGAGCGCGGTCGAGATCTCGCCGTCCCACGACAGCGCCTCGCCCATTCCCTGGGACGCACGCGGCGGGACCCACCCTCGCTCGGTCGCCATCTTTGCGAGCGTGCCCGACTTCACCCTGGTCTGCCCCGAGCCGAATCCGCGCCACTTTCGCTCGCACTCGCCCTCGTGGTACCTGCCTGCGTCCCTGCGGCTCCATTCGTCCCACGCATCGAGCGGAAGCCCGCTCTCGTGGAGCGCCATGCCGACGTCCAGCCATTCCTGGTAGTTGAGTGTGGACGGGTCGATTGCCGAGAGCGCGTCCAGAAGGTCGCTATGGTCTTCCATCAGCCTTTCTCCTTTCTGTAGTTCTTCTTGCGACACTTTGGACAGTACTTCCCCCGTGCGCTCAGCTTCTCGAACGTCGCGCCGCATTTGGCGCACACGGCGATGCCGTAGCTGCGCCGCGCCTTGCGCCCCGAGTCAAGGCACTCGCGGCAGGTTCGCTGCGCCTTGTACTGCGGCCTGTAGGTCTTTCCGCAGCACGGGCACTTGCGCGGCCTCAGCTCGGCGGTCACGATCGCCTCGTTCAGTCTCGCCATGGAGACGGCGGTGCGCAGCGACTCGGCATCGTGATAGGGAATGTTGTGCCTGTTGATGTAGAGACGCTGCGCCTGATGTTCGCCAGTTTTGCCTCGTCCTTGACGTAGTCGGTCAGCTTCTTGCCCTTGTTGGGCGGTATGGTGCCCGGCGCGAACCTGCCGCCGAACGTGCCCTGCTTCAGACTCAGCGTCGATTCGCGGTCTTTGAGCTGTGTGACCCTCAACCTTATATCGAACCTTTTCTTGAACTCGTCGATGATCTCGCCCTGGCCGTGACCGGGGACGAATTCCCGCAGGAACTCGTCATACTCCGGGTGCTCGAGCCAGCGGACGGTGGTGCTCATCAGCTTCACGCCGTGCTTCGAGATGTAGCATTGCGCGGTCTGGCGCTTCGGCTGGTAGCCGAAGGCGCACTCGAATGAGGCGAGGAGATCGTCCCATGAGCGGAATCGCGGGGCCATGTCGAGAAGCCACGCATGTTCCGCCTTCGTCATGACCCTGCTCATCGCTCTTACGACTTCAGCATCGCGGGGACGCTCGCGAGCTTCGCGCCGGCCATTTCGGAACGTGCGCGGATGATGCCAACGGCGGTGTTGGCATTCTCGATGGCGCGCGCACCCACATCGGAGACTGCCTTCGCGCGGTTGATCTCGCGCTCGATTGCCTCGTCGTCGGCATTGATGTCGAGCGCCATCAGGTTGTCCAGTTCCTCGAAGAAGATGCCCTGGAGTGCGCTCAAGTCGGTCGAGCGCACGGTCTCGTGTCCTGCCATCTGTCTTGTCCTTTCCCTCTCTTTTGCGAGCTCATCGGTCTTCAACGCTCTTGCCGGCGACGATGTTGTCGGCCTTCATCTGCGATTTCAGGTGCGGCTTGATCTCCTTGCGCAGCTTGTACAGGCAGTCGATTGCCTTGTCGATGTCCTCGAGGGTCTTGCCCTTGACCATGCACCTCCACACGTACTTGAAGGCACAGCACCACCACCAGACCGCCATGGTGCAGTACGGCGCCGTGGCAGCAGGCCATCTGCCGAGTGCCGCCTTCATGGCACGGGAGCACGTGATGAATCCATCGCCCCTGTAGTGCTCGGGACAGCCGGCATCCCTCGTCATCGTTATCTCTTTCTCAGTCATGTCGACCCCCATCACCTGGCACATCAGCGGTCCTCCCTGTCCAGACCGAAGCACTCTGCTATCGCGGAGACGCGCCTCTCGAATTCGACCACGGCTTCATCGGCCAGATCGGGACCGATTTTCGTCCAAAGCCACGTGCTCATGCCCTCCAAGAAGCCGACAGCGCGTGCGGCCTCCATCAGCTTCTTCTGGGTCAGTCTGTCAGCGCCGTCCATCGTCATCCTCCTTCGGTTCCCAGAAGTTGCACGTGTTGCACGGCTGGCACACATGCGGTATGTCGCGCTGGTCTCGCCGGCACGTCAGATAGTCAATCTTGACCTCGTAGACCTTGACGGTGAACGGGTCTCTCGCGAAGCGGCACGTGGCGCAGTGCTTTCCCACCTGATCTGCCATCACATCGCCCCCGTGCTGCCGTAGCCGTCCTCGCCGCGCGAGCTTTCCGGCAGGCTGTCGCAGGTCATGAACGCGGCGTTGACGAACGGCAGGAACACCAGCTGGGCGATTCGCTCCAGCGGGTAGACCGTATACGGCTCATCGCTCAGGTTCACCAGCTTGCA
This sequence comes from uncultured Collinsella sp., assembly GCA_900545605.1. Lineage (GTDB taxonomy): Bacteria > Actinomycetota > Coriobacteriia > Coriobacteriales > Coriobacteriaceae > Collinsella. The sequence goes on from UQZL01000006.1 coordinate 22,590, forward strand.
GCGAATCTCGCCGCGGTAGCCGGGGTCGATGATTCCCGGCGCGTTTGCCAACGTAATGCCGTGGTTGCAGCTGAGTCCCGAGCGCGGTGCCTGGAGCGCGAACATGCCCTCCGGCATCGCCAGATGCACTCCCGTGCCGACCCAAACCGATTTCCAAGGTGCGATGGTGATCGGGTTTGGGATGTTTGCCTTGAGGTCGCATCCGGCATCCTCAACGCCATGGGCGTAGATTGGTTTCAGCTTGAGGCCGTCAAACTGGGCTTGGATTACTTGAATGTTGGATGAGAACTTCATTTAATCTTCCTCACTTACGACGATGCCGCCTTGGATAATCACGCGCTTGCCTTGGGCGTCGTCAAAGAAAACCTCTTGGTCGTTCGATTCGATGTCGAACTTGCCGTGCCAGCTCTTGATCTCCTTGCCCGTGTTGTCGTAGAGCGTGACGGTACGGTTGATTCCACCGCTGAAATCGCTGCTCACGCTCTTGACCGAACGGCTGCACGACGAACATCCAGCCAGACCGCAGACAATCACGATAGCCAGGACGGATACGACAAGGGCCGCGACGAACGCGACCCTACGCTTGGTGATATTCATTTGTTTGGTTCCTTTCTATTGAGGGAAACAATTGTTCCGGCCTTTCCAGCTAGAGGTATCTCACCTTTATCCCAAGGCGCTCGCAGATGGTCTCGAATGCCTCCTGCGGTTCTAAGCCGCAGACGGTGGCGCACTCGCTCCAGCTGGTCACGCAGCCCTTCTTGCCGTTGTAGCGGAAGGCCATGCACTCGGAATCCAGCCTGAGGAACCCTCAGTCGCGCTTCACACTCCATTCGATATAGTCGATGTAGTAGCCCATCTTGTGTTCATCCAGCAGATACCAAGTGGTGTGCCTGCCGATATTGTTTGTCCAGACGCTCTTCTGCGTCAGCTTGTAGACGTCACTCATTTTTTCGGCCACACTCTCTTGCCGCATTGGGGGCAGAAGTTCCACGTGCCGCTCACGTGGTAGTGTTCCTCATCCTCGACCTTGCAGCCACAAACGGAGCACTCGAATCCGTTGTCACATGCGCCGCATTCGCTTTCGTCGTAGACGTTGTAGCAGACGCCGTGGTCGATGAGGTCTGCGATTCGGCGCATCACGGTGCGCCAGTCAGTAGCCGGTGCCTTGGTGATCCTGGCGAGCGCACGCTGGAACGACTCGCTGCCGAGCGTGTCCGCCGCGGTGTATCTCAAATCAGAAGAGATCTTGTTCAGTTCTTCGGTAGTCATCGCTTGATCTCCTCCCCGCATTTCGGGCAATGAACCGGTTCGTAAGCCAGCATGTTATCGGAGCCAATTTGCCCCCAGAGCCGCCCGTTCCATCCACAGCATGAGCAGTGGAAGTAGCCGTCGACTATCCGCTTGCCTGGGATAAACGGGTCTTGCTTGTGCTCAACAAGGTCGTGGCACATAGGGCGATCAATCAGATCGGCAAGACGCTCGACGATATGGATGTAGTTGCCTTGGAACGCATGTCCGCATCGCTCGACCGAAGCGGCGATATTGCGATATGCCGTGTTGCCACATTCGCTGCCGTCAATATCGTCCTCGTACCACTTCGACCGCTCGCTCATGTATTCGATTTGCCTACGCAGTTCAGCCGCCACATTGCGCCGTTCTTCATCTGCAATCATTCATCCACCTTCTCAACGAGGTCGCGCGGGTCCATCCGCATCGCATCGGCAAGCGCGAAAAGGTTACCCACGCGCATGTCTCGCTGGCAGCGGATGAGAGCGCTAAGCGCACCGGGCGTGATGCCGGCCATTTGCGCCAACTGCTTCTGCGTGAGGTCATGGTCGGCTAGGTAGCGCTTGACCACCTTCTTGCTGACCTTATAACGGGTCGATGCCTTGGCTGTCATTCGTCCTCCTTCAACCTGCGTCCGCAGAACGGACAGAAGCAAATCGGATAGCTTTCAACAAACAGCTCTCCAACGGCTATGACATATTTGCCGTTGTCGTTGTTCTCGATCCACATGCCGTAGTCATCGTCTCGGCTGAAATTGAAGCGAACATTGCCGCAATAGACGCATGTGTTTTGCTGCAACATCAGTCCTCACCCCTCAGCATGCGGATACGCTTCTTGATGTCCTCAAGCGCTATCGAAGTGCAGCCACGAGATTCATTGCCGGAGATGGTGCAATTGTTACAGTCCAAATTCTGGTTGTAGTACATGCAAAGGTTGCTCTCTTCGATGCACCTGTCTAAGTCATCTTCCAGCTTCTCCCAGCTATCTGGTTTGGTGAGGTGCATGAGTTCAGACTTTGCTGTCTTGTAGTCATCGGTAACTACATACCAGCTGTTCATCCACTTGTCGTTTAAGTCAAAGTCGTTCGTGTAGATGAATCGGCGGATGCTGTGGACGTTACCGTCATCGTCATATAGAGCAACGGTATCTAGGGGTATCTCGCGTCCCTCGGCATCTTTTGGTAACTCGATATTCGCCATTGCTATCACCTATCTAGCCCCAGCAGCACAAAGGATGAGTCGCGGTAGATGAGGATGCTGCCGCGAACCTTCACGGTCATTAGCTTCCCAAGGCTGCACATCCTGTAGACGGTCCTCAGGCTCACGTTGAAAGCCTCGGCCCATTCGTTGGGCGTTGCATACTCGGGGAGCGTGGATAGGGTCACGCCCTTGTTGGCCTGTGCTGCGTTCTGAGGGATTGTCTTCTTGGGCCTGTTTACCAAAACGTCCTTGCTGTCGAGATACAGCTTGTTGGTCTCGATGCACTCACTTCCGCTTCGCGCGAACCACCTTCTGGGTCTCGCCTCGAAAAAGAAATCAGACACATGAAACTGGTTACCGTTCTCGCGGTACATCGTGGTTGTGTCGAACGGGACGATCGCACCGCTCGCGTCCTTCGGCAATCCAATCGCCATCTTACTCACTCCTTTCATTCGGTACGTACGTGGCAGGATTGACTCCGCTCGGGATTCGCCATCCACTCGCGCTGATTCTGGAAATCATCGAGCTTGCAGCCTCCATCGACCACGTGCCGACATGCCTGAATCCCCGGCGCTCGAGCAGGCGGATCTGCTTGGGAGAGCTAAGCCCGCTGTCGCGGCGCTTCTTCACTCGGTCGAGCAGTTTCGATGCCTTGCCGGCGTTGGAGATCTCGGAAGCATCGATGCCGTACTTCTCGAGCGCCGCCTTCTGCTTGTCTGTGGCGGGGGCCATCTCCCAAGCGAACTCGGGGATGTATCCGCTCAGGTCCTCGGCGGCGATTGACATCTCGTACTGCAGCGGGTTGACCAGCTTCGCCTTCTTCCTGCGCTGCTCGGCGAGCTGTTTGGCGAGGGCCTCCTCGCGCTCAGCGACCACCTCGTCAGATGCCTTGCTCTCGACCTTCTGCAGGTCGACCGGGCATCCGGCCTGCTCGACCATGGCGGTCATCTTCTGCGCGACCTCCCGAGAGCCCGTAACGAGCGCTGCAGGGCGAACCAACTCCAAACGCTCGGTCATCCACAGGAAGTCGAGCAGGAGAAGGTCGGTCTTCCCCGTCTCGGGCGATAGACGAGTGCCGCGTCCAACGATCTGACAATTGCCGACAATGGCGACTTTGCCGTTCCTTCTGGTGACGAGCGTTCCGAGCTCGTTTTGGACGCACCAGCATGATTCGCTCGCGTGAGTCTCGGCCTCCCATACGGCGTGCCTTCCGTGGCGAGAGCCGACTTTGACGAACTCCTGCTTTTTCGCATGAAGCACCCACAGGTCGCACTTCCTGACCTCGTTGGCTTTTTCGACGGAAACGCTTGCGCGGTACCCACGCTGGATGGCCATCGATTGCAGTCGTTCGATGAAGCTCTTGTTGCTTTTGCCGATGTGGTAGGAGGTCTTGATGGCCTTGTTCCCGTCTCCGTGGTATATCGCCTCCAGCATTACTTCGAACTGGTCTTCCGTCATGTCGAACAGAGACGGGCTGAGGTCCTTGGAAATCCATGGCTCGAGCCTTCCCCATCCGCTGAGATGCTTGTCTCTCCCCCGTGGCATGCCTTTCGAGATGGTCCACGTCATGCAGTCGCCAGATTGGTTCCATTCGACTCCGACTCGCTTGCGAACGGCCCGGGTGTACTTGAAACCGCAGCCCTCGATGCAGCGAGTTATCTCCTCGCAATATTCCGGGTGCTGAGTACCTTGGGTGATCGTGATTGCGTTGTTGCACTTATTGATAGACCCATCGGTCATGACCCAGCCGATGAAGGTGAGCTCTGCGTCGGTTAGCGGTACGCCAGGGAAATTCCCGTGGCCGCAGACCGGTATGTATGCGCCGTCTTTCAGATTCGCCAGGTCTTGTGCCTCCTTGAATTTCCAGCCTAAGCGCCTCTTGTTGTCGTAGAGCATTCTGTGCTTGTTTGTGACCCGAATATCAGACGATTGCCCTTTCAGATGGTAGAACCGCTCGTCTGAGTCGAGATTTCTTCGAACCTTCGCCAGAGCGGGAACGAACCTCGTTTCTCCCGTTTCATGGTCGAACGCGAGGATTTCATCTCCGATTTCCACGTCGTTTCTCCATCCGTCGCGCGTAAGCACCTCAGTGCTCTCATCGAGGCAATAGAGTGCACGGCTCTTGGTCGGTCGGAGGTTGACGATGCAGTCGACGCTCGGGCAGTCCCACCCCTCGGTCAAGAGAAGTGAATTGCACAGCACGTCGTATTTGCCACTGTCGAAGTCTTTCAGGATTTGCGCGCGGTCCTCGCTCTGCCCGTTGACCTCCACGGCGCGGAATCCGCATTCGTTGAGCAGGCGGCAGAACTTCTGGCTGGTCTTGATGAGCGGCAGGAACACGACCGTCTTGCGCTCCTCAAGCCCGGCGTTCTTCATCTCCTGGGCGATTTGCGGCAGGTATGGGTCGAGCGCTGTGCCCAGCCCGTCTGCCGCCCAATCGCCCGAGCGCACCGAGACGTTGGAGATGTCGAGCTGGAGCGGAACGGTCTGCGCCTTGATCGGGCACAGGTAACCGTCCTTGATGGCCTCGGGCATGTTGTACTCGAATGCCAGGGAATCGAACACCTTGCCGAGGTTCTGTCGGTCGCCGCGGTCCGCCGTGGCAGTAACGCCGAGCACCTTAGCGCCGGCGAAGTAGTCGAGTACCGCCTGATAGCTGGAGGAGACGGCATGGTGGCACTCATCGATGAGGATGTGCGTGAACCTGTCCCTGCCGAGCGCCCGAAGGCGCTTCTCGCGGCACAGGGTCTGGACGGATCCGACCGTCACGCGCTCGAATGTCCCCACGCTCGTGTCCTCGGCCTTCTCGACCGAGCAGCGCAGTCCCGTCGATGATTGCAGCTTGTCGGCTGCCTGTTGGAGCAGCTCGCCGCGGTGGGCAAGAATGAGGACGCGACCGCCATCGCGGACCGCGTCCTCCGTTACGCCGGCCATGACGATCGTCTTGCCGGTGCCCGTTGCCTGTACGAGGAGCGTTGCGCGGTCTCCCGCTTCCCAACGCTCCTCGATTGCGGCTATGGCCTGCTCCTGATAGGGACGCAGGTTGAACTTCATGCCTTAGAAGCCCCCGTTCTGCGCGGCCTGCGCCTGCTGGAAGGTCTGGTTGATCATGCCCTGCAGCGAAGGCGAGACGGGCTCGGGGTTGGCGTTGCCGTAGACGTGCTGCTGGGGTGCCGCGGCCTGCGCCTCAGGCTTCATCCACTCGGAGATCTCGTTGTAGGTCTTGTCCTTGTACTCGTGGGTGCCGACCTTGATCTTGCAGCGGCGACCGACAGCTCCCACCCAATCCATCTTCAGCTTCTGCTCCTTGGGGGCATCGACCGCTCGCATCCCGATCGAGACGAAGAACTGGGTGATCTTCCAGGCGCTCTTGGAATTCAGAAAAAGGCGGTCGGAAAGCACTCGATCGTTGTCCAGGCGGACGTTCACCTTGGCGATGGGGCAGGCGCACATCTTGTCGCTGCCGTTGAATTGCTGGCGCTCGACGTTCTCGACCGTAGCCAAGTACTCGCCTGGCTCCATAAGCTCGAACTCGTTCTCCACAGCATCGATTTCGCCGTCCCACCCAAAGGACTGACCCATATCGTTTGCCATTTCTTACTCCTTTCGACCGGCTGCCATGCCGGAATTGATGTAATCGCGCATGCTGTCCCAGGCCGACACCAAGAACTTCGCGAAGTCCTCGGGCAGGGCGTCAACCGGCGTGCCCTCGGGGAAATAACCACGTACGGAGATGGCCTTGCTCACCGTCTCCGCGCTGATACCATCGCGCCGCATCAGGTCGTAGAGCGGCTTGAGGTATGCCGGGCGCTCCGGCTCGAACGGGTCTGGAATGCTTCGCGCCTGCTCGATCTGCTCGGGCGTAACCGTGGAGACGTTGACCGTCTCGACCGTCTGCTGCTGCACCTGCGGCTGCTGCCGTGTGAGCTGCGGGATGGGGATGAACTGCGCCAGCTGCTGGTACTCCATGGGAATCTCGTCCGGCAGGCCCCAGCGGTTCTTCGCGTCCCAAGTGGCGGCATGGGAGCAGTAGAGCATTCGGTTCTTGCCGCCCTGGGCCTTGCCGACCTTGCCGTCCTTGCTGGTGGTGATGACGATGGTCTTGTAGTTGGCGAAGAGTACCGCGTCCGCCCACTCCTTGAGCATCGCCGCGACGCTGGCCTTCTTGCCGTCGATGAGCTTCAGACCCCAGCGGTCGTATGCGCCCATCTCATCGGGCTGCTCGAACTTGCTGATGATGGCATGGGCGGTCACGACCACGTTGCAGCCGCGCTCGCACACCTCGCTCAAGAGGTTCAGCAGCTTGCCGAAGCGCTCGGTCACGTAGGTGTAGCCCTTGCCGTAGCCCGCGTCCTCGATGCTCTTGTAGCCCATGGCGCTGCACACGTCATCGACCGCCAGCTTCTGCGCCCAGTCGGCGGTGTCCAAGACAAGTGTGCCGCCGCATTCCTCGGGGAAATCTCGAATCCACGTGACCTCATCGAGCAGCATCTGCCAGCTCGTGGGCGCTGGAAGGCGCGGGACGTCCAGGTAGTCGGACGAGCTCTCGGTATCGATGAACAGGGGGCTTGGGAATTGAGCCGCCAGCGTCGTCTTGCCGACGCCCTCGGGGCCGTAGAGAACGACCTTCTGTGGGCGGAGGCGCTGACCGCGGGTGATCTGGAATGTCATTAGAAGCTACCTCCGAACTGCATGGTGGCGGGAATCTTGACCTCTGGAATCTTTACATCGGGAATCTCGACCTTAATCTCAGGCATCTCGGCCTTCAGCTGCCCGGCGCCCTCGGCCACGCGCCCGTCCTCGATGATGACCGAGCAGGTGTCATCCGTTGCCACGCGGGTGCCGATGACCTGAAGCCCCTCGGATTCTGCCCAGGCGCCGAACTCGGCGAGCGTCTGGGGGTCCATCTGCTCCAGCTTGTCGACCAGGACGAAACCGCACTCGGGCTTGAGCGAGCGAACGACAGCTGTCGCCACGCGGAGCTGCTCCGCACCGCTCATGTCCGACCAGACCGCGCCGTTGTACACCAGTTTGCCGTCCTCGACCGTCAGGCCGTCGAGCGGCATCCTGGCGGTCTCGAGCAGCTTCTTGCGCTGGTCCTCGACCGCATTGACCTCGCTGTTGCAGCTCTGGTAATCGTCGTTCAGGGATTCGGCATCCTTCAGCGCCTGCTTGCGGCGCTCGTTCGCCTCGACCTTCTGGTTGAGCGCATCGATGTTGGCGATGCTCTGCTCGATCTCATCGGTCTTCTCGTCCTCGAGGTCGGCTGCATCCTTGAGCGCGGTCTGGTAGTCATCGGTGAGCTTCATCAGCTCTTCGGTCTTGCGCTTCAGCTCCTCGTTGAGCGACATGATCTGGCTGTTGAGGCTGTCGCACAGCATGTTCAGGTTGTCGCGCTGCTGCTTGATGATGCCGACCTTCTCGCGCTTTCGCTGGTTCTCCCCGTTCTTCGCGAGGATTGACTGCTGCTGCTCGATGAGCTCGGCAGGCGACACGCGGTGGTCGGGGGCATCGGGGAAGAACGGCATCTCCTCGGCGATCTTGTCCTTTGCGCGCTTGCGCTGACCGATGTCGAGACGCTCAGCCTTCAGATCGCTCAGCTTCTTGTCCAACTCGTCCAGCTCGCCGCCGATACCGATGATTCGCAGGAGCTCCTGAGCCTTCTCGTTGTCGGTCATGACCATGAACTTCGGCAGGTCGATTGCAAGCTCCTCGATGAAGCTGTCGAGAAGCTTCTGGCCTGCCTTCTTGCCGGACGGGTCGGTCACGGTGAGCGATGCGTTCTTGCCCGAGCGCTCGACCACAAGGCCGTTGCTCAGCTCAACGTGCAGCTTCGCCGGTGTGGCGCTGCCCTCGCGGTTGGGCTTGGACGGCTGCTTGCGCTTTCCGCCGAGCGCCCACGAGATTGCATCGACCACACTGGTCTTGCCCTGGCCGTTGCGACCGCCGATGACGGTAAGCCCGTTCTCGGTCGGGCGCAGCGCCACGGCCCTGATTCGCTTGACGTTCTCGAGCTCAAGCGCCGAGATCTTCACGGGCTCCGGCTTCGCCTGAACTTGTTCCACAGTCTCTTCCATTGTTCTTTTCCTTCTCTCTTTGCAGACGCTTTCTCGCATCGCGCCTGCGCTTCTTTTCCCTTTGGTACTCGGCTTCCGCCTTTTTCTCGTCCATGCCCTCGCGGATGGCTTCCGCCTGTCTTCGTCTCCAGCAGGCGGGGCAAAGCCCCATTCGCCCGGCATGGGAATTGGGACGCACGTCCCACTTGCCGCACGAGATACAGCGGTGCATCCCCGATTCGGGATATTTGCTTAGGTTGATTCCGAGAACCCTTTTGGCGTGCTTCTTGATGGCTTCGGGAGACCTTGGCCAACCACGGCCTGTCATCATCTCCGACAGCAGCAGATAACCGTCCATCCTGTGCGTCCTGATGTATCTGTCCTCGTCAGACCGCCAGAAATATGAGTTGTCCCTTTTGCGAGGGACAACTACCCCCGATTCCACATTTTCTCCATTGTTCTCGGTCGGTTCCGTCATTGCAGCGCTCCGATTACGTAGAGACGCTTGATCTCACGCATCGCAGCATCCTTGCTCGCGGCCTTGCTGACGTTGACCAGTAGATGGCGCGAGCGGACGATTCCGGTCGCGCTGCCCCTCGTGGGGCCCTTCTCGACAAACTTGGTCGCGAACCAGCTGCCGTCTCGACCGCGCTCGGCGGTCCATCCAAAGAAGCCGACCATCGGCACCTCCTAGTAGTACATGCCGCTCGGAGCGGTGCCCTCGAGCCATCCCGCGAAGATCAGCCCCGCGATGAGGACGGTCGAGACGATGGCGTTGCGCAGCTTCGGGTTGAGCCGCATCCAGCGGTTGGACAGGAAATCGAAAACCCTAGCGGCCATCGGAGCGTCCCTCCATCCACTTGTCGACATCGACCACTCGTATGAGCGCATTCCTGCTGCCGATTGTCTTGAACGGCAATCGACCAGCCTTGTTCTCTGCATAAAGGGTGCTAGGCGAGACCCCCGTATACCTCGCGGTCTCGATGACCGAGTAGGCCATCTGCGGCTGGTAGCCAGCCTGGACGGCGAACTTCAGCGCTTCCGAGCCGCAGTACGGCTCGAGGTCTTCCAACTGACTGCGCAACTTCTCGGCTGCCGCATCCATCGCCTGCTGAAACTCACAGATCGGGTCGGACCAGTTCCTTTTGGTATGATTCATAGCGTCCACCTCCTATGGTGGGTTTTGCCTGTGGCTCCCTTTTCACTCCCTCGCTTTCCACTTCAAAGGAGTGTCTTCGGAGCCACTCTTCTTTTCCCAGCGCCCTGTGGTGCACATCCTGGTGGTAACGGACGGGCAGAGAACTATCGAAAACGCCTACGACGAGTTGATAGCGGATGCGCACCGCACGGCGCTGAGACTTGTCTGTGCCAGGCATCGCACCTGACCGTCTGGCTTTTCAACGGAGCCAGCTGCCGAGCCATTGCAGCCGTCACAGGCTCCCCCTGCTCACGGCAAATGGCGGATGCGGTTATCAAAGGTCGCTCCATTCATCCGCTGCGCGCCCGTCTCATCAGGCGGAACAGCTTGGTATGGGTGTCACTGCGTTCCATGTCGCCTAGGGTTGCCAGCCGGCGACACAGGTACCGCCTTGCGATCGGCGTCAAGGAGAAGGCCAAAAAGCCCAGCGCCGATGGAGACGGGTACGTAGCGGATGAACAGAAGTGCGCTATCTACCAGCGCAAACATTCAGCGTGGGAACATCGGAATATAGTCCCCGGCATGATCAAGAGGAATTCGACATACCGTCCTCAAGCTCAGAAGCATCCTTCTATGGCTTTGACCAAAAGCACGAGGAATAGGACGGCTAAAAGAACGATGACGTTGAGAAACAGGCAGTAGTTGAAGCCCTTCTCAAAATCTGGAGACCTGCGCCTCACAGCCTGTTCGCCTCATTCAACAGAGTCGTGATGAAAATCTCCGCAGCCCTGTAGGCCGTGTAGAAGAGCCCGAAGCCGATAATTGGATGGCGCTCGAACCAATCGGCAATCACAGTCCCTTCGCCTCGTTAAGCTCATGGGCGGCATCCAGCCACTCGTTCAGGCGCATGTCGGCGTGCATCCAGTCGGCTTCCATGAAAGCCTCGTAAGCATCGCGCTCGCGCCTCTCAAGCTCCTCAATCGTCATTTCCTTCTCCTTCTCTTTGCCTTCTGTGGTTCGTTTGGTTTGGCTAGCAGAAATCAGACACTTCACATCGGACGATCGACGCAACAGCAACGACCTCACTCCAAAGCCACGGCGTTTCGCCAGTCAGCTTGTTGGTAAGCGAATCGGGTGTAATCCCAAGCTCAGCCGCCATCTTCTTCTTGGTATTGCCTGGGCGCTGAAGCCATCCACCTACCTTTTCGGTAATCTTGTCCATGCGCTCACCTCCTTCGTTGTTGCCAATTAACAACTCATAAGGTAGTTGTTAATTGGCAACTTTGCAATAAGATTTTTTGTCTATTGGCAATTTTTTTCGGATTGAGTACAATTCAATCGACAGAAGGAGGGTCTCATGGCATTCACCGAAACCCTAAAAGCCGTAATGGATGCAAAGAACCTAAGGTCCGTAGACATTACTTCAGACGAAATCACTGCGCCCTATTTGTCGCGTCTTTTAAAGGGAAAGGTCAAGGAGCCGACATGGCAGAAAGCCTTGGTGATTATCAATTCGCTCGATATGACAGTTGATGAGTTCTGCGATCTCGAAGCAAAGCTAAATGCTAAGCATGATTCAACGCTTCAAGACAAGGAGGAATAAGCATGGATAACGACACGCTGCTATTTAGGGATAAAGGCGCCGGCGTCTTCAAAGAGATCTGCATCTACCCGAACCGAATTACCACGCTCAAGAAGAACACCTTCTTCGGCACGCATATGGAGGTGGTTTACCTGAATGACGTCACCGGCGTCTACAAAATTAAGGGCAAGCAGGTAATCCTGAACAACAGGCTGCGGACGGGTTATGGCTACAGGCTGAGCAGCCATTCCCAGGCAGAGGAATTCGTCAGGGTCCTGAACTCAGTCATGTAGCGACTAGCCACAAAGAAGCGCCCCACCAACCCGCCAAGACCAGTGGAGCGCTAAACAATCCCATCCGCATTGCTAGAGTCGGCTATGCCCGACAGGAGGGACTTTTTTAATTATGACACGTTCGTCATGGGGGACGAAGACCAAAATCACCAAGAACAAATGGCGCATCAGGTGGTGCGAGTGGGACGGGCTCAATCGCGTACGCAGATCTAAGACGCTCTATCCCTGCACCTCGCGTGAAGCCGACGATGAGCTGCGCCGCCTTTGGCAAATCCACCACCTGCCACCTAATGAGCGCGTTGTGCCATGTCCCACATTCGAGCAATGCTGGGACGAATGGTATTTCCCGCAGCTGGAAAAGCAGCTTGAGACCGGCGATATGTCGCGCAGCACATTCGTCAATTACCGTAGTGCATGGAGGTCAAAGGTCTCGCCGAAATGGGCAAACGTTGCCATGAATGAAGTGCGAGTTGAAGAGTACCAGCGTTGGTTGGACAAGTTCACTGCGGCTCAGGCTCACGTCTCGCACATCATCGTTCTCAACCTCGTCAATTGCGCAAGGCTTCATGACGTGGACGGCATTTCTTTTATCGACGCAAAATACAAAATGCCGCGCGAAAAGAAAAACACAGGCGACAGCGGGCTAGAAGTCTACACGGTAGCCGAAATTGACAGCATCCTTGAATCGTTGCGAGATAGTCGCATCGAGGGCATGGCGATTCTAATGGCTAAAGGCTCATGCCGTGTCGGCGAAGCGGCGGCGGCGGCGGTAAAAGACATTACGTTTGATGAATACAATGGTCGCACGTACGCCGTCTACGACCTTTATCACCAGTATTCTCAGAACAACAGCTTTGAGCCGCTTAAGACGGCAGAAAGCCGCCGTGCAATCATCATTCCGCCACCATGGAGCTTGCGGCTCGCCGAGATAGCAAAGCAACGCACTGAAGACCAAGAGCCATACATCTGCGACAAAGGCACGGGAATGCCGATGGATCGCAAGAGGATTACAGATGAGTGGCTCAGCTATTACAGGAATGGGACGATTGATTTGCGCTACCTGACCATGACCAAGTTGCGCAACTCATGGGCAACCGCGATGCTTTGGAAGTACGGCATTCCCGCCCAGATGGTGGACAAAATGATGGGGCATGCCGCAAAGAACATTCTCGGCAAACACTACGACCGCCCCGACAAAGAACTGTTCATCGAGACGGTCGATAGCGCGTATTTCGGAAATTAGTTAGGTACCCGTAAGGACAAGTTAGGACGCAAAACCTTTATGCAAGCGTTCTACCTGCGGGTTTGTTAAACTACCTTAGTCCTCGGCGTTATAGCCAAAGCGGCGGATTTGCGCCTCGTCATCGCGCCAGCCGGCCTTAACCTTCACGTCGAGCTCCAAAAAGACCTGAGTGCCAAAGATACGCTCAAGATCGCGACGGGCATCGATGCCGATATGCTTAATCATCTCGCCGCCCTTGCCGATGATGATGCCCTTCTGCCCCTCGCGCTCGACGTAAATCGTGGCGTGCACGCGCAGGACCTTCTTAGTCTGCTCGAGCGCGTCACAGATGACGCCCACGGAGTGAGGGATCTCGTCGCGGGTGCGACGCAGGACCTTCTCGCGCACAAACTCGGCCACGAGGGTCTCGTCGGACGCGTCGGTGCCCATGTCCTCGGGGAACCAACGCGGGCCCTCGGGCAAGAAGTGAGCGACGGTCTCGATAAAAGCGTCGACGTTGAAGTTCTTGACCGACGACGTCACGATCTCGTCATCATATTCCATGAGCTCGTGGGCTGCCTTAAGCTGCTCCATGACCTGTGCGGGATCGGCCTCGTCGGCCTTCGTGAGCACCAGGACCTTTTTGGAGCGGGCATTCTTGACGCGCTCGGCGACCCAGGCGTCTCCCCTGCCAATCGGCTTGGTGGCGTCAATCAAAAACGCGACAACATCGACATCGTTCAGTTCAAACAACGCGCTCTTGTTGAGCTCGGAGCCCAGGCCGTCCTTAGGCTTGTGAATACCCGGCGTATCAACGAAGACCAGCTGGTAACCGGAGCGGTTGACCACGGCGCGCATACGGCGGCGGGTCGTCTGAGCCACCGGAGAGGTAATAGCAACCTTCTTGCCGTAACAGGCGTTGAGCAGCGTGGACTTGCCGGCATTAGGGCGACCGACCAGGGCCACAAAGCCGCTGCGGAAACCGGGTTCCACGTCACCAAAGCCCGCGAGGGTCTCGCCCTCGTCGCACAGGGCATCGAGTTCCTCGTCGCTCATACCCTCAAACGGGTCGAACTCCTCGACCTCGTCAAACGAATCGGCACCTTCAGCCTCGTCCAGGACTTCGTCATCCAAAACCTCATCGGTAGGCTGCATATTGTCGGACATGGGAATCCCTTTCTAAATAAAGTCGAGCGCGTGGGCAAAGACAAGCAAGCCCACGATCGCGGCGGTAATGGAAAGAACGTATACAGACGCAGCGGCAATATCTTTCGCGCGCTTGGCCAGCGGATGCAGCTCCTGGGTCGCCAGGTCGACAATCGCCTCCATGGCGGTATTGCACAGCTCGCCGTGAATCACCAGGCCGCAGCAGATGATGACCGTAGCCCACTCGGCAATATCGAGCCCCACGATGCAGCCGGCAATGACGGTGCACACGCCCGCCACGAGCATGACCTTGATATTGCGCTCGGTCTTGACGGCGGTGACGAAGCCCTCCATAGCGTATGAGAACGACTTTAAAAAGGACGGATGGTCCTTGTTCGATCCGGGAATCATAGACGGCTCCTAGTCGTGGGCATGATTGGTTATGGGGCCGACGTGGACCAGCTTGGGGTCCTCGCCGCGCTCGAGCGCCAGGTCGCTCAGAATGGCATCCTCACGTGCCTCCATGACCTCGGCCTCGTCGTCCTCGATGTGGTCATAGCCCAGCAGGTGCAGCATTCCGTGCACGAGCATCAGTCGGCACTCATCGGCGGGACTGTTGCCAAAGCCGGGGGCCTGGCGGGCAATAACCTGCGGGGCCAGGATAATATCGCCGAGCTCAAGCGTCTCGTCGGCGGGAATGTCCTCGTCAAAGGCCGAGTCGCATTCAAACGAGAGCACGTCGGTGGTGCGATCGATGCCGCGCCACTCGTGGTTGAGCTCGTGCATCTCGTCTTCATCGACATACGAAAGGGAAATCTCAACCTCACGCTCAACACCCTCGGCGGCAAGCACAACTCCGCAGATGTGCTCCACCTCCTGGGCATCGAGCAGCGTATCGAGCTCGGCATCGTTGCTGATCAATACACTCAACGGGACTCCTTTCGATCGTGTGCGCGCTGCTCACGCGCATCGTCGTATGCATCATAGGCCTCAACGATACGGCCCACCAGGGCATGGCGAACCACATCGGCACGCTCCAGGTGAGAAAACGTCACATCGTCGACGCGACCCAAAATCCTTTCGACATCGGCAAGACCGCCGCGGCGACCCACCAGGTCACGCTGGCTCAGGTCGCCGGTAATCACGAACTTGGAATTAAAACCCAGACGCGTCAGGAACATCTTCATCTGCTCAGGCGTTGTGTTTTGTGCCTCATCGAGCACCACAAAGGCATCACTCAGCGTTCGACCGCGCATGTAGGCGAGCGGGGCGATCTCGATCACGCCACGCTCCATAAGCTCATCGGTGCGCTCGCGATCCATCATGTCAAAGAGGGCATCATAGAGCGGGCGCATATACGGGTCGATCTTTTCCTCGAGGGTGCCGGGCAAAAAGCCCAGGTTCTCCCCCGCCTCGACAACCGGGCGCGTCAGGATCAGGCGGCCTACCTCATGGCGCTTGAGCGCGGCGACGGCGAGCGCCATGGCCAGATAGGTTTTACCGGTACCGGCGGGACCGAGGCCAAACGTGATGGTAGAAGAGCGGATGGCATCCACATAGCGCTTTTGGCCGAGCGTCTTGGGGCGGATGACGCGACCGCGATACGACAGCAGCACGTCATCGCGCAGCGACGAGGCATTATGCTCGCCGTCGCGCAGAACGGCCAGACAACGCGAGACGTCTTCGGCAGAAAGCGTGCGCCCGGCAGCAGCCTCACGAAAGGCATGCTCGAAAAAACGCGCGACCAGCTCAACCTCGTCCGGATCGCCGCTCACGGCAACGCTGTCACCGCGGGCAACCACATGGGCGCGCACCAAGTTCTCGAGTGCACGAAGGGCGCCATCGCCGGCGCCCAAAACGCGCGAGGGGTCGATACCCTCGGGAACGGTAAGTCTAATCTTCGAGGCTTCCATGAACCTCCCTGCGTGCATGGACCAAGCCGGAATCATCGACTCCGATGATAGCAACATCGAGCAGGCACGGGGCTGTGAGTCCACAGGTATCATCAAGACGGGCATGATGGAACGAGCCGAGCGTCAGGTTGTCGCCATACTCGAGCACCGCACGCTCGACCGTGCCCACGCGGCGGCGGGCATCGGCGATCGCAAGCTCCTGTGCGGCGGCGCGCATGCGACGGCTGCGCTCGGCCATGACCTCAGGGGGTACCTGGTCGGGCATGTCGGCGGCGAGGGTGCCGGGGCGCTTGCTGTAGCGGAACACGTGCATGCGCGAAAAGCCCACGCGACGGCACAGCGCCAGCGACTGCTCGAACTCCTCGTCCGTCTCGCCAGGAAAACCGACGATAACGTCGCACGAAAGTGCGGCCTGTGGCAGGTTAGCGCGAATCATGCGCACCGTATCCTCAAAGGCCTCAGCGCTATAGGGACGACCCATGCGATGCAGCGTCGCCGTGCAGCCAGACTGCACGGGCAGGTGCAAAAACGGCGCGATACGCTTCGGATAGCGAGCCATCACCTTGAGCAAGCGCTCAGAAATATCCATGGGTTCCACCGAGGAGATGCGCACGTGGGCGATCTCGGTGCGCTCCATGATGGCCTGGAGCAGCTCATCGATCTCGACATGTTCGTCGGTCGCGCTCTTGCCGTCATAGGCACCCAGGTTCACGCCGGTCAGCACGACCTCGGGCACGCCGGCCTCCTGGGCTTCACGCACCTGTTCGAGCACGGACTCGACGGGCACGGAACGCTCGGGGCCGCGGGCCTTCCACACGATGCAATAGGTGCAGCGGTGGTTGCAGCCGTCCTGAATCTTTACGCCCAGCCGCGAACGACCGAGCGCATCAACCACGTCGCCATCGCTGCAGGCGGGCACGCTATCGGATTCGACACCTAGCACCTCGCAGACGCGCTCGGCGACGTCTATCTTGGACGGTTCGGCGATCACGCGATCGGAGAGCTCCAGCAGCTCCTCGGGATGCAGGTTGACGACGCAGCCGGTTACGACCACGTAAGGCTCGCCGGGATAG
Source organism: uncultured Collinsella sp. (assembly GCA_900545605.1). Classification (GTDB taxonomy): domain Bacteria; phylum Actinomycetota; class Coriobacteriia; order Coriobacteriales; family Coriobacteriaceae; genus Collinsella. The sequence goes on from UQZL01000006.1 coordinate 39,499, forward strand.
GCCAGGGCGTGACGGACGGCCTTGCGGGTCTTGGCCTCGGCCTCCCCCGTCACGGCACAGGTATTGATAACGATCAGTTCGGCGTCCCGGGGCTCCACCATCGCAAAGCCCAGGCGCATAAGATCGGCAGTGATACGGTCGGACTCAACCCGGTTGACACGACAACCGAGGTTGACGACGGAAATATGGGGTGCGAGCACACGGGCTCCTTAATCGAGGATGTCGTCGAGGGCACTCTTGATACGGTCGGTCACCGACTTCTTACCGGATGCGACGTCATCGCCCATCTCGTCGGCAAAGGCGCGAAGCAGCTCGCGCTGCTTGTTGGAGAGATTGGTGGGAACGACCACGCGCAGCTGCACAATCAGACGACCGCGCGAGCCGCCACCGCCGATACGCGGCATGCCGTAGTTATTGACGCTCACGGTGTCACCGTACTGTGTGCCGGCGGGGACACACACCTTGACGACCTCGTCAGGCATAATGCCCTCGACCTCAATCTCGCAACCGAGCGCGGCCTGCGCAATCGAGATATCGCTCACCAGATAGAGGTCATCGCCATTACGCTTAAAACGCTCGGGGTCGGCGACACGCACGTTGACGATCAGGTCGCCCGACGGCTCGCCACGAAGGCCGGCCTCGCCAAAACCACTCACGCGCAGCTGACGACCGGTCGAAACACCAGCGGGAATATCGATGTCAATCTTTTCGTGAGAAGGCGTGCGGCCCTGGCCATCACAGGTCTCGCAGGGATGATCGATGACCGTGCCTTCGCCGTGGCAGTCGGGACAGGGCGAAGAGGACTGAACCTGGCCCAGGAAAGAACGCTGGACCGTCGTCACATAGCCTGTGCCGTGGCAGCGGCTGCACTGCTTTTCCTGTGCACCCTCGGCCTTACCGGTGCCGTTGCAATCCTCGCAGGGAGCAAGGCGATCATAGCTGATCGTCTTTTTACAACCGAGCGCCGCCTCCTCGAGCGTCACCGAAAGCGAGATGGCCATGTCACGTCCGCGACGACGCTCACGACGGCTACGGGCGCCACCACCGGCGCCACCGCCAAAGAACGACGAGAACAGGTCGTCCATGCCCATGCCGCCAAAGATATCGTTGATGTCGACATAGCCAGAGCCACCGGGGCCGTCCGCGGTGCCGTAACGGTCGTAGTTAGCACGCTTCTGCTCATCGGAAAGAACGGAATAGGCCTCGTTGAGCTCTTTGAACTTGGCCTCGGCCTCGGGGTCGTCCGAAACATCCGGGTGTACCGTACGGGCTTTCTTTAGAAACGCGCGTTTAATCGTCCGCGCGTCGGCATCCTTGTCAACGCCAAGTACCTCGTAGTAATCCCTATTTTCCGACACGACCGAATCCTTCCAACTTTCATTATTGTCACAGTGCGTCCTATACCCAAGCTGGGCCGGGCGCAAACAGAGGGTTTGATGTTATTGCATTCCGTACGGCGAAAGCACGGCCCGCTGCGAGCAGCTCGCGAACCAAACCGACACGAGCGCGAACATAAAACCGTTGGCAAATCCATTGGCAAACTGCATCGCGCCGCGTTTCCACCACAGCAGACTGCGATGAAGCACGCCGTCCGACAGCACCATGAACAAGCCCATGGCAAACGGAATGAAGCACATCATGGCGAAGGCGGAGAACACGCCCGAGATGGCCGACAGCACCAAAAACGGAGCGATAATGCCCATGAGGTAGAAGCCGGTGCGAGCCTTACCCTCCAGGCGCTCGGCCTCGACGTGCGCACGACCGACCAGATCGCCGCCCGAAGCGCCGTTCGTGCCGGCGTGACCCATGTTGGGGATGCGCACCTCGTCGCCATCATGCGTGCCGGCGGGAAACTCAATCGTCTGTTCGGAGGTCACACGGACACGGCCGCTGCCACTGCAATCGGGGCAGGGGTCGGCAACGACCTTGCCGGAACCGCCGCACTCAGGACAAACCGTCTGGAACGTGCCCGCACCAAACAGGAAGGACAGGTCGACATCGATATGGCCGCGACCACCGCAGCTCGGGCAGGTATGGGCGTGATCGGATGATACAGAACCCGAGCCGCCGCAGTGACCACAGGTATCGAAGCGCGTGTAGCGCACGGTCTTGCGGGCGCCCTCCTTGGCCTCTTTGGCGTCGAGCTTGATATCGACGACCACGTTGGCGCCGTTCTCGGGATTATAGGCAGCCTGGCCGCGACGGGGCTGGCCCCAGGCGCCCCCAAAGGGGAAACCGCCCTCAAAGGGATTGCCATAGCCCGCGCTGCCGGCATAGCCGCCGCCATAGGGCGAAGCCGTCGGCGCACCGGCAAAGGGATTGCCCGAGCGCATGGCGTCATAGCGAGCACGCTTCTGCTCGTCCGAAAGCACGGCGTAGGCTTCGGAAACCTCTTTGAACTTTTCCTCGGCATCTGGCTCTTTATTGACGTCCGGATGGAGCTTGCGGGCCTTTTGTTGGAAGGCCTTTTGAATATCACGCGAGGTGGCGTCCTTGGAGACGCCCAAAATCTCGTAGTAATCTTTTTCGTTCATCGTCGCCATGCGCGGCAACCTCCTGCTCACAGCAGCGTATATATTGCGGTAATTCTACCCGAGCGGCCTAAGCTAGACCCCAAAACAGCTCGAACAGCATATTTCCATCGAGCCAGCCCAAGTGGGTCGGCGCTAAACGGGCGCGGGCGCGACCTGCGATAACGTCTTTTGAGGTGACGCGCCCCGCCTGTCCTTCAACATGATCGGGCGCCCAGGTGGCAAGGCCCAACTCGAGCGCACGGTCGCAGGCCGCCGCCAGCTCGTCTGCAGCAATCACGCTTGCCGAGTGAACCAACAGTTCGGGCCCAATGCCACGTGTCATGCGGCAGGCGAGCATCAAATCCTCGGCCACCGCCTCGCGCTGCGACAGATACTCGACATCAAAGGTCGTCGCGGCATCGTCGCGTTGTACCAGACGCACGCGATGCGCTTCGCCGCGAGCAGGCACGTCGGGATACAGCCCGGCCAAGCGATCGAAATCCTCGGCGTCGAGCATACCGGCGGCAGAACGACCCAAACCCAAATAGCCCTGTCCGGTCCAATAGGCAATGTTGTGGGCGCATTCATGCCCATCGAGCGCGTAGCTCGCCACCTCATACGGATGGTAGCCCGCCGAACTCAGCCGCTCGCGCGCAACGTCCATGCATGCGGCTTGGAAATCCTCATCGGGCTCGAGCGACTCATCGCGGCACGCCATGCGATAGAGGGGCGTCCCCTCCTCGAGCGTGAGCGGGTAAACCGACACATGATGCGGAGCCGCCGTCAGCACGCCATCGAGCGTGCTCTTCCAACTCGCTGCGGTCTGTCCGGGAAGCCCGCACATAAGGTCGCACGACACATCGAGCCCAACATCCTTCACCGTCGCGATAGCCTCGAGCGCCTGTTCGGCATCGTGAATACGGCCAATCGCAGCAAGCTCGTCGTTGTCGAGGGTTTGGACTCCCAGAGAAATGCGCGTGACGCCCACCCCGGCAAGCGCCGCGGTGAGCTGCGAAGTCAACGACTCAGGATTAGCCTCGCAGGTAAACTCAACGGGCTTACACCACGCAGAGATACGCCGGGCAAGTTCTACCAGACGCTCCCCTGCCAGCGACGGCGTGCCGCCGCCTACGTAGACAGTGCGGATCTGCCTGAGTGCCCCAGCGTTGCCAAAGGCATCGAGCCGCGTATACAGGTGCTCAAAATAGGCATCGAGCGCAGCATCCAGGTCGCACGGGGCCACGCTTTGCGAGTCAAAGTCGCAATAGCGGCATTTTTGAGCGCAAAACGGCACGTGCACATACAGCGCGGTAACGGCCACCGTTAGGCCTCCAGCGGATGAGCGGGCACCGATTCGCCGGCGGCAAGGGCGGCCTCGCAGGCCACCACGTCGCGCTCGATATCATCGACCAGCGCCATAAACTCCTCGTACGTGGAGCAACGCACCACCTGAGCGCGCCAGGCGGCGGCATGGGGCATACCCTTTAAGTACCAGCTTGCATACGTACGGGCGCGCGACATAAGCGGCAGAAGCTCGTGCGTCAACGTCAGGTGCTCACGCAGGGCCTCCAGGCGCTCGACCGAGGAGCGAGAAGGAACCGGCGTGCCATCGAGTGCAAGGGCGCGTGCATCGCCGAACACCCAGGGGTTGCCGTAGATACCGCGCGCAATAAACACCGCGCTGGCACCCGAACCGCTCAGATGCTCAGCAGCGTCCTCGGCCGAGAACACATCGCCCGAACCAATCACGGGAATCTCGACGGCTTCGGCAACCTCATCGACGACAGACCAATCGGCCTGGCCCGTATAGAGCTGCGTGGCACAACGACCGTGCACGGCAACCGCAGCGGCGCCCGCCCCTTCGAGCATCTGGGCAAACGTTGCGGCATTGCGGTCCTCGGCATAAAAACCCTTGCGGATCTTCACAGTCACGGGAACATGCGCCGCGCCCACCGCTGCCTCGACAATCTTCTCGGCCAGATCAGGCGTGCGCATAAGCGCCGAGCCCTCGCCCTTGGTAACGACCTTGCGAGCCGGACAGGCCATGTTGATATCAATCAATGACAGGCGATCGCCCACGCGTTCCTCGACGGCAGCGACGGCACTCGCAAACTGATCGGGCTTGGAACCAAAGAGCTGCACGCAAATCTGTTGTTCCTCGTCGGCCGGCAGCACCAGGCGCCACGTCTTGTTGCTGGCATAGGCAAGGCCTGCAACGCTCACCATCTCGCTGTAGGCAAAGTTGGCGCCGCGGCGGCGACACATGATGCGATAGGCGGGGTCGGTTACGCCCGCCATGGGAGCCATAAGGAACGGCTGCTCGGCATAGGCGCCCAGCAGCCGCTTGCTGTATTCAGAAAGCGCCATGGACCTACTCGTCCACCTTGAGAATCGCCATAAAGGCCTCCTGCGGAACCTCAACCGAGCCGATGGCCTTCATGCGCTTCTTGCCCTCTTTCTGCTTCTCGAGCAGCTTGCGCTTTCGCGAGATATCGCCGCCGTAGCACTTGGCCAGCACGTCCTTGCGGCGTGCCTTAACGGTGGAGCGGGCAATGATCTTGTTGCCGATGGCACCCTGGATAGGCACCTCGAACAGCTGACGCGGAATGATCTCCTTGAGCTTGTCGCACAGGCCTCGGGCAAGACCGTAGGCCTTATCCTTGTGCACGATAAACGACAGCGCGTCCACCTCGTCGCCCGAAAGCAGGATGTCGAGCTTGACGAGCTCGGAGGGGCGATATTCGTTGAACTCGTAGTCGAGCGAGGCGTAACCCTTGGTGCGGCTCTTGAGCTGATCGAAGAAGTCCAAGATGAGCTCGGCGAGCGGCATATCAAAGCGCATCTCGACCGATTTGCTCGTCAGGTGAATCATATCGGTCGTGACGCCACGGTGCTCGATAGCGAGCTGCATGACGGCACCCGTATACTCGGGCGGGCAGATGATCTTTGCCTTGAGGTAGGGCTCTTCGATACGCTCGATGCGCGTGGCCTCGGGCAGATCCTGCGGGCTGCGGACATCGATCATCTCGCCGTCAGTCTTGTACACGTGGTAGTCGACCGAGGGGCTTGTGGCAATGAGGTCCAAGTTGAACTCGCGCTCCAGGCGCTCCTTGACGACCTCCATGTGCAGCAGGCCCAAGAAGCCCACGCGGAAGCCAAAGCCCAGCGCCACCGACGTCTCAGGCTCCCACACCAGCGACGGATCGTTGACGTGCAGCTTATCGAGCGCGTCGCGCAGGTTCTCGTAGTCCTTGTTGTCGATGGGGAACAGGCCCGTGTAGACCATGGGCTTGGCCTCGCGGTAGCCCGGCAGCGGCTCGGGGCAGGGGTTCGAAGCCCACGTAAGGGTATCGCCCACGCGCACAGCCTCGGGGTCCTTCAGACCCGTGACCACGTAGCCGACCTCTCCGACAGTCAGGGCATCAACCGGCGTCTCGGCAGGGCGCTTGACGCCCACGCCGTCGACCAAGAAGTCGCCCTTGGCCTGCATCATGCGCAGGGTATCGCCCTTTTTGATTGAACCGTCAAAGACGCGCACCGTGGCGACGACGCCGCGGTACTCATCGAAGTACGAATCCAGAATTAGAGCCTTGAGAGGGGCATTTGCATCGCCCTTGGGAGGCGAGATCAAAAAGACGATGGACTCCAGCAGATCGTGGATGCCCTCGCCGGTCTTGCCCGACACGCACACGGCATCGTCGGCGGGAATGGCCAGATCGTCTTCGATCTCGGTCTTGACCTCGTCGGGATGCGCTGAGGGAAGGTCAATCTTGTTGATGGCCGGAACAATGTCCAAGTTGGCGTTCATGGCGAGCGTCGCGTTGGAAACGGTCTGCGCCTCGACGCCCTGAGTGGCGTCCACGACGAGAACCGCACCCTCGCAAGCGGCAAGCGAACGCGAGACCTCGTAGGTGAAGTCCACGTGGCCCGGTGTATCGATCAGGTTGAACTGATACGTCTCGCCGTCGTCGGCGTCATAGGACACGCGGACGGCATTGGACTTGATCGTGATGCCGCGCTCGCGCTCGATGTCCATCGTGTCAAGCAGCTGCGACTCCATGTCGCGCTCATCGACGGTATGGGTGAGCTCGAGGATGCGGTCACTAATCGTGGACTTGCCATGGTCGATATGTGCAACGATCGAGAAGTTGCGGATGTGGGAAATGTCAATTGAAGTATTCATGCGGACTATCTTACCCGAGCGGTACAAAAAATGGAGCCTGTTCCATAAAACAGGCTCCATTTATGCGCGTAATCTGTGTGGTGTGAAATTTACAACTTAAGCGTTGATGCTGTTCACGAGCTTGGCAAGACCGGACTTGCGGTTGGAAGCCTGGTTCTTGTGGATAACATGCTTGGCGGCAGCCATGTCGAGACGCTTGGTGACGGTCTTGAGGGCAGCCTGGGCCTTCTCGGCGTCGCCCTCGGCGACGGCGGACTGGACGTGCTTGGTCAGCGTCTTGAGCTCGGACTTGACAGCCTTGTTACGCATGCGAGCTGCCTCATTGGTGCGGATACGCTTCTTCTGAGACTTGATGTTTGCCACTTCTGGAGTTCCTTTCGAGTTCCTTGCAAAAAATGTATGACACCTCTGAGACACGGTGAGGTCATGCAAGCGCCTACTATAGCACGCTCCCCCTCAAAGGGATAGAACGAATTTGTCAAATAGGCAGGTATCATCACGGTTTTCTCAAGATGTTCGTAATCCAGAGTAAAAGCGCGGTCTCCGAATCGGCCGAACCCTTGAGCGCGAGCTCCACATCGACGGCACCCTCGAACGCGGCAACGAGCTCGGACATCGAAAAACGACGTGCCCAGGTAAGATGATTCTTGACCTGCCAGGCCTGAAGCTTGAGCGCCGCGGCGAGCTCACGCCCCTGTCCACGCCCATCGAGCGCCTTGGCGACGATCAGCTCACGGATGCGACCGCATAGCAGCGTGTAGGTCCACACGTAGCTCTTGGAGGGCAGAAGCTTAAAGAGCTCGAGCGAACGCCGCATATCGCGAGCCGAGACGGCATTGAGGAAGTCCCAGGGCTGAACCTCGGCCGTGCGCACGATCCAGCGCTCCACGTCGGCAAGCTCAATCTGGGGCGCCTCGACCATCTGGGCGAGCTTTGCCAGGTCGTTATCGAGCATGCGCGTGTTTTCGCCCGAACGCGAGACGAGCTCCTCGGCAGCAGCCGTCGAGATGGACTTACCGTGCTGCGTCGCCATCTGCTGAACACGGCGCGGCAGTTCCCAGCGCTTGGTACCCGAGCAATCGACGATAGCCTTCTTGTCGATCTTGGCGATTGCCTTATACAGGCGCGTATTCTTGGCAAGTGAGTCGGCGATAATGAGACAGACCGTTGTGGGGCTGGGACTTGCGAGGTACTCGACGAGCGGTTCCGAGACCGCCTTGGCAAGCTTGGAGCAGCCGTCGAGGATCACCAGGCGAAACTCGCTACCCATGGGAAAGGTATTGAGTGAGCCGATGATCGACTCGATATCGGGATCTTTGGTCATGTCGCGTTCATCGAGGTTGAACTCAACCATACCCGACTTTTCCAAGCGAGCTTTCATACGCGAGACGGCGTGGTCGCGCTTGACCCCATCGGTACCGACGATCAGATATGCCGGCAGCAGACCGGTTTCGGACATTGCGCTCCCCTCTCGCAGACCCTCGAATTCGTACCGTGCCATTTTAGCCCACGGGCAGGTCCCGCGCCAACGGCAGCATCACGGTCGCTGGCATCGCATCGCAAAGCCCTTCGCGGTCGGCAAGACGGTAATGTCGCCGTGTTCGATGGTGCATGCGAACGCACCACCCGCTTCCTTAACGGCATCGATGCAGGCATCGGATGGATGGCCGTAGCGGTTGCCCTCGCCCGCACTCGCGATAGAGAGCTCGGGCTTAAGCGTGCCCAGCAGGTCTGTGTCGACGGAAACTTTTGAGCCGTGATGCCCTAGCTTGAGCACATCGATATCACCCACCTCCTGTACAAACTCGCGCTCTTGATCGAGTTCGGCATCACCAGTGAGGAGCACGCGCAAGCTCTTGCCTTCCTGAGCATAGGAAAGCAGCAAAACAAGAGAGTCCTCATTGCCCTCGCCATCCACCGTGTCAAACGGCCACATCACACGTGTCCGAAACGCGCCGATATCGACCGTGTCTCCGCAAGCCACCTGCCGATACGTTACGCCGGGGCGATTCAGGACCTCAGCAGGCGCGCCGTCAAGCGCATCGGCCGCGACCACAATGGTTCCAACCGAAAACTGATCGAGCACATCAGGAAGGCCACCCCAATGATCCTCATCCCAATGTGTCACGAAGACGGCGTCGATATGGTGGACGTTATTGCGAACCAACGCCGACACCACGCGCTCATCGAGCCCACAGTCAACGAGCACCACTGCGCCACCCTGGCGTATAAGAATGGCATCGGCCTGCCCCACATCGAGCACCGTCACCGAAGGCGGAGCGAAGCAATCCCAGTAGATGTACGGAATCGCAGCCAAGAGCACCAGGCATGCAAGCCCCACCGCCATAGGACGCGCACGGGGACGCGGCCACCAGACCAGCAGAACCGCCAGCAAACACGGCACCAGGTAAATCCACATGCTATCGGGCGGCACGCTCACGGATGCACCCGGAACGGCGGCAAAGAGCTGTTCGAAGAACAGTGCGCAACGCGCGGCAATCATGGGCACAACGAGCGCCCAAACCTCCAACGGCGCCACGAGCGAAAAGGGAACCAGCACGATCGACACAGCGAGCAGTAGACTCACCACCGGACCGATGACCGCATTCGCCAACGGAGCAATGAGCGAGAACGCACCAAAGGCAGGAATGGTGATAGGCAGCGTCGCCAACTGCGAGCACAGTGTGACGGAAAGCATGCTGGCAATGCCCGGCGGCACACCCAACTCACTCAAAGCGTAGGTCGCATAGGGGCAAAAGCACAGAATGGCAAAGACGCTGGCACATGAAAGCTGAAAGCCCATCTCGAACAGCACCGTCGGCCGCAGTAGCACAAAGATGGACATAGTTACGAAGAGTGCCGATGCGCCATGCCGGCGACGCCCCGCACCGTTTACGACAAGCGTCGCGAAGACCATGCAGCACGCGCGCACGGCCGAGGGAGACGCACCCGTAAAGGCAGCGTAGCCCACAAGCGTTATCGCCAATATCGCCCGCTGAAGACCACGTGAACACCGAGTCTTTTGCAAGACACCCTCGATTACAAACCCCACGATAGCCAAATGGCTGCCCGAGACGGCGATAAGATGCGCCGTTCCCGTCACCGAAAACCAGTCGCCCGCCGGCTGGGCGCGCAGCTCGGCCGAACGACCGCAGACGACACCGGCTATGAGCGCACGCGCCGGGTCGGTCGCAGGCGCGATGGACGCAAGCAGCCCATTTCGCAGCCGAAGCAGCGGCCCCGGAGAGCCCTCATCGACCGGCACAATCCGAACGGCTTGAACCTTGCGCACCTCGCCTCGGAGCACGCGCGATCGTCCATATGCATCGTTCTCAAAACGTGAAACGCGACCGATAACACGCACGTGCGCCCCGACCTTGAGCTCGCGGTCACACGATAGGCGAACCGCTGCCAAGTTCTTACCGTCCGCGCGTGCCTCGCAGGTATAGGAATACACGTCGTCGTTTAGTGATGGATCACCCTGCACGACAAACTCGAGGCCGCTTGCCGCTCGACCGTCGAGCGCCTTCGAGGCGCTGAGCGCGCCCACAGCCCACCACGCCGAGACGACCGCTCCCGCCACGAGACCGACGGACGCGGCATACAGCCACCGCTTCCAAGGGGCAAGCCGCGCACAAGATTGAGCCAGCACAACGAAGACCGCCGCCGCAACGGGAATGGCCCATAGCGGCCCGACCGCCGGCACCTGCTCCCTCAGCAGCGCATCAGCGGCCACGTTGAGCACCAAGGCACAGCTCACGCACATGCCGGCACACAGGGCCATCGTCCACGGCATCAATGGGCGCGGTGGCATCCCATGCTCGCGCTCGGTCGCACTCATACGCAGATGCAATCTTTGATTTTGGCAAGCTTCTTCTCGCCGATTCCCGACACACGCATCAAATCGTCAACCGAGGCAAAAGCACCGTTCTTTGTCCGCTCATCGATAATCGACTGGGCCATGGAGGGACCGATGCCAGAAAGCGTCTGCAGCTCTGCCGCGCTTGCCGTATTGATATTTACTAGGCCTGTTGCGCCACTCACGCCCGATGATGCGGAAGCCCCACCATCAACACCAGCTTCCGCAATGGACGCCTGCTGCTCCCCTACCGTTGGAACGTGAATCTTCTGTCCATCAGTGACCTTAGATGCCCGATTGAGCCCCGTAACGTCTGCCTCGGGCGCCAGCCCGCCGGCGGCATCAATCGCCTGAGCCACCCGCGCGCCGTCTTTGAGACGATATACACCTGGCGACACAACGGCGCCATCGACATCGACATAGACCTCTGCCGCGGCAGAAGCCTTAGTCGAAGAACCTTCGGATGTCTTTCCGCTCGAGGCATCACCGGATCCCGGCTCCACCAACGAGCCCGTACCGTCAGTGCGCTCAAACGACACACCACCGGCACCGCCGCCAAGGTTCGCCATCGCCAAGCCGCTCGCCATCGCAATGACGACCAGTATCGCCATCACCACTGCCTTATGACCGAGCAGCTTGTCCGCCAAGCGGTCCATCCGTTTGACCCGTTCGTGTTGTTCGCGCTGCGCCATAGCAAAACCTCCCAACAACATCGTGTCAGGAAAAGAGTCCTGCAACAGCCATTCTCCAAAACCGGTTTTCGCGGTCAAACCAAAAGCCGACCAAAACCTTGCGAAATACTGTCCATTTATTCAGGCACACGTCAGCAAATGAACACTTAGCCGCAAAATGCCCAGATAGCAAAAGACCGACGATGCAGACGCATCGTCGGTCTATGCACAAAATTACTCGTGATCTTGGTAAATCTCACGCGGAGCAAGCTCCGAATGTTTGCGTTTTAAGGTCTTAGGGGCCTTATACGTGTTGCTCTCGAAGTCGATGTACTCGGTCTGCTTGAGCAGGCGCTCGATCATCTCCTCGTGATCGAACAACTCCCAGGCCTCATGCACGGCATCGAGTTTAGCGTGCGTCTCGGGACGGCGCGGCATAAACAGCGTGCAGCAGTCGGGAGCGGCCTCAGTCGAGATATCGAACGTACCGATCTCCTCGGCGCGCGCGATGATCTCCTGCTTGTCCGAACCGATGAGAGGACGGAACACGGGGATCTTCACGGCCTCGTTAACAGCCATGATGTTCTCAAGCGTTTGAGAGGCAACCTGCCCAAGCGATTCGCCCGTAACGATGGCCTTAGCGCCCTCGATATGCGCGATGCGCTCGGCAACCGAATACATAATGCGGCGATACATGATCACGCGAAGGTTGCTGGGACAGGTGACCGAAATCTCACGCTGGCAGTCGCCAAACGGCACCACGTACAGGCGGCCGATCTGGACACCCGGCTCAAGCGCACGGATGATATCCTGCACCAAATACTCGCTCGTATCGGGCGTCTGCGGACGACCGGAGAAATGTACCGGCACGCACACCGCGCCGCGACGCGCGAGCATCCAGGTCGCCACCGGAGAATCGATACCTGACGACAGCAGCGTCACGACCTTGCCGGCAGAACCCACCGGCAGACCGCCCACGCCGCGCTCGGAGCGCGCGTACACATAAACGCTACCCTGGACCACCAGTACGTGCACCATCGCATCGGGGTCGTGCATTTGAACCTTTTTATCGGGGAAGGCCTCACACAACACCTCGCCCACCTGACGATTGATGTCAATCGAGGTGAGCTCATAGTCGGTATTGGAGCGCTTAGCGTGCACCTTAAACGAATCGAAGGAACCAAACTCGCGCAGCGCCTTGACGGCGGCGGCGCAGTACTCCTGCGGGTCGCGGTTGGTGTGATACGCCAAAGACACACGAGCAACGCCGGGAACGGTGCGAATGACACGCGCCGCATCATCGGCCTGATGCTCGTTAAAGGTCACGAGGATATAACCGGAAATTCGAGACACGGCGTTCACGGAAAAGGCGGCCAAAGCCGCCTTAATGTTATCCATGAGGATATGCTCAAAATGTGCGCGGTTCTTGCCCTTCAGTCCAACCTCGTGATAGTGGACCAGGCAGACGCGAGCCGCCATTTAGGCTTCAGCAACCTTGTGGCCGAGCGCCTTCTCGTAACGGGCCTCGTCGTAAGAGATGTCGCCGTCGACAATCTCGTCCATAGCCATCGAGATGGTATCGGCACCGGAAAGCCCGATGGTGATGTCATCGACATCCTGGACGGCAAGCACGCGGTTGTGCTGGCCACGCAGCATGCTATTGATGTCGCAGGCGCGCTTGGAGGCAAGCGAAGCGAGCAGGAAGCGGTTGTGATCGGTCTTCTCCAGAAGATCGTCAATGCAAGGCTTTACAACGGACACGGACCTCAGATCCTTTCATGCATATCGAGAACGCGAACGAGCTCATCGGTCGCGCGGTCGAGATCGTCATTAACCACGACGTCGTCGTAGCGGTCGGCAAGGGCAAGCTCATCGGCGGCGTTTGCCATACGCAGCTCAATCGTCTCGGGCGTCTCGGTACCGCGACCGACTAGACGCTCGCGGAGCACCTCAAGCGAAGGCGGCTTGATAAAGATCAGCACGGCCTCGGGGAAACGCTCCTTCACCTGCAGGGCGCCCTGGACATCGATCTCCAAAATCAGAGACGAACCAGAGGCGAGCTTGGACTGGACCTCGCTCACCAACGTGCCGTAGCAGTTACCGTGGACCTCGGCCCACTCAACAAACTCACCGTTTGCCACGCGGCGGTCGAACTCCTCGCGCGTCAGAAAAAAGTAGTTGACGCCGTCGACCTCACCTTTGCGTGGTGCTCGCGTGGTAGCCGAAACCGTCAGGCCCAGGTTCGAGCGGCGCTCGCGCACACGAGTGACGAGCGTACCCTTGCCTGCGCCTGACGGTCCAGAAATCACAAAGAGCTTGGAATCCTGAGCGCTCACTTATTTGGTCAGCTGCTCGAGGAGCTGCTCGCGCTGACGGACGCCGAGGCCCTGGACGCGACGGGTAGCGGAGATACCGAGCTCCTCCATGATCTTGGCGGCCTTGGCCTTGCCATAACCAGGGAGAGACTCGATGAGGGTGGAAACCTTCATGCGGGAAGCGATGGGGTCATCGGAGTTGAGCACGGACTCGAGGGACTTCTCGCCCTTCTTAATCTGCTCGCGAAGCTCAGCGCGGGCGTGACGTGCGGCAGCAGCCTTCTCAAGAGCCTGCTTGCGCTGCTCATCGGTAAGCTGAGGGAGTGCCATTCGTACCTCCAAATAGTTGGGTTATATCTGATTCAATAATTGGCATTTTAGCACGTAGAACGTACAAAATGCCCAATCGCGGCTCCATAGGTTAGACGATACCCGCAAAAAGTGCAATATACTGCGCCCAAAGTTAAGCCCCTGACCTGCGATTCCACACAAAGGATGGGAAAGTTTACGCAGGCACAGGGGCTATTTTGTGCTAATGAGACCCAAAAGTGGTGACTTAGGGGAATCTTTTACGCGACGTTTTCGACCAGCTCGGCGACGATGGCGTCAAAGGCGGCAACCGGATCGTCGGCACCGGTGATGGGACGGCCCACCACAATGTGGCTTGCACCGCGCTCGATAGCCTGGGAAGGCGTCGCCACGCGGGACTGGTCACCAAGGGCGGCACCCACCGGACGCACGCCCGGAGTCACGATCAGGGCATCAGGACCCAGCAGCTCACGCATGTCGTGAGCCTCCATCGGCGAGCACACGATGCCATCGATACCGTTGGCCTGAGCGAGCTTTGCCAGGCGGGCGGCCTCCTCGGACACGGGCGACTCGACGCCGATCTCGCTCAAGGCATCCTGATTCATGCTCGTGAGAACGGTGATGGCGACGAGCTTGGCGCGGTCCTCGCGCGCCTCCTCGGCACCCTCGCGGCAGGCAGCGAGCATGGCGCCCGAACCCAAGCCGTGAACCGAAAGCAGGTCGGCACCGGCAAGCGAGGCCGAACGGGCGGCACCGCGAACCTGATGCGGAATATCATGGAACTTAAGGTCAAGGAAGACCTTAAAGCCCAAATCCTTGAACGTCTTGACGATCTCAGGACCCTCGGCGTAATAGAGCGTCATGCCAACCTTGAGCCAGGCGGCATGGCCCGAAAGCTCGTGGGCAAGCTCGAGAGCACGCTCACGGTCGCAGTCGAGGGCGACGATTACGCGGTCGCGGGCATCGGTCTCTAGCATTCGAAAGCACCTACCAGTTCGTTAATGTCCTTCACGCCCTGGGACTCGGCCCAGGCCTCGAGCTCATGCGCGATCTTGAGCGAAGCGCACGGATCGACGAAGTTGGCCATGCCGACCGACACGCAGGTGGCGCCGGCCAGAATAAACTCGGCCGCATCCTCGCCGGTCATGACACCGCCGACACCGTTGATGGGAATATCGACGGCCTGGGCAACCTCCCAGACCATGCGCACGGCGATGTGGTGGCACAGCGGGCCCGAAAGGCCGCCCTTGGGCTTGGCCACGCGGGACTTGCGGGTATGGACGTCGATGGCCATGCCCTGGATGGAGTTGATGACTGAAAGGCCGTCGGCACCGGCAGCCTCGAGGGCCTTGGCAATCTCG
Source organism: uncultured Collinsella sp. (assembly GCA_900545605.1). GTDB lineage: Bacteria > Actinomycetota > Coriobacteriia > Coriobacteriales > Coriobacteriaceae > Collinsella. The sequence continues at coordinate 54,710 of UQZL01000006.1, forward strand.
GCGACGTTGACCGGCGCCATCTTCACGAACAGCGGCTTATCGGTCACCTTGCGGCAGGCAGCCATAACGGAAGAGGCGCCCTCGGGCGTGGAGCCCATGGCGGCACCGCCGGCGGCGATATTAGGGCAGCTCACGTTGATCTCGTAGCCGGCAGCCCAGGGGCACAGCTCGACATACATCTCTAGTGCGCGGACAAACTCGTCAACGGAGTGGCCGGCAACCTGGCAGATGACCTGGCAACCGTCCTTGGAGAGCTGCTCCAGCCACGGACCGGACTCACGGGCAAAGGCAGCCACGCCAGGGTTCTGAAGGCCCACGGAGTTGATCATGCCGCCGGGAATCTCGGCCATACGGGGGGCGGGGTTGCCGGGCCAGGGCTCGGCAGCGCAACCCTTGGTGGTGATGGCGCCCAGCTGGGAGACATCGAAGAAGTTCTGGAACTGCCAACCGTAGCCAAAGGTACCGGCTGCGGTGTTGATGGGGTTCTGCATCTTGACGCCGCCGAAATCGACGGCCATGTTCACGGTACCCACTAGAAGACCACCACCTTGGAAGCATCGAACACGGGGCCGCACATGCAAGCACCCTTCATACCGTCGACCGTCTCGACATTGCAGGTGTTGCAGGCGCCAAAGCCACAGCTCATCATGCGCTCGAGCGACACCTCGCAGTACGCACCGGCCTCGGCGGCAGCGGCGGCGACTTTCTTCATCATGACAGCGGGGCCGCAGCTGGCCACATAGTCGTAGCCGCCCTCGCCGAGCAGCTCGGCTGCCGGGTCGGTGCAAAAACCGTGCGTGCCCAGCGTGCCATCGTCGGTGCACACGTTAACCGTGGCGCCCAGCGCGCGGAACTCATCGACACCCACGGCCTTGGAAGCGGTGCCAAAGCCCAGGCACACGTCGACATCCACGCCCTGCTCGGCAAGCTTGCCGGCGAGGCAGAGCACGGGCGGAACGCCGATGCCGCCCGCCACGAGCAGCGCCTTCCTGGTGCCCTCGGGAACAAGCCAGCCGCGGCCGCCAGGGCCCAACAGGTTGGACTTGGAGCCGGGGGCCATCTGCGACAGACGACGGGTGTCGTCACCCACGACGGCGTACCACAGCTCGACGGTGCCGGCCTGGGCGTCGGCGCGATAGAAGCTCAGGGGCACGCGAAGCAGCGAGGACGCATCGCCGGGCACGGCAATGTTCACAAACTGACCGGGCTTGAGCGCACTTGCAAGCTTGGGGGCCGAGATGACGAGCGAGAAGATGCCGTCGGCGATCTCCTGGTTCGAGACGACCTCGAAGTCGTGCATGCGTGCAGTGGAAGGTGTGGGCATAGACGCTCCAATCCCCCATGCGATTGCATGGTCAAAACGAACAGAAAGCGCGGCACCGCAAGGGCACCGCGCACAAAAGCGATAAGGCTATGCTAGCAGATGCAGCCGTCGGCGAGCGTCTGCTTACCGCCGACAAACACATCGGTGGCACGACCGGTAAGCGTGCGGCCGGCAAAACCGGAGTTCTCGGCGCGCGACTCGTAACCGTCCTCGCCGACCGTCCAGGTGGCAGAGGGGTCGAACACGGTCAGGTCGGCAACGGAGCCCGCCTTGACCTGAACCTGGTCGAGGCCCAGAATCTCACGCGGCTTGATGGCCATGAGCTCGACCATGCGATCCATGCTCATCTTACCCGTGTTGACCAGCTCGGTGAGCACAAGCGCCAGCGAGGTCTCAAGGCCGATCATGCCAAAGGGCGCAAGCTCGAACTCGCGGGCCTTCTCCCACGGGGTGTGGGGAGCGTGATCGGTGACGATAACGTCGACGGTACCGTCGATGACGCCCTGACGGATGGCCTCAGCATCTTCCTCGGTACGCAGCGGCGGATTGACCTTGAGCGAGGTGTTGTAGGTCTCGTCCAGGTCGTTCTCGGTCAGGAACATGTGGTGCGGGGTAGCCTCGCAGGTAACCTGAACGCCAGCAGCCTTACCGGCACGCACGATCTCCAGACCATGGGCGGTGGAGATGTGCTGGATGTGCAGCTTGGCACCGGTCAGCTTGGCGATCTCGATGTCGCGGGCGATCTGGAGCTCCTCGCCGGCAGCCGGCCAGCCCTCGAGGGCCAGACGGGTCGAGACCTTGCCCTCGTTGATCTGGCCGTGACCGACCAGGTCCTCGTCCTGGCAGTGGCTCATAAAGACCTTGCCGAACATCTTGCCGTAGTCCATGCAGCGACGGAGCATGCCTGCGCCCTGCACGCCGCGGCCGTCGTCGGTGAAGGCGACGGCGCCGTGGGCGACCATATCGCCCATCTCGGACATGGCCTCGCCCTTAAGACCGCGGGTCATGGCGCCCGACGGATAGACGCGGCAGTGACCGACCTCGGCAGCGCGGGACTTGACGAACTCCACGACAGTGCCGTTATCGGTGACGGGATCGGTGTTGGGCATGGCGCACACGCCGGTAAAGCCGCCCTTGGCAGCTGCGCGGGTGCCGCTCTCGATGTCCTCTTTGACCTCGTAGCCGGGCTCGCGAAGGTGAACGTGCATATCCACCAGGCCGGGGACGAGGTACTTGCCGGAAAGGTCGCGGACCTCGGCTCCCTCGACGGCGAGATTCTCGCCGACCTCGGCGATCTTGTCGCCGTCAATCAGGACGTCAACGACACCGTCAAGCTCGACGGACGGGTCGACGACGTGGGCATTCTTAAGAAGCAAGGCCATTATCGGCACCTCCAAGCAGCAGATACAGGATAGCCATACGCACGCAGATACCGGCGTAGACCTGCTCCAGGATGACGGAGCGTTGCGGGTGGTCGGCCATATAGGAATCGAACTCGACGCCGCGGTTGATGGGGCCCGGGTGGCAGATGATCGCGTCGGGCTTCATGAGCTTCTCGCGGTCCTTGGTCAGGCCGAAGAGCTTGTGGTACTCGCGAATGGTCGGGAACGGGGCACCCTCGAGGCGCTCCTGTTGCACGCGCAGCATGTAGACGACGTCCAGCTCGGGCAGGACGGAATCGAGGTCGCTCGTCACGTGGTCGCAGCCCAGAACCTCGGGCGCCGGCGGCAGCAGCGTGCCGGGGGCGACGGCGTAGGTCTCGCAGCCCATGATCTTAAGGGCGGGGATCAGCGAGCCGCAGACGCGGGAGTGGGCGATATCGCCGACGACGGCGACCTTCAGACCGTGGAAGTCACCCTTGTGCTCCCAGATGGTGTACAGGTCGAGCAGGGCCTGCGTGGGATGGTTGTGCTTGCCGTCACCGGCGCAGATGACGCTTGCGGGCGAGTTCTGCGTGACGATGTAGGGAGCGCCGGCGTGCTTATCGCGCACGACAATGCAGTCGATCTTATAGGCGTTGAGGGTCTCGACGGTGTCGACGAGGCTCTCGCCCTTGACCGTGGAGGTCGAGGAGCCGCCAAAGTTAAGGCTGTCGGCCGAAAGACGCTTCTCGGCGAGCTCGAAGGAGCTGCGGGTGCGCGTCGAGGGCTCGTTGAACATGTTGACGATGGTCTTGCCCTTGAGCGTGGGGACCTTCTTGATCGCACGCTCGTTGACCTCGGAGAACGCCTTGGCGGTCTCGAGGATGAGCTTGATGTCCTCTTCGGAGTACTCGGTAATGTCGATCAGGTGCTTATGGTTGAACGCCACGGTACTACTCACCTCCCAGCGGCGCGGAGCCCACGTGGGAACCCGGCGCGACGTCGTTAATCTCGACGGCGGTGTGGCCGTCGACTTCCTTCATATATAGGTGCACGTTCTCCTCATGCGACGAGGGAACGTTCTTGCCGACAAAGTCCGGCGAGATGGGGAGCTCGCGGTGGCCGCGGTCAACGAGGACTGCCAGCTCAATGCGGCTCGGACGGCCCAGGTCCATGACGGCGTCGAGAGCGGCGCGGATGGTACGGCCCGTATACAGGATGTCGTCCACCAGCACGACGCGCTTGCCGTCGACGCTGAAGGGAATGTTGGTAGCGTGGATCGCGGGAGCGAAATTGGTCGCATAGTCATCGCGGTAGAAGCTAATGTCCAGGCTGCCGAGCGGAACGTCGACGCCCTCGATCTCCTTGATCTCCTCGGCGAGCTTCTTTGCCAGAAGGTCGCCGCGCGTGACGATGCCGACCAGAGCGAGGTCTTCACAGCCCTCGTTGCGCTCGAGAATCTCGTGCGCGATGCGGGTCATCGCTCGGTTGACGGCGGTCTCGTCCATGATGACCGCCTTGGGGGAAGTCGTGCCCATCGATCTCCTTCCTCACATGTCTTGACTGCTGACACAGTCAAAAAAATAGATGCCCGACCGCTCAAAGCGGACCAGACACCCACAGGAAGGGCTGCTCTTTGGCAGCAATGTAATTCCATGTGGGTATCTCGTACCCCTTTAATGGTCAAGGGATAGTGTAGCCAACCTCGAGCTTAATTGCGAGCATAAATACAGAGCAATCCGTAAACGGAGCCCAATGCTCCATAAACCTATATATATTTGTGGGACGAGCTTGAAAACGCGCGCACGAGCTGGCATAATCCCCTCTGCTGCACGCAAATCGGATCTACGTCCAGGGCCGTGGCGTGAGCACTATCGCCAAAAGAGGAATATCTCTGTGTAGATTACGCACAGGGAGCTGCTTCTGTGCTATAGTTCAGGCTTGTTTGTTAACGCGACATGTTCGTTTGTCGCCCAAGGAGGGTCAGTTATGTCCAAAGTTTGCGAAGTTTGCGGTAAGCACCCCGTTGCCGGTCGCTCCATCAGCCACTCTCACCGCGTCACCAACCGTAAGTTCCGCCCCAACATCCAGCGCGTCTACGTCGTCGTCGATGGTCACCGTCGCAAGATGAACGTTTGCTCCACCTGCCTCAAGTCCGGCAAGGTTGCGCGCTCCTAAATAAGGTCTTACCAACAAGTACCTCGGACTCTCCGGGTCAAAGACCTCGCGTTCACATAGAACTTACCAAAGGCGCCCTCCCCTACGGAGGGCGCCTTTTTGCACTCATTGGGGACAGACTTACATGAGTGTTTTCACGCATTGGGGACAGACGTAACGCATGCCAGCAGCGGTTCGGCCCCTGCCTCACGCAGCATCCTTCCAGCCTGCAGTTGCCTTGGTCACGCTTGTAGCGCCGATGCCGGTGATACGGGCAATTTGCTTAACCGTGAGATGCGCCCGCCTAAGCCTCAGCAGACACGCATCGCGTTCGGGGCGTGGCAGGGCTTTGAGCAGTGCAGGATCTATGCTCGGCAGAACTTCGCGCGCAACGGAAAGGGCCTCCTCATCGGGGATCCGCCGGCGTGGAAGAACCTCCATTGACCAGATGCGCCCGGCAACTTCCTCGAGATGCTCGCAATAGCAACGGGAGCCACCGACAATATCGAGCATAGGGGCCGCATCACAGATGTCAAAGGGATCATAGCCCAGCTGATACGCCTTATAGCTTGACCAGCGGTACGCATCGAGCGAGTCAAGCGCACCCTTCACGGGATTGAGATGAATATAGTCGAGCAGCTGCACCGCCTGCGTGTCCGACTCAACCGCGACCCGCGAATAGCGATTGTCAAACAGATGTCCCGTTCTCCCCGTTTTTCCATTGAAATACTTAGCATATGCCGTCAGCGCGCACTGCATTGCCTTTGAAAGGTTGTCAAATGGGTCATCAACCATCAAATGGAAGTGATTGTCCATAAGGCACCAAGCCAACACCGCCACTTCATGGCGCGCAAACCTGTCCGAGATATCCGATAAGAAACGATAACGGTCGGAGTCATCTTCAAAAATAATCTGTTTGGAGTTGCCGCGGTCAAAGACGTGGTAATAGCCGGTGATCGAAACGGGGCGGGCGCATCGGGGCATAATCTCTCCTTTCAAAACTGTTCAGGCAACACCTAAAAGGAGAGAAGCAACGCGAAATGCTGAGCCTGCAACCTATTTATATCCAATAAGCGGCAATAACAGGCCCAGAACGGCAAAATGGCAAAACGATGTCTGTCCCAAATGAGTGAAAGCACTCATGTAAGTCTGTCCCCAATAAAGTCTGTCCCCAATAAGCGGTAAGCGGGGATAAGCGGGGAGATGCAGCGGGCAGATAGTTCTAGTTAAAACGTTTCAGTTTATTGAAGCGTTTTAGTGTGCCTTTTAGAGGAATCTGACCGTTCGCCGAATAATTTCTTGCTATCATGCAAGGCGTAGGGTAAATCTCCGATCGCAAGGAGACACAAATGGTGAAAAAGTCACCGGAAAACACTACTCCCGCAATTGTGGACAACGTAGAGGCGCTTGAGGCTAAGCTCGCTCAGATGCGAGAGGCCCAGGCGCTTTTTGCTACGTACACGCAGGAGCAGGTCGACAAGATCTTCTATGAGGCCGCCATGGCCGCCAACAAGGCTCGTATCCCGTTGGCGAAAATGGCCATCGAGGAGACCGGCCGCGGCGTTCTTGAGGACAAGGTCATCAAGAACCACTACGCCGCAGAGTACATCTACAACGCTTACAAGAACACCAAGACCTGTGGTGTCCTGGAGCGCGACGAGGCTTACGGCATCACCAAGATCGCCGAGCCCATCGGCATCGTGGGCGCCGTCATCCCGACGACCAACCCCACCTCCACCGCGATCTTCAAGACGCTGATCAGCCTGAAGACCCGCAACGCCATCATCATCTCCCCGCACCCGGCTGCCGCCAAGTGCACCATCGCCGCCGCCAAGCTCGTGCTTGACGCCGCCGTCAAGGCTGGTGCCCCCGAGGGCATCATCGGCTGGGTCGATGTCCCCTCCATCGAGCTGACCAACATGGTCATGCGCGACGTCGACATCATCCTCGCCACCGGTGGCCCGGGCATGGTCAAGGCCGCCTACTCCTCGGGCAAGCCCGCCCTGGGCGTTGGCGCCGGTAACACCCCGGTCGTCATCGACGACACCGCCGACGTTCTGCTCGCCGTCAACTCCATCATCCACTCCAAGACCTTCGACAACGGCATGATCTGCGCTTCCGAGCAGTCCGTGACCGTCATCGACACCATCTATGACCAGGTCAAGGCCGAGTTCCAGAAGCGCGGCTGCTACTTCGTCAAGCAGGGTGCCGAGATGGAGGCCCTGCGTGCCGCCATGTTCAAGAACGGCGCCCTCGATCACCGCATCCCCGGCATGGCTGCCGCCAAGATCGCCGAGCTCGCCGGCATCGAGGTTCCCGCCAAGACCAAGATCCTGATCGCCGAGGTCACCTCCACCGACCCCGCCAAGGAGGAGTTCTCCCACGAGAAGCTCTCCCCGGTCCTGGCCATGTACCACGCCAAGGACTTCCAGGAGGCCGTCGACAAGGCTGAGCACCTGGTGCTCGCCGGTGGCCCGGGCCACACCGCCTCTCTGTACGTGCACCCCGCCCAGGCTGAGAAGATCAGCCTGTTCGAGCACGTCATGAAGGCCTGCCGTATCGTCATCAACACCCCGTCCTCGCACGGTGGCATCGGTGACCTGTACAACTTTGGCATGAAGCCGTCTCTGACCCTGGGCTGCGGCTCCTGGGGCGGCAACTCCGTCTCCGAGAACGTTGGGGTGAAGCACTTGATCAACGTTAAGACTGTGGCCGAGCGCCGTGAGAACATGCTGTGGTTCCGCGCTCCCGAGAAGGTCTACTTCAAGAAGGGTTCCACGCCCGTCGCCCTCGACGAGCTGGGCAACGTCATGGGCAAGAAGCGCGCCTTCATCGTCACCGACCAGTTCCTCTTCAAGAATGGCAACACCCGCGCCATCGAGGCCAAGCTCGACGAGATGGGCATCGCCCACGACTGCTTCTACGACGTCGAGCCCGATCCGTCGCTGCAGTGCGCACGTCGCGGCGCCAAGCAGATGGCTCTCTTTGAGCCGGACGTCATCATCGCCGTCGGCGGTGGCTCCGCTATGGACGCCGGCAAGATCATGTGGATGATGTACGAGCACCCCGAGTGCAAGTTTGAGGACATGGCCATGGACTTCATGGACATCCGCAAGCGTATCTTCACCTTCCCCGAGATGGGCAAGAAGGCCTACTTCGTCGCCGTCCCGACCTCTTCGGGTACCGGCTCCGAGTGCACGCCGTTCGCCATCATCACCGACAAGGAGACCGGCATCAAGTGGCCGCTCGCCGACTACGCGCTGCTCCCCAACATGGCTATCGTCGACGCCGACAACTGCATGACCGCCCCGCGCGGCCTGACCGCTGCCTCCGGCATCGACGTCATGACCCACGCCATCGAGTCCTACGTCTCCATCATGGCTTCCGACTACACCAAGGGCCTCTCCGAGCGCGCTGCCAAGCTCGTCTTTGAGAACCTGCCCTCCAGCTTCACGAACGGCGCCAAGGACCCGCACGCCCGCGAGGAGATGCACAACGCCTCCTGCATGGCCGGTATGGCCTTCGCCAACGCCTTCCTGGGCCTCAACCACTCCATGGCTCACAAGCTCGGCGCTTTCCATCACCTGCCCCACGGCATCGCTAACGCCGTCATCCTGACCCGCGTCATGCGCTACAACGCCGCCGAGGCTCCCGTCAAGATGGGTACCTTCTCCCAGTATCCTTACCCCAACGCGCTGCACAACTACGCCGAGATGGCCAAGTACTGCGGCATCGAGGGCAAGGACGACAAGGAGGTCTTCGAGAACTTCATCACGAAGCTCGAGGAGCTCAAGGACTTCATCGGTGTCAAGAAGACCATCGCCGACTACGGTGTTGACGAGCAGTACTTCCTCGACACCCTCGACGAGATGACCGAGCAGGCATTCAACGACCAGTGCACCGGCGCTAACCCGCGCTACCCGCTCATGAGCGAGATCAAGGAGCTCTACCTGGACGCCTACTACGGCCGCGAGCCCCAGGACTACGCCGTCTGCTAGTTTTTAGCACGGTTTTTTGCGGCGGGGGTGCACGGGTGTTTCACACACCCCCGCCGTCGCTTCTATCGCATCGTTGAAAGGATGCAACCATGCTGCTACCCGATTCCAAGACCGAGCTCGTCCGCCGTGGCAACAAGGTCGTTTACGACCTGGGCGACAAGATCGTCAAGGTCTTTAACGAGACCAAGCCTGTCTCCGACGTGTTCAACGAGGCTTTGAATCTTGCCCGCATCAATGAGTGCGGCATCCGCAGCCCCAAGGCTCTCGAGGTTTCCCAGCTCGAGAACGCCAACGGCTGGGCGCTCGTGACCGAGAAGGTTCCGGGCACCACCCTTGCCGAGAAGATGACTGCCGAGCCCCAGCGCTTTGGTGAGTACCTCGAGATGTTCGTCGACCTCCAGATCGAGATCCACGGCTACACCTCCCCGCTGCTCAACCGTCAGCGCGACAAGTTCGCCCGCATGATCGACAGCCTTGATCAGCTCAATGCCACCACGCGCTACAACCTTCAGGAGCGTCTGGACGGCATGACCAAGGAGTTCAAGGTCTGCCACGGCGACTTCAACCCCTCCAACGTCATCGTCGGCGACGACGGCCAGCTCTATGTGTGCGACTGGGCACACGCCACCCAGGGCTCCCCTGCTGCCGACGTTGCCACCACCTACCTGCTCTTTGCCCTCAACAGCAAGGACCAGGCCGAGGCCTACCTGGAGCTCTACTGCGACCGCGCCGACATGCCCATGCAGGTCGTGCGTCAGTGGACGAGCATCGTCGCCGCTTCCGAGCTCGCTCGTAAGCGCAACGTGAACGATGAGTTCCTGAAGAACTGGATCGACGTCGTCGATTATCAGTAATATCTGAGCGATTTATTTCGCATCGGAGGCACAATGGAAAACCCCGCAGCTCGCATGGGCTGTGGGGTTTTCCTTTTAGATATCGAGGATGCTACAAGATAATAGGACGGCCCCGCATCTCCCCGATTGGAGAAATGCGGGGCCGTCCCACATATCGAACTACAAGCGAAATCGTCGATTAACGGCGGGCTGCCTTAACAAGCTCGGCAACCTTGGCGACGACCTCGTCGATCGCCACGTCCTCACGCTCGCCCGTGGCACGGTCCTTGAGCTCCACTGTGCCATTCTTGAGGCCGCGCTTGCCCAGAACCACCTGATACGGGAAGCCCATAAGGTCGTTGTCGGCAAACTTAAAGCCGGGACGCTCGTCGCGGTCGTCGACGACGACCTCGATACCCTCGGCACACAGGCCATCAACGATCTGCTCGCAGACGGTAGCGCACTCCTCCTTCTTGGGATCGAGCGGAATCACCGCGACCTCGTACGGGGCAACGGAGACCGGCCAGACGATGCCATGCTCGTCGTTGTGCTGCTCCACGACGGCAGCAAGCGAGCGGGACACACCAACGCCGTAGCAACCCATGATGAGCGGCTTCTCCTTGCCGTCCTCATCCATAAAGGTGGCACCCATGGCCTCGGAATACTTGGTGCCCAGCTGGAAGACCTGGGAGACCTCGATGCCGCGGGCAGCGGAGAGGGGCTTTCCGCAGTGCGGGCAGGGATCGCCGGCAACGACGGTTACCAGGTCGGCCCACTCGTCGACGGTAAAGTCGCGCTCAGGGCAGGCACCGGTAAAGTGATAATCGACCTCGTTGGCACCGCAGGCCCACTGCTTGGACTCGCGCAGGCTCTCGTCACACACCAGACGAATGCCCTCGGGCAGGTTAACCGGTCCGATAAAGCCCTTATGCAGACCGTAGGTCTGGAGCTCCTCATCGGTCATCATGCGATAGCCCTTGCCAAAGACGTGCTCGGCCTTGCAATCGTTGAGCTCGTGGTCGCCCGGAACAATGGCCACGACGGGCTTGCCCTCGGCGTCGATGAGTGCCAGAGACTTGCGCGTGCCGTTCTCGGGGAAGCCGAAGAACTTTGCAACGGCCTCGATGGTGCCCATACCCGGAGTCTCAACCTTGGTAAGCGTACCATCGCCGGGGCCCTCGGTCACAACGACCTTGGTGCTTGCGGCCTCATCGTCGGCAGCGAAGCCGCAATCGTCGCAGTAGACGAGCGAAGCCTCGCCGGCGTCGGCCAAAGCCATGTACTCGACGGAGGTATCGCCACCGATCTCGCCGGAGTCGGCGACAACGGGCAGAGCCTTGATGTAGCAGCGCTCGCAAATGTTGGCATAGGCCTGCTTCATCTTGTCGTACTCCTCCTGCAGGCTCTCCTGCGTGGCGGAGAAGCTGTAGGCGTCCTTCATGATGAACTCGCGGCCGCGCATCAGGCCAAAGCGGGGACGGAACTCGTCGCGGAACTTATCCTGGATGTGGTACAGGTTAACGGGCAGCTGTTTGTAGGAGCGCAGCTCGTTGCGCACCAGGGCCGTGACGGTCTCCTCGTGCGTGGGGCCCAGGACGAACTCGCGACCATGACGGTCGTCAAAGCGCACAAGCTCCTTGCCATAGGCATCGATACGACCGGACTCACGCCACAGCTCGGCATCGACCATGATGGGCATCATGAGCTCCTGGGCGCCGGCAGCATCCATCTCGTCGCGCACGATGTTCTCGATCTTGCGGATCGAGCGCCATGCGAGCGGCAGATAAGAATACAGACCGGCGGCCTCCTTGCGGATCATGCCGGCACGGAGCAGCAGGCGGTGGCTGGCGAGCTCAGCGTCCGCCGGATCCTCTTTAAGCGTCGGCGCATAGAGCTTAGACATATACATTGCTCGAGTCATTTACTTCTCCTCAATAAGTTTGTCGACCTCGGCCATCAGCGCGTCGACAATTTGATCCTCAGCTACTTTACCAATGATCTGGCCATGCGAAAAGAGCAGGCCCTGACCTCGTCCGCAGGCAACGCCCAAGTCGGCGTCAGAAGCCTCGCCGGGGCCATTGACCGCGCATCCCATAACGGCGATCGAAAGCGGCGCGGAGTAGTTCTTAAGCCGCTCGGTGATCTCCTCGGCGATGGGAATGAGGTTAACCTGGCAGCGGGCGCACGTGGGGCACGAGACAATCTCGGGACCACGGCGACGCAGGCCCAGCGACTGCAAAATTCCCCAGGCGACCGGCGGCTCCTCAACCGGATCGGCCGTGAGAGAGACGCGCATGGTGTCACCGATACCCTCAGACAGCAGAATACCAAGGCCCACCGAGCTCTTAATGGTGCCCTGAAGCTTGGTACCCGCCTCGGTTACGCCCAGGTGAAGCGGAACGTGGGGAATCTCACGCGACAGGGCTCGATAGGTATCGAGCGTCGTTTGCACGCTATGGGCCTTGGCCGAAAGCACAATGTTCGTAAAGCCGCGGTCTTCAAAATGCTTGACGAAACGCTCGCTCGACATCACGAGCTTTTCGGGCTGCGTTAGGCCTTCGCGCTCGGCGATATCCTGCTCGAGCGAACCCGCGTTCACGCCAATGCGAATCGCGCACCCAGCGGCGCCCGCGGCATCGATCACGGCATCGACCTTGGCCCAATCGCCAATGTTGCCGGGATTGATGCGGAGCTTGGCGGCACCGGCCTCCACAGCGCCAATGGCCAGCTTGTGGTTAAAGTGGATATCGGCAACGATTGGCACCGGAGACTCGGCACAGATGGTGCGGAAACCCTCAAGCGCGGCCTCAGTGGGCACGCTCACACGCACGATATCGCAGCCAGCCTGCGCCAACGCGCACACTTGCGCAAGTGTTGCCTGGGCATCAGCGGTATCGGTGCAGGTCATGGATTGGACCACCACCGGCGCACCGCCACCGATCTGCACGCCGCCCACATGCACGGGGCGCGTCAAATCGCGAGGCAAAGGATGGGATAAAGACAATCCAAACACTCCCCTACAGAATAAATCGAAGGATGTCAGAACGAAGCATATAGACAAACAGCAGCGCAAAGAGCGCGATGCCCACATAGCTCACAATCGTCTGGACCTTGAGCGGAAGCTCGCGGCCCACAATCTTTTGAATGATCTCGATGACCAGCTTGCCGCCATCGAGTGGTGGGATGGGCAGCAGGTTCATAAAGCCAAGCGAGAACGAAATGAGGGCGGCAAACGAAAGGAACGTGGCAGGACCGGCAGCAGCAGCCTGTGAGGACATAACGCTAATACCCACGATCGAAGAAGACTGATCGAGAATCTCCATCGTATGCTGCGGCTGGAGCAGGCGCATCACGCCCTCCGCGGTCTGCACAGCATAGGAGAATGACAGACGCGCCGAGGTGATGGGGTCCAAACGGACTACCTCCGTAGAGGCATACACACCTAGGCGCTCGTCCTCTTTGAGCGCAACCGAGGTCGAATGCTGCTTGCCGTCGCGCTCATACTCAATGGCGATATCGTCCTTACCGGCGGCCTTGCCGATGGCATCGTAAACGTCCATCCAGGTAGAGCACGATACTCCGTCAACCGAAAGGATCGCGCCGCCGCCCTCGATACCCGCCTTGGCGGCAATAGACCCCTCGTCAACCTGACCGATCACGTTGGTATCGATCGGCACGGTGACACCCGCAATGGAATAGATGCTCATAAGCAGCAAAAAACCCGTCAGGATATTGACGAGAATGCCCGCGAGCAGCATAAAGGCGCGCTTGAGAAAGCCCTGGCCAAGATAAGTGTGCGAGCGCTCTTGCGCCAAGAAATCAGCCTCGCCGCACGGCAGCTCCCACACATCGCCCTCGGCAGTCGCATGCTCTCGATCGAACCGGCGGCCGTCAAAGGTGGTGTAACCCGCCGCGTCTCGCGGCAGCGTCTGATACTTGGTGGGATAGTAGCTCGGCGAGGGTTTCTCCCCTTCCTCATACCAGGGAGCGATGGAGCCCCAGCCCAGCAACAGAGCACAAGCCTCGAGCACATCCTCCTCGGAAAGCTCGAGCTCGACAGCAAGGTCGGCCACGGTCACGCGACCATGACGGTAGATAGCCGCGAGCACGCGATCGGCGCAGGAGACATCGGTCGGATCCATACCGCAGATGGCAGCGTAGCCACCCAGCAGCAGCGGGGTCACGCCAAACTTGGTTCCAATGCGACGCGACGTGTAATGGATGTCAAAGCGGCACGGCAGGCCCAAAAAGAACTCGGTCACACGGACGCCGCAGGCACGCGCCGCCAAAAAGTGGCCGCCCTCGTGCAAAAACACGAGGACGGAAAGCATCAGCAGGCCCCAAAAGACCGATGAGAGAACGCTCAGAACAGTATCCATAAAACGAAAAAGCAATCCTTATGGGTTAGGAACGGGTTGCGGCGAGTACCTGCGCAGCCTTTTCACGCGCCCACGCATCGATGTCGCGAAGCTGCTCAAACGAATCGACCGCCTGCATATCGTGGGCATCCATGCAGGATTCCACAATGCGATCGATATCGGTAAAGCTGCAGCCATCGTGCAGGAAGGCATCGACGGCGACCTCGTTGGCGGCATTGAGCACGCACGGCATGGTGCCACCCGTCTTGCCGGCACGTTCGGCCAGTGCCAGACAGCGGAAGGTATCCATGTCGGCAGCATCAAACGTGAGCTGCCCCAGCTCGCGGAAATCGATACGTGGCGCCGGGGTATCCCAACGCTCGGGATACGAGAACGCGAACTGGATGGGAATACGCATGTCGGAAGCACCGAGATGCGCCATCACGGAGCCGTCGACAAACTCGACCATAGAGTGAATCTTAGACTGACGCTGCACGACCACGTTAATGAAATCGAGGTCGCAGTTAAACAGATGCATGGCCTCAATGCGCTCCAGGCCCTTATTCATGAGGGTGGCGGAGTCGATGGTGATCTTGGCACCCATGGCCCACGTGGGATGCGCGAGGGCATCGGCACGCGTCACGCGATCTAGCTCGTCGCGCGTGCGGCCAAAGAACGGACCGCCCGAGCAGGTGAGCCAAATACAATGAGCCTCGCGCGGATTCTCCCCCAGATAGCACTGGTAGATGGCGGAGTGCTCAGAGTCGACTGGAATAAGCTGGCCCGGTTGTGCCAACGGCATAAGCAAGTCGCCACCGACGACGAGGGACTCCTTGTTGGCAAGGGCAAGACGCTTATTCGAGGTCAAGGCCGCATGGCTCGCCTCGAGACCGGCGGCACCCACAATAGCGACAAGCACGCAGTCGACATCGTCGCGACGCGCGAGCTCGCAAACCGCCTGCGCGCCAACGCCGAGCTTCGTTCCCTCGGGCAACTCCTGCAGCACGGCGTCATCGCCATGAGCGACATCGGCCACGGCAACCGCCGGAACCGAGAACTCGCGGGCAGCGGCAACGAGCTCGGAGGTACTGGAGTTAACGGATAGCGCCGTCACCTGCAGGCGATCGGCATGCTGACGGCACACATCGAGCGCCTGAGTGCCGATAGAGCCCGTACAGCCCAGGATGGCAACACGGAGACGTCCATCGGAGCCATACGTCGTCTGGAATGACATTACAGCACGCCTCCGATCATCAGCATCAGCTGCGCTGTGATGCAGCCGAAGATAAGCGAATCGCTACGATCGAGCATGCCGCCGTGGCCCGGGATAAGGTTACCGGAATCCTTAACGCCCACACCGCGCTTGATGCGAGACTCGATAAGGTCGCCGATAACGCCCAAAATGGACACGACCACGCCACACAGCAGCGCATAGGGCAGGCTGAGCTTGTAGAAGTGCGTCGCCCACAGGATGAGCCAAATCAAAACCGAGCCCAGGATGCCGCCGACAAACCCCTCCCAGCTCTTTTTGGGAGAGATCTTGGGAACCATCTTGTGTTTGCCGATACGGCTACCCACGATGTAGGCAAACGAATCGGAGACCCAAAGGGACGCACAAACGCCCACCGAAAGCAGGGCGCCGGCAAAACCGGGCACGGCATCGCGCAGCAGCACGATAGCCGACAGCATAAAGCCAGTGTAGATGGGACCCATGAGCGTCACGGCCACATCAGAGATGCGGGTACGCGGCGACAAGACATACCAAATGCCCACAGCGAGCATCAGGGCAAAAAGCAGTGCATTCAGCAACATCGAATCGCCCAACGCCGACAGCGGAAAGAGTACGGCGGCAGCGATACCCATGCGCTCGTTAGCCATCTTGCCATCGAGCCTCGTCATACGGAAAAACTCATAGCAGCACAGACCACTCATGACAGAAACAAAGATGGCCGTGGGCACGATACCCAAAACCAGGCACAGGATAAAGACGACGGCGTAGACGATACCGGCGGCGGCACGGGTAATAAAGCCCGCAAGCCACGAACCGGTGCTATTCTTCGCTGCAGGCGCTCCCGCAGCGGCAGCCTTGCGCTCAGATGTCTTGGGAGCAGTTGCCTTGGGACGATCGGACACGATTAAGCCTCCTCGGTCTTGCTCAGACCACCAAACCTACGGTCACGGCCCTGATAGGCCAAAATGGCGTCGACAAGGCCCCAACGATCAAAGTCGGGCCAATAGGTATCGGTGACGTAGAATTCGGAATAAGCCACCTGCCACAGCAGATAGTTCGAAAGGCGCAGCTCACCAGAAGTGCGAATCACAAGCTCCGGATCGGGCAGCCCAGCGGTATAGAGGTGCGAGGCAACCATATCATCGTCGATAGCAGCAGGATCGATCTTGCCGGCGACGGCATCGAGCGCAATCTGACGGACAGCGCGGGTAATCTCGGCGCGCGCGCCGTAGTTAACGGCAAGCGCCAGCGTCATACCGGTGTGATCGGCGCACTCGGCAAGACCGCGTTCAAAAACGTCGCGGGTCTTCTTGGGTAGCGCAGAAATGTCGCCCAAAAAGACAACGCGCACGTTTTCGCGCTTCAGAAGCGGCAGCTCGTCGATAAACGTCTTGGCAAACAGATGCATCAAGACGTTGACCTCATGCTGCGGACGATTCCAGTTTTCGGTAGAAAACGCATAGGCCGAAAGCACGTCGACGCCCAAGCGCACGCAGGCGGTAATGATCTCGCGCAGCGAAACGATACCCGCCTTGTGGCCCTCGGTGCGTGCAAGACCGCGCGATGTGGCCCAACGACCGTTGCCGTCCATGATGCACGAGATATGGTGCGGAATGTTATTGAGGTCAAGGTCGGAAAAACCGACGCCCGCAGGGGCGTCGGCAAAGTACTCGACCAGTTTATGCTCGTCGTATTGCACCTTAGATCTCCATGACCTCGGCTTCTTTTTCCTTCAGAAGCTCCTCGACCTTGGCGACATACTCATCAGTGTGCTTCTGGACCTTGGCCTGCTCGCGACGGACATCGTCCTCGGTGAGCTCCTCATCGCGCTCGAGCTTGTTGTTGAAGTCGCGACGGATGTTACGGATAGACACCTTGGCCTGCTCGGCGTACTCGCGGCACTCCTTGACGAGCTCGCGACGGCGCTCCTCAGTGGGAGCCGGGAACGGAAGACGAACGACGGTGCCATCGGAGTTGGGGGTAATACCCAGATCGGAAGCGCCGATGGCCTTGACGATAGCGTTGATGAGCGCCTTGTCCCACGGCTCGATGAGCAGCATGTGGGCCTCGGGGGTCTTGACGGCGGCAACCTGCGTGACCGGCGTGGGAACACCGTAATAATCAACGGTGATGTCAGACAGAATGTTAGCGTTGGCTCGGCCGGTACGGACCTTGGAGAAGTTATGCTTGAGGGACTCGAGCGACTTGTCCATGTGGGCGGTGATGTTCTCTGCCATGCTTAATCCTCCTGATAGACGAGCGTGCCGACGGGCTCACCCGAAAGCGCGCGCTTGACGGTGTCCTCGCCATCGATGTTGAGGACCAAAATCGGCATACGGTTGTCCTGGCACAGTGCCGTAGCCGTGGAATCCATAACCTGCAGACCGCGGACGAGAACCTCGTGATAGGTAATCTTGTCAAAACGGACGGCATCGGCGCACTTGACGGGATCCTTGTCGTAGATGCCGTCAACCTTGGTGGCTTTAATCAGAATCTCGGCGCCGATCTCGCACGCGCGAAGAGCCGCGGCGGTGTCGGTCGTAAAGTACGGATTGCCCGAACCGGCGGCAAAAATAACGACGTTGCCCTTGGAAAGGTGGTTGATGGCGCGACGGCGAATATAGGGCTCGCAGATCTCGTTCATCTGAATAGCGCTCATCACGCGGCAAGGAACATCGTTATGCTCGAAGGCATCCTGCAGGGCGAGCGCGTTCATAACGGTTGCCAGCATGCCCATGTAGTCGGCCTGAGCACGCTCCATGCCACCGGCAGCGCCGGCCATGCCGCGGAAAATATTGCCGCCGCCGACAACGACGCCGACCTCATGGCCAACGGCGAGCAGCTCCTTGACCTGCTTGGCAAGATGGTCGGTAACCTTGGGGTCGATGCCATATTGGCCGTCGCCCATCAGTGCTTCGCCGGAAAGCTTCAAAAGCACGCGTTTATATCGGATGTCGGACAAAGCGATCCTCCTTTAGATTGAACTCTCAACATTCTATCAAAGGCTCTAAGAAGAGCCATGAAAAAGCAGGCTGTGAGTAAAACCCACAGCCTGCTCATTACCAGCTACAAGAGCTTATTTACTCGCCACGGACCAGACGGTCAAAGGCAACGACGGTAATGGTGTCGCCGAGCTCCTTGGAGACCTGCTCAGCGTACTTCTTGATGGTGAGGGAGCTGTCCTTGATGAACTCCTGCTCGGTGAGCACGGACTGCTTGTAGAACTTCTCCAGACGGCCGACAGCCATCTTCTCCTGAATGGCCTCGGGCTTGCCGGACTCGGCAGCCTGAGCCATGTAAATCTGCTTCTCGTGCTCGACGGTCTCGGCCGGAACCTGATCGCGGGTAGCGCAGATCGGGGCGACGGCGGCAACCTGAAGGGCAACGTCGTGAGCGAAGGTCTTGAAGGACTCAGCCTGAGCGGTCTCGGCCTTCTCGAAAGCAAACTCGACGAGGACGCCGATCTTACCACCCATGTGGATGTAAGAAGCGAGAGCGCCGTTCTCGGCCTTACGGGCGGCGAAGCGGGAGATCTTCATGTTCTCGCCCATGATGTGAATCATCTCGGTGAGCTCGGAGGAAACGGTCTCCTCGCCCATCGGCTTCTCAAGCAGAGCGTCGACGTCAGCAGGCTCGGTGGTAGCGACAACCTCAGCGACCTTGGAAGCAAAGCCGGTGAACTTGGCGTTGGAGCCAACGAAGTCGGTCTCGCAGGAGAGCTCGAGCAGAGCGCCGGTCTTGCCATCCTCGGAGACGAACGCGGCGACAGCGCCCTCGTTGGTCTCACGGCCAGCCTTCTTGGCGGCCTTGGCAAGGCCGTTCTTACGCAGAACGTCGACAGCGGCGTCCATGTCGCCGTCAGCCTCGACGAGAGCCTTCTTGCACTCCATCATCGGGGAGTCGGTCATCTCGCGGAGCTGCTTGACCATAGCGGCGGTAATCTGGGCCATTGTGGTTCCTTTCAAAGAGATGAAAAAGAATTAACTAAGACTGATTTACTCGGCCTTGGGCTCAGCGGCCATCTCGGCCTCGGAGACCTGCTCCTTGCCGGAGCCAGCGAGGCAGGCGTCAGCCATGAGCTCGCACATAAGGGTGACAGCGGAGATAGCGTCATCGTTGCAGGGGATGCCGTACTCGACCTCGTCGGGATCGGAGTTGGTGTCGATCAGGGCGACGACGGGGATGTTCAGGCGCTGGGCCTCCTTGATGGCGTTCTCCTCGCGCTTGGTGTCGATGACGAAGAGAGCCTGGGGCAGACCCTTCATGTCGCGGGCGCCACCGAGGTTGGTCTGGAGCTTAGTGAGCTCCTTGCCGAGAACAGCCTGCTCCTTCTTGGGCAGAACAGCCATGCGGCCGTCCTCGACCATGGCCTCGAGCTCCTCCATGCGGTTGATGCGGGAGCGGATGGTGACGAAGTTGGTCAGCATACCGCCGAGCCAACGCTGGTTGATGTAAGGCATGTTGGCGCGCTCAGCAGCGTTCTTGACGGCCTCCTGAGCCTGCTTCTTGGTGCCGACGAACAGCACGTTGCCACCCTTGGCGACGTTCTTGACGAAGGTGTAGGCCTGGTCGGCGTCGAGGATGGTCTGCTTGAGGTCGAGGATGTAGATGCCGTTGCGCTCACCGAAGATGAACGGCTTCATCTTGGGGTTCCAGCGACGGGTCTGGTGACCGAAGTGGCAGCCGGCCTCGAGCAGGGTGCGGATATTAATCTTGGTAGCCATGTTAAACCTCCTGTGGTTTGCCTCCGCGCGGGGTCATCCTCCAAAACCAACCCGGACATGTGCTACCAAAGCCCGGGCACCACGGTATGAAGTAGCCGCGCGTGCGTGATAAAAACATGTTGCCGTGAAGCAACCCGATGAATGATAGCAGGAATGCCTCTTCCTGCCAACCCGCAATCAAAACCACACACCTGAGTGCGGCGCGGGACGTGCCAGCCACTATTCGCCGCGGGGATGGGCTTGAGCCACAGCCCGCTTAAGCCGATCGGGTGTGAGATGCGTGTAGATCTGCGTCGTGGACAGGCTCGCATGACCTAGCAGCTCTTGAACCGAGCGCAGGTCCGCACCGCCCTCGAGCAAGTCGGTCGCAAAGGTATGGCGCATCGCATGCGGGGCGATGTCGGCCGGAATGCCGGCGAGCGTCGCCAGCGTATGGAACCGCCGCCGGAGCATCGCGGCGCTCATGCGATTGCCGCGCGCCGATATAAGCAGCGGATGCGGCCCGGTAGCGAGGTCGCGGCGCTTTGCCCGAGCGAGCAACTCCGGCCTCCCCTCTTCAATATAGAGACGCGTCACATCGAGCGCACGACGATACAGAGGAACGATGCGCTCCTTGCTTCCCTTGCCCCACAGGCGCAGCGTGCGCTCGGACCATGAGATGGATTCCACATTGAGCGCCGCAAGCTCTGAGATGCGGGCACCCGAGGCATAGAGCAACTCGAGCATCGCCGCATCGCGCAGTCCCGCGGGTGTTGAGGTATCAGGCGTCTTGAGCAGCGCCTCGACCTGCTGGGTCGTAAGGACGCCCGGCAGGTCACGCGGCAGCTTGGGCGACGCGATCGCCGAGACCGCATCGCCCTCGACAATCCCCTCGGCAGCCATCCAGCGATAGAGAGATCGAATAGCCGACAGGTGCGCCGCAAGCGTTCGGGGAGCCACCTGCTCACGCGAAAGCTCGGCAAGATAGCGACGAATGGTGCGCACGTCGGCAGCGAAAGCATCAATATCCTCGCGCTCGCACCAGGCAGCAAAGCGCTCTAGCCTCGAGCCATAGGCCGTCACCGTGTTGGGAGAAAGCCCCTCGACGCGTGCGATATAGGCGATAAAAGAGTCGACGGTGTCGTACAGGTCAAAGGCTATGACCGGTCGCCTCCAAACAAGTCGGAACGCGTGGCCAAGTAGGCATCGAGGGCCTCGAGCGCACGGTCCGCATAGGCCTGATAGCGGTCGCGCTTGCTGCGGCGCTTACCGTCCTCGAGTGGCGGCACCAGGCCAAAGTTGACATGCATAGGCTGATAGCCCACGGTGGCAGGATCGGTCGCATAGCCCACGAGCGCACCCAGGGCGCCCACACGCGGCAACTCGACGCCCGCGGCACCGATAGCCTCGGCATAGGTGTTGAGCGCCGCGAGCAGACCTGTCGCCACGGCTTCCATGTACCCCTCGGTGCCGGTGATCTGACCGGCCAGGCGCACGCCGGTACCGGGCACGGCAAAGGTGCTATCGAGCACGTGAGGGGCGTCGACAAAGGTATTGCGGTGCATGACACCGTAGCGGAAGAACTCAGCGTTCTCCAGGCCCGGCACCATATGGAAGACGCGCTTCTGCTCGCCAAAGGTCAAGTTGGTCTGGAAGCCCACCAGGTTATAGGCGGTCTTCTCCTTGTTCTCGGCACGCAGCTGAATCGCCGCCCAGGGGCGACGTCCGGTACGCGGGTCGGTGAGGCCGACGGGCTTCATGGCGCCAAAGCGAATGGCGTCCTTGCCGGTGCGCGCAACTTCCTCGGCAGGCTGGCAGGCCTGGAACAAATCGCCGCCCTCAAAGTCTTTGAGCACCACGCGGTCGGCCGTGGTAAGCGCCTCGATAAAGGCCTCGTACTCCTCCTTGTTGAGCGGAGCGTTGAGATAGTCGCCGCTCCCCTGCTCCTCGTAGCGCGACTGCGAGAACAGCACGTCCATATCGAGCGTGGAGGCATCGACGATCGGCGCCGCGGCATCGAAGAATGCCAGGGCATCGCCACCGACGAGCTTCATAACCTCTTCGCTCAGCGCCGGTGAACACAGCGGGCCCGCGGCAATGACCACGTGACCCTCGGGAATCTGCGTGACCTCGCCGTGCACGACCTCGATATTGGGACGAGCGGCAACCTCGGCCTCGACAAGCTCGGAAAACTTGACGCGGTCGACCGCCAGGGCACCGCCGGCGGGAACAGCCGCGCGATGGGCGCAATCGAGCAGGACTGAACCCATGCGCTCAAGCTCGGCCTTCAGCAAACCAGCCGCGGAATCCGGACGGGTCGACTTAAACGAATTGGAGCAGACGAGCTCTGCCAGGTGATCGGTATGATGGGCCGGGGAGCTCACCTGGGGGCGCATCTCGCACAGCTTTACGGCAAACCCGCGGTCTGCCAGCTGAATCGCGCATTCCGAACCCGCCAGACCGCCACCGATAACCGTCACCTGATCGAACTGCATCTGCAAACACCTTTCTAATTGACACGTTTTCCATTGTGACCGAAGGGCGTCTGGGCGTGAAGGGCAAACTTGGAGGGCGCATACCTTCCATCCATCATGCGCTCGATAAGGCCCTCGAGCTCAAGCGAACCCAAGAGTTTGAGTACGCCGACAGCATCGAGCGAGACGAGCGCCGCGATGTCGTCGACCTTGAGCGGAGAGGCAATGAGCGCATGCATCACAGTTTGCTGCGTTGGATCCAGGTCGGCAATGCCGGGAGCATCGGGGCGCGAGTAGCGCAGGGTGCCGTAGATGCGTGAGATTGCCATCTCGATGGACTCCTCGTCGACAATGCAGCAGGCACCGTTCGCAATGAGGTAATTCGTGCCACGCGACTCGGGCGATAGGATCGACCCCGGCACGGCAAGAAGTTCGCGCCCCAAATCCATAGCAGCCTCGGCTGTAGAAAACGTCCCAGAAGGCATACCCGCCTCGGATACAAAGAGGGCTTGCGACAGGGCCGCGATTACGCGATTGCGGCGCGGAAAGGCGAACTTGCGCGGACCCATGCCCCACGGAGAGATCGACACGACCGCGCCACCCGTATCAAGCGTGCGCGTAATCAGCCCCGCGCTCGAACGCGGGTAGACCACGTCGGCGCCCGTCCCCAGCACCACAACGTGTTTGCCGCCGGCGTTGACCGCAGCCCAACCCGAGGCCTGGTCACAACCGACCGCACCGCCCGAAACTACCGTCACTCCCGCCTCGACCGCAACCTTTGCCGCAAGCTCTGCCACGGCAAGACCATACGGCGAGGCCTTTCGCGCACCGATGATGGAGAGCGCGGGCGTCGAAAGCGCCTCGGGGTTGCCGCGCACATAGAGCGTCTGAGGTACATCAGAAAGCTCCAAAACGGTCTCGGGATACAACGCGTCACCTGGATGCAGCTCGAAGGTCCCCTCGGCCATCATTGGTCCCTCCTTCCCTGGTACATCGCCGCCTCGAGCACGTGGTCCTGCGTCACTTGTTCGCTCTCGGCGACATCTGCGATCGTGCGCGCAATGCGAACCAGGCGCACGATGCCGCGCCCTGTGAGATGTGTGCGTTTGGACAGACCGAGCACACACTTCTCCGCCGCATCATCGAGCTCAAAGGTCGAAACGACGCCGTCAATGGACCGTGTCTCGTCATCCTCGGCCTCGGCATCCGCATCGTCCATACGGGACTCGCGCCAGGCGCGAAAGGCGCGACCGCGCACAACGTAGTCACGTAACTCGGCCGACGACATACCCTCCGCGCCCTCGATAATCACCTGGGGGTCGGGACGGGTCACATCGATCATCATGTCGATACGGTCGGCCAAAGGACCGCGCAGCTTTGCCCGATAGCGCTCCACCATCGCCGCCGAGCAGCGACACGGCACCTCGCGATCGCCCAAAAAGCCGCAGGGGCAGGGATTGCTCGCAGCCAGCAGTTGAAAGCGCGACGGGAAGGTAAAGGCCCCGTCGACGCGTACGATCCTCACATAGCCACGTTCGATGGGCTGACGCAGCGTCTGCAGCACACCCGTGGGAAACTCGGCAAGCTCGTCCAAAAAGAGCACACCGCCATGAGCAAGGCTGATCTCACCCGGGTGCACCGGGCGCCCACCGCCGATAAGGCCTGCGGTCGAAATACTGTGATGGGGACTGCGGAAGGGCCGGTGCCCCGCCAACAAGCCATCAATGTTCTCACCCAAAACCGAATGGATGCACAGCGCCTCCTGTTGATCCTCAACAGAAAGCTCGGGCAGGATGCCGGTCATACGACGTGCGAGCATCGTCTTGCCCGATCCCGGGGACCCAATCATGAGCAAGCCGAGTTCTCCTGCCGCCGCAAGCGCCATGCCGCGTTTGGCAACCTCCTGCCCCAGCACGTCGGCATAGTCGAGCTCGGGCTCAAAGGTCGCCTCAGGCCCTTCAGAATCCAGGTAGTGCCGCGCGGCATCGCCCATACCATGAGCAAGCTGAGACAAATGATCGATAAAGCCGCAATCCACGCCCGCGAGTGGCACATGCTGGTCGGACCTGCCGGCGATAAAAGACAGCCCCATGTCGCGAGCCAATAGCTGAAACGCCACCTCGCCCTTGACGGGAAGCACCGTACCGTCCAGACCAAGCTCACCTGCGATAAGGCAGCGATCGAGGTTGTCACGGGGAATCTGCTCATCGGCCGCTAGAACCGCGATGGCGATGGGCAGGTCAAAGCCGCTACCGGTCTTGCGGATATCGCCGGGTGCCAGGTTAACGGTAATGCCCGAGCGCGGGATCTCGAACCCGGCGGAGCGCATCGCGCAGCGAATACGACCGCGTGACTCCATCACCTCCATACTCGGAATGCCGAGCATCTGGATGCCCGGAACGCCACCGGCAAGCGAGACCTCGACCGTGACGTGAATTGCCTCGACGCCGCGGATGCAGGCCGCGTGTACGGCAAACGTCTCGAACGCCATCACGACACCTGCCAATCGAACGCATTGTACTGGTGCTCGATCTCGGCGATATGCCCGCCGCGGATGGTGACGCCCACGGCATCGAAGCGAATCAACCTGAGCGGATAGTGCTCCATGAGATAGCAACTTGCGATACGGCGATACCGACGCTGCTTTCGGGCGTCCACGGCCTCCTCGGGAAAGACCCGCGTGCTGCAATCCAGAGCGACGCGTCTCGTCTTGACCTCGGCCATCACCACGACATCGTCGAGCTCATCGAGCAGCACCAGATCGGCTTCGCCCTCAATGCAACGATAGCCCTGCTCCAACAAGGTGTATCCACGCTCGTTAAAGTAATCGATGGTGATCAGCTCGCCCAGCATGCCGAGCTCGCGGGGACTGAGCCCCTTAATAAACTCGGGCGTAATCGCCCCGCAGTCGAGCTCGCCGTCTTCCCAGCGCTCCTTGAGTTGCTGCGTCTTGCTCTTTTTGCTTGTGGCACACATGGGGTCTCCTTTCCCGCACACTGCATTGCCCCGATGATGAGGGCACCTTTCATGCGGGTAAGTACCGGAAGCAAACCAAAAGCTGACCAAATGCCGACAAAAAACGGGCCGTACGCAACAATCACGTTGCACACGGCCCGCTACCAGCAGGTTTATAAAACGCCAGAGATCCCTGTCTCCACAATTGACCTAGAAAAGACGCTCAGTCTGCAGAAAGTTTCCGCAAAAGCTCACACGATGCAGCGGACAAAGTCCGTGTTTGCGAATCGCCTCGATGTGCTCGGGGCTTGCGTAGCCCTTCGACTCGGCCAAATGATACTCGGGGTACTCGGCGTCGTACTCGACCATCATCTCGTCACGCGTGACCTTGGCCATGATGGACGCCGCGGCGATACAGGCGATTTTGGCATCGCCCTTCACCACGTCGCGCTCGTTGGGAACGGCACCCAGGGGGTTACCGTCCATAAGCACGCAATCGGGCTCGAGCCCCGTATCGGCCACGGCGCCCGCGACGGCAGCGCGGATGGCGCGGGCCATGCCCATATCATCGATATCCGCAGGCGCGATATGGCAAAAACCAATCGCCGTCGCGACCTCGGCAATCTTCACCGAGAGCAGCTCGCGGCGCGCCGGCGTGAGCTTTTTGGAATCATTGATGCCCCAGACGCGCGGCTCCATGGGAAGACACACGGCGCACACCGTCAAAGGACCGGCCACCGAGCCGCGACCCACCTCGTCGACACCCACGACCACGCCATCCCCACCGAGCTCGTACATCAGCTCGTACATGCCGTTGACGCGCTCGCGCTCGGCAAGTTCCTTGTTATGGCGCTTAAGAGCACGCTCGCAAGCCTTGATCACTTGCTGGCGCGGATCCTCACGATAATGCTCCACGAGGGCGGGAATCTCCTCAAACGTGGCGCTCGCCAGCTCGCCGGCAACCTGCGATGCCGAAACCGAGCTCGTCATGTTGGCCATATCGGGGCCTCCTTGCATGCAAATCAGATAAAAAGAAGGGCCACCCGAAGGTGACCCTTTTGTCCAAACGAGTGGACAGACGCTGCGATCTTCTTAGCGCTTCTCGGGGATGCGAGCAGCCTTGCCCACCTTGTCGCGGAGGTAGTACAGCTTGGCGCGACGGACGCGACCATGACGGACGACCTCGAGCTTGGCGATCTTGGGGCTGTGAAGCGGGAAGGTACGCTCAACACCGACACCGAAGGAAATCTTGCGGACGGTGAAGGTCTCACGGGCACCGGCGCCGGCCATGCGGATGACGTCACCCTGGAAAACCTGGATGCGCTCGCGGTCGCCTTCCTTAATGCGGTAGTGAACCTTGACGTTGTCGGCAACGCGGACCTGCGGGATGTCCTCGCGGATCTGCTGACGCTCGATTGCGCGGATGTAATCCATGTGCAATTCCTTACTCTTCTAGAGGTGCCGTACCACCTTGGCCGGCACGTAGTTGAACAAACGCATTCGAGTATACACGCGCAGGTTTGCGCTGCAAGAACTATTTTTTACGCAGACAAAAAGACAAAACCCGCACATGATAACCGCCCGCCTCACGAATGAGACGGGCGGCATGAAGGGGGGGGGCTACGTTACGCGCGGAAACGCAAGACCTTAGGCGTTACGCTTGGCCTCGAGCTTGGCCTGGGCCGCAGCAAGACGCGCGAGCGGCACGCGGTAGGGCGAACAGGATACGTAATCCACGTCGGCCACGTTGAACAGGCCCTTGATGGACTTGGGGTCGCCGCCGTGCTCGCCGCATACGCCAAAGTGCATACCGGGATTGGTGGCACGGCCCTTCTCGACTGCCATGCGCACCAGCTCGAGCACCGCCGTGTCGATGGTCTCGAAGGGGTTCTCCTTCAAGATCTTCTTGTGCAGGTACAGCGGGATGAACTTGGCCTCGGCATCGTCGCGGGAGAAGCCGAAGGTCGTCTGCGTGAGGTCGTTGGTGCCAAAGCAGAAGAAATCGGCGTGCTGGGCGATCTCGTCGGCGACCATGCAGGCGCGCGGCAGCTCGAGCATCGTACCCACAGGAATGTTGAGCTCGACGCCCTCCTCGGCGGAAACCTCGGCGATCACGCGCTCGATGACCTCGCGGGTCTGGACATGCTCGGCCGTGATGGAAACGAGCGGAACCATGATCTCGGGGCGCGGGTCGACGCCTTCCTTGATAAGGCGAGCGGCAGCCGTTGCCACGGCACGGACCTGCATGAGCGGCAGGTCACCGAAGACGACTGACAGACGCACACCGCGCAGGCCGAGCATGGGGTTGGACTCGACCATGCCGTCGATGCGACGCAGGCGGGCACGCAGGGCGGCGAGCTCCTCCTCGGGAGCGCCAGCAGCCTCCTTCTTGGTGATGGCGACCTCGAGCTCGCGGGGATCGTCCAGGAACTCGTGAAGCGGCGGATCGATCAGGCGAACGACCACGTCGCGGCCGGTCATGGTCTTAAACATGGCCAGGAAGTCCTCGGTCTGGACCTTGAGCAGATCGGCCAAGGCCTGCTGCTTCACGGCCTCGTCATCGGACAGGATGAAGCTCTGGATGATGTTCTTGCGATCGCCCAGGAACATATGCTCGGTGCGGCACAGGCCGATGGCCTCGGCGCCAAACTCGAGCGCGAGCTCGGCGTCCTCGGGGTTGTCGGCGTTGACGCGCACGTGGTTGGCGTGGCCGCAGGTCTCATCCAGACGAATCTCATCGGCCCAGGACAGGATAGTGTCCAGGTCACCAGTAAGCTCGGCGGAGACCAAGTCAACGGCGCCGTCGACAACGATGCCCTGGGTACCGTCGATGGAGATGATGTCGCCCTCGTGCAGTACGCGATCGCTACCCTCGATACGCACGACCTTCTCGGCCGCGTCGATATGGAAGCGCTCGACACCGCAGACGCAGGGCGTACCCATGCCGCGGGCGATAACGGCGGCATGGCTCGTCTTGCCACCGTGGCTCGTCAGGATGCCCTCGGCGGCAACCATGCCCTTCAGGTCGTCAGGGTTGGTCTCCCAACGGACCAGGATGACCTTGTGGCCCTCGGCGGAACGCGCGACGGCGTCGTCGCTCGAGAACACGACCTCGCCCACGGCGGCACCGGGGCTGGCGTTAAGACCGGTCGCGAGCGCCTCGTACTTCTTGGAGGAGTCGAACTGCGGGTGCAGGAGCTGATCGAGCTGCGCAGGATCGATGCGGCCCACGGCCTCCTCGCGGGTGATGAGGCCCTCCTCGACCATCTCGATGGCGATGCGCAGGGCGGCGGTGGCGGTTCGCTTGCCCACGCGGGTCTGGAGCATCCAGAGCTTGCCCTGCTCGATGGTGAACTCGATGTCGCACATGTCGCGATAGTGATCCTCGAGCGTCAGGAACACGCGCTCGAGCTCCTCGCCTGCGGACTCAAGCCCCGGAGTGGTCTTGAGATCGGCGATGGGCTCGGTGTTGCGAATGCCGGCGACGACGTCCTCGCCCTGGGCGTTGACCAGAAAGTCGCCGTAGAACTCCTTGGTGCCGTCGGCCGGGTTGCGGGTGAAGGCGACGCCGGTCGCAGAGGTCTCGCCCTTGTTGCCAAAAGCCATGGCCTGGACGTTGACGGCGGTGCCGAGCTCGTCGGAGATGCCGTGCTGCTTGCGGTAAATGCAGGCGCGCTCGTTCATCCAGCTGCCAAAGACGGCCTGGATGGCAAGGCGAAGCTGGAGCTCCGGATCGTGCGGAAAGACGGGCTTACCATCGGCGACCTCGAGCTCGGGGTACAGGGCGGCCTCGACGTTGGCGGAGAAGATGCCCTTGAAGGTCTCGACGAGCTCCTGCAGGTCCTCGGCCGAAAGCTCGGAATCGACGCGGACGCCGGCAACCAGGCGGGCCTGGGTCAGGGCGTTCTCGAACAGGTCGGCGTCGACGCCCATGACGACGTTGGAGAACATCTGGATAAAGCGGCGATAGCTGTCCCAAGCAAAGCGCGGGTTCTGCGTCTGGGCGATGAGGCCCAGGACGGAATCGTCGTTGAGGCCCAGATTGAGGACCGTGTCCATCATGCCGGGCATGGAGAACGGAGCGCCAGAGCGCACCGAGACGAGCAGCGGATCGTTGGCATCTCCGAGCTTCTTGCCGCAGCGGGCTTCGAGGTCGGCCTCGGCGGCAACGATCTCGTCAAGCGCGCCGGCAGGCCAAACATTGCCGGCACCGGAGTACTCAACGCAGGTCTGGCAGGTAATGGTAAAGCCACCGGGGACCGGCAGGCCGATACGGCTCATCTCGGCAAGGTTAGCGCCCTTGCCGCCAAGCACAAAGTTCATAGACTTGTCGCCCTCGGTGACACAAGTGCCCTGGGCGTCGGTTCCAAAACGGTAAACCCTCTTGCAATCGCTCACGATACTTCCCCTTCTATGTGTTCGCACACACGACCGTGGTAACGAATCGACCCGCCGGATGCGGACCGTGAGGGAACTATACGGCGGGTTTTGGGCGGGCTTGAGCAGAGGCTGCGCGGTTTGGTAAACGTGCTAAAACTGGCGGTAAACGGTAGGTAAAGGTGGTTACCTTATGAAGATACCAGTACAACGTAGTCGCAGGTCAAAAGCGGTATAAACTGCTAAAGCGCTTTAGCAAAAAGCTGTAATTATTGGAATGGAATCTCTTAAACTACGCAATAGCCAAGAAAGACAAAATCTATCAGAAGTATTTGTCCCAGGGATTTTGGTCAGAGTAGCTAATTTGGGACGGGGCTATTTTAGCCACCCCGGCAGATAGCGCGAATGCTTTGGCGGAGTAACGGCCGGGGTAGCTAAAAAAGCCCCATTACAGTTTGAGTCGTCCGAAAGGGCGGCTCCTTACTAGTTCTGGTAATACGATTGAGCCGTACCGATGGTCGCTGGCCGACCGCGACCGCGACGCGGCCTCCACCCGAGACCCCCATCTCGACACATAGCCCGTCATCCGACGAAAGCGCGCAGGTCGTCCTGTATAGGCGCATGGTGTCCCCCTCCGCCGCAAGAGGGAAACGAAAAAGCCCCTCTTTGCCACTACGGACAAAAGGGGCCTCCCAGGGGAAACGTGTTACAAAGCCTTCTTTGCAGGACGATGAAGATCAGAAACCCAACGTCGTACGCGTAGGGACTTACCCAACACCCACGCCATTTCGATCTTCTGGGCCTTCAACGCCACGTCCCGATAAGCATCCGGGCATCGGAATGACCTCGTCGCAAGCCGCAAGCATCTCTTCGTCATGAGTGACAACAATTACAATATGGTCTCTCTTAACCTCATGAAGCAATTTAATTAGCGCGCTCCGGCTCTTCGCATCAAGCGCTGAAGTTGACTCAAGAAACAACATGACGTCCGGCGATTTCAACATCTGCCGCACAATTGCGATGTTCTGCTTCTCCCCGCCGGACACCCCTCCTTTCTTGCTGCCAAGCATCGCTGCCGCCCCGTTCTCCGCAGCGGCAATCATTTTGTCTAACCCCAATATGGCAAGCATCCGATTCAGTTTGTCGGCCTCGAAATCATCAGAAAGCAGCGTCGTAAGATTATCGAGGATCGTCCCCCCCAACAATAGGGGGCTCTTGCTCCGTAATGCCAACTCGGCACCGCCGCAATGCGTATCGGTCGATGCGACGCTGTGATACCCCGTTGTAGAGGACGGCCCCTTCCGTGTTATCTGGATATAGACCCAATATCACTGACAGCAGCGAGCTCTTCCCCGAGCCATTTCTTCTTGCTTACTGTTTTTCTTATATTGTAACGATTTTCGATAAGAGGAAAGATTACTCCATTACGCGCAAGCCCGAACTCTAAGCGTTTCCCATCAGCATTGCCCATTTTTCGGATCGAAATCCAAATCCAGCTTCCTATCGCATGCTGAAATCAAATCCCGATCATGGCTTACAACAAGAATTAGCTGATCGAAGGGATTTCGATGAATATACTCCGTGAACTCCCGACGGCTTTCTTCATCTAAATCGTTCGTTGGTTCATCGAACACAAGCACTTCCGGCTGCCTGCGAAGTGCTGCGAATATCCTTAGCTTTCGATACTCTCCACCAGAAAGGTCTCTACAATTCTTGCCTTTTAACGATTCGACGGTTCGATAGAAACTCGGCACAAGCTCTCGGAGGTTTTCGCTCGATCCCCGAATCGACGTCCTCTCAAGGTAATTCTCCACCGTTTCGTTCGGAATAAAGAGCTTTTGCGGGCACACCGTAAACAGGTCCCGTCGGATCGTCTCCATATCGAGCTCTTCATATGGCACCGACCCCAAAGCCCGATGTCCCCCAGTAGAATATAGTCCAAGGAGCACCTTCAGAAACGTGCTTTTTCCGCATCCGTTCGGCCCGGTAATGGCATAGGTTTTTCCTTCCTCCACCTCCACGGAGAGGTCGCGGTACAAGTAGGGCTTTCCCGCGTATCGGTACGCGATGTTGGACAACGATATGCTCTCCACGTGCCCAACCGTGAGGGTGCCGCGGTCCTCGGCGTCCTCCGTCAGAGCCCCCAATCGGTCGAACGAGGCCCTTGCGTCCTGATACGATTTGAAATAATTCAAAAAATACTTGAAGCATCCGAACGCCATCGAGTAATACGAGTTTACCATTGTGAACTCGCCTAAGCTCATTCTTCCGCTCAATATTTCCATCCCGGAGATCACGAGCAGTGCCCCCCGAAACACAGACGAGATCAGGCCGTCGCTTGATGTGGCCAGATTCGAGACCCTACTTGCTTTCATGTAAATCGGGTAGTACCCCTCGAATACCCCTTTGAGCGTCCGAGCGCTCTGGTCATATGCGCCATCGCACTTAATGTCAAACAACTGCGACAGCTCGCCGCTCACGGACGCGAAAAGCTTGCTCAACCCCTCCTTGTTCGCAAGCGAGCTGTTGTACAACGGCTTTTTCAACGCCCTGAATAAAATGAAGTACGCACCAAGCGAACATACGCTTAACACCAGGAACATCGGATTGATCGAAAACAGGATGATGCATATCAACACAACCAGAACGATGTTAAGCCCGATTGTCAGGAAGTTGTTCACGACAAACGATGACACCGCATTCGAATCCGCATATACCCTCTGCGTTGTATAGGATGGATCCGCCTGTTCCCCCTTTTCCAAGGGTCCCCGTTCAAACGACTCACACGTGGCTCCCATCAGCCTCATCGTCATCTCCAAGATGACGCGCGATACGTTCACGCCCATCGCATACGACATGAAGGAAGCAGATATCCCTATGCCCGCAACAAAAGCCGCAAACCACACGACGCGAGATGGGTCCCTATTCGTCACGAGAAAGTCTACAAATCCACCGTTTAAGGCGGGCATGACGCACGAGAGAGCGAAATTAACCAACATGAGAATCACGAAAAGCCGTGACCCTTTACACCGAAACAACTCGTGAACCGTCTTCTTAAACATGCCAGCTCCCATCAAGCGGCCTTTTATCCAAAACTGAATTTGTTCGCCGCTTAATCGCTCCCATATATCCCTTGTTGTGAATTCTTACTCAAGACATTATCGCGGGTTGCGGTGCCCAGGATCCCATTTCGCCTTTATATACATACGAATAGGCCCCCTATTTGCATAGGCAAGCGCGGAGATTATAACGGCAGCCACCATCAGGCCGAAAATAGCCCTTTTGTCCGGAAAAAGGGACGAGAGAAAAAGGCATATTGCGGAGAAAACTATAGCCACCCCCATCATTCGGTTTACACCTAGAGTCTCGGCCGTCCGCTTTGCCTCCTCTAAACGCTCTCCCGATAGCAATGACATTCCGGCAAGCAATCCCGTGAGCTTGCCTCGATACATCATTATTCCGAACACCAGCAGCAGGCATGACTCAACCATTGGAACCACAACGTCCGACATCGCCATCACTCCAGTCCATTCCTTGTCATCGAATCCTTGCGGCGGCTCAGCGCATCTGGCGTCAAATGCAACCTCGTGTCAAACGGTCTGCTCGCAAACTCAAATACTTTGCATGAGCTCGAACGCGCCGGTTTAAACGGCATACAGTTTAGCCTCGATGGCCTACGCGATTCTCACGAACATATGCGAGGACTCTCGGAATTATACGACCGGGTGCTCGACGTCATCGATATCACGCTGAACGAAACCTCACTGCACCTTTCAATTGCCTTTTGTCCGACATCGTTCAATGTCGACGATTTCAAACCAGTTTGCACGATACTTCGAGACAAGCTGAAATCGTCGGGTAGAACTGACCGAATTGACCTTAGAGTTCAGCCGCTCATGCTCCTCGGTAGAGCCCGAAGAAACCGCACGATTCGCCCTTCGAATAATCAATACCGTTGGCTAGTCAACACGATCAACGACCTTCGATACGATCCGGACTATCGAGGCTACTTCATGCTTGAGTGGGGCGACCCCATCGACCACTTGGTCAGATTCCCTCAACTGCAAATGCAATTTGACCAAGTGGCCATCCACGCCAATGGCGATATCGTCGCATCCCCCTATATACCTCTCATCATCGGAAACGTTCGCAAACACAGCCTTCAGGAATACTACGATGCCGGAATGGCTACCGTTTGGGATAAGCCCGTTGTTACCGCGTTGGCCAATCGTATGCACTCGATTGACGAGATGGAAGAGATCTCATCGTTGATTGCAGACATCAATATGGACGGTGACCTCTATATCGACCTGATCGACGATGATCTAGGCGACCTGAGCGTCCTGTCACAATTCTAAGGAGATGTTCCCATGTACGAGACCCCAGAAGTAGAGAAGATGGATTCCAAAACCGGCCCCGTTCCCGTTGTGGTCAAATTTGCAGCCGTCGTGGATAACGTAGTCGCAGCCGTCTATGATGCCGTCGTTGCGGCCTACGCATTCTGGTACTCGGCAGACAACGACGGCACCGGGACGAGTGCAGCATAGAACTAGTCGCCGGCTCATCGAGCATCGCCTCGCCTATCACTGCATGCGATTGACTGCGCAGCCCCAGCCAACGCCCAAAGCGCCTTGAAGAGCTGCTTGTAACATTCGTTCATTCAACAGCGAGATCTCTTCACCATTCTCGGCCGGTCCGACAGATCGACACATCAGTCGGGCCGGCCAGACTTATACAACGCGGCGACTCCGCTCACGCCACACCCCCCGAAACTCGCACTGTCATCACACGGGCAATCAACACTGAATCCTGTTATGCGACATGGGCAAACGGTCACGTGCACGATTAAAACGAATTCACTTAGCAGACTTCAAGAATGCTTTAGCACCGCAGGATGGCCATACGCGGAGCGCGGCACGCATAAGCCAAAAGCGGCATTAAAAGCCATCCCCTTCCCTGCTGAATGCGCGTCCTAGCCCATCAACCGGTCGGACCATCGCGAAGATGATCCGTGCTTCCATACTGCAATGCGATATCAAGCATCACGAATAGTCCCCGCCCAACGGGATTCTCCCCTCCGCAGGCGTTTCGGAACC